>NZ_VIUM01000001.1:0-778176 GCF_007828315.1 Burkholderia sp. SJZ089 | reverse complement strand
TCGGGCTTGAGCAGCGGCATCAGCTTGCGCGCGAACAGGCGGTTCACGCGGCGATAGCCCTCGCTGAACTGCACGTCGAAGTTGGCCAGGTCGAGACGGTAGTGGAATACCGGCCAGAGCACGTTGTTCGCGTAGCCGAGGTAGTAGGCGTCGTAGTCGCGCTGCGAGAGGTCGATGGTGGCGAGTTCCATGTTGCCGTATTCGCGAACCTGCACCTCCTGGCGGCCGGGATCGTTGTCGGCCTCGGCGAGCTTGCCGCTCCAGCCGAACCAGATGCCGCCGCGCTGCTGCAGGCTGTCGTTGAGCGCGACGGCCAGGCCTCCCGGGGCCGAACTGTCCGGATCGGATGTCCGGTTCGATACCACGACGAGACGACTCACTTTAGCCTCCTGTATTTGATTTGAGCGTTCGGGCTTGGAATCTGATGAGCAATGCGAAGCATTCGCCGGGCCTTGCCGGCAAGTGCCTTGTCGAAGCGGGGCACGGCCCGTCAACCCATGGGGCCAGCCGCGCGGCGAACGGGCTGCCGCTAATCCGACAGATAGCGCAGCAGCAGCGCCGGGTCCGCGATGTCGAGTATCACCTTGCGCAGGATGCGGGCTCGCATGTGCTCGGCATCGAGCGTCCAGGGGCCGGCGGTGTCGTTCAGATGTCGGGTGATCGGCGCCTGCAGGGCGGCCACGGGCGCCGGCGGCAAACCGAGGCGAACGCCCAGCAGGCCGGCGACCACTTCGTCGAGCTCGATATCGAGCGGATTCGAATCGATCGTGAGGCTCAGTTTCATGATGCGTGTCCAGCAGCGGTGTGATCCGCCCGCGTCGGCCACCTGGAGCTGTCGCGGGTCCAGCGCCCGGCCATGGCTGGCGCGACGGTCGCGCGGCCCGTGCCATGGTCCGGCGGTACTCGAAATAGAGGTGGGGCGCGGGCCCTTCAAGAGGGCGCCGAAAGCCACTATGTAACAAAATATTTCTGCTTGACCGGCTCTTGAAATTTTCCTTCCCTGCGCTATGTTATGCATCGCTCAGGCAGTCGCGATTCGCGCTGCGTGTTTCGATTTGTTTGTTGATGGGGTTGCCCCACGGACGAGCGAACTGGAGCGCGTGGTCCAATTCCTCGTTCGTGTGACGCCCCGATTTTTCAAGGAGCCGATCATGAGCGATCTTTTCTTCAGTACCGACCTGCTGGGCGAGTTCGACCGCCTGCACCGGCAGATGAGCCGCCTGGCGGGTTTCCCCGCCAGCCTGCGCGCCTCGCGCAGCGAGAGTTTTCCTCCCCTCAACATCGGCGACACCGACGACAGCGTCGAGATCGTCGCGTTCGTGCCGGGCCTCGATCCGGCCACGATCGACGTCTCGATCGACAAGCGGCTGCTGACCATCAGCGGCGAGCGCAAGGCGCCCGAGCGTGAAGCCGGTGCGCGCGTCTATGCGCGCGAGCGCTTCATGGGCGCGTTCCGGCGCGTGATCGAACTGCCCCAGCATGCCGATCCCGACCGCGTCGGCGCGCGCTACGTGAACGGCTGCCTGATGATCAGCGTCGGGCGTGCCGAGGCATCCCGGCCGCGCTCGGTGTCGATTCAATGAGCTTTCACGACGATCAGAGACAATGGAGCCCATCATGACCGAGAACAGCGAACTGACCACCCAACCGAAGCGTACCGACCTGGCGCAGCGCGAGGACGCGGCCGGCGGCGCGAAGCCGACCGAGCGCATTTCGCCGGCCGTCGACATCATCGAGGACAGCCACGGCATCACGCTGTATGCCGACCTGCCCGGCGTGCCGCGCGACAAGCTCGACGTGCGCGTGGCGGACGGCAGCCTGAACATCGAGGCCGAGGCGGTGATTCCAACGCCGAGCGGGCTGCGCCTGCAGCATGGCGAGGTCCGTCATCCGCGTTTCTGGCGCGCCTTCACGCTGAGCCCCGATTTCGACGTGGCGCGCATCGACGCGCAATTGCGCGACGGCGTGCTGAAGCTGAGCATTCCACGCCGCGAGGAAGCGAAGCCGCGACGCATCGAGGTCAGCGCCGGATGAGGCGGTGAGTTCGGCGGGCCGCGCAGGCGGCACGCTAGGTGGCGCGGCCGCCCGGTCGCGCCCGTCGCCGGGCGCCGCTTGATCATGCTGGAGCGCCACGCAGACGGGGGCCGACGTGCCCATCTGATCGACAAGAGGCGCTCGTTTCTCGACCCGCCCGATCCACCGGCCATGCAACCATCTGCTCGATCGCGCGCCAGTTGCGGCGTCGGCGAGCCGGCTCGCGGCCCCGTGCGCCGGACTTCGCGTGAGGTCCGAGCACGCGCAGACGGATTCAATCGCGAGATTTTTGGAAATTGAAAACTGCTATTGCAGGGTTTTCTTCCGTTTATTAAGCTGCGTGAATCTTCGTGAATATGCGCGTGTCCCCGAGCCGCCGGTAGAAAAGGACGAAGCCGCAAAGCCCGGGACGTGCGCCTTATTTTGCGTTCGGCCATCATGAATCCACTCTCCCGAAGCCTCGTCGTCGGCACTACCCGCGTGCTCGTTGAACTGCATCCCGAGCGGTCGGTTGCCCGCATCCACGTCACCGACACCGATGGCGGCGTACCCCGCCTGCCGGTGACGATCGGCATCAAGCCATACCTGAAGGCCGGTCTGAGCCTGGAGGAGGCGCTCGACCACCTGGTCGAGATCTCGCGCGATAGCGTCGAAGTGGCGATGCTGCAGAATCAGCGCGCCCGAAGCTGCCACTGAGCGGTTTGTGTCGCGCGTGGCCGTCGGAACGGTCCACGCACGGCTCCACCGCGTTCGAGCTTGACCGCCCTGGTCTGGCGGGCTGCGGGCTCGCGCGGTTTATGGCTCGCCGTCTTCGCGCGGGGCACCGCTTGCTGGTTGCCCCTTGCCGTCACGCAGGAAACCGGCCAGGCGATCCCGCGGCGAGCTGTCGGGCGCGGCCCGTGGGGCGACGCTGCCGCTGGCCGAGCGCCGCGTGAGCCTGGGAGACGAGCGCGACGCCTCGGCCTGCCGGCGGCGCGCGTGACCTACCACTACGACGACAACCACCGCTGCATGATCCACGCGCTGGCGCGGATCTCGGGCTCGCTCGCGGCGGGCGGCGCGCGAGCCCGGCGCCGTTGTGGCGGGCGCCGCGCCGAAGGATGGCGCGTCGCGAACCGCGTCCGCGGCGAGGGTGCCGCTGGCGGCGCTGCGCCCGGCGCCTAGCCGCCCTCGGCCGGATCGGCGGCGAGCCGGCTATAGAGCGTCTTGAGGCTGATGCCGAGCATCTCCGCGGCATGGGCCTTGACGCCCGCGCAATGCGCCAGGGTGGCCGCCACCAGGCGGCGATCCATCTCGTCGAGCGGCACGGCCAGCGGCACCGAGACCGATTCGCCCGGCACCTGCGCGGCCTGCGTCAGCTCGTCGATGATCGGCAGGGGCAGCGTGTCGATCAGCTCGCCCTCGCAGAAGATCGCCGCGCGCTGCACCAGGTTGCGCAGCTCTCGCACATTGCCGCGCCAGTTGCGCTGGCGCATCTCGCGCCTGGCCGCCTCCGAGAATCGCAAGGCGCGGCCCGCCTGCTGGTTGAGCGCCGCCAGGAAGTCCTCGGCCAGCAGCACCACGTCGTCCTCGCGCTCGCGCAGCGGCGGCAGCGCGATCGGGAACACGTTGAGGCGGTGATAGAGGTCGGCGCGCAGCGTGCCCTCGTCGATCGAGGCGAGCGGATCGCGATTGGTGGCCGCCACGATACGCACGTCCACCTCCACCTCGCGCGCGCCGCCCAGGCGCATCACGCGGCGCGTCTCCAGCACGCGCAGCAGGCGCACCTGCAGCTCGATCGGCATCTCGGTGATCTCGTCGAGGAACAGGGTGCCGCCGTCGGCGCGCTCGAAGAAGCCGCGATGATCGCGCTCGGCGCCGGTGAAGCTGCCGCGCTCGTGGCCGAACATCTCGCTCTCGATCAGGTTGGCCGGCAGCGCGCCGCAGTTGATCGCCACGAAGGGCTGGTCGTGGCGCGGGCTCAGGTCGTGCACGGTCTGCGCGGCGAGCTCCTTGCCGGTACCCGATTCTCCAGTCAGCAGCACCGAGGCGGAGGTGCCGGCCACGCGCGCGATCGCATCGTAGACGCCAAGCATGGCCGGCGAGCGGCCCAGCATGCGGCCGAAGCGCGAGGAGCGGCGCAGCTCGGCGGCCAACGCCTCGAGATTGTCGGCGCGCTGTTCCTGGCGCGCCACGCGCGAGAGCAGGCGCTGCACGCGCTCCATGTTGAACGGCTTCACCAGGTAGTCGCTGGCGCCGAGGCGGATCGCGCGGATCGCGGTGTCGAGCGAGGCATTGCCGGTGGCGACCACGAATTCGCAGCGCTCCCGGGGCAATTCGTCGAGCAGCGACAGGCCGCTGCCGTCGGGCAGCATCAGGTCGCAGAGCACCAGGCTCGGCAAGCGCGCGGCGATCCGCTCGCGCGCTTGCCCGAGCGAGTCGGCGGTATCGCAGGGCAGGTCCTGCGAGGCGGCGAAGGCCGCCATGGCCGCGCGGATGTCCGCGTCGTCGTCGACCACCAGGATGTGGGGCATGGGCTGTCTTGTCGTGGAGGGACGCAAGCGATTGCGGATCATGGCTTGCCGGATCGGGCCGGCAGTCGAAGGATGGCTGCAAGTTCCAGACCAGGGGCGCGATGCGCCGGCAGGCAAGGCGCGAGGCGCGGCGCCGGATCGAAAATCGCATCGGGCGAGCATTTTTTTCAAAACCGCGCCGGTTCCTGCACGGCTGCCGGGGCGTTGGCGCATCGACGGTCCGGCGGCGGAAGTCGAGACGCGCCTGCCGGATTCCGCCGCCAAGCCAGCCCCGGGGCGGGCTGCCTCGCCCGCCGCCGCGCTTCGCTGCCGGGGCAGGCAAGGCAGTTGCGAAACGTCGGCGATGTCCATTCACGACAAGGAGCCGGCGCATGCAGGGAACACTTGGAAAGAAGAGCGGTTTCGCGATCGCCACCGTGGTGGTGGTGGCGGGCGTGCTGGCCTATACGGCCTACATGGCGAGTTCGGGCGCGCAGCGCAGCCGGGCGACCGACGAGACACAACGTGCCGATCGCTTCGTGCAGGCCTGCGGGCGCATCGACCGCGACGAGGGAATTCCCGACTGCGTGCGCTACTACAACGACACGCTCGACGTGGTGTATGCCGACAAGAGCGGCAAGTGGCCGTTTACGGGCGGCCCCGACCAGGCCGGTTACCAGGCCACCTACCAGAAGCTGGCGGCTCGCACCCAGGCCTACAACGAGCGGCTTGGCAACGGCGCGCAGCGGCTGGAACTGCATCCCTACCCGCAGCAGTAGCGGGCGCGGCCCGGCGCGCCGCGCGCGCCTCAGTCTTGCGATCGCGCGTGGCGGTGATAGCGGTTCATCAGCGGCGTGGCCGAGATGCCGTGCGCGACCACCGACAGCGCGATGATCGCCAGCACCACCGGCGCGAGCGGCCGCGCCGCGGCCGGCGCGTATTCCAGCGCGAACAGCAGGTAGTAGAACGAACCGATGCCGCGGATCCCGAACCAGCCCACCAGCCGTCGCTGGGTCGGGCTGGTCGGCGAGCCGGCCAGCGAGACGGCCACCGCGAGCGGGCGGATCAGCAGCATCAGCGCCGCGGCCACCGCGAGCATCGGCCACCAGCCGCGGGCCGTCATCAGGCCCGGCAGCAGGCTGCCGATCATCGTCATCACCACCACCTCGGCGATCCGTTCCAGTTCGATGGTAAAACCGAGCACCGATTCGGCCATGTAGGCGTGGGCGCGCTGCGGGTCCTGCTCGGTGGCGCCCACGTCGGTGGAGTCGATGGTGCCGATCACCTCGCGCGGTGCGCTCGGGCCGCTGGCGCGATGCTCGACGCGGCGCATCGCGACGCCGGCGGCGAAGGCCGACAGGAAGCCGAAGCCGTGCGCGAGCTGGGCCAGGCCGAAGGCCACCACGATCAGCCCGAGCGCGAAGAAGCCTTCCAGGCCGAGCGCCTGCGAATGATGCGTGCGCAACCAGGTGACGCCGCGCAGGGTGAGCCAGCCGAGCGCGGCGCCGATCGCCAGCGCGCCGCCGATGCCCCAGGCCACCTCCAGCGCGTAGTGCAGCGAAGCGGGCGATGCGCCGCCGATCAGCTCGGCATGGCCGCACAGCGCGAGTCCGGCCAGCACGAAGGGCAGCGAGATGCCGTCGTTGAGGCCGCCCTCGCCGGACAACGCGAAGCGCACCAGGTCCACGTCGCCGGGGTTGCGCACCTGCACGTCGTGGGCGAGCACCGGGTCGGTGGGGGCGAGCATCGCCGCGAGCAACAGCGCCGGGCCCCAGGCCAGGCCCAGCAGCGGCATGGCCACGGCGGCCAGCAGCGGCACCGTGACGATCATCGCGACGAACCCGAGCCGCACCGGCAGCAGCCAGAGCCGGTCCAGCGCGGCCACCCGCAGGCGCAGGCCGATCGCGAACAGCGACACCAGCAGGGCCACCTCGGTGATCTGCCTGAGCAGCTTCGCGTCGCGCCCGAGATCGAGATCCATCATGCCGAGCCCGGCCGGCCCGAGCGCGGCGCCCACCGCGAGATAGATCATCGCGGTGCTGCAGGGCAGCCGATGCAGGGCCGAACTCAGCACGCCGACCGCGATCAGCACCCCGCCGACCAGCAGATACCAGAGGGTTTCATGAAGCATCGGCGTTCCTCCCTGAAGGGCGGCCGAGGGCCCCGCGGTGGCGGGATCGATGGCCGCGAATGATTGCTGCGGGGTCCGAAATGGGATGACGGGCCCGACAGGATGCTGCGTGCGCCTCGCCCGCGATTTCTTCAATCGACCGCCGTGCCGTGCAGAAAGTTGCGCCTGCCACGATCCCGGGCCCGCCTCGGGCAGGCGATCCGCGCGAGGCGGCGGCTGGGCATCGAAATTGCGATTTCGTGTCGATCGATGGTCCGGACCCAGGAGCAAGCATGATCGGTATCGTGATACCCGCGCACAACGAGGCAAGGCGGCTCGCGCGCTGCCTGGCGGCCGCCGTCGCGGCGGCGCGGCATCCCGCGCTGGCGGAGGAGGTGGTGCGCATCGTGGTGGTGCTCGACAGTTGCAGCGACGCCTCGGCGCGGATCGCGGCGCGGTACCCGGTCGAGGTGCTGGGCGTGGAGGCGCGCAAGGTGGGCGTGGCGCGCGCCACCGGCGCCGCGCATCTGCTGCGGCTCGGCGCGCGCTGGCTGGCCTTCACCGACGCGGACAGCCGCGTCGCGCCCGACTGGCTGGCCGTGCAACTCTCGCTCGGCGCCGACGCCGTATGCGGCACGGTGGCCGTGGACGACTGGCGCGGCCATCCCGCCTGCGTGCGCGAGCATTGGCGCCGGACCTATCGCGATGTGGACGGACATCGTCACGTGCATGGCGCGAACCTCGGCGTGAGCGCGCAGGCATATCGGCGCGCCGGCGGTTTTCCGCCGTTGGCCTGCGACGAGGACGTGATGCTGGTCGACCTGCTGGCGGCGACCGGCGCCACCATCGCCTGGAGCGCCGCGCCGCGCGTGAGCACCAGCGCGCGGGCCGACTCGCGAGCACGCGGCGGTTTCGGCGACACGCTGGAAGCCTGGGCGCGGGTCGACGGCGCGGCCGTCGCGTCGGGCCTGCCGCTCGCGCCGGCCGTGGCCGATTCTGGCGATGCCGCGCCGCAGCTGCGATGAGGCGGCCGATCCAGGAGGCCAGCGACCAGCGTGGCGCCCCATCGCCCGTCCAGGCGTGTCGGCGAGGCCAGGCGAGCGGCGAAGCCGCCGTGCTGCCCGACACGACGCGCGACGAGCGCGCGCCGCTGTTCGTGGTCTCGCCGCACCTGGACGACGCCGTGTTCGGCTGCGCCGCCTTGCTGGCGGCGCGGCCCGGCGCGGTGGTCTGCACCGTGTTCGCGGGCACGCCCGCGGTGCCGCAGCGGCAGCCCTGGGACCGGGCGGCGGGTTTCGCCGATTCCACCGCCGCGATGGACGAGCGGCGCCGCGAGGACGAGCGCGCGCTGGCCTGGTGCGCGGCACGCGGCGTGTGCCTGGATTTCCTCGACGCGCAATACGGCGCCTCGCCCGAGGTGCCGGCCCTGGCCGAGGCGCTGGCCGGGCAACTGGCGCGGCATGCCGGCGCCGCGCCACTGCTGCCGCTCGGCCTGCGCCATCCCGATCATCGGCGCGTCGCGGCGGCCTGGCTCGCGTTGCTGCGCGCGGGTCGGGTCGGCGCTTGCCTGGTCTACGAGGAGGCGATCCATCGCGCCGCGCCCGACGAAACGCGGCGGCGCCTGGCCGAGCTGGAGCGCGCCGGCCTGGAGATCACGCCGCTCGGCGTCGATTGGTGCCCCGATCGCGAGGCGAGGCGCGCGCGCGGCATCAAGCGGCGCGCGGTGGCGGCCTATGCGAGCCAGTTGCGCGCGTTCGGCGGGACGCCGCTGGCCGATCTCGAGCGGCCCGAGCGCTACTGGCGCATGGAATGGCGCGGCGCGACGCGCTGCACGACTTGAAGAGGATCCCGCCTCGAGGCGCGCGTTGCCGGGTTCTCGCGGCCGCGCATTGGTTCGCCGCGAGGCGAAGCACGCCGCGGTCGTCGCGGCAGCCCGCCGGCGCGCGGCCCTAGCGATCCGCGGCATCGCCCCGGCGCTGCTCGCGCCGCGCCAGGCTGGCCGGCTCCGCGCTCCACACGTCGAGCAGGAAATCGGCATCGTCGACATGCGTCACCACCTCCAGCGCGGCACGACGCGCGGCCTGCGCGAAGCGCGCGTGCACCGCGCCGCCGCCGATGCGCATGTCCTCGGCGCCATGCCGCCAGTGGCAGCACGCCAGCGTGCCGTCGTGCTCCAGCGAGGCGCAGGCCAGGCGCGCCAGCGCCGCGCAAGCCGGCTCGTCGAGGTAGTAGCCGAATTCGCTGATCACGATCAGGTCGAAGCGCGCCTCGGGCCAGTCGTCCGGCATCGCGCGCGTCTCCACGCGGGCCTGCGCGAAGGGCGCGAGCCGGCGCCGCGCGAGCGCCACCGCGCACGGCGCGAAATCGGCCGACAGCAGCGTCTCGCAGCGCGGCGCGAGCTCGGCCGACAGCTCGCCGTTGGCGCAGCCGGGCTCGAAGGCGCGGCGATAGCGTTGGCGCGGCAACGCGGCCAGCAGCAGGGCCCGCTTGCGCGCCTCGTACCAACTGCTGCGATAGCGCCAGGGATCGTCCTGCGCGGCGAACTTCGCGTCGAATTCGGCTTGCCGCGCGCGGCGCTCGTGCACGGCCGCGATGGCTTCGCTACGTTGCGCCCTCATAGACGCCAGTCCTCCCGCGCCTGGGCCAGCGCCGCGCCAAGCGCGGCCAGGTCGCGCTCGGCATGGCTCTGGCGCATGAACACGGGCAGGTCGGCCGCCATCCGCGCGAACCAGCGGTCGCGGCACAGGGGGCCCGCGCCGAGTCCACGCAGCGCGGCGCGCAGCACCGCCTCGGCGGCGTGCTCGACGGCGCCGCGCGTGCGCAGCGCGAGCGCCGTCGCATCGGCGCGCGGGTTCGCGTCGATCGTTTGCGCCGCCTCGCGCAGCAGGGCGCGCGCGGCGCTCAGCGCCACGTCGGCGGCGCCGAGATGGGCCTGCAGATGCGGATCCTCGCGCCGCGCCGCCGCCTCGCGAAGGCGCGTGGCCAGCGCGACGGCCGCGCCGTACCAGCAGGCGGCGATGCCGGCGCCGCCGTGCCAGAAGCCGGGGCGCCGCAGGTAGCCGCCTGGCGGCCCGACCAGCCAGGCGGTCGCGTCGGCGAAATCGACCTCGACGCTCTGCGTGGCGCGCATGCCCAGCGCCTCCCAGCCGCGCGTGCTGACCGTCACGCCGGGTTGCCGCATCGGCACGACGGCGAGGCGGTCGTGGCCGGCTTCGTCGAGGCAGGTGAGCAGGGCGGTGTCGACGCAGGCCGCGCCCGAGCACCAGGCCTTGGTGCCGGCGAGGCGCACCGCCGTGCCTTCCCCCTCGCGATGCGTGACGCGTAGTTCCTGGCCCGGCATGCGCGCCGCCCACACGGCCAGCAGCCCGGGCTCGGGTTCGGGCTCATTCCGGGCCGGCAGCGCATCCAGCTCGGCCAGGATCGCCTCAGCATCGGCATGGGCCTCGTAGAGCTTGACCAGCGGCAGGTCGTGGGCGGCGACGCTGGCCAGGAAGCGCCAGCGCGCCAGCGTGTCGCCCGCGCCGGGCCGCGGCAGCGACGGCCAGGCGGCGGCCAGGCGATGCGCCGCCGAGGCGAGCGCGGCGTCGTCGAGCGGGGCCGGCATGCCGGCCAGCAGCGCATCGAGTTCGGCGAGGTCCGGCACGCGATCGCGCCGGGCGGCTTGCGCCGGAGCACGCGCGACGGCCGGGCGGCGCGGCGCCGGTTGCCGCGGCGGCTCGTTGCGTGGCTGGGTTTGCGGGCTTGGCGTCATGGTTCCTCCCTGTTCATGCGGTGATCGATATGGCGAGCAAGCGCGATGCCGGCTCCCGGCGCGTCGATTCCGGAACGCGGCGGAAATTGCCCGCCTTGTCGTTTCTCCCCGCGCCGCCGCTCAGGGCAGATGATTGCCGCCGGTCACGCCATACACCTCGCCGGTCACGTAGCTCGATTCCTGCGAGGCCAGCAGCACGTAGACGGGCGCGAGTTCGGCCGGCTGCCCCGGGCGCTTGATGGGCGCTTCCGAGCCGAACACCTCGACCTTTTCCTGGGGCTGGCCGCCGCTGGGCTGCAGCGGGGTCCAGATCGGCCCCGGCGCCACCGCGTTGACGCGCACGCCCTGGTCGATCACCTGCTTGGCGAAGGCGTGCGTGAAGGCGGTGATGGCGGCCTTGGTGGACGCGTAGTCGAGCAGGCCGGGGCTGGGCTGGTAGCTCTGGATCGAGGTGGTGTTGATGATGGTCGCGCCCGGCGGCAGGTGTGGCAGGGCCGCCTTGCAGAGCCAGAACATCGCGAACACGTTGGTGCGGAAGGTGGCCTCGAGCTGCTCGGTGGGCAGGTCTGCGATCTTCTCGACGTAGACCTGCTTGCCGGCCACGTTGACGAGGATGTCGAGCCCGCCGAGGTTGGCCACGGCCTCGTCGACCAGCCGCTGGCAGAAGGCCTCGTCGCCGATGTCGCCGGGCAGCGCGATGGCCTTGTGGCCGGCCGCCTCGACCAGCTCCACCACCTCGCGCGCGTCGGCTTCCTCGCTGGGCAGGTAGTTCAGGGCGAGGTCCGCGCCCTCGCGCGCGAAGGCGATCGCCACGGCCCGGCCGATGCCGCTGTCGGCGCCGGTGATCAGGGCGCGGCGGCCCTTCAGGCGGCCCGAGCCGCGATAGCTCTGCTCGCCGTGGTCGGGCTTCGGGCGCATCTCGCGGGCCAGGCCCGGCGCCGGTTGCGGCTGCTTCTCGAAGTCGGGACGCGGGTACTGGGTGAGCGGGTCGCGCATGGTGGTCTGGTCGGTGTGATCGGTCATGGATCGGTTCCTCCTGGCAGATGAAAGTCGGGTGCCGGGGCGTTCGCCGGCACGTGGTTCGTTGTCGACGCAACGACCATGCCTCGTCGTGCGCATATGACGAGCCGCATCGATGCGGTGCCATGCTGCGCGCCTTGCCTCGCCCGAAGCCGGGGCGGCGACGTGGCTGGCGCCGCGCGTATCAAGCGTGTACCGGGCAGCCGTTGAAGCGGCTGCGATACGCGGCGGACGCTTCGTAGAGGCTGCGGCGCACGCGCATCACGCCGCCCAGCGGACGATGCGCGGCCAGCCCGTGCCAGGGGCTGAACACCATGCCGTCGTCGATCGCCGCCGAGCGCGCTCCGCTCCAGGCCGGTTGCGGCGCCACGCGGAGCGTCGCGACGCGCAGATACGGGCTCAGGTCCTCGGGCCAGACCACCGAGGCGTCCTCGATCGGCATCTTCTCGATGTCGGTGGCCAACTGCACGCGCAGCTCCCATTCGCCGCCGTGCACGGCGAAGAAGGCCTCGATCTCCTCGCGCAAGGCGTTCGGCCGGCCTTTCAGGTCGATCGGCGCGTCCCGCAAGGCCAGCAGTTCCGGCGACACCGGCACCACGGCGAGCTTGGCGAAATACGGCCCGTGCAGGCAGGGCGCGCAGGTGTAGAAGCGCTCGCCGAGGATGTGCGTGGCCGGATGGCCGCCGAGATTCCTCAGCGTCGCGCTTTCGCCGCCGAGCGCCTCGAACGCGCGTTCGGCGCCGCGCATCACGGCCGACAGCGCCTTCTTGCCGCCGGGCGCGCGATCGGTGGTCTTCGACAGCATCGCCAGGCTGCGCACGAAGGCCTTCGGTGTCGCCGCCGCGAATGCCGGGGCGTTGACCATCACGAAGTCCTGCGTGGTATGTGCCTCGCTGCCCGGCAGGCGCTCGCCGTCGACCTCGGCGATCTTCAGCGCCAGGCCGCGCGGCGTCGATACCGCGTCGTCCAGCACGTCGCCGGGGTTGGTCGACAGGCGCAGCGTCACGGGATGGCTGCCGCGACGCGCGAACACGCCGTGCGCCAGCGCCGGCGGAAGCTCGCCGTCCACCGTCAGTTCGCCTTCCAGCAGGCCGTGGCTCTTGGCATGCACGCTGCGCACCGCATGCGCGTAGTCGCGCGAGGTGGTGGTCTGGATGTCCTCGAGGGCGGCGAGCAGTTGCCGGGTGGTGTCGGCCTCGTCGTCGGGGATCCGCTCGAACATCGGGTCGAATGGCAAGGGCGGGATGCGTAACTGGGGCACATTCATCGGAACTCCGGAGGATCGGCTGCAATCCCGCTCTCGCGCAATCGATGTGCCCGGGCAAGGGCGGCACGATGCTTGCGTATTGATTGCGTGTTGGCGGCGTGGATCGCGCGGCGGGCCCGCGCTTGCGAGCCTGCCGCGCATATCGCCGACCACCCCCGACCACCCTGTTTCGTGGAGGCCACCATGACATTCCGACTTCATTTCGCCGCGCATCATGCGGGCTTGGACTGGCGCCGCCTCGGCGCGCTGCCGATTACCGAGGGGCCCGCCGCAGGCGGGGCGGGACCAAGCCTGATGACGGCCGCCTCCGGCGCGGACGACGAGCCCGGCGCGCCGCGCGACGATCCGCACAATCCGGCGGTGCCGCGCGAGGGCCGCGACGACGATGCCGGGATCGACCGCGCCGTGCGCGAGGCGATTGCCCCGGTTCTGGATGCCGGCGCGGGCCGCGTCTCGATCGCCGTGCGCCAGGCGCACGTCACGCTGGAAGGCAAGGTGCCGACCGACGCGCTGCGCGAGGCGATCGGCCGTGCCGCCGCGCAATGCCCCGCGGTGGCGAGCGTGGACAACCGGCTCGCGGTCGAACCTATCGGCGGCGCCTCGGTGGTGTTGACGCCCGAGCGCCGCACCGTCACCCACTCGGACGAATCCGGTTCGACGCCCGCGCCGGGCAAGCGGGAGCGCGGGCGCGACTGATGGGGGCATCGAGGTGCGTCGGCGAGTCGGATGACGCGGTACTTTCTGCAAGACTTGTCAAAACCGCCTGCCGCACCGCGCCCTGGTTCCTCGCGCGGCGATGGATCTGGGCCCTGCCGCTGGCCATCGTCGCGCAGCCGGGATGCCTCGTCGGCTTGTCGCCGATCTGTTGCATCTCCGGAACACCCATTGCGTGCCCTGGATTTCCTCAATCCGAAAGAGATCCTTCCATGCATCGCATCTCCCGACCCTTGCTTCGCTCGGCCACGGCCGCTTCGCTGCTGGTGCTGGCCGGCATGTCCGCCGGCGCCCAGGCACAGACCACCGCGCGGCCCGCGCCGACCAGTACCACCCAGGCGCCGACGCGCACCCCGCCCGGCGCGCGCGGCGAGGATCCGCATTACCCGGCCTCGGGCACGCAGGGCCAGGACAGCGGCGCGGCGATGCGCAGCCGCGCCGACCCGGGCATGCACCCGATGGCGCCCGGCGGCGCGGGCAGCGGCATGTCGGGCGCCGGCAGCGGCAATCGTCCGGCCAACGGCAATTGACCGTGAGCGCGGCGAATCGAGGCGCGCTCCAGCGGTGCGCCATGACGAGTGTCTCGATGCGTCAGGCCGGAGCGACGAGGTCCGCTTCGATGCGGTGACCAAGCGCGGAATCGCGCCGGCGAGCGATGCGATCGCGCGGATCGCCGTCGACGCGGTCGATCCTGTCGGCCGGCATTGCATTGCCGGCGCAATCGAGCGCCATCGGTGCCGGCGCGCAGCGCACTATCCGCGGTACATGTCTTGCGCGCTTCCTGGCTTCACCCACCGCCCACAGGAGCGACGATGAACCGAATCCATTCCGGCCGGACCTTCCGCATGTCCCCGACCCAGATCCCGCCGATGCCCGATCCCGATGTCGAGGACCTGCCGGAGCAGGACGACCTGCCCGAGACGCCTCCCGAACCGCTGCGCGATCCCGAACGCGTGCCGCCGCTGCCGGTCAACGCGGTCCGGCGGACCCTGTCGGGGCGGGCGGCGGATCGTGGCCCGCACGGCGCGCGCCATGCCTGAGCACCCCACCGAGCCGGCGGCGCCGGCATCGAGCCGGGGCCGGCCGCTGGCCATGCTGCGCTACGCGGCGGTCTGTCTGCTGGTGGCGGTCATCGCCGGCGTGCGCGGCTTCGGCATCTTCGCCGGCGCGTCCGGCGCGGGCGTGTCGAACGCGATGGCGCTGGTCGAGCGGATCGGCTGCATCGCGCTGCTGGTGGTCGCGCTCGGGCTGTTCGTGGCGGCCGTGCGGCGTCGTTGAAGCGCGGCGGCGAGCCGCTCGCCGCCTGTTTCGCGACGAGGCGCGGCACGCCGCCATCGATGCCGCGCTCGTCGCCGCCTAGGCAGCCGGCTTGAGCACCACCTTGGTCCAGCCGTCCTCGCGCGCATCGAACTTCCGGTAGCCTTCCGGCGCCTGCTCCAGCGGCAGCTCGTGCGAGATGATCCGCGAGGGCTGCACGCGGCCGGCCTGGATCAGGTCGCGCAGCTTGCGGTTGTAGGCCTTGACGTTGGCCTGACCGGTGGCGATGCGCTGGCCCTTCATCCAGAACGGGCCGAAGTCGAAGGCCAGCTTGCCCTGCCGGGCCAGCTTGTCCGGCGAGCCCGGATCCTCGGCCACGAACACGCCCACCACGCCGATCCCGCCGGTCGGCCGCACCGCCTTGACCAGCGCATTGAGCGTGGCATGCGGCACCTCGCGGCCATGGCAACTGCACTGGTAGCCGACGCATTCGCAGCCGCGATCGGCGCCTTCGCCGCCGGTCAGCTCCAGCACGCGATCGATCGCGCCGCCGTCGCTGTCGTCGATCGGGATCGCATCGAGCCGCTCGGCCAGCGCGAGCCGGTCGGCGTGGGTGTCGACCACCATCACCTTGGCGGCGCCGCGCAGGCGCGCCGACATCGCCGCCATCAGGCCGACCGGGCCGGCGCCGTAGATCACCACGCTGTCGCCGGGTTCGACGCCGGCCAGCATGGTGGCGTGATAGCCGGTGGGGAAGATGTCCGACAGCATCACGTAGTCGTTCTCCTTTTCCTCGGCGTCGGGCGGCAGCAGCAGGCAGTTGAAGTCGCCGAAGGGCACGCGCAGCAGCTCGGCCTGGCCGCCGCTGTAGGGGCCCATGCCGGCGAAGCCATAGGCCGCGCCGGCCATGCCGGGGTTGGCGGTCAGGCAGAAGCCGGTCAGGCCGCGCTCGCAGTTCTTGCAGAAGCCGCAGCCGACGTTGAAGGGCAGGCAGACGCGGTCGCCCACCTTGACGCGCTCCACGCCCTGGCCGACCTCGATCACCACGCCGAGGTTCTCGTGGCCGAGGATGCGGCCGGCTTCCATGTCGGTGCGGCCCTCGTACATGTGCAGGTCCGATCCGCAGATATTGGTGGTGGTGATCTTCACCAGCACGTCGGTCGGTTTCTCGATCCTCGCGTCCGGCATGTTCCTGACCTTGACGTTCCTCGGTCCTTCGTAGACAAGTGCTTTCATGGTGGCTCCGGGTGACTGGATTGGGGCGCACGGCGGTTGCCGTGGCCGGGTTTGCCTGTCACGAGGCAGCAGGCGGCGTGCCGCCGCGCGCCGCGCGTGCGCCGCGGCCCGTCGTGACGGCCGGCGCGGCGCGGAAGTGGTGAACGAGCACTCGCTACAAAGGATTGGCGAAACGGATGGGCGGAGCGGATGGGCGGAGCGGATGGGCGGAGCGGGCCGATGAAGCGGATCGGCCTGCGCCGCGCTACTTGGCACGCGGCGTCGGGCGGCGCATGACCCTGGCGCAGCCGCGCCACGTTGACCGCCACCGCCTCGGCGACGTTCGCGGTTTCCTGCCGCAGCGCCTCGTCGCGATCGAGCGCCGCGTGGCTGGTGGCATAGGGCTCGTAATAGCCGATGTAGCGATCCAGGCGCGATTTCGCGCCCGATTCGACCAGGCCGGTCCAGGCCAGCCAGTCGCTCAGCGCGCGCCGCGAGGGCTCGATGCCGGCCACGTCGCCGTGCACGATCACGCCATAGGCGTGCCCGGCCAGGTGCTTCGGATAATCCCAGCCGGCCAGCTCGAGCCGCTTGGCCGCTTCGACCTGCTTGCCGGGCGTCGAGCTCGGATCGGGATTGCCGCCGTCGGCGCAGACCAGCCGGTCGATCATCAGCTTCAGCGGGCTCCAGGTGGCGCCTGTCACATTCCGCTTCTCAGTACCCGCTCCCCTGGTTCTCCCCGCCGCTGACGATCGCCACCCCCGAGCTGGTGCCCAGGCGCGTGGCGCCGGCCTCGATCATGGCCAGCGCGGCGGCGCGATCGCGCACGCCGCCCGAGGCCTTCACCCCCATCTCCGGGCCCACCACGCGGCGCATCAGCCGGACGTCGTCGAGCGTCGCGCCGCCGTGGCCGAAGCCGGTCGAGGTCTTCACGAAGGCCACGCCGAGCTCGCGGCAGATCTCGCAGACGGCCACCTTCTGCGCCTCGTCGAGCAGGCCCGTCTCCAGGATCACCTTCAGCGGCACCGCGGCGCAGGCCTGCTGCACGGCCGCGATATCGGCCTTCACGTCGTCGAGGCGGCCGCTCTTGAGCGCGCCGAGATTGACCACCATGTCGATCTCGCCGGCACCGGCCGCGATCGCGGACGAGGCCTCGAAGGCCTTGGCCGCGGACAGGCCCGCGCCGAGCGGGAAACCGACCACCGAGCAGACCAGCACCGGGCTGCCGGCCAGCTCGCGCGCGGCCAGCGGCACGTTCGCCGAATTCACGCAGACCGAGTAGAAGCGATGCTCGGCCGCCTGGCGGCAGAGTTCGCGGATCTGCGCGTCGCTGGCGTCGGGCGCGAGCAGCGTGTGATCGATGGTTTGGGCGAGTTGGGCGTTGGAAAGCGACATGTCTTGGAACTCCACGGAGCGTGTGCCGAATGGATGGAAGAAACGATAGAAAAAACGGCACACGGAAAGTTGATGTTTTCACATCGGTTTGTTACAAATACGACATTCCGACCGGGCCCCCGCGCCCGGCACCACACGCGACGGGCAGGCAGGATACAGGCATGGAAACCAGGAAGGGCGAACGGATCAGGACGCTGATGAACGTGCTGCAAGGGCAGAACGCGATTCATCTGCGGGAAGTGGCCGAGCTGTTCGACGTGTCCGAGATGACGATCCGCCGCGACCTGGCCGACAATCCGCACGGCCTGAGCCTGATCGGCGGCTACGTGACGCGCCATTTCGATGCGCAGCGCAGCGATATCGGCGAATACCTGATCAGCGCCGAGAACCATCGGCAGACCGAGCAGAAGCGCCGCATCGGCAAGCTTGCCGCGCAGTTCGTCAAGACCGGCGACACCATCTTCGTCGACTGCGGCTCCACCACGCCGTTCCTGATCGACTTCATTCCCGACGAGCTCGAATTCACGGCCGTCTGCAATTCGCTGAACGTGTTCGCCAAGCTGCAGCAGAAGCCGCATTGCAGCGTGATTCTGTGCGGCGGGGTCTATCACCGCAAGAACATGGTATTCGAATCGGTGGCCGAGACCGGCATCCTCGACACGGTGCGCGTCTCGAAGGCCTTCATCTCGGCGGCCGGCGTGAGCGAGCGCTGCGGCGTGACCTGCTTCAACTTCCATGAAGTGGACGCCAAGAAGAAGGTGATGCAGCGCGCGCAGAACCGCTTCCTGCTGGTCGACCACAGCAAGTTCGACGAAGTCCGCGCGGCTTATTTCGCCGAACTGACCGACTTCCACTACGTGATCTCCGATGCGCAGCCGAACCCGCGCTACGAGAGCAGCCTGCGCGAACACGGCATCGCCCTGGTGACCTGAGCGCGGGCGGCGCGGTGCCTCAGGCATCGCGCGCGGGCTCTATCGCGTACTTCCCCTCCATCACTTCCGCCGGGCTCAGGTAGCCCGTCAGCACCTCGAATTCGCGCCTCGCGCCGGGCGCGAGCACGGCCACGTGGCCCTTGCGCTGCTCGGCCAGGTACCCTTCGGGCTCGCAGGTCGAGGGCAGCACGAAGGCGGCCACCTGCTGGTCGGCGTTGTGCAGGATCCAGCGCGTCGCATGCGGGAACTGCTCGGGGCGATAGGCGGTATGGAACGCGCCGCCGTCCGGATGATGCAGCCGGAAATGCGCCAGGCCGTCCCGGCCGGCACGCGCCCGGTTCATGAAGAACACGATCTCGGGATCGTACAGCCCGGGCGTGTCGAGCGTGGCGAGCCGCTCGGGTTCGCGCGCCAGCGCCGCCGTGTAGTCGCGCCAGGCCGGCGTCGGCCTGACATGGGCCGGCACGCTCTCGCGCAGGCGCAGGCCGCCGGCCCCGAGCGCCTGCTCGAAGCGAGCGCCCGGCACATAGGCGTAGTTCAGGTGCGCCATGTACATCAGGTCCATCGGCGTGCCGCCCAGGTTCGTCACCTGCATGCCGATGCGCATCAGCGCCTCGTGCTCGGCGAGCCGCACCGAGGGCCGCGCCAGGTAGTGGCTGCCGAAACCCTGCACGTATTCGTATTCGCCCGTCACCGCCAGCCAGCCGCCGTGCCGGTCGGCACCCACCACCAGGCTGGCGCGATCCATCGGCGCGCAGGGCATCTCGCCATGCAGCGCGTGCGTGTCCTCCGGCCCCGGGCAGCCGTTGCGCAGCAGGCCGCTATGGAACATGAAGCAGCCGTAGGTGTCGATGATCGAGGCCGCGCGCTTCGGCTGCCGGAACATCTGCTTCATGGTGAGATCGCGGCCGTCGAAGGCGGCGGCCCAGATCATCTGCCCCAGGTAGGGCAGCACCACCAACTGCCCGCGGCGATTCTCCAGCCGCAGCGCCTCCACGCCCGATGGATAGGCGAAGGCGGTGACGCTCATGCCCTCGGCGCGGTACAGCGTGCGCGGCGTCTCGCGGAAGTCGTCGCGACGCAGTTCGATCTCGCCTCGCATGCTCAGACTCCCGAGGTGTGGCGCGTGTCGACGTAGCGCGAGCCGGCATCGGCCTCGCCCGGCGCGTCGGGCGTCGCGGCAGGCTGGTGGCGCAGGCAGTAGTAGCCGTAGTAGACGATCACCACGAAGCAGGCCAGCGGCACCACGAAGGCGAGCTGCATGTTGCCGCCGGTGTGGTCGGAGATCAGCCCCTGGATCAGCGGCACCACCGCGCCGCCGACGATGCTCATCACCAGGATCGAGCCGCCGTACTCGGTGTCCTTGCCCAGCCCGTCGATGGTGAGGCCGTAGATGGTCGGCCAGCAGGGGCCGAGGAACACGCTCACGCCCACCGCCGCGTAGACGGCCGTGATGTTGTGCACGCTGATGGTGTAGGCGAGCAGGGCGATGCACAGCACGCCGTAGACGATCAGCACCTTGGCCGGGCCGACGCGCTTCATCACCAGGGTGGCGACCAGCTTGCCGACGAAGAAGGCGAAGAAGGTGGCCAGCAGGTAGCGCGAGGCGCCGCGTTCGCTCAGGCCGCCGATCTGCATCGCCAGCCGGATCGTGAAGCTCCACACGCCCACCTGCGCGCCCACGTAGAGGAACTGCGCGACGATGCCGGCCACGAAGCGGCGGTTGCCGAACAGGCGCGCGAGCGTGCCGCGCGCGTCGATGCGATGCGTGGCCGCGGTGCCGGCGCGGCCCTTGCAGGACGGATAGGGCGTCAGCGCGAACACCACGAACACGGCGGCCAGCACCACGATCAGGAACTTGTAGGGCGCCAGCGTGGCCTGGATCATCGCCAACTGGTGCACATGCGCCTCGGCGGCCGACATCGCCGCGAGCTGCGCATGCGAGGCGTCGCCCTGCTTGAAGATCAGGAAGCTGCCCATGTAGACGCCGGCCATCGCGCCGAACGGGTAGAAGGTCTGCGAGATGTTCAGGCGGCGCGTGCTGGTCTCGCGCGGGCCCATCAGCGTCGAATAGGAATTCGAGGCCGTCTCGAGGAAGGACAGGCCGGCGGCGATCACGAACAGCGCCACCAGGAACATGCCGTATTTGGCCGTCGAGGCGGCCGGGAAGAACAGCAGGCAGCCGGTGGTGTAGAGCAGCAGGCCGACCAGGATGGTGGTCTTGTAGCTGAATTTCTTCACCACCGTGGCGGCCGGGATCGCCAGGAAGAAGTAGCCGAGATAGAAGGCCGACTGCACGAAGGCCGATTCGAAATCGGACAGGAAGAAGGACTTCTTGAACTGCGCGATCAGCACGTCGTTGAGGTTGGCGGCGGTGCCCCACAGCGCGAACAGGCAGCACAGCAGCGTGAACGCGAACAGGGGCGTGCGATTCAGGTAATAGCCGTCGGGCGATTGTTCGATCCTGGCTCGGCTCATGGGTGTCTCCTTCCCGGGGTTGTCTCTCTGTCGTGTCTTGTCGATGGGCGGCGCCGCGCTCAGCGGCCGGCGTCGCGCAGGAAGCGTTCGAAGCCGGCCGCGTCGGCGTAGGAATTCTGGGTGCCGAAGCCGGTGACCGAATGCGCGGCATAGGCCGAGGCGTGGCGCATGGCGCTGGCCGCATCGCGCGAGCTCGCGTAGTAGCGCGCGAAGCAGCCGATGTAGGCGTCGCCCGCGCCGGTGGTGTCGCGTGCCTGCACCGGCACGCCGGCGATGTGCTGCACGCCCTCGCGCGAGACCAGCAGCGAACCCTGGGCGCCCAGCGTGACCAGCACCTGCTTGAGGCCGCGCGCGACCAGCGCCTGCGCGGCCCGCGCCGCGGCCTCGGGCGAATCGACCGGCATGCCGGAGACGATCGCCAGCTCGGTTTCGTTGGGCACGAAGAATTCGACCGTGCGGATCCGCCCGAAATCGAGCGCGGCGGTGGCCGGCGCCGGGTTCAGCAGCACCGGGATGCCGTGCCGCGCGCCGAATTCGATCGCGTGGTAGATGGTCTCGAGTTCGATCTCGAGCTGCAGCACGATCAGCGCGCATTCGCGCAGCTTGGGCGCGGCCGCCTCGATGTCGGCCGGCAGCAGGTGCCGGTTGGCGCCCTTGACGATCAGGATGCTGTTGCTGGAATCGGGTTCGACGAAGATCGGCGCCACGCCGCTGGGCACGCCGGGCACGCGGCCCACGTGGGTGGTGTCGATGCCTTCGCGCTCGAAGTTGCGCAGGGTGTTGTCGGCGAACACGTCGTCGCCGACCTTGCTGACCATCACCACGCGCGCGCCCAGGCGCGCCGCTGCCACCGCCTGGTTGGCGCCCTTGCCGCCGCAGCCGAGCTCGAAGTTCGGCGCCTCCAGCGTCTCGCCGCGCACGGGCATGCGCTCGACGTAGGTCACGAGGTCGACCATGTTGCTGCCGATCACGGCGATTGTCTCCATCTGGGTCTCTTCCTTGTCATGAGGGCGGAGCGGGCTCGGTCGGAAGCGGCCCGTCGCGGGTGATAATGAAATCACGTTAGATGTGAAAATGCAATCTATAAATGTTATTTTTATCACACGACAAGGTGTGACGAGGCCGTGGCGGATGTCGGGCGGCCCGTTGCATCGAAAGGGACCGCGGCGAGCGCCGTCGCTCGGCAGCCGCCGGCCTTACAGGTGGAAGGTGGATTGCGTGTAGACCAGGCTCGCGACCGGTTGCGGACCGCGCAGGCCGACATCGTGGTGCTGGTAGCTCAATTCGACGCCGCGCGAATCCACCTCGCCGATGTTCTGGACGCTGGTGACGTTCGGGATCACGGTGATGCCGGTTTGGCTGGCGATCGCGTTCTTCACGCGTCCTCGAACGACGAGAGCCGGAACAGGCCGTTACTGCGTGCCCATTCGGCCGTCAATTCCTTCGACAGGTCATTTTCGGGTTGCAGGTTCGGGTTGTGGTTGACGGGCGAGGAGCCGGTGATCACTTGCAGGGAGTCGGGTGAATCTGGTCGATGAGTATTTCAGCGGCTTGTTAAGGCCGATCTGGCCACCTTGCTGAACGCGATATGACGCGGGTCGTGGCGACAAGGGCCCAGGCAAATTACCTCCTCGCGCCAATACCAGGGTAGAGCCGAGCCTGTCTTCCTCCCGAGGCCGTGGAGGAAGCCGCCGCTCGACGGCCGGGCGGTTGCGGCACGGCCTGGGTGGTGGCGTCCGCGCTGGCTTGCGCATCAGTGATCGCCGCCGGGTTTGTCCCATTGGGCGCGACACGCCGACTCGCCACACCGACGGACAGCATATCGATCATCATCAGATGCAGGATCCGCGAAATACCGGCAGACGGTGGCCCGGGTATTCCGACGTGATCCTCTTCCAGCGCCACCGTCGCACATTCGGCGAGGGGCGTATCGCGACGCGTAACCGCAATCACCCGCGCGCCGGCCTGCAGCGCGGACGCCAGCACACGCAGCAATTCCGGCTCGTCTCCCGACCGCGACACGGCGACGATTACGTCGCGGCTACCGAGCAGCGCGGCCGACGACGCCTGCAGGTATGGATCGCCGTACGCGACCGTCGGCATTCCAAACCGGAAAAACTTGTGGTGCGCATCTTGCGCGACCACGTTCGAATCACCGAATCCATAGAACTCGATCCGGCGCGCGCCGTTCAGCAGATCGATCGCCCGGCCGATGCGTTCGACGTTCAAATGCTCGCGTAGTGGAAGAATGGCCGAGATCGTATTGTCCAGCACCGTCACGCCGAATTCCGTGACGGTGTCGCTTGGCAACACCCGGCGCTGACGGGTCGGAATCGTTTCGGTCAAGCCGCCCGCCAGCTTCAGCTTAAAGTCCGACATGCTCGGCCAGCCGAGCGAGCGACAGAAGCGGATGACGGTCGACGGCCCCACGTCGGCTCGGCGAGCAATGTCGGCGATCGGCTCGTTGACGATCGAGCGCGGATGATGCAACGCCAGATCTGCCACCCGCCGCTCTGCCGGCGGTAGTGCATCGCGCATCAGACGGATGCGCTCGAACACCGCTGTCGCGTCGCCGCCTGCGCGCTTCGACAAGCGTTGTGCGAGCATCGCCGAAACGCCGAGGAACGCCGGATGCCGGGCGACGATCACGTAGGTCGGCATGTCGCGGGACGGGCTTCCGGCGTGACGCTCCAGCTCGAAGCGCTCACGGAACGGCGAACGCGCAAAATATCGACCCAGACTCGTTATCAGGTCGCCGTTGATGTGAATGCCGCCGAGCGTGCCGAGCGTGATCGCGATGTTGGCAGCGAAGCTGCCCAGTATGCCGCAGAACACGTCCACCGATTCCACTGCGGTCGACTCGCCGGCCAATGCGCGCTCGACAAGCTCGAACGCATTGGCATCGGCGCATTTCCTGTCGCGGGACGCCAGTGCCCGGTGGATGACTTCGATGCCCGCAGCCGTACACACTCGTTCGTACGACACGTGTGGCCAATGGCGGCGAGCATGATGCAGCACTCGGTCTTCGCGCTCGTCGACCGGCGCGAAGGCCGAGTGTCCCCCCTCACTGTCCAGTGCAATCCAGCGGTCCGCAACGGGAATCAGGCCCCGGACGCGCAGATGCGTTCCGACGCTCAGCAACCCCGTGACGCCGTTGCGCCGCCGTGCGCCGCCGCCGAGTTGCACGCGTTGCGAATCCGTCAGCCCGGGCAACGCGACAGCCAGCGCGGTGGCGTCGTTGACGACCAGCAGGGTGTCGAGGCCCAGGGCGCGCCGCGTGGCTTCAATCGAGAAGTGCCAGCCCATGTCAACCTGATCGCCATCGACCGATTGCGTGACCGCGATCGCCGCGTAATTGATCCGGCCAGGCCGCATGTCATTCACATACGCCCCGATGACGTCGACGATCCCCGAGTAGCGAGCGCGGGAATACGTCTGCATCCGGCCCATCTTCCCCGGGCCCGTCTCCAACATGAAACGCGCCTCGGTCTCGTCGATATCGGCCAGCAATCTGGGGCCGTCCGCGTAGGGGGCGACATCGGGGTCTTGGACGGCGTGACTCTTCGCATCGGTGGGCATTGCGTCTCACTCCGTTGGCCGTCGTTAGCGCGTGTCGAGTTGCTATCGTCCTGGCTGCAGCGTCCGCCGCCAAGCGGACCATGCGGAAATCGACGTGTCGTCGGAAAGCAGCGCCCGGCAGGGAATTTCGCACTACGATGCGAATCGAGCGAGTTCATGAAAGAATTTAATTCTGTCGGATCGCTCGATTGCTGTTTTGAAAATATCAGGGCAACGCAAGACGGGAAATGGCGGAAACTGATTTTCTATTTATCAGGAATAGCATTTAAATTTTTTTATGAAAAAGCTTCATTATCAATAAATCTATGGCGGGGTATACCAGGGGATTTTTTTTGATATCGCAATTCTGAATTCCGTGTCGAATTGATTTCTGAAGGCAATGGGTTGGGGATTTTACGGGAAATTGAAAGAAATTGGGGCAATCCGACCCGCTTCCCGCTCATAATTTTGGGGTGGACGGGCGAATATCGGAGCCGATGCTGCCTGCATTGGACCGGTTTTGCGGAGACCAACTGGCGGAGCAAGCTCGATATCGGTCAAATTTTTTGTCAATCATGGCAATCCTGGGCGTAAAGCAATAATGGTAATTCATTGCCGTGTTGCGGAGTCAATATTCGCGGTGATTCGTATGAATAATCAATATGGTGATTTCGCCACAGCGCTTAAATCGGTGCCGATTGTTTTATCTGGCGCTCAGGTATCCTTCCTGTCGCAGTAGGCTAAGTACGAAGAGAAGTTGATTTGAAAGTAGTTTCACTACGGAAAGAGCGGGCGATGGGCTGCGTGCCCGAGCAAGCGCGGTGGCGCCTGGGCTATCCGGTTACGGCCACACTCGCCGCTGGGTCTCGCTGTCCCTGACATCGGATCTCAGTCCACACACTCTCTCGGTGTCAACTTCAATAAGCAATCCTTATTTTTTTTGAAAGGTATGGTGGAGACAATGAAAAATACCGTAATCGCGGCAGCGCTGCTGTCGTCGGTCTGCATCGGTGCGCATGCGCAAAGCAGCGTCACGCTTTTCGGCCGTCTGGATGCGGGGGTGGAATACATGAGCGGGATCCCCAATGCCGCGGGCTCAGGTTCGAAGTCGCGTGTCAAACTGGAAAGCGGCGACTGGGGAACCAGTCTCTGGGGCATGAAAGGCACGGAGGATTTGGGTGGCGGTCTGTCGGCCGTGTTCCACCTGGAGGGCTCCTTCAACACGGCGACGGGAGCCGGACCGGGAGCCGGGGAAATCTTCAATCGTTACGCGCTGGTCGGCCTCTCGGACAATCGGGTCGGTACGCTGACGATGGGCCGCGAGCTGACCCTGGACGGAGAGGACCTGTGGGCTTACGACCCGTTCTTCCAGTCCTCTTGGTCGTCGGCTTCGCTCGTGCGCGGCCGCAACTGGCAGGCATCGAGCAACAACATCAATTTCGACTCGCCGACCTTCGGCGGTTTCTCGCTTCGCGCCCAATACTCGCTGGGCAACCAAACCAACTTCAACGAAGGTGCCACGGGAAATGGAGGTCAACTGAACAACGAAGGCCGGTCGGATGCCGTCGAACTCAAGTATGACAACGATTTCCTCCAACTGCGTGCCGTCTATGACGAGGTTCGCAACGTGAACGGCGGCCTCGGCGACACGACGAACGGCGTCTGGGGGTCATCGCGCGAATACATGGCTGGCGGCAACCTGATTCTGGGAGCATTCACGTTGAACGCGATGTACGACGGGCTGCGCAGTTCAGGCATCAGCGGCGCCCCGACTGGCATTCCGACGACCGCGACGCAGGAATACGGCGGTGTAACGTGGCATGCCACACCGGCCGCGCAACTGATCGCCGCCGTGTACCACGTCAATGCGAACAACGGCACGGGTAATGCGACGATGTACACCGTCGGCGGTGCCTACAACCTCTCGAAGCGTACCTTGCTGGATATCCAGATTGCGACCGTGCACAACAGCAGCAATGCCGATTTCAGCCTCGAGGCCAATCTGCCGGGCAACGCCGACAATCCGCTGCCGGGCCACAGCCAGACGGGCGTATATGCCGGCATTCAGCACTCTTTCTAAGAAGCCTTGAAACATCACGCTCGGGGCTGTTTGCCTTCGAGCGTTCCTGTCAACCTTTTCGCCGTTTCGACGGCGAAAAGGACATGGCCGGACCCATATTCGACGACAAGCTCCGGGTACTCATCGAACCGTTGCCGCCGCCGCCCCAAACCCCGGCGCTTACGCTATCCCGTGCGCCGGCCGCTGGACAATCGCGCGGTGCTCACCGGCATGCTGTTCATCTGCCAGAGCGGTTTGTGCCGGGACCGGCTGCCAAGCCCCGTCGGATTTTCGGGGGATGGCCAACTGGCGCGGCGCGGCCTGGTCCTTGGCATCGGATTCGCGAAACCGGCCCATCCCGAGGGCGCGCGAGTGCGAGAAGCGCTGCGTGATCGTCTACGAGCGGGTGGCCGTGAGCTTCTACTCGGGCCGCATGCTGAAGCCCCTCGGCCTGCCGGGCGCGGTGCGGATCTCGCCGCTGCATCGCCATACGCCCGAGGATATCGAGCACTTCCTGCCCGTTACCGAGGAACCCGCGGCGTGTTGAGGCGCCGCCGCGCCGTGCTCACCAAGGCAGCATTCGCTGCAGCACGCGATCGCGCAGCACGAAGCGATGCAGCAGTGCCGCGGCGACATGCAAGCCGATCAGACCGATCAGGACCCAGGCCAGCACGCCATGCACGTCGCCCATGGCGTGGCCGAACGCGGAGCCGCTGGGCGACAGCGAGGGCAAGGGGAACAGGCCGGCCAGCAATACCGGCCAGTCCCGCGAGGAGGCATTGATCCAGCCCAGCACGGGCACCGCGACCAGCAGCAGGTACAGGCCGCCGTGGGTCAGCGCGGAGAGCAGGCGCGCGGCGGGCGACAGCTCGGCCGGCGGCGGCCGGTGGGTGGCGCGCCAGATCACGCGTAGCGCCATGGCGGCGAGCAGCGCGGTACCGACCGCCAGGTGGGCGGCGATCAGGCCGACCGGTCGCGTGTCGTGATGCACATCCGGCATGCACCAGCCGAGCAGGTATTGGACCAGCACCAGCAGGACGATCAACCAGTGCAGCAGGCGTGCGACGCCATCGTATCGATCCGGTTTCGACATGGAACACCCCGAGGAGCGAATTTGAGTTGGATGAGCGAATCGAGTCTAATGCGGAATGCTTAACGAAACGTTAAGGCCCTTGTCGCGCTGTAGCGCATCGTCCGGGCTTGCCGCGTCCAGCTCGACCAGGACCGACAGGCCGCGCCCGTCGAGGCCGGGCTCGAACCACAGGCGAGCGCCGAGGTAATGCGCGATGCGTGCCACGATCGACAGACCCAGGCCGCTGCCCGGCGATTGCGCGCCGAGACCGCGATAGAAGCGGTCGGTGAGCCGCGGGTATTCGTCCGCTTGCACGCCGGGGCCGTCGTCGCTGACCGACAGGCGCCGCCGCGCGTCCTGGCGCTGCATCGACACTCGAATCCGTCCGCCGCGCGTGCCGTACTTGATCGCGTTGTCGAGCAGGTTGTCGAGCAGGATGCCGAACAGGACCGGATCGGCGTGCGCGCTCAGGCCGGCTTCGCAGTCGACCTCGATGCGCGTGTCCCGGTCGGCGGCAGATTCCGCATGCCGTGTCACCGCGGCCTCGATCAGCGGCGCCACGGCGACGGCCTGGCTGGGAATCCGCTCGTATTCGTCGAGTCGAGCCAGCAGCAGAAGTTGCTCGGCCAGCCGCGCGCCGCGGTCGACGCCCTGGATCACGCGCTGCAAGGCCTGCTGCCTGAGCGCGGCGTTCTCGAAGGCGAATGCCAGCTGCGCCTGGATCTTGATGGCGGCGAGCGGGGTCTTCAACTCGTGGGCGGCGTCCGCCGTGAACGTGCGCTCGCGCGCGATCGAGGTGCGCAGGCGATCCAGCAGCCGATCTATCGCATCGACCAGAACCTCCACCTCGCGCGGTACCGCGGTCGCGCCGATCGGGTCCAGCGAACGCGCGTCGCGCGCGGCGATCGCCGTGGACAGCGCGGTCAGCGGCGTGAGCCCCCTGCCGATCGCATACCAGAGCAGCAGGGCGAGCACTGGCAGCGCGGCGCCCAGCGGCCAGACGATGCCGCGCGCCACGCGCGCGGCGAGGTCGCTGCGTGTATTGGCGGTTTCCATCACGCGAATGCTGCGGCCGGAGCCGGCCTCGCGCGATGCGAAGCTGCGCCATTCGATGCCGCGCATGCGCATCGGAGCCGGCGGTTGTCCGTAACCCGGCGCCAGGGTGGCGGCCGCCGCCTCGGGCGGCAGGTTCGAGGCGAGCACGCGGTCACCGGCATCACGCACCTCGAAAAATATCTGGCGCGGCAGCTTGTCTCCATCCCGCTCCGTGCCGGGAGGCTCGCCGGCACGCGGCAACTCCACCCTCGCATCGAACGGCGCGCGTGCGAATCGGGCCAGGTCGGGCGCGTCGAGTCGCAGCAGGAAATCCGCGTATTCAGCCAGTCGCGCGTCCTGCCATTCCTCGATCTCGCGGTCGACCAGGTGCAAGCAGCCGAATACGGCAAGCAGCCAGACCGTGCCGACGCAGCCAAGGGCGAGCAGGGTGGCACCGCGCCGGATCGAGCGACTGCTCATGCGGGCTCGACCACGTAGCCGATGCCGCGCACGGTGCGGATGAAGTCCGCGCCGAGCTTCTTTCGCAGGTTCGACACGTGGACCTCGATCGCGTTGCTCTCGACGCCGTCCTGCCAGCCGTACAGGGCGTCCTCCAGGCGCGCCCGGGATTGCGGCACGCCGCGCTGGCCGACGAGCTGGATCAGGATCGCCCACTCCCGGGCGGTCAGCGCGATGCGAGACGCATTGCGGGTAATGACGCGGCTTGTCAGATCGATGGCGATGTCGCCCCGCACGAAGGCGTCGCGGGTGCGGCCCTGGGAACGCCGCACCAGGGCGCGGCAGCGGGCCAGCACCTCGCTCAGATCGAAGGGTTTCGCCAGATAGTCGTCCGCGCCCTCGTCGAGACCGCGCACGCGGTCCGCCACGGTGCCGCGGGCGGTGATCACCAGCACCGGGATCGTGTCGCCGCGCGCACGCAGCATGCGCAGCAGGGCCGAGCCCGATTTGCCGGGCAGGCCGAGATCGAGAACCACCAGTGCGTAGCCGGCGGTGGCGAGCGCGGCCTGGGCCGCGATCCCGTCGCGCAACCAGTCGACCTCGTAACCGGCCTGACGCAGGCTGATTTCCAGGCCGCTGCCGATCAGGTCGTCGTCTTCAACGAGAAGCAGTCGCATTTTCATTCGCTGGCGGGTGAGGGGGGCGACGGGAATGATGACCCACTTTGCCCAGCCTCGCCGTGTCATGGATTGTAATCGAGCGCCGCGCGAGTCTCGGCCTGGCTGAAGCTTGCTTAAGGTGGCCGGCCGCCGACCCCGTTACCATCGCTCGACGGATCGACAGGCGCGTGCCTCGACATCGTCCGATTCAGCGGAGCCCCCCATCATGACTTCATCCCGACTCGAGCAATGGCGCGCGTATCTGCAACTCGCCGGCTTGGCCGGCGTGCTGGTGCAGGCGAGCGTGCTGGTGTCGCTGGGCATGCTGCGGATCCCGGCGGCCCGGCTCCATTGCCCGGGTCTTCGCCCGTATATGCTGATGGCGCTCGCGGCGGCGGCGCTCGCGATACGCTGGTCGGCGGCCCGGGCGTTCCACGCCGCGCTGGACGGCCGCCATGCCCGGCTCGGGATGCCCACGCCGGGCAGCGTAGCGGTGTCGCGCGACTGTCCCTGGCACGCGCTGGTGGTCCTGCACATCCGTCTGAACCGCTGCGGTTTCGATCAGGTGTCGCTATGAGGTGGCACCGGCCCGGGCCCGTCGCGGCGTTCAGGGCCCGGCGGGCGTGCCGGGTGTCGTGGCCGGCGGCCCGGCCGCCGCATCGGCGAAAAAGGCGCGCTCGGCCTGTTTGTTGAGAACCAGGATGCTGATGCGCCGGTTCACCTCGGCGTCGGCCGCCCCCTGATCGAGCGGCAGCACGTCGGCGAGCCCGCGGATCTGCAGCAGCTTGTCCTCGCGCAGATGGCCCGCCACCAGCGCGCGCCGCGCCGCGTTCGCGCGGTCGGAAGAGAGTTCCCAGTTCGAATAGCCGGCGATGCCGCCCGAATAGGGAACCGCATCGGTATGCCCCGCGATCGACACACGGTTGTCGACCTGGTTCAGGAGCGTGCCGATCCGAAACAGGATGTCGCTGGCATAGTCCTCCAGCCTCGCGCTGCCGGTGGCGAACATGGGGCGGCTGCGCGAGTCGACGATCTCGATACGCAGGCCCTCGCGCGTGGTCGACAGGCGAATCTGGTCCTTGAACGCACGCAACTGCGGGTTCTCCTCGACCAGCGTGCTCAATTGCTGCCTCAGGCGCGACAGCCGCGCCGCGTCCTCGGCATCGACAGCCGGCGCGGCGGGTGCCGACGCGGCATGGCCGTTGCCGTCGCGCCGGTCCGACAGATCCTGTCCCCCTGCCTGGAGCACGCTGGAGCGTGCGGTGCCGTTGCTGTCGGCATGCGTGCCCAGCAGCGTGGACAGGGGCGTATTGAAGTAGTCCTCGATACCCTTGCGATCGTATTTCGAGGTCGAGCCGAGCAGCCACATGAGCAGGAAGAACGCCATCATCGCGGTGACGAAATCCGCGTAGGCGATCTTCCATGCGCCGCCGTGATGCCCCTCGTGCGCGTTCTTCCTGACGCGCCGCACCACCGTCGTGCCGCCCGCCGCCTTGCGTACCGCCTGTTCCGCGGCCCGGTCGTTGTTCATGCCGTGCCCCTTCAGGCCTTGCTCGTCTTGGTGGCGCGTACCGCCTCGTCGAGCTCCTGGAAGCTCGGGCGATCGGCGGTGAACAGCACCTTGCGGCCGAACTCGACCGCCACCGCCGGCGCATAGCCGCTCAGCGATGCCAGCAGCACCGCCTTCACGCAGTGGAACGGCTTGGCCGAATTGCGGCCCTTGGCGTTGAGCAGGTCCGCGAGCGGGCCGACGAAACCATAGGCGAGCAGGATGCCGAGGAAGGTACCCACCAGGGCGCCGGCGATCATCTTTCCGAGTTCCGCCGGCGGCGCGCCCACCGAACCCATGGTATGCACCACCCCCATCACGGCCGCGACGATGCCGAATGCCGGCAGGCCGTCGGCCATCTTCTGGATGGCCGACGGCGCGACCGAGACCTCGGCGTGATGCGTTTCGAGCTCCTCGTCCATCAGGTCCTGCATTTCGAGCGGATTGAGATTGCCGGTGGACATCATGCGCAGGTAGTCGATGATGAAATCGAGCAGGTGGTGGTCGCCCAGCACATGCGGGTACTTCTGGAACAGCGGGCTGTTCGCCGGATTCTCGATATCGGATTCGAGCGACAGCATGCCGTCGCGGCGCGCCTTCTGGAGCAGCTCGTAGAGCAGGGCGATCAGTTCGAGATACTGGGTTTTCGTATAGCTGGTCGATTTGAAGCACGACGGCAGCGATTTCAGGGTCTTGCCGAGCGTGTCGCGTGGATTGCTGACCACGAACGCCCCCGCTGCAGCCCCGAAAATGCACAGCAGCTCGAAGGGCTGCAGCAGGGCGGGCAGATGGCCGCCCACCCCGACGAAGCTGCCGATCACCGAGGCGAGCACCACGATCCATCCGATTGCGACAAACATATGCACTCCATAAGAAACAGGATCCTATCTTTCCAGTCGACGGCGTGGCGGCCGGGGAGGCCTGCCGGCAGTCGTCGCATCCCCGCATGACATTGATGTCGGCAGGCGCGTCACGATGCTGAAGGTGCCGGCCGTGCCGCGCGTCGCTGGTGTTTTCCCTGCCTCACGCCGGCCGATCGGGCGGGGGCGGACAGCGCCACGGTGGTGTCGTCGGGCTCGACGGCGCCGACGGTCAGCTCGGCAAGCTCGCCGGGATGACCCGCGTCGAGCGCGGCCAGCCCCGCCGGCGTGCCGAGATAGAGATCTAGCGAGCCGGTCGCGCGCAACTGCAGGCATTCGTGGCGCAGCAGGGCGGCGAATGCCTGCATGAATCCCGCCGGACGTCGCCTTGCGAAAGCGAGGCGCAAGATCGCGCCGCCGCGCATCGATTGCAGGGCCTCGGGCCAGGAGCCGAGCCCGGCTCGAGAGCAGGCCAGCGTCAGGTACGCGTTGGCATTGATGCCGGCGGCGGCCGCGCGGTCGTCACGGGCAGCGTCGCGCTTCATCAGGCGGCCTCGGCGAGATGCCGGTCGTTCGGCACCCGATGGGCATGGTCGCTCAACCAGGCGAGCAAGGCGGGTTCGTCCATCGGGGGGGCCCACAGCCAGCCCTGGGCCGCGTCGCAGCCCTCGAGTTGCAGGCTTTCGGCGATCGCGCGCTGTTCGACGCCCTCGGCCACGCAGCGCATCCCCAACTCGCGGGCCAGGGCCACGGTGGCGTGCAGAATGCGTCGCGCATCGGGATCGCGGAGCGCCTCGCCGACGAAGCGGCGGTCGAGCTTCAGTTCGTTGAAGGGGACATCCAGCAGCGATGTCAGGCAAGCGTAGCCCGTGCCGAAATCGTCGATCGACAGTTGCACACCGTCGATCCGGATGCGAGTCAAGGCCTCCCTGGCGACGATCGAATCGGACAGGGCGCTGCGCTCCGTGATCTCGAGCACCAGCGATCCTGGCGGAACGCCGTATTGCAGGAGCCGTTTCCGTACCGTATCGAGGAATCCCGGTTCGACCAGGCTGGGATCGAGGTTGACCGCCACGCTGATCGAGGGGAAATCGCGCCGCCAGCGCGAGCAGGACGCAAGCGAGGCTGACAGGATGACGTCGGTGAGTTCGGCGAGCCGCCCCCAGCCGGCGGCCAGGGGCACGAAGCGTTCGGGACCGACCGGGTCCTCTCGCGGCGAGTACCAGCGGGCAAGCGCCTCGACCCCGACGACCCTGCCGTCCGCGAGGCCGACCTTGGGTTGGAAGGCCGGCCGGATGCGGCCGGTGGCCAGGGCACTCGCGAAATCCTCCTCGGCCGGCTCGGCCCTCGCATCCGGTGCCTGGAGCGCGTCGTTGCCGGTGCTCGCGGCCAGCAGCGCGGCGAGTTCGGCGGCACGCACCGGCTGGCCCAGCGCGCCGGCCACCGAGACGCCGCAGGCACGAGCCAGCCGCATCGCGGCCCGGCGCGTGCGCTCGTCGCATGTCCCGGTCACGATCAAGGGCAAGGCCGGACGATCGGCCAGGCAGCGTGCCATCCCGAGCCAACTGTCGCCGGCGGGCCGCAGGGCCAGCAGTACCGCGACGACGGCCGTGTCCCGCAGGCACGCGCTGGCCTGGACGGGACCGGCGACCGCGACGCAGCGGTGGCCGAGGCGTCCGAGCATGTTGCCGAGCAGGGCGCGCTGGGCCGGATCGTCATCCACCACCAGCACCGCGCCGGGAGGATGGTGCAGCAGCTTGGCGCCAGTGACGGCGCGGTCCCGCCTCGTGCAGCGATGACGCCTGCCTGGCCGCGGGGCGAGGCTCGATGCCGGGCGCTTGCGGATGATTTTCATGTGCCTGTCCGATCGCATGATGACATGGCAACCAAAAGTAATGTGGTGCGAAGGCTCTTGTCTCGTGAATATCAATTCATTTTGATTTTCGTCAATTGCTTTAGGTGAATTGTGTCTGATTGTGAAATTGGATGGTCCGAATAAATGAAAATTATTTTCATTTCGAGCGGCGATGAATAAATTCAAGTCATTGTTTTTATTGCATTTTTATATGTATGATTATTGCCTTGATGGATTGATATGGATATTGAGTTGGTATTTTCATGGATATATCGACTTCACGGTCGGGATGGTGGTTTTGAATGGGGAAAATGTAAAGCATCGTGGCATTTCGCTTCAGCAACGGCGAATCGAACCGTTATCGAGTTCATTCGGCCGTAGTCGTGCCGGATTGAAACAATCACACGATGGAGGTGATCGATGCAACGGGATATCGCAATGGGCGGCATGCGGGGCTTGGAGGGCCGCGCGAACGGCCGGTTCCGCGACGGACTTCGCGAACAAGGAGGCCGCCGCACGCAGCGGTTCTCCGGCGACGCCATCGCGCGCGGCGGGTATTCGGGCGAGGCCTGCCCGCCGCCCGCGTGTGCGATGGTCCGCACGGGAGCCCGATGATGCGTACGAACCTGCCCGTGACGGAGCTGGAATACCCGTTCCCGGAGGATGCGATGCTGGTGTCCGCCACCGACCTGTCGAGCATCATCCGCTACTGCAACCCCGCCTTCATCGACGTGTCGGGATTCGATCGCGAGGAATTGATCGGTCAGCCCCACAACATCATTCGACATCCGGACATGCCGGCCGAAGCGTTCGCCGATCTGTGGGCAACCCTGCGCGGCGGCCGCGCCTGGACGGCGCTGGTGAAGAACCGGCGCAAGGACGGCAGTTACTACTGGGTGCGGGCCAACGTCACGCCGATCGTCGAGAACGGCGCTGCGGTGGGGTATCTCAGCGTGCGAACCCGGCCGACCCGCGCCGAGATCGCCGAGGCGGAGGTCTTGTATGCGGGCATGCGGGCCGGCGGCACCGCTTCGTGGCGATTGGTCGGAGGGCGTGTGCTGAGGCGGGGCCCGCGCGGGCTGTTCGCCAGGCTGGGCCGGGTTCGCGCGGCGACACGCACCCTGCTGGCCGGCGGCGCCGGTGCACTCGCGGTGCTGGCGTGGCTACATGGCGCATCGGCGTCCTCGCAGCCGCTCTGGAGCGTCGCTCTCGCCGCGACGGTCACGGCCTTCGTGCTCTGGTTGCTCTGGGGCATCAGCCATCGCCTGGAAGCGGGCATCCACGAAATCGACGCGATGGCGACGCGGCTGGCAGCCGGTGATCTGACGGTGTCGATTCCACCGCGTTCGGACGTCGCGTTTTCCGGCGTGCAGGGCAGCCTCAGACAACTGAAGCTGAATCTGACGGCGATCGTCTCGGACGTGCGCAAGCAAACCGTGCAGTTGCAGTTCGCGACTCGGGAGATCGCCGCGGCGAACCTGGATCTGTCGAATCGGACCGAGATGCAGGCGGCCGCGCTTCAGGAGACGGCCGCCGCGCTCGAGCAGATGACCGCAACCGTCAAGAGCAATTCGCAGGCCGCGCGGCACGCCAACGAGATCGTCGAGCAGGCGCGCGCCACGACCCGGACCGGCTGCGATGCGGTGCAGGCCACCGAGCGGACCATGGAGGCGATTTCGCAATCCTCCAAGCAGATCGTGGCGATTGTCGCGACGATCGACACCATTGCCTTCCAGACCAACATCCTGGCCTTGAACGCGGCCGTGGAGGCCGCGCGCGCCGGCGAATCGGGCCGGGGCTTCGCGGTGGTGGCCGGCGAGGTCCGGGCCCTGGCACAGCGTTGCGCCGGCGCTTCCCGCGAAATTCGCTCGATCGTGGAATCGAACGTCGGTGTCGCGCTTGAGGGCGCGTCGAGCGTGTCGCACGCTGCCGCGCGCATGGCCGAGATCGATCAGGTGATGACGCGCGTGGGCTCGATCATGGCCGAAGTCGTCGGCGCGAGCCAGGAGCAGTCGCAGGGTATCGACAGCATCAACGATTCGGTGCTGCACCTGGACGACACCACGCAGCGCAATGCCGCCCTGGTCGAACAGAGCGCCGCGACCGCGCACAGCCTGTCGCGGCAGGCCGAGATACTCGACGACGCGGTGCGCCTGTTCACCCTGCAGGCCGTCGATTCGCGCGGCGCGGCTTGAAGCGTTCGCGGCCGGGCGCGATGCGCGATCCGCGCTCAGAGGTAAGCGCGGATCAGCCCCGTCACCCAGCCCCAGGCGCCGCCGCAGCCCGCTGCCCGGCAGCGCGCGTCGGGATCCTCCAGCAGTCGGCCGTCGGCGCCGGCCACCGGGCTCGAGTGGCTCAGGTAGAACGCCACGCTGTCGCGCAGCGGATCGGCGCCGTCCTCGGGGATATCCATCCACAGGCCGTTTTCCGTGTTGGCGTGCGCCGACAGCGGATCGAAGTTGTAGCTGCCGAGGTAGTAGCGATGGCCGTCGATGCGCACCAGCTTGGCGTGCATCATGCGGTTCTCGCGGTCGTGATACTCGCGCACCTCGATCCCGGCGTTCACCAGGCCCGGCAACTGGTCGGCATAAGCGCGGCCGACCGCCGGGAACTCCTGCGCGGTGCTGGCCAGCGAGGCGCTCACCAGGCTCACGCGCACGCCTTCGCGTTGCTTGCGTTCGAGTACCTCGCGCAGCGCCGGCACCAGGATCAGGTAGGGGTTGATGACGAGGATGTCGTGTTGCGCGCGGTCGAATTCGTGCAGCATGTCCTGCAGCGTGCCGGGCGAGCGCTTGTCGGGCTGGTCGTGCACGTAGCGCAGGCGCTCGCAGGCGATCGGGGTCCAGTTCGGGTCGAAGGCGGCACCGGCGGCACCGTTCGCGTCGGTTGCGCCCGCATCGATATCGAGCGGCGCCAGCAGGCGCTCGCGCCAGTAGCGGATGCGCGTCGGATCGAGCGTGGCGTAACCCTGCGAGGTGCGATAGGGCGAGTCGATGCCGAGGAATTTTTCCGGCTCGGGGCTGACCGCCGCCTCGCTGCCCCAGAACAGGTCGAAATGCTGGTGCATGGCATGCAGGGTCGAGGCATCCTGGCCGGCGTCGCCGGCCACCATCAGGTCGCGCTCGCTGAGCCAGTTGCGGAAGCTCGAATCCCAGATCGAGGTGCTGCCGATCACGGCGGTGTCGCCGACCAGGAACAGCTTGTCGTGCATGCGATGCGAGAGCTCGGCCAGTTGCGCGCGCGGGTGGAAGATGCGCAGCGCCAGCCCGGGCGCCACCTGGTGCAGGACGACGATCAGCTCGTCCTCGATCGGGTAGTGCGGCTCGGGGCCGATGCCGTCGATCAGCAGCTTGACCGGCACGCCGCGGCGCGCGGCCTGCACCAGGTGGCGCAGCACCAGGCTGCCGGTCTGGTCGAGCTCGAAGATGTAGGCGAGGATGCGGATCTGCTCGGCGGGCGCGGCGCGGTCGATCAGCGCGATGCGCGAGGGCAGCAGTTGGCTGTCGTCGAGCGGCGCGATCAGGTCGACGCATTGGGCATGGGCTTGCAGCGACCCGGCCAGCAGGCCGGCGGCGATGAGCGTCAGGCTTCTTCTTGTTGTCGTCATGATGCGGCGAGCGGGGGCGATTTGTTTTGCGGATCGGGATGGACGATGCGTCTCGTCAAGCGACTACCGCCGGATTGTAGCCGCCCGGTCCGGCGTGCATCAGGTCCCAGGTTTCAATCCGTATACAACTCGATCCGATTCCGCCCGCGCGCCTTGGCGACATACAGCGCCTTGTCGCAGCGCGTGAGCACCTGGTCGACACCGAGATCGGCGGCGCTCATGCGGTCGATGCCGATGCTCACGGTCAGCGCCACCAGCCGCTCGCCGACCGCCAGCGGCGCCTTGGTCATGCGCTGCTGCAGGCGCAGGCCGTAGTCGATCGCGGCGTCGATGCTCAGGCCCGGCAGCACCACCGCGAATTCCTCGCCGCCGATGCGCCCGATGATATCGGTGCTGCGTGCCTCCTGCCGCAGCAACTGGGCGAAGTGGCGCAGCGCGCGATCGCCGAGCGCATGGCCCCAGCGATCGTTGAGCGACTTGAAGTGGTCGAGATCGAGCATCAGCACCGCCGCCTCGCCGTTGCCGGTGTGGCGCAGCCGCATGAACACGGCCTCGCTGCGGGCCAGGAAATCGCGCCGGTTGGCCAGCTCGGTCAGGTGGTCGATGGTGGCGAGCTCGTGCAGCTCCGCCTCGATGCGCTTGCGCTCGGTGGTGTCGGTGATGAAGCCGTGCCACAGCGTGCCGCCGTCCGCCAGGCGCTGCGGCCGTGCCTCGCCGTGCCGCCAGCGCAGGCCCTGGCGCGGCAGCTGCACGCGGAATTCGAGCCGCCACGGCGTCAGCCGCGCGGCCGACTCGCGCAACGAGTGCCGGTAGGCGGCGAGGTCGCGCGGATCGATGCAGGCCTCGACCGGTGCCGCGCTGGCCGCCACCTGCGAGGGCTCGAGTTCGTAGATCTGCTGGATGCCGCGGCTCACGTAGCTGAAGAAACGATCGCCCGCCGCCGTCTCGCGATACTGGAACACCAGGCCGTCCACCTCGTCGGTCAGGTTGGTGATCAGGTCGATGGTCTGCTGCAGGCGCGCGGCGGCCTCGCGCAGCGCGGTGATGTCGGTGGTCGCGCCCACCATGCGCAGCGCCCGGCCGTCGCCATCGCGGGCGATCACCTTGCCGCGGCTGCAGATCCACTTGTAGCTGCCGTCCTTGCAGAGGATCCGGTGCTCGACCTCGTAGCGATCGGTCCTGCCCTCGAAGTGCGCGTGCATCTCCGCCTGGACATACGCGCGGTCGTCGGGGTGCAGGCGGTCCACCGCGTCCTCGATGCGGCTGCTCAGCTCGTGCGGCGCATAACCGAGGATCGCCTTCCATTCCGGCGAGTAGCGGATCTCGCCGCTGGCCACGTCGCGATCCCAGATGCCGGTGCCGCTGCCGTTCAGCGCCAGCGCGATCAATTCCTGGTCGATCGTGTCGGTGGTTTCGGCGGGTGGGTTCGCGGCCGCGAGCGCCGGGGCCGGGGCAGGCGAGGCCAGCGCGCGCGCCAGCGCCGGGCCGGCCAGCGCGGCGAGATCGAGCAGGAAGGCGTGTTCCGAGCCGTCGAGAGGGCGGCGCGCGGGGGCGAGCAGGAACAGGGTGCCGAGCCGGGTGCCGTGGCCGTCACGCAGCGCGCAGGCGGCGAACAGGCGCGGCCGGTGCGCATCGGCCGCGCCGACCAGCCGGCAGGCCGGCCCCGCCTCGGGCATCAGCACCATCGCTTCGGGTTCCGAATCCTGTTCCGGGCCGGACGCGAACGGATCGAGCGGCAGGGTCGCCGGCCAGGCGCCCTCGGCCGCCAGCGCCGCCGGGCCGTCGATGCCGGGGCCGACGACCAGCGCCGCGTCGACCCCGAAATGCGCGCAGGCGAGCCGCAGCAGGGCGCCGCATTCGGCCTGCGCCGGCAGGCCTTCCGCTGGCGCGGCCGGTGTCGCGCCGGTGTCGGTTATGAGCATACGAAACGAAAGGGAGTCCTCGGCGGCCGGGGTGGGCAGCGCCTCGCTCGCCCGTTGCGAGCCGGTTCTGGCGAGCAATGATAAATCGGTTTGGTGACGCCGAGGAATCGGCGGGCAGGCTCGGTTCGAGCCGTCTTGTATGTAAAACGTAAGCCGGGAGCCCGACCCGATCGATGTGTACGCAACGGCAATCCGGCGGCAGCGGAAATCGCGAGCGCGGCGCGGCCCGGCGCAATGCCATGTGCGGCTGCCCGAGCGGGCCTACCCACACGCGGGCCCCACATGAAAACATCGATACGCATCGCCCTGGCAGCATCGCTTTTCCTGGCCTCGGCTGCCTCGTTCGCGCAGGCGCCCGGCATCAGCCGCACCGAGGTCCTGACGCAGGACGTCTCGGTGCCGGGGCGCCACGCGGTGGTCTCGCGCGTGACGGTCGCGCCGCGCGGCGTGCTCGGCTGGCATACCCACGACGGCGACGAGATCAGCTACGTCGAGTCGGGCGACCTGACGCTGCTGGTGGCCGGCAAGCCGCAACAGGTGGTGCATGCCGGCGGCGCCTTCGTGGTGCCGGCGGGCGTGGCGCACAGCGTGCGCAACGACGGCGAGGCGGCGGTCGCGCTGATCACGGTGCACGTGGTCGCCAAGGACAAGCCGCTCGCCACGCCGGCGGCCGCGCCGGCGCAGTAAGTCGCGCGCGGGCCGACGAGGGCGGCCCGCCGTAGCGATGCGCCGCCGTATCCCGGCTGCCGCGCGCCGGAGCCGTTCGGCCGGCACGACACCCACCTCGTGCTCAGGCGCTTTCGCCCAGCAAGGCCGCCAAGGCCGCGAGCACCGGCTGCGGCGCATCCTCGGGCAGCAGATGCCCGGCCGGCAGCCCATGGCCGCTCACCGTCGCGGCCCAGCGCGACCAAATCTCGACGGGCGAGGGCGCGCCGGTCTTGCGCTCCTTCTCCCCCCACAGCACCAGCACCGGGCAGTCGAGCCGTCGCCCGGCCGCCCGGTCGGCCGCGTCGTGCTCCAGGTCCTCCTCCACCGCCGCGCGATAGTCCTCGCAGATCGCGTGACGCACCTCGGGATCGCGGAACGCGGCGCGATAGGCCGCGAGCGCGCGCGGCTCGATCCGCTCCAGGCCGCCGGCCATCCTGGCCAGCGCGGCATCGATGAAGGCATCGGGGTCGGCCGCCAGCATCCGCTCCGGCAGCCCGGCCGGCTGCGCCAGGAAGAACCAGTGCCAGGCGTGCAACGCGAAGGTCCGGTCGACGCCGGCGAAGGCATCGAGCGTGGGCACCACGCTCAGCGAGGCATAGGCGCTCACGCGCCGCGGGTGGTCGAGCGCGAGCCGGTAGCCGGCGCGCGCGCCGCGATCGTGGCCGACCACCGCGAAGCGCGGATGGCCGAGCGCGTCCATCAGCGCGAGCAGCGCCCCGGCCACGCGCCGCTTGCTCCAGCGCGGCGACGGCTGGCGGATGCGGCTGGCGCCGTAGCCGGGCAGGTCCGGCACGATCACCGTGTGCGAGCGCGCCAGCGTCGGCGCGATCCGGCGCCAGGCCAGATGCGTCTGCGGATAACCGTGCAGCAGCAGGACCGGCGGCCCGCCGCCGCCGATCCGGCCGCGAAACGCCACCTCGCCGGCCTCGATCTCGAGCGGCGCGAAGCCGGGGAAAAAATCGTCGTCGCCGGGCGGCGGCGTGTCGATGCTCATGCTTGCCTCGTTGGTTCAGGGTTGTGCGGCGGGCAGCGATTCGACGAAATCGGCCAGATCGCGGTTGAAGCGCTCGGGTTCCTCGATGAAGGGCGCGTGGCCCGATTCCTCGTACAGCTTGCTCGCGATGCGCGGGTTCAGCGCGCGGGCGCGGGCCAGGGCGGCCGGCGTATCGACCAGCGCGTCGCGGCCGCCTTGGATGAACAGCAGCGGCACGCGTGCGCGGCTCAGGCCCGCGGCGGCCGACACGGTCATGCCCGGCACCGCGCGCTGCATGTCCCACGAGGCCATCGCGGCATTGGCGAGCAGCCGCTCGAACAGCGCGGCATCGGGCTGGCGGTGGAAGCACAGCGCCAGGAAGCGGCGCTCGCCGTCGAGATGCGTCCGCAGCTCGGGCGATGTCATGTCCCGGTAAACCTCGGGATGGCTCACCAACTGCTCCGGCTTCAGCTCGACCACGCCATCCACGTACACGGCGCCGCCGATATTGCCATCGCCATAGGCGGCCAGGTAGTTGGAGATCACCACGCCGCCCAGCGACCAGCCCACCAGCACCGGCCGTTTGGCATGCGCGCCGCGGATCACCGCGTCGAGGTCGTCGGCCCAGCGGCGCCCGTCATGATACGGCTCGGCGCCGGCGGGTTTGTCGGACAAGCCGTGGCCGCGCAGGTCATAGCTGATCAGCCGGAACCGGCGCAAGTCCGGGCTTTGCAGTTGGGCATCCCAGTCCAGGCGGCTGCCGAGCAGGCCATGGATCAGGATCACGGCGGGGCCGTCGGGATTGCCGCTTTCCTCGACGGCGATTTTCACGCCGTCCTTCGAGGTGACGGAGTCGTGGTCGGGGGCGGCCTGCGCGGCGGGCGCGACGGCGAACAGCGTGGCCGACGACAGCACGGCCAGCAGCAGGCGGGACAGGGAGGGAAACAACGAACGAGCGGACACGAGGGGATTCCTCTGAAGTGAAGGTCCACCCAGTCTCGACCCTCACACCAGTGTGAGGGTCAAGCGAAACATGCTAGCCTGCCGCCCATGAACGCCTCGACCTCCCCGGAATGGCTGACGATCGGCGCGCTGGCCGAGCGCACCGGCGCCAGCGTGCGCTCGATCCGCCACTACGACGGGCATGGCCTGCTGGCCTCGTCGCGCGCCGGCAACGGCTATCGCCGCTTCCCGGCGCAGGCGGTCGCGCAGGTCAGGCAGATCCAGCGCATGATCGCGACCGGCTTCACGCTCGACGAGATCCGCGGTTTCCCCGACTGCATGCTGCTGATCGAGGGCGCGCGCTCCTGCGACCAGATCAGCGAGGTGCAGCGCCAGCGCCTGGCGGCCATCGAGCGCCAGATCGCCGAGCTCGAGCGGCGCCGCGCGCGCCTGCTCAAGACCCTCTCGGAAGGCGCGGTGCCGCCGCTCGACTGAAGCGGGAACCGGCCTCGGCCGGCCCTGTCTTCCTGCCGGGCGTATCCGCCCGGATGCCGCCGTCATCCCCAGCCCGCGGGGTGCCGTGAAGGCTGTATGAATATACAGTATAGTGTCGCAGTCATTCGGGCATGACGCAGCCTCGCGGCCCGCCAGACCCGTTCAACCCCTTCATACGGACAGGCCAATTGTCATCCAGCCATCTGATCCGCATTCGCGGAGCACGCCAGCACAATCTCAAGAATGTCGATCTCGACCTGCGCACCGGCGAGATGACGGTCGTGACCGGTCCGTCGGGGTCGGGCAAGTCGAGCCTGGTGTTCGACACGCTCTATGCCGAGGGCCAGCGCCGCTACGTCGAGACCTTCAGCGCCTATGCGCGGCAGTTCCTGGACCGCATGGACCGCCCCCAGGTGGACCGCGTGGACGGCGTGCCGCCCGCGATCGCGATCGACCAGACCAACCCGGTGCGCAGCTCGCGCTCCACGGTCGGCACCATGACCGAGCTGAACGATCACCTGAAGCTGCTCTACGCGCGCGCGGCCGAGCTGTTCGACCGCAAGACCGCGCAGCCGGTGCGGCATGACACGCCCGAGACGATCTACGCCGAGCTGGCCGCGCGCACGGCCGGCGAGGACCCGCGTCTGGTGGTGACCTTCCCGGTCGAGCTGCCCGAGGCGGTGACGGCCGAGGAGGTCGAGCAGTGGCTGTCGGCGAGCGGCTACACGCGCGTGCAGGCGCAGCGCGAGGTGGTGTCCGAGGCGGGCACGCGCAAGGTGCTCGACGTGGTGGCCGACCGCTTCCGCCTGCAGCACACGGAGAAGGCGCGCGTGGTCGAGGCGATCGAGGCATCGCTCAGGCGCGGCGCCGGCCGCGTCAACGTCTACGTGCTGGCGCCGGCGCCGGAGAACGCCGACCAAGCCGCGCCCGAGCCGCAGGTCTGGCGCTTCTCCACCGGCCTGCACCATCCCGACAGCGACCTGCGCTATGCCGAGCCGCAGGCGGCGCTGTTCTCGTTCAACTCGGCCTATGGCGCCTGCGAGACCTGCCGCGGTTTCGGCCGCGTGATCGGCGTCGACCTGGGCCTGGTGATTCCCGACGCGCGCAAGACGCTGCGCGAGGGCGCGATCAAGCCGATGCAGACGCCGGCCTGGAAGGAGTGCCAGGACGACCTGATGCGCTATGCCGAGCGCGCCAGGATCCGTCGCGGCACGCCCTGGGGCGAGCTCACGGACGCCGAGCGCGACTGGGTGATCAACGGCTCGCCCGACTGGGACGGCAAGTGGCAGACCCAGTGGTACGGCGTGAAGCGCTTCTTCGGCTATCTGGAGTCGAAGGCCTACAAGATGCACATCCGCGTGCTGCTCTCGAAGTACCGCAGCTACACGCCCTGCGAAGTCTGCGGCGGCGCGCGCCTGAAGACCGAATCGCTGCTGTGGCGGCTCGGCTCGAAGGCCGACGCCGACGCGGTGCTGGCGCCGGCCGCGCGCTTCATGCCGCGCGGCGTCGACTGGAGCCGCGCCCAGCTGGAGGCGCTGCCGGGCCTGACCGTGCACGACCTGATGCTGCTGCCGATCGAGCGGATCCGCCGTTTCTTCGACGGCATCAGCCTGCCCAGCGCGCTGCTCGACGATGCGCTCAAGCTGCTGCTGGCCGAGGTGCGCACGCGCCTGAAATACCTCTGCGACGTCGGCCTCGGCTACCTGACGCTGGACCGCCAGAGCCGCACCCTGTCGGGCGGCGAGGTGCAGCGCATCAACCTGACCACCGCGCTGGGCACCTCGCTGACCAAGACCCTGTTCGTGCTCGACGAGCCCAGCATCGGCCTGCATCCGCGCGACCTGAACCGCATCGTCGAGGCCATGCAGCGGCTGCGCGACGCCGGCAACACGCTGGTGGTGGTCGAGCACGATCCCTCGGTGATGCTGGCCGCCGACCGCCTGATCGACATGGGCCCCGGCCCCGGCGAGCGCGGCGGCAGCATCGTCTACGACGGCACGCCCGGCGAGATCCGCTCGGCCGACACGCTGACCGGCGCCTACCTGGGCGGCCGCCGCGAGGTGGCGCATGCCTCGCAATGGTCGCGCCGCGCGGTGGACGCGAGCACGCCGCGGCTGGTGCTGGAAGGCGCCAGCGAGCACAACCTGCGCGACGTCACGGTCGAGATCCCGCTGCAGCGGCTGGTCTGCCTGACCGGCGTGTCGGGCTCGGGCAAGTCGACCCTGCTGCAGGACGTGCTCTATCCGGCCATGGCGCGCCACATGGGCAAGGCCACCGAGGCGCCGGGCGCGTTCCGGCGCCTGGCCGGCGCCGACCAGGTCAGCGACGTGGTGTTCGTCGACCAGTCGCCGATCGGCAAGACCACCCGCTCGAACCCGGCCAGCTACGTGGGCGCCTTCGACGAGATCCGCAAGCTGTTCGCGAAGGCGCCGCTGGCGCTGCAGCGCGGCTACGGCGCCGGCATGTTCAGCTTCAACACCGGCGAGGGGCGCTGCCCGACCTGCGGCGGCTCCGGCTTCGAGCACGTCGAGATGCAGTTCCTCAGCGACGTCTACCTGCGCTGCCCCGATTGCGACGGCCGGCGTTATCGCCCCGAGATCCTGGAGGTGCGCATCGAGCGCGGCGGCCGTTTGCTCAACGTGGCCGAGGTGCTGGACCTGACCGTCAGCGAGGCGGCGGCCTTCTTCGCCGGCGACGCCGAGGTGCTGCGCGTGCTGCAGCCGATCGTCGACGTCGGGCTCGAATACGTGAAGCTCGGCCAGCCGGTGCCGACCCTGTCGGGCGGCGAGGCCCAGCGCCTGAAGCTGGCCGGCTTCCTGGCCGAATCGGCGGCGGCGGGCAGCGCGCGCGCTACCGGTGCCAAGGCGGCCAAGGCGGCGAGCGCCGAGCGCCTGTTCATGTTCGACGAGCCCACCACCGGGCTGCACTTCGACGACATCGCCAAGCTCATGCAGGCCTTCGGCAAGCTGCTGGCGAGCGGCCATTCGCTGATCGTGATCGAGCACAACCTGGACGTGATCCGCGCCGCCGACTGGCTGATCGACCTGGGCCCGGAAGGCGGCGACGGCGGCGGCCTGGTGCTGTGCGCCGGCACGCCCGAGGACGTCAAGGCCTGCGCCGGCTCGCATACCGGCGCGGCGCTGGCGCAGTACGAGCGCGCCATGGCCGCCGAGGCGGAGCTTGCCGAGCACGGCGTGCCGCTGCAGGCCAAGCTCAACGCGGTGCGCGAGCGGCGCGCCATCGAGGGCGAGGACGTGGTGCGCATCGTCAATGCGCGCGAGCACAACCTGAAGTCGCTCGATGTCGACATCCCGCACGGCAAGTTCAACGTGATCACCGGCGTGTCCGGCTCGGGCAAGTCGACGCTGGCCTTCGACATCCTGTTCCACGAGGGGCAGCGCCGCTACCTCGAATCGCTGAACGCCTACGCGCGCTCGATCGTGCAGCCGGCCGGGCGCCCCGAGGTGGATGCCGTGTACGGCATCCCGCCCACTGTGGCGATCGAGCAGCGCCTGTCGCGCGGCGGCCGCAAGAGCACGGTGGCCACCACCTCCGAGGTCTGGCACTTCCTGCGCCTGCTGTACGTGAAGCTGGGCCTGCAGCACTGCATCCACGACGGCACGCCGGTCACCTCGCAGACGGTGGAGTCGATCGCCGCGCAACTGCTGCGCGACCATCGCGGCCAGCACGTCGGGCTGCTCGCGCCGCTGGTGGTCAACCGCAAGGGCGTCTATACCGACCTGGCCAAGTGGGCCAAGGCGCGCGGCAACTCGCACCTGCGCGTGGACGGCGAATTCGTGCCGGTCGACCCCTGGCCCAAGCTCGACCGCTTCCGCGAACACACCATCGAGCTGCCGGTGGCCGATCTGGTGGTGTCGCCCGACAACGAGTCCGAGCTGCGCCGCCGCCTGGACGAGACACTCGAGATCGGCAAGGGCGTGCTGCACCTGCTCGCGCCGCTCGACGGCCTGGGCGAGGCGCTGGCCGGGCGCGGGGCGGCCGCGCGGATCGGCCAGACCAAGGTGCTGTCGGTCAAGCGCGCCTGCCCGGTGTGCGGCACCAGCTATCCCGAGCTGGACCCGCGCATGTTTTCGTACAACAGCAAGCATGGCTGGTGCACCACCTGCGTGGGCACGGGCCTGGCGCTCACGCGCGAGCAGCGCGCCGCCTACGACGACACGGTGCTGGGCGCCGAGGACGGCCGCGGCCGCGAGCAGACCCTGCCGTCCGAGGAGCAGGAGCCGGAAGGCCTGGGCGACCAGCCCTGCCCGGATTGCCATGGCACGCGCCTGAATCCCTCGGCGCGCGCGGTCACCTTCGACGCGCACTCGATCGTCGAGGTCGCGCAATGGACCGTCTCGCAGACGCGCGAGTGGATCGACGCGCTGCGGCTCGAGGGGCGCGACGCGCAGATCGCGCGCGACATCGTCAGCGAGATCGGCAGCCGCCTGGCCTTCCTGGAGGAGGTCGGGCTCGGCTACCTGAGCCTGGACCGCGCCGCGCCCAGCCTGTCGGGCGGCGAGGCGCAGCGCATCCGGCTGGCCGCGCAGCTCGGCAGCAACCTGCAGGGCGTCTGCTACGTGCTCGACGAGCCGACCATCGGCCTGCACCCGCGCGACAACCAGATCCTGCTGAACGCGCTGCGCAAGCTTGGCGACAAGGGCAATACGCTGGTGGTGGTCGAGCACGACGAGGACACCATCCGCCGCGCCGATCACGTGATCGATGTCGGCCCCGGCGCCGGCAAGCGCGGCGGCACGGTGGTCGCGCAGGGCGGCGTGGCCGACCTGTCCGCGCAATCTGCCTCGCTGACCGGCCGCTACCTGGCCGAGCCGATCGTGCATCCGCTGCAGTCGCGCCGCAGCGTGGTGCCGCCGGGCCGCAAGGGCGCGCAGGCGGTGCCGGAGCAATGGCTGACCGTGCATGGCGGCAAGCTGCACAATCTGCGCGAGGTCACGGTGGGGATTCCGCTGGCGCGGCTGGTGGCGGTGACGGGCGTTAGCGGCTCGGGCAAGTCCACCTTGGCGCGCGACGTGCTGATGGCCAACCTGCTCGACGCGGTGGGGCGCTCGGTGCTGTCCTCGCCGGCCACGCGCCGCGCGCGCAAGGCCGCCGGCCAGGACGCGGCGCCGGCCGGCCAGCGTGGCAGCGTGCTGGCGCGCCGCGCGCCGCGGCCCTCGCTGAACGTCACGCATGCCTGGCAGGGCTGCGAGTCGATCACCGGCTGGGAGTCGATCGACCGCGTGCTGGAGGTCGACCAGACGCCGATCGGCAAGACGCCGCGTTCCTGCCCGGCCACCTACATCGGCGTGTGGGACACCATCCGCAAGCTGTTCGCCGACACGCTGGAGGCCCGCGCGCGCGGCTACACCGCCTCACGCTTCTCCTTCAACACCGGCGACGGGCGTTGCCCGGCCTGCGAGGGGCAGGGCGTGCGCACCATCGGCATGAGCTTCCTGCCCGACGTGAAGGTGCCCTGCGACGTGTGCCACGGGCAGCGCTTCAATCCCGAGACGCTGGCCGTCAGCTGGCGCGGACGCAACATCGGCGAGGTGCTGACCATGGAGATCGACGAGGCGGTGGAGTTCTTCGCGCCGATCTCGAACATCGCCCATCCGCTGCAGCTGATGAAGGACGTCGGGCTCGGCTACCTGACGCTGGGCCAGCCCTCGCCGACGCTGTCGGGCGGCGAGGCGCAGCGCATCAAGCTGGTCACCGAGCTGAGCAAGGTGCGCGACGACATCACCCGGCGCGGGCAGAAGGCGCCGCACACGCTCTACGTGCTCGACGAGCCCACCGTCGGCCTGCACATGGCCGACGTGGCCAAGCTGATCCGCGTGCTGCACCGGCTGGTGGACGGCGGGCACAGCGTGGTGGTGATCGAGCACGACCTCGACGTGATCGCCGAGGCCGACTGGATCATCGACCTCGGGCCGGAAGGCGGCACGGGCGGCGGCGCGATCGTGGCGGCGGCGCCGCCGGAAGCGCTGGCGCGCGTGGCGGCCAGCCATACCGGGCAGGCGCTGGTGCCGGTGCTGGCGCGCGGCGAGACGCCGATACGCGCGGCCGTGGAGGGCTGAGGTGGCGGCTCGCCTGGGCCGTGCCGGGTGTCGCGATGGTGATGCCCGGCTCGGCGCGCTTTGCAGCTGCGCGACGAGCGGCACCGCTCACGGTTGAAGCAGTGAAAAGACGATCCACTCCGGCGGCTGGCCATCCGGCGAAATCCGCGCGAATTCATGTTGCCGCTGGAATACGGTAAGCGTCGTCCCCTGAGGGTAGGTTTTCAGTGCAGGTGCGTTCTGATTAGGCGTCCGCCGGACATCGCACAGGGGAATGGCGACCCGATAGGAGCGGCCGATACTCTCTTGCTCGGCCGGCTGGTTTCGAAGAAGTTCGATCGCCGCCTTGGATGCCTCGCTATATGTGCCGGGTGGGTATTGCGTCAATGAAAAGTTGTACGGTTGGGTGACGGAAACCCGTATCGGTTTTCCATTTTCAATATACGGTTCGCAATGACTGGCGCGTAATGCGACTGTCGCGGAGTGATCGAGCTCGGTGGAACCGCTCGACTTCCTCACTGTGATGTTTTCAATCGATCCGGTCGGACTGACTTCGAAGTAAAGATAGGCAATTCCATGGCCGCCCGCTTTCGCCAGCGCCTCGGGATAGGCAGGTTTGACCATGCGGCAGGAAAGGCCCGCCCTGGAGGAGGCGATGGTGTCAGGCGGGTTGTCCTTGCTCGGCGGCGTGGTGCAGGATGTCAGGAAAAGAGCGCCGATGAGGAGCGCCGCGATGGCAGGCAGATTGCGAATATTTATCATGGCCAGGTTCGATCGATGATGCAGCAAGGTATTGCCCCGTTGGCGTGATATTGCCGTCGAGAAGGACGTTAGTCCATTCGGCATGGCGGATCCGCGCGCTAGCCAAGTGAATCCGGCAGAACGGAACGGGGCTGGGTCCGCGCGGTGCAGGCCCGTTCCGCTTTCATGGCCTGGTTTCGCGCCTCACCACGCCGCCGCGTCCGGCTTCGCGATCCAGTATTCCCGGCAGAAGTCCAGGTAGGCCTTGACGATCGAGGACGGATGCCGGTGCGAGGGGTAGAGCAGGTTCAGCTCCTGGTACGGCAGCGGATGGTCCTCGAGCACTGCGCTCAGGCGCCCCTCGCGCAGGTCCCCGGCAACCAGGAAGGGCGGCAGCTCGGTCAGCACCTGGCCGTCGAGCGCGCGCTTGCGAAGCTGCGCGTAGTCGTTGGTCGACAGCACCGGGCGCGGCAGGAACTCCACCCCGCCCAGGCGCCATACCGGCTGGGCATAGGCGCCGAGCCCCCAGGTCGCACAGGGCAGCGCGTGCAGGTCCTCGGGCGTCGAGGGCGTGCCCAGGCGCGCCAGTAGCGCGGGGCTGGCCACCAGGCGATGCCGGTAGGCCACCACCTTGCGCGCCACCATCGACTCGTGCTCGATGGCGCCCACCCGCAGCGCCACGTCGATGCCGTCGACGATCAGGTCGACGCGCCGCTCGGTGGTGTACACGAACAGGCGGATCCCCGGATAACGCGCCTGGAACGCGCCGAGCAGGTCCCACCAGATATCGAAGGAAGGCGGCAGCGACAGGCGCAGGAAGCCCTTCAGCTCGTGCTGGGCGCCGACCACCGCCTCGCGCGCCTCGACCAGCGCCTCGATGCCGCGGCTGGCGTGCTCGTAGAGGCGCAGACCGGCATCGGTCAGCCGCGTGCCGCGCACCGAGCGCTCCAGCAACTGCACCGCGAGCTCTCCCTCCAACTGCTTGATGCGGCGGCTCAGGGTGGGCAGCGGCACGCCGGTGCGGGCCGAGGCGGCGGACAGGCTGCCGGCCTGCACCACGGTGACGAACATCTCGACGGCATTCAGGTCCATGGCGGCAACTCGTTTCGGGTTGAGGGGCGGGCATGGCGCGATCGTCGTGCCCAGGTCCGTCATCCTCTCATTTTCGAGAGGCCGGGTGTCAGCTTTAGGGCTATGTCTCGCGCCGGGCGGCTTGCATAGTAGAGCCGTGTTCCCCCTCACCCCGACGGAGAAAAGCATGTCAAGCCTTGAAAACCTCTTGAAAACGCGTATTTCCACCAACCGCTACGACCCGGCTCGCACGCTGAGCGATGCGCAGATCGACGAGCTGGTCGCCCTGGCGACTACGGCACCTTCCGCCTTCAACCTCCAGAACTGGAAGTTCGTGGCCGTGCGCAGCGAGGCGGCCAAGGCCCGGCTGCTGCCGCTGGCCTACGGGCAGCAGAAGGTGGCCGACGCGGCCGTGACCTTCATCGTGTGCGGCACGCTGGAGCCGCATCGCACGCTGCCGGCGGCGCTTTCGCCCTCGCTCGAGCAAGGCATCATCGACCAGGCCGTGTTCGACGGCTGGACCGGCGCGGCCACCAACATGTACGCCAACAACCCGGCGTTCCAGCGCGACGAGGCGATTCGCTCGGCTTCGCTGGCAGCCATGACGCTGATGATCGCGGCGCAGGATCGCGGGTTGGCCTCGGGACCGATGATCGGTTTCGACCCGGCCGGCGTCGCCTCGGTCTTCGGCCTGGCGCCGACCGAGGTGCCGGTGATGCTGCTGACGGTGGGTTACGCCGCGAGCGGCAACTGGCCGCAAAAACCGCGCAAACCGACCGCCGAGGTGCTGCGCTTCGCCTGAGGACGGCTGCCATTCCGATGCCCGCCGGGCGGAGGAATCGATCAGAACTCCTACCAAAGGAATCATCATGAAAGCCTATGTGATCGAACGCGCGGGTGGACCCGAAGTCCTGCAACTACGCGACATTCCCTCGGTGGCGCCGCGCGCCGACGAAGTACGCATCCGCGTGCGCGCCTTCGGGCTCAACCGCGCCGAAACCTACTTGCGCGCCGGCAAGATGGGCCCGATCGAGGGGCCGCGGGTGCCCGGCATCGAGGCGGTGGGCGAGGTGCTGGAGGATCCCTCGGGAACCTTCCGGGCCGGCCAGCGCGTGGCCACGGTGATGGGCGGCCTGCAGTTCGCGCGGCACGGCAGCTACGCCGAGGAAGTGACGGTGCTGCGCTCGAACGTGATCGACCTGGACGGCACCAGCCTGTCCTGGGAGGAGCTGGCGGCGCTGCCGCAGGCCTACCTGACGATCTGGGGCGCGCTCAACCACACGCTCGGGATCCAGGCGGGGCAGGTGCTGCTGGTGCGCGGCGCGACCTCCAGCGTCGGGCTGGCGGCCGTGACCTACGCCCGCGCCTCGGGCCTGCGGGTGGTGGCCAGCACGCGCTCGCCCGAGCACGTCGCGCTGCTGCACGGCATGGGCGCCGACCAGGTGGTGGTCGACCGCGGCTCGGTGGCCGACGAGGTGCGCAAGCGCCATCCCGAGGGCATCGATGCCGCGCTCGAGGTGGTCGGCGCCTCGACGCTGCGCGATACGGCCAGCACGCTGCGCCCGTTCGGCGCGGTGGCGGTGATCGGCCTGCTGGGCGGCGCGCCGGTGCTCGACCAGTTCAACCTGATGACGGACCTGCCGCCGGCCGCGCGGCTGGCGTTCTTCCCCAGTCAGTTGCTCGGCACCCCGGCGCTGCCGCTGGACGCCGCGCCGCTGCGGACCATCGCCGACGACGTGGCGGCCCGGCGCCTGCCTTCATTGCTGAAGCAGACGCTCGAATTTGACGAGGTGCGCCATGCCCATGAACTGCTGGAAGGCAATCGGGTGCAGGGCAAGCTGGTGATCCGGGTTTGAGCGCGGGCCTGGAAAGCTAAGCGGAAATGCTTGTTTGGCGCCGGCGCCGGGCGTGGCTAGATTGAAGTCTCGATCCATGCTTGAAGGAGCCGATGATGTCGAATTCGATCGGACTGGCGCCGCGCGCCCTGGTGGGGCGGCTGGCCTCGCTGCTCGCGCCCGGTGCCGCGCGGGCCCGTCGCCTCGCTGTTTCCGCCGGCCCCACCGCAACCGAGGAAACCGGCGCCGACGGCCGCCACCTGGGCGCCGAATCGGAGCGCCTCGAACAGGTCACCGCCTATGCGCGCGGCGGTTATTTCCATGTGGTCTGCACCATGAGCCCGTTTCCCTTCGTCGACGAGATGAAGGTGCATTGAGGGCGCGTTTGCCTGATTCCCCGCTCGCCTGCCTCGCGCGGGCGACTTCCCCGGCGCCTGCCCAGGCCGCGCCATCGCGCCGCGCTAGCCGCTGAAACCTCGCCTAGCGCGGCGTCCCTCGCGTTTTCCGGTTTTCCGCTACGATCCTCGTATTCATTCGCATGAAAGGCCCGGGCATCGATCTGTCCGCCGGCCGTCGCGACCTCCCGTTCCTCTCATCCCCACGGAGTCCACATGGATCTCGGTATCAAGGGCCGCCTGGCGCTCGTCACGGGTGCCTCGAAGGGCATCGGCATGGCCAGCGCCATGGCCTTGGCCAGGGAAGGCTGCCGCCTGCACCTGGTGTCGTCGAATCCCGAGCCGCTGGAGCGCGCCAGGCGCGACCTGGAAGCCGCCTGCGGGACGCCGGTCAAGGCCAGCGCGCTCGACCTGTCCGACGCGGATGCGCGCCGCGAACTGCTGGCCGAGGTCGGCCCGGTCGACATCCTGGTCAACAACGCCGGTGCGATTCCCGGCGGCGGCCTGGAGGCGATCGACGAGGCCGCCTGGCGCGCCAGCTGGGAGCTCAAGCTGTTCGGCTACATGGATTTCGCCAAGCTGGTGCTGCCGGAGATGATGGCGCGCGGCAGCGGCGTGATCGTCAACGTGATCGGCGCGGCCGGCGTCACGCCGCGCTACGACTACATCCTCGGCTCGACCGCCAATGCGGCCCTGGTGGCCTTCACCCAGGCGGTAGGCGCGCATTCGACGCGGCGTGGGGTGCGGGTGGTCGGCATCAACCCCGGGCCCTGCGCCACCGAGCGGCTCGAGAAGCTCTATCGCAGCCGCGCCGAAACGGCCTTCGGCGATGCCTCGCGCTGGCGCGAGCTGCTCGAGGCGCTGCCGTTCGGGCGGCCCTCGGAGCCCGAGGAGATGGCGGATCTGGTCAGCTTCCTCGCCTCCGAGCGCGCGTCCTACCTGAGCGGCGTGGTGATCGACGCGGACGGCGGGGCGAAGTACCGCTGAGGGCCATCGAGGCAGGCGCCACGCCCTCCTTAATCCCCGGCGTCGTGCAGCCGGTGGAACGCATCGAGCAGGCGCCCGCGCAGCGCCGCCAGACGCGCGTCGCGCCGGTCTCTCGGCCGCTCGATATCGACTTGCACCGCTTCGTCGATGCGACCCGGATCGGCGCCCAGCATCAGCACGCGATCGCCGAGGTAGAGCGCCTCGTCGAGATCGTGCGTGACCACGATCGCCGCCGTGCCATGGCGCTGTACCACGCCGAGCAGCAGGGTCTGCAGGCGCATGCGGGTGAGCGCGTCGACGGCGCTGAACGGCTCGTCGAGCAGCAGCAGTTCCGGCTCGCCGAACAGGCCGCGCGCGATCGCGGCGCGCTGCGCCATGCCGCCCGACAGCGCCGAGGGCAGCAGGGCGCCTTGCCCCGCCAGCCCGACCTCGGCCAGCAAGCGCTCGACCTCGGCCGCGCGGCCGTGGCGAGAGCCGCGAGTAGCACGAGAGCCGGCCGCGAAGCCGACGTTGTCGGCCACCGACAGCCAGGGCAGCAGCCGCGGCTCCTGGAAGATCACGCCGATGCGCGCCGAGGGGCCGTCGAGCGGCTGGCCATCCAGGCGCACGCCGCCGCGATAGTCGCCGTCGAGCCCGGCGACGATGCGCAACAGGGTGCTCTTGCCGCATCCGCTCGGCCCCACCAGGCAGACGATCTCGCCGCGCGCCACCTGCAGCGCGATATCGGCCAGCACGATGCGGCCGTCGTAGCACTTGCGTTCGACGCGCAGGTCGAGCAGCGGGGTGTCGTCGCGAGCAGTTGCGGCGACGCGCTCGGGCAGCAGGCGGGTGTCGCTCATGCCGCCTCCTTGCGCCGGGTGCCGTCGAAGGCATCGCGCCAGCCCAGCCAGCGCCGCTCGATGCGGCGCATCGCGCCGTCGCTGAGCTTGCCGAGCAGGGCCAGCAGCAGGATCGCGCCGAACACCAGGTCGGGCCGCCCGGTCTCGCGCCCGTCGCTGAGCAGGAAGCCGAGCCCGCGCGTGGCCGCGATCAGCTCGGCGGCCACCATGAACATCCAGGCCAGGCTCAGGCCGGTGCGCAAGCCCGTGAAGATCTGCGGCAGCGCGGCCGGCAGCAGGATCCGGCGGAACAGCGCGAAGGCGCCGAGCCGATAGACCGCGCCCAGCTCGACCAGCTTGCGGTCCACGCCGCGAATCCCGGCCACCACCGCCAGATGCACGGGGAAGAAGGCGCCGATCGCGATCAGCGTGATCTTGGGCGCCTCGTCGATGCCGAGCCACAGCAGCAGCACCGGCACCCAGGCCAGCGAGGGGATCGCCCGCAGCGCCTGGAAGCTCGGTTCCAGCAGCGCGTCGATGCGCCGGCTCAGGCCCATCGCCGCGCCCACCGCCAGCGCCAGCCCCGCGCCGGCCGCGAAACCGGCCGCCACACGCAGCGTGCTCGCGCCGACATGGCGCATCAGGCGCGCCAGGCCCATTCGTTCGAGCGTGGCGAAGATCTCGCTCGGCGCCGGCACCAGGTGATCGGGCAGCCAGCCGGCGCGCACGGCCAGCTCGACCAGGCCGAGCAGCAGCACCGGCAGCGCCAGCCCGGCGAGACGCCAGGCGCGCAGCGCATCGCGGCGCGCGGGCGGCGGCGCGGCGTCCTCGCGCGAGTGCAGGTGCCTCGGCTTCGGCTTGGGCGTCGACGAAGCGTCTGGCGCGGCCAGCGCGTCGTCGCGGGTGGCGAAGCGGGCCATGTTCAGCGCGAGGCGGCCAGCGGCCGCGCGAAGCTCGGGTCGATCAGCGCGTCCACCACCTTGGCGGGATCGACGCCGGGCTTGACCAACTGCTCCTCGGTCAGCACCGGCGCGGCGGCCTTCAGCGCGGCGCGCTGGGTTTCTCCGGGCACCGGATCGCTGAAGTCGTTGCGCTGCAGCTGCAGCTTCGCCACCGGCAGCGAGACCTTCGATTCGTCGGCGACGATCCGCGCGGTCTCGTCAGGATGCGCGACGATCCATAGCCGCGCCTTCTCGTACACCTTCAGCACGCGCGTGACGGCCTGCGGATACTGGCTGGCGAAGGCCTCGCGCACGTTCAGGAAGCCGTAGGTATTGAAGCCGACGTTGCGGTACAGCAGCCTGGCGCCGTCGTCCACCTGGGCCGCGGCCATGTGCGGATCGAGGCCGGCCCAGGCGTCCACCTGGCCGTTGGCGAGCGCGGTGCGGCCGTCGGGATGCTGGAGGTTGACCCGCTCCACGTCGTCGCGCGTGAGCCCGATCGTGTGCAGCGCGCGCAGCGTGAACAGGAACGGGTCGGTGCCGCGCGTGGCCGCGATCTTCCTGCCCTTCAGGTCCGCCAGCGTGTGGATCGGCGAATCCTTGCGCACCACCAGGGCGGTCCATTCCGGCCGCGAGAACACGTAGACGGCGCGGATCGGGTTGCCGTTGGCGCGGCCCAGCACGGCGGCCAGGCCGGCGGTCGAGCCGAAGTCGGTCGCGCCGCTGTTCAGGTATTCGAGCGCGCGATTGCTGCCCAGGCTCAGCAGCCAGCGGATCGCCACGTGGTCGGGCTTGAATTCGTCCTCGAGCCAGCCGAAATGGCGGATCACCAGGCTTTCGGGCGAGTAGTAGGCGTAGTCGATGCGGATCTCGGCGGGCGCGGCAGGGGCGGCCGTCGCGTTCTGCGAGGCGAGGGCGGCGACGCCGGCGGCGAGCGCGGCGATCGACAGGGCGGCGTGGCGCAGCACGCGCAGCCAGGACGGCTTCATCGGGTGGTCTCCGGGAGGGGCGGCGGGGCGCCGTGTCATCTGGGAAACCTGGCAATTTACGCAGGACGCGGCGGCGCGCGAACCAAGAAATCGTCGCTAGGAAAGCAGGTGCGGCGATAAGGGCGAGGCGGGAGGTGGGCGAGCCGCGCTCGTCCTAGATCGCGTCGTAGCCCGCCCCCGGCGCTGTGGCGCCATACAGCGGCAGCACGTCGGCCTCGAGCATGGCGATCGCCTGCCGCGCCAGTTGCGGCAGCGGATGCCGCCGGCTGGTGGCGATCGCCAGCCGGCTGTACAGGGTCGGCTCGGTGATGCGGGTGAGCCGCAAGCGGCCGGTGCGCAGCTCGGCGGGAATCGCGTTGAGGGCCAGCACCGCGTGACCGATCCCCTCGCTGACCAAATCGAGAATCGAGGCCACGCCGTCCACCTCGAGCTCGATGTTCAGGCGGATCCCCTGTTCGGCGGCGGCCGCCTCCACCATATGACGGATCGCGTGCATGCGGCCCGGGATCACCAGTGGGTAGCGCACGATCTCGCGCAGCGCGATGGTCTCGATGCGCTCCGGCCCGGCCTCGCCGCCGTCGCCGCCGCCGGGCCCGACCAGGAACAGCTCCTCGGTATGGATGGTGCGCTTGTCGATCGAGGGGGTGTCGAAGGTGTCGTAGAGCACGGCCACGTCGATGCGGCCCATCATCAGCCACTCGGTCAGGTAGGTCGACAGGCCCTGCGCGACCGACAGCGTGGCGCCCGGGAACGAGGCCCGGAAGCGCCGCACCAGCGCCAGCGTGCCGACCCGCGCGAAGCTGGGCGTGATGCCGATGCCGAAATGGCCGCCCGGCGTGCCGCGCAGCTCGTCGAGATCCTGCGAGGCACGCTGCACCTGCTGCTGCAGGCCCTTGGCGTGCGCCAGCATGCGCTGGCCGGCCGGCGTCAGCGTCACGCCGCGGCCGTTGCGCTCCAGCAGGGTATGGCGCAGTTCCACCTCCAGTTGCCGCACCAGCCGGCTCAGCGCCGGCTGGTTGGTATTGAGCGTGTTGGCCGCGCGCGTGAAGCTGCCGAGTTCGGCGACGTGGACGAAGGCATCGAGTTGCTTGAGATCCATGGCTTTGGTATGTGAATTTCACATATCAGCTAGTTCGGTATGGCGATTGTAGTGGTCACGCGGAAGCTCGACAATGCATCCCATTCCCGAATATTGCGAAACAGGCCGCCGCGAGCGGCCCCCTTGAGACACTCCATGAAATCCTGCCTGCCTCCCGATCCGAACCCGACTCGTCCCTCGCAGGGCCTGCCCGCCGGCGCCTGGGACGCCCACTGCCACGTGTTCGGCCCCGGCGACGTGTTCCCGTATGCGCCCGATCGCAGCTACACCCCGCCCGACGCGCCCTACGCGCGCCTGGTCGACCTGCATGACTTCCTGGGTCTCGAACGCGGCGTGATCGTGCAGGCGAGCTGCCACGGCACCGACAACACGGCGATGCTCGATGCGATCGCACGCAGCGAGGGGCGCTACAAGGGCGTGGCGATCGTCGACGGCGACATCACGGACCAGCAGTTGGCCGAGCTGGACGCGCGCGGCGTGCGCGGCGTGCGCTTCAATTTCGTGGCCCACCTGGGCGGCGCGCCCGACCTGGACGTGTTCGACCGCGTGCTGGAGCGCATCCAGCACCTGGGCTGGCACGTGGTGCTGCACCTCGACGCGCAGGACATCCTGACCTACGCCGACCGGATCGAGCGCATCGAGGTGCCCTTCGTGATCGACCACATGGGCCGCGTGCGCGCCGAGGCGGGGCTCGAGCAGCAGCCCTTCGCGGAGCTGCTGGAACTGATGCGCAACCCGCTGGCCTGGGTCAAGGTCTGCGGCGCCGAGCGCGTCTCGGTGGGCCGCAAGCCCTTCGACGATGCGATTCCCTTCGCGCGCGCGCTGATCGAGGCGGCACCCGATCGCGTGCTGTGGGGTACCGACTGGCCGCATCCGAACATCAGCAAGGACATGCCGAACGACGGCGGCCTGATCGACCTGCTGTTCCGCTTCTGCCCGGACGCGCAGTTGCGGCAGAAGCTGCTGGTCGATAATCCGAACCGCTTGTATGGCCGCTGAGTCCATGCCCCCAACACGGCCGCTGCATCGAGGCCATTGAATCGGGCCCGCCTCGGCCGGCCCGTTCGACGATTCGACCTGATGCACCCACCGCCGCGCCAGACGGCGGAGCCGTTCAGGAAGCCGGTGCCGAGGCACCGGCGACACCCACCAGGAGACATGCATGATCCGCTTCGATAGCGCCGCCGCCCGCGGCACCGGGGAGGCCTCGTGAACGAGAGCGCCACCCTGACCCAGACCGCGCGCAGCCCGCGCAAGCCGTTCTACCGCGCGCTGTATTTCCAGGTGTTCGCCGCCATCGTGCTGGGCGTGCTGCTGGGCCATTTCGCGCCCTCGCTGGCGGTCAAGATGAAGCCGCTCGGCGATGCCTTCATCAAGCTGATCAAGATGGTGATCGGCCCGATCATCTTCTGTACCGTGGTGGCCGGCATCGCCGGCATGGGCGACATGAAGAAGGTGGGGCGCGTGGGCGGCAAGGCGCTGCTCTACTTCGAGGTGGTCTCGACGCTGTCGCTGGTGGTCGGCCTGATCGGCGGGCACCTGCTCAAGCCCGGCGCCGGCTTCAACCTCGATCCGGCCAGGCTCGACACCAAGGCGCTGGCCGACTACACCACGGCCGCGCATCACCAGAACACCGTCGACTTCCTGATGCACATCATTCCGGAGACGCTGGTGAGCGCCTTCACCACCGGCAACGTGCTGCAGATCCTGCTGATCTCGGTGCTGTTCGGCGCCGCGCTGGCCGCGCTCGGCGAACGCGGCCGGGCGCTGACCCAGTTGATCGACCAGGTCGCGCATACCTTCTTCGGGATCGTGCACATCATCATGAAGGTGGCCGCGATCGGCGCCTTCGGCTCGATGGCCTTCACCATCGGCACCTACGGGATCGGCGCGGTGCTGCCGCTGCTGAAGCTGATCGGCGCGTTCTACCTGACCCTGCTGGTGTTCATCGTGGTGGTGCTCGGCGCGATCTCGCGCGCGCTCGGCTTCAGCATCCTGCGCTTCATGGGCTATATCCGCGAGGAGATCCTGATCGTGCTCGGCACCAGTTCCTCCGAGGCGGCGCTGCCGCAGATGCTGGAGAAGCTGGAGGCGCTGGGCTGCTCGAAATCGGTGGTCGGGCTGGTGGTGCCGGCCGGGTATTCGTTCAACCTCGACGGCACCAACATCTACCTGACCATGGCGGTGCTGTTCATCGCCCAGGCCTTCAACGTCGAGCTCAGCCTGGTCCAGCAGCTGACCCTGGTCGGGGTGGCGATGCTGACCTCGAAGGGCGCCAGCGGCGTGGCCGGCGCGGCCTTCGTGATGCTCACCTCCACCTTGCTGGTGTTCCCGCTGATCCCCGTCTCGGGCATGGTGCTGATCCTCGGCATCCATCGCTTCATGGGCACGGGCCTGGCGATCGTCAACACCATCGGCAACGGCGTCGCCACCCTGGCGGTGGCCGCCTGGGAGCGCGAACTCGATCGCGACAAGCTCGACGCGGTGATGTCGCGCCGCCGGGCGGGCTGATCCGCGGGCTTCGCTGCAGGGGCAGCGAAGCCTCGCCTGGCCGGCCGAACCCATCACAACCGAAGCGCCTGCTTCCGCCCGCGCTCCGCGCGGCGCGGCAGGGGCCGCTCGCACTCAAAAAAACATCTGGAGATACCGTCATGCATCGCACATCGCTCGCGCCCTGTCTGCCCAACGTGCCTCATCGCGCCATACTGTTCGGCATCCTGATCGCCGTGCTGTCGGGCCAGGCCCGCGCCGACGACCTCAACGCCTCCTCGGCCGCCGCGCTGGCCACCGCCTCGGGCTCGGTGCAGCTGTACGGCCTGATCGGCATGTACGTCGACACCTCCAAGCTCAGCACCTCGAAGGCCAGCACTGCGCAGGTGGGCGGCGGCGGCATGACCACCTCGTTCTGGGGCGTGCGCGGGCGCGAGGAGATCGGCGGCGGCAATGCCGTGGTGTTCTCGCTGGAGAGCTTCTTCCGGCCCAATACCGGGCAGATGGGGCGCAACACCACCGACGGTTTCTTCTCGCGCAATGCCTATGTGGGCCTGGCTTCGGCGCATTACGGCACGTTCCGGATCGGCGAGCAGACCAACCCGACCTACATCAACCAGCAGCTGGTGAACCCGTTCGGCTCCTCGGTGGTGTTCTCGCCGCTGATCGTGCAGTCCTATACCAGCACCTACGACAACACCGAGATCGGCGATACCGTGTGGGACAACGCGCTCGAGTACGTCTCGCCGAACTACGGCGGGTTGACCGGCACGGTGATCTACGGCGTGAGCGGCACCGTCGGCCACCAGGGCAAGGACAACCTCGGCCTGCACCTGACCTATGCGAGCGGGCCGCTGACGGCGGTGTTCTCGGCGCAGCACGTGCGCACCGCGGCGGTGGCGCCGAGCGCGGGGCAGTACCTGTACCTGGCCGGCGCGGCCTACGACACGAAGTACGTGAAGCTCTACGCGGCCGCCCAGACCACCAGCAACCACGGCGCGGAATCGGGCTCGCATACCTACGAGCTGGGTACCACGGTGCGCATCACGCCCACCAACCTGATCCTGGCCGAGTGGGCGCGCACGCATCACAGCAAGCCGGCCAACGCGAGCGACATCCGCAACACGGCGAGCCTGGCCTATGAATACGTGCTGTCGCGGCGCACCTTCGTCTACGCGGTCTATTCCTACGACAAGCTCAGCGGCAACCCGACCGGCAACACGCTCGGGGTGGGCATGCAGCATACGTTCTGAGCACGCTTGCGCGCCGGGGCGGGTCCGGGCCGCGCCTTGCGTCGCGGCTCAGGCCGCCGGTCGCGCCAGCCCCAGGTGCTCGCGCAGCGTGCCGCCCTCGTACTCGGTGCGGAACAGCCCGCGCCTCTGCAGGATCGGCACCACTTCATCGACGAAGTCCTGCAAGCCGCCCGGCAGCACGTCGGGCATGAGATTGAAGCCATCGGCCGCGCCGGCGCGGAACCAGCGCTCGATATCGTCGGCGATCTGCTCGGGCGTGCCGACGATCTCGCGATGCCCGCCGCCGCCGGCCAGCTCGCGCAGCAGTTCGCGCAGCGTGTAGCCGTGCTGCCGCGAGCGCGCCAGGATGGTGCGAAAGAAGGTGTGGTTGCCGTTGGCCGGCAGCGGCAGGTCTTCCGGCAGCGGCTGGTCGAGCGCGAGCCGCTCCGGCGCGACGCCGAGCCGGCCGGCCAGCCGCCGCAGGCTGTGCTCGGGCGGGATCAGGTCGATCAGCTCGCGATGCCGGCGTTTCGCCTCGGCCTCGGTGCCGCCGATGAAGGTGCCCAGGCCGGGGAAGATCCGGATCGCGTCCGCGCCGCGGCCCTGCGCCTCGGCGGCGTGCCTGAGGCCTTGCGCGTAGTCGAGCGCTTCCTCGAACGAAGCCGAGGCCGAGAATACCGCCTCGGCATGCCGCGCGGCCAGCGCGCGGCCGTCGTTCGAGCCGCCGGCCTGCACCAGCACCGGATGGCCTTGCGGCGAGCGCGGCTGGTTCAGCACGCCGTGCACCGCGAAGAACTCGCCCCGATGCTCGACCGCGCGCAGCTTGTCGAGATCGACGAAGCGCCCGCTGGCGGCATCGGCCAGCAAGGCGTCATCGCCCCAGCTATTCCACAGCGCCTTGACGATCTCGGTGAACTCGGCCGCACGGCGGTAGCGCGTGGCGTGGTCGGGCACCGCGTCGAGGCCGTAGTTGCGCGCCGATTGCAGGTCGGCGGTGGTGACGATGTTCCAGCCCGCGCGCCCGCCGCTCACCAGGTCCAGCGAGGCGAAGCGGCGCGCCAGGTTGTAGGGTTCGTTGTAGCTGGTGGAGGCGGTGGCGATCAGGCCCAGGTGGGTAGTGGCGCCGGCCACCGCGGTGAGTACCACGGTGGGTTCGAGCGCGGTGATCGGGCCGGTGGCCAGGCCGTCGAGGCTGACCGAATCGGCCAGGAAGATCGCGTCGAACTTGCCGGCCTCGGCGATGCGCGCGATGCGCAGGTAATGCTCGATCTCGACGAAGCCGCGCGGCGAATTCCCGGGTACGCGCCAGGAAGAGGGCGCGAAGCCCTGCAGCCAGGCGTTGACGTTCAGGTGCAGGCGGCGTGGTGGCGTGGCACTCATCGCGGGCGCGTCAATGGAGCTTGGGGAAGCCGTGCCGCTCGGCCAGCAAGGTCAGGATGCGCTTGGTATCCGTGACGTAATGCTTGTCGCCGAGTGCGACGGCGTCCTCGGGCAGCGGATGTTCGTCGCCGAGCACCAGCACCGGCAGGCCCTGGTGGGCCTCGTCCAGGGCCGCGATCACCTCGGGGCGCGGGCGCGGGAAGGGCAGGCGCTTCACGTCGAGCCGCGCCGCGCGATCGGGCGCGGCCGCCAGCAGTCCCTCGATCGGGATGCCGTAGGGGCAGACGAAACGTTCGCCGGGATGGGCGGGATCGGTGAAACCCGGTTCGAGCAGAAGCAGAAGGTCGCGGCTCACGATGCAAGGTCCTCGTCGGTCGGAAATGATCCGTCGATTCTGCCGGGCCGCCGCCGAGCCGGCCACCAAGAAATCGAGCCAAGCATATGCGCGATCGCGCTAACCGGATGCGCTCGCGAGGCGATCGACGCGGCGGCGCCGAACCGCGAACCGGCGCGTCTCCACCACCTCCCGTCTTCGTCGGAGGCGGCGCTTTCCCATTTCAGCGAATCCGAAAATCGTCCGGCGGGTCGGGCCGTCGTTCGCCGGGCGGCCGCCTGAGAAAAGTGCGCGACCGCGGGCCGTGCCTCGGCGCGGCGAGCGCTGCCGATCCCATGCATCGAACGCATGCGCGCATTCGGAATTAACGATTCGCGGCGGGTCGGCGCGGCACTAGTATGGCCGAGGCGTCTCGATGCGAAGCATGTCGTGCCGAGGACACGGGGTGGATGCGCGCCGTCGGCGGAACCTGATCCTGATCGGAGATAGATGGATGCAAACGGAAATCGGCAATGCCGGCCGCACGCCGCCGGCGCGCGTCAATAGTTGGGACGAATGGGCGCCGCTGCGGCGGATCATGGTGGGGCGGGCGCGCGGGACGATGGTGCAGGCACCCGAGCCGGCCGTCTCGCGAGATTGGCCCGAGCACGGTTTCCCGCACGGCAGCTTCGGGCCGATGCCCGACGATTTCGTGTCCGCGGCGGACGCCCAGCTCGATCACCTCGCGAAGCTGCTGACCGATCGCGGCGTGGTGGTGGACCGCCCGCCGGCATTCGATTTTTCGCAGGCCGTGGCCACGCCCGACTGGACGCAGCAGTCGATGTTCGGCTGCATGCCGCCGCGCGACGTGCTGATCGTGGTGGGCAACGAGATTCTCGAGGCGACCATGTCGCAACGCAGCCGCTGGTTCGAGTATCTGTGCTATCGGCCGTTGCTGCTCGACTACTACCGCGACGACGCGGCGATGCGCTGGGAGGCGGCGCCCAAGCCGCGCTTGACCGACGCGTCCTATCACGCCGATTTCCACACGGCTTATCCGGCGCTGTCCGACGAGGAGAAGATCGAGCGCGTGCGCGCCAACCGGCTGCTGCTGACCGAGGCCGAGCCGCTGTTCGACGCCGCCGATATGGTGCGCTTCGGCAAGGACCTGTTCGTGCAGTTGTCGATGGTGACGAACCAGCTCGGCTATCGCTGGCTGCGCGACCATTTCCCGGATCATCGCGTGCACGCGGTGACGTTCGACAATTTCTACCCGCAGCATATCGACGCGACGCTCGTGCCGTTGCGGCCCGGGCTCGCGCTCCATTGCGGAGAACGCGCGGCCGACCCGGAGATGGTGGAGTATTTCCGGCTCAACGACTGGCAGATCGTCCCGGCCGCGAAGCCGGCACGCACGCGCGAATCGCTGCCGCAGCTCTGCTTCTGCTCGCAGTGGCTGTCGATGAACCTGCTGAGCCTGGACGAGCGCACCGTGTTCGTCGAGGCGAGCGAGTTCGCCCAGCAGGAGCAGCTCGATCGACTCGGGTTCGAGGTGATCCCGGTGCCGTTCTGGGACGTCGCCCCGTTCGGCGGCGGGCTCCATTGCGCGACCGTCGACATCGAACGTGCCGGCACCATGCACGACTACTTCCCGCGTCGCCATCGCCGCTTCTAATCCGGCTCCAGGTCCGAACCATGAATGCATTCGACGACGCGCGTCGGGTCGACGCGCGCTGGCGTCCCGACGCGCTCGATGCGCTGGTCGATTCCGTGCTGGCGAAGTCGAGCCGTGATTTCCATGGCTTCGGCCTCATCGTGGCCGACGACGCGGCCCGGCTGCCGGTCTTTCAGTTGCCGGCCGCTCGCCACTGCCCGCCCGACCACGAGGCGCTCGACGAGAGGCTCGCGCGTTACGCCTGCGCGTCCACCTCGTTGCACGACGGTTTCCACGTGCTGTCGCCCGAGCTGCGCCTGCGCATCGCCTCGTGCTACGTGGCCGCGCCGGTGCCGGCTCGCGGCTGGCAGCCGCCCTGCATGCGCGGCATGGAGGATCGCATCGGCAGCCGCTGGATCACCGGCTTGTTCGCTTCCTTGCTGCCCGGCGTGGTCTGCGTGCTGGTGGTGAACAGCCAGCGCGTCGGCAGCCGTTTCGTCGACGGCGAATGGGCCGGCCATGCATAGCGGGCGGCTCCACAGCGTCGAGCAGTATCGGCGCGCGGCCCGGCGTCGTCTGCCGCGCTTCATCTTCGACTACCTCGAGGGTGGGGCCGGTGACGAGGCGGGCCTGCGATACAACCTGCAGCGCCCGGGCGAGATCCGCCTGCATCCGCGCCGGCTCGTCGACGTGTCGAGCGTGACGACACACGCGGCGCTGTTCGGCCGCGCCTATGCGGCGCCGATCGGCATCGCTCCGGTGGGCATGAGCGGCTGCTTCCGGCGCCACGGCGACCTGCACCTGGCGACGGCCGCGGCGCGCGCGAACCTGCCGTTCGTGATGTCGATGGCGTCGAACAGCGCGGTGGAAGAAGCCGTCGCGATCGCGGGGCCCGCTCGCATGTGGTTCCAGCTCTATGTGATGGAGGCGGCGCTGTCGGACGCGCTGCTCGCGGACCTGCGCACGGCGGGATGCGAGACGCTGGTGGTGACCGTCGACGTGCCGGTGAGCGGCAAGCGCGAGCGCGATCTGCGCAACGGTTTCGCGCTGCCGTTCCGGCTGCGGGCCGCGCACTGTATCGACGTGCTGTGCACCCCGCGCTACTGGCGGCATGGCAGCCGGCTCGCGGACCTGCGCCTGCGGAACATCGAGCGCGTGCTCGACGTGCGCGATCCGCTCGCGCAGGCAAGCCTGCTGCGCCGCCAGATGGATATGACGTTCGACCAGGCGGCGCTGCGCCGGATTCGCGCGGCATGGCCGGGCCGGCTGATCGTGAAAGGCATCCTGCGCGCCTCCGATGCGCGGGCCTGCGTATCGGCGGGCGCCGATGCCGTCGTGGTGTCGAACCACGGCGCGCGGCAGATCGACGGCTGCGTCTCGCCGTTCGACGTGCTGCGCGAGGTGGTCGAGGCGGTACGCGTGCCGGTGCTGGTCGACGGCGGCATCCGGCGCGGCGAGGACGTGCTCAAGGCGCTGGCGATGGGGGCGAGCATGGTGCTGGTCGGCCGTCCCGCGATCTACGGGCTCGCGGTGGACGGCGCCGCCGGCAGCGAGGCGGTGCTGAGGCTGCTGGCCGACGAGTTGCGGCTGGCCATGACGCTGTGCGGATGTCGCTCGGTCGCGGCGATCGATGGTGATCTGCTGTATCCGGAGCGGCCCGTCGCGCGGCGCGCGGAGCGGTCCCGCGAGTGGGGGTGAGCCGCGCCGCGCGGCACGCATGCGAGGCGCCCGGGCCGATGCCGCGGGGCGCGACGGAACGGGAGGACAGGGTGGATACGATGGATCGGGAAGTCGATCGGATGGTCGATCTGAGAATCGGGCAGATGGAGGACCGCTGGTTCCCGTCGCGACGCTGGGGCGAGGCGTGCCGGCGGCTGTTCGTGCAGGACGGCGACGCCTCGTTCCAGTACGCGCCGGAAGCCGGCTCGCAGGCGCTGCGCGAGGCGCTCTCGTCGTTCCTGACGTCGCGCAACGGCCGTGCCGTGCCGGTGGACGAACTGCTCGTGATCGGCGGCGCCTCGCACGCGATCGACCTGATGCTGAAGCTTGTCCTGCCTGCCCGCGCGACCATCGCGGTCGAGGATCCGAGCTATTTTCTCGCGCTGCGCATGTTCGCGGACTGGGATGTCGAGCTGCTGCCGATCCCGATGCAGGCGGACGGCCTCGACGTCGAGCAGCTCGAGCAATGGCTGGGCCAGCGTCGGGTGGATATGCTCTACAGCATCCCCGTCAATCACAATCCGACCGGCATTTCCCTGTCGGCCTCCAAGCGCGAGGCGCTGCGCGCATTGTCGGCGCGCCATGGTCTCTGGATGCTGTTCGACGAGGTGTATCAGTTCGTCGGCGAGCCCATGCCCGAGTGCATGTATCGCCATGGCGACGAGCGGATCGTCTCGGTCGGTTCGTTCTCCAAGATCCTCGCGCCCGGCGTGCGCCTCGGATGGCTCCATGGGTCGGCCGCGCTGCTCGATCGCCTGGCCGGATCGGGCGAGTTGCTCAGCGCCGGCGGCGTCTCGCCGATCACCGCGCGGGTGGTGGCCGACTTGCTGGCGCGCGGCGAGCAGCAAGCGATTCTCGACGAGCTGAACGACATCGGCGCGGCGCGCCGTCTCGCGCTGTCGCGGGCGCTGCGCGAGAGGCTGCCGGCAGGCGTGCGCTTTCACGAGCCGAGCGGCGGCTACTTCGCCTGGCTCGACTGCCCGGCCTCGCTCGACATGGCTGAGCTGCGGCGCCGAGCGCTGGCCGCCGGGGTCGCGTTCCACACAGGCGACGCGTTTTCCTGCATCGGCGCGCACGGCAACGGCATCCGGCTGGCCTTCACCTATTACCCCGAAGCCGTCCTGCGCGAGGCAGGCCGGCGGCTCGGCGAACTGATCGGACACACCCTTGGCTGAGAGGAATCGATGCGAGAACCCCGAACGCTGTTCCTGAACGCCTGCTCGTCGCTTGGCAACCGGGCGAAGCCGGCCGCCGACGTGCTGCAGAGCCGCTTGCTGGCACTGATCGGCACGTCCAACGTCAATGCGATACCGCAGGCGCACATCGCGTTGGCGCAGCGGATCCTGCGCGCGCGCGAGGCGCTCGTCGGCGGCAAGCCGGGTACGCCCGGCGAGGCCGATGCCGATACCGTGCGCGGCTGGCAGCGCCAGCTCGTGAGCGACCATCTGGGCATGCGCGCCGCGCATTTCGGCACCGCGCAGGTCGCGCCGCTGGCCGACGTGGCCGCGCTGGCCGCCGAAGGCCGCGATGTGTTCGTGATCGTGAAGTTCATGGACGAGCAGCCGCATATCGAGGCCACGCTGCTGTCGCTGCTGAACCAGGATTTCGACCTGGCGCGCGTGGTGATCCTGATGGTCGACAACAATTCATCGGACAGCTCGCCGATGCTGGTGAAGCGGCTGATCGAGCGCAACGCCACCGCCGCGCGCGTCTATTACCTCAACCAGCCGACGCCCGGCGGCGGCAGTGCCGCGCGCTACGGCACCGACCGCGCGATGGCCACGCTGCTGGCGATGAGCGAATCGGACGGCGACTGGTCGCGCCTGCAGCGCGCCACGATCGGCGTGTCGGACGGCGATACCGTCTATCACGGCGGCGTGCTGCGCGAGATCGACACGATCCTGGCCACCCACGCGAACGTCGATGGCGTGATGCCGTTCCTGATCTACAAGCTGACGGCCGCGCTGCGCTTCTTCCGGCGCTACGCCGCGCTCGATGCCGACTTCACGATTCCGCCCGACGCCGCCGTGCACGAGGTGGGCTTCTCGCTGGCCGCGCTCGACGCCTACGGACATCTGTCGCGCGCCGAACGCCGGCGGCTCGTCGCCGGCGCGGGCGGGCGCCCCGTCTGGCTGCGCGATCCGCGGGGCCATCTCGCGAAATGTTTCCCCGACGGGCAACTGCTGCTGCAGCAGTTGCCGGTGTCGGGCGAGGATCGCGCCGTCGTGTATCTCGAGAACGACGCCATCGAGCGCGACGAGAAGTGGAAATGGCATGCCCTGATCGGCCATGACCTGTTCCTGCGGCGCCTGTTTACCGATTTCGGCTTTCTCGAGGAGGCCGTGCTGCCGGACACCAGCGACGCGCTGAAGACGTTCCGCTGCTGGAGCTTCGCGATCGGCGGCCAGCATCAGCTGTCGAGCCCGTCGCTGAAGATCGTGACCGGCACCGACTATCAGTCGGGCCGCGTGCTGCAGGCGGTGGGCTGCCGGGTGGCGCTCGGCGATGCGCGGTACTACGCCGAGACCGAGACCGATCGCCTGGCCAAGATGGTCCGCAACTTCCGCCTGACGCGTCACATCTTCTACGGCGACGTGCGGGCCGACTCCATCGCGCGCGCCAGTGGGCTCTACCTGCACATGACGCGGATCCAGGATCAGGTCGAGCGCGAGATCCGCGGCTATCCCGACAGCTTCTACGAGCAGGTGGCGTTCCCCGAGCGCATCGCGTTCCCGCTGCGCTGGCTGCTGAAGAATGCGCTGATCATGCTGGCGCTCGCGGAGGCGCCGGCACGCAGGCTGCTCGAATCGCGCGTGCTCGACCGGCTGCTCGGCGAGCCGGACGCACTGGCCGCGGTGGGCGCCGAGCTCGGTCTCGACCTGACCGGGCCGCTGGCGGCCCTGGACCACGAGGCGCGCGAGGCGGCCGCCGAGCGGCTGGCCGAGCGGATCATCGTGGCGCGCCACGCGCCGATCATGCGCTGCTACCGGCAGGTGCTCAGCGACTGGTTCGCCGCCGTCGGCCTCGATCCGGCGCGCCATGCCTGGCTGCTCGACGGCCTCGAGGCTTGCCGCTGCGCGCTGGCGCGGAGCAATGAGCCGATCGATCCCGCCCAGGCCTGGGCCGGTTCCGAATTCGTGATCGACGAGGCGCGCGGCCAGGTCACCGACCTGCTGTCGGGTACGGGAGGCGAACGATGAGCAGCGTACGACGGATCACGCTCTACGACGGCGAGGCGCCATTCGCCAGGCCCGACGATCGGGCCCGCGAGGTGGCACTCGACATCTACCTGCCCGACGGCGGCGTCGAGCGCGACAGCCATGCGCTGATCGCGCTGCCGGGCGGCGCCTACAGCTTCCTCTCGCCGAAGTCGGGGCGCGACTACGGGCGCTGGTTCTCCGAGCGCGGGCTGACCGTGTTCGCGCCGGCCTTCCGGCTCGGCTCCGAGGGCTACGATTTCCGCGCCATGTGCACCGACGCGCTGCGTACGTTGGCGCTCGCGCGCGAGCTGGCGCCAGAGCTCGGCTACCGGCCGGACCGGGTTGGCTATATCGGCACCTCGGCCGGAGCGCATCTCGCCGCCGTGCTGGCGACGGGCGCGGGCCGGGCGCAACTGGCCGAGCATGGCGTGGATCGCCATGTCGAGCTCGACATGGCGCCCGAATTCTGCGTGCTCTGCTACGGCGTGCTGAGCCTGATGGCGCCGCTCGGCCACGACGAGACACGCCGCAACTTCCTCGGCGCGCACCACGACGATGCCGCCTGGCGGCGTGCCTTCAGCCCGATCGAGGCGGTCGGCGCGAGCACCCCGCGCAGCTTCGTCTGGCATACCGCCGAGGACACCGAGGTGCCGCCCGAGAACTCGATGCGTTATGTCGAGCGGCTCGTCGGGGCAGGCCGTCCGGTGGAGTTCCATCTCTATCAGAAAGGCGCGCACGCGCTGGGGCTCGCGCGCGAGCAAGGGCTGCACTGGGCCGAGGATTGCGCCCGGTGGATCAAGAACCGCGAGGACGGCGCCGCCGCGTGACCGGCCAGGAGTGACCATGGATCTCAAGAATCAGCTACTCGACAAACTGCGCGACCGCACGGCGGTGATCGGCGTGTTCGGGCTCGGTTACGTGGGCGTGCCGCTGTCGTTCTGCTTCGCCGGCGAGGATTTCCCGGTACTCGGTTTCGACGTGGACGCCGCGCGCGTGGCGATGCTCAACGACGGCGAGAGCTACCTCTCGTCGATCGACGACGCGCGCTTCGCCGAGGCGCGGCGCCAGGGCCTGCGCGCCACCGCGGATTTTCGCGCGGCCGCCGAGGTCGACGTCATGGTGATTTGCGTGCCCACGCCGGTGGATCGGCACAAGAATCCCGATTTCCGCCATCTGGAGGCCGTGATCGAGGCGATCCTTCCGCATCTGCGGCGCGGTCAGGTGATCTCGCTCGAAAGCACCAGCTATCCGGGCACCACCGACGACATGCTGTGCCGACGCATCGAGCAGCGCGGCCTGGTGGTGGGCGAGGATGTGTTCGTCTGCTTCTCGCCCGAGCGGGAGGACCCCGGCAACGCGCAGTTCTCGACGCGCACCATTCCCAAGATCTGCAGCGGCGCCACCACCGCTTGCCTCGAGGTCGGGCTGGCACTCTACGGCGCGGTGATCGACACCGTGATCCCGGTGCGGACGATGGCCACCGCCGAGCTCGCCAAGCTGTTCGAGAACGTCTACCGGCTCGTCAATATCGCGCTGGTCAACGAGCTGAAGATGCTCTGCCACCGCATGGGCGGAGTGGATGTGCACGAGGTGATCGCGGCGGCGGCAACCAAGCCGTTTGGCTTCTCGGCGTTCCGGCCAGGCCCCGGGCTCGGCGGGCACTGCATTCCCGTCGATCCCTACTATCTGGTCTGGAAGGGGCGCGAGCTCGGCTGCACGCTGCGCCTGGTCGATGCCGCCAACGAGCTCAACGGCGCCATGCCGTCGTGGGTCGCGCAGAAGCTGGGCGAGGCGCTCAACGACGCCGGCATCGCGCTGCGCGGCGCGCGCGTGATGGTGGTGGGCGTGGCCTACAAGAAGAACATCGGCGACGTGCGCGAGTCGCCGTCGATCGCGATCATCGAGCTGCTGCAGGCCAAGGGCGTGCACGTCGAGTTCGTCGACCCGCATGTCGAGACGATTCGCCCCGGCCACGGCGCCGGCCGGCCGCTCACGCGGGTGGCGACGCATGCCGGCGATGCCGCGCATTACGACGCGGTGCTGATCGCCTGCGACCACGACGCGATCGATTACGGGCGCTTGGGCCAGGAGGCGCGCATCATCGTCGATGCCTGCGGACGCTATACGGAAGCGGCCAACGTGCTGGTGAAGGCGTAGCGGCCGCGTGACGAGGGGGCGGGATGAGGGGGCAAGACGGGGCGGCCGCGGCATGGGCCGCCCCGTCCCGCGTTCGGGCGGCAGGCCGGGGGATCAGCGCGCCGCGATCGATACCGCGGCACCGGCCATCATGACGGCGGCCGAGCGGTTGGCCGCGCGCACCGCGCGCCGGCTCCGGAGCAGGCCGCGCGCGCGCGAGGCGAGCATCGACCAGCCGAAATCGACCGAGATCAGCACCAGGAACATGGTGACGGTGAGCTGGGCCCATTCGATCGGGCCGACGCGTGAGAGGTCGATGATGGCCGGCAGTAGCGACAGATAGAACACCATGATCTTCGGATTGCCGAGCGTGACGGTCAGGCCCGCCAGGAACATGCGCAGCGGCGACTGTCCCCTGGGCAGCTCGCCGCCGCCCAGTTCGGCGGGAGCGAACCACATCTTCCAGGCCAGGTAGAGCAGATAGAGCACGCCGGCGTACTTGATCACCAGGAACACCTTCTCGAAGGCATGGACCAGCACCGCGAGCCCCGCGACCGCGCAGCCGAGCCACAGCGCCTCTCCCAGCCACATCGCGGCGAGAAACGGCAGCACGTCGCGGATGCCGTTGGTCAGCACGCGCGAGACGAGCGCCGCGATGCTGGGTCCGGGCGAGCCGGCGGTGATCAGCAGCGCCGTGGCGAAGATCAAGAGTCCTGATAAGGTCATGGCCGGTTCCCGAAGGTCGGTGTTGCGGGTTGGAGAGAGCGGAGCCGAGGCGGCCCATCGAGCGCATTATGCTTGTCCTTCGCGCCAAAGCAAACCGGCCGAGGGCGGGGCGAGGCACGCGGAATCCGGCCCCGGATCGGTGCCGCCCGCGCCCGTCGGCGGCCGGCAAGCTGTCCGGTCCGCGCTCAGGGCACGCTCAGGCCACGCTCAGGAAGCCGCGCAGCGCGCTCGACAGGTTCTCGCCGAGACTCGCCGACAGATAGCCGCCTTCCTGCACCAGCACGGTCGGCAGCCCGAGCCGCGCGATTTCGGCCGTGATCTGGAAGAACCCGGCGGTGGTGATGGCCAGCGCCTGATAGGGATCATGCTCGTGGGCGTCGAGCCCGAGCGCCACCACGAGCGCGCCCGGCGCGAAGGCGCGGATCCGGGCGCAGGCCTCGCCGAGCGCGTTCAGGTAGGCCGCGTCGCCGGTGCCGCGCGGCAGCGGCAGGTTGAGGTTGTAGCCCTCGCCGTCGGCCTCGCCTCGCTCGTGGGCGTAGCCGGTGAAAAACGGCGTGAAATCGCGCGTGTCGCGGTGCAGCGACACGGTCAGCACGTCGCGGCGCCGGTAGAAGATGCCCTGCGTGCCGTTGCCGTGATGGACATCGATGTCGAGGATCGCCACGCGCGGATGCACGCGGCGCAGCGCCTGGGCGGCGATCGCCGTGTTGTTGAGGTAGCAGAAGCCGTTGGCGCGCTCGGCATAGGCGTGATGGCCGGGCGGGCGGCATATCGCGTAGGCGGCGGGTTCGCCGTCGGCCACCAGTTGCGCGGCATGCGCCGCCACCTGCGCCGAGGCGTAGGCCGCCTCCCAGGTGTGCGGGCCGATCGGGCAGGCGCCGTCGCCGAGATGGTAGCCGGCCTGGCCGAGCACGCTGTCCGGGTAAGTGGCCGGCTGCCCCGGGAATGGATGGATATTGGGCCTGACCTCGTCGGACGGATCGTCGAGCCCTTGCCAACGCGCATGCGCGGTCTGGAGGAAGCGCAGGTAGGCCGGGGTATGGACGGCCGCGATCGGCGCGAGGCCATGGTCGGGTGGCGCCAGCAGCACGTGGCCGTCGGTGCGGGCGGCGGCCGCCAGCCGCTCGGCGCGCTCCGGTCGCTCATGGGTGCGCCGCAGCTTGCCGCGCACCAGGAAGTGTTGCGGATCGTGCCGCGCGTGCGCGTCGCTGTAAACGGCCTTCATGCCTGGTCCTCCCGCCGTGCCGCGAACCAGGCGGGCATGACCGGCACGGCGTCGATCAGCGCGCGCGTGTAGGGATGCGCGGGGTGGGCCAGCACGCGAGCGGTCTCGCCGGTCTCGACGATTTCCCCGTGGCGCATCACCGCGAGCGTGTCGCAGATCATCGCGGCCACGCGCAGGTCGTGCGTGATGAACAGCATGGCGAGCCCGAAGCGCGCCTGCAGATCGGCCAGCAGGGCCAGCACCTGGGCCTGCACCGGCATGTCGAGCGCCGACAGCGGTTCGTCGGCGATCAGCAGCTCGGGTTCGGTGGCGAGCGCGCGGGCGATCGCGATGCGCTGGCGCTGGCCGCCCGAGAACGCGTGCGGATAGCGCGCGGCCGCGTCGGCGCCGAGTCCGACCAGTTCGAGCAGCTCGGCCGCGCGGCGCATCGCGTCGACACGCGGCATGCCCTGCGCGAGCGGGCCGGCGGCGATCGCGGCGCCGACGCTGCGGCGCGGGTTCAGCGAAGCCTGCGGGTCCTGGAACACCATCTGGATCCGGCCCTTCACCGGCACCGGCCGCCCGGCGGCGAACGCGATGCGGCCGGCGTCGGCGCGCACCAGGCCGGCCACACAGCGCCCCAGCGTCGATTTCCCCGATCCCGATTCGCCCACCAGGCCGAGCGTTTCGCCGCGATGCAGCACGAATCCGGCGGCGCGCACGGCGTCGACGCCCGCGCCGCGACGCCACGGCCAGCCGCGGGCGGAATAGGTCTTGCTCAGCCCGCTCACTTCGAGCACGCGCGGCGCGTTGCGCGGCACCGCGCGCGGGCCGCGCCTGCCGTCGGGCATCGCCGCGACGAGGCGGCGCGTATAGGGATGGGCGGGCGAGGACAGCACCCGTTCGAGCGGCCCGGTCTCGACCACCTCGCCGTCGAGCATCACGGCCAGGTCGTCGCCGATCTGCGCGGCCACGCCGAGATCGTGCGTGATGAACAGCAAGGCGGTGCCGCGTCGGCGCTGCATCGCGCGCAGGTTGCGCAGGATCTGCGCCTGGGTCGTGACGTCGAGCGCGGTGGTCGGCTCGTCGGCGATCAGTAGGACCGGCTCCAGCAGCATCGCGCAGGCGATCAGCACGCGCTGGCGCTGGCCGCCCGAAAGCTGGAACGGGTAGCAGTCGAGCCAAGGCTCGGGCGGCTCCAGGCCCGCCTCGCGCAGCGCGGCGAGGATCCGCGCGCGGCGCTGCGCGGCCGGCAGGGACCGGTGCGCGTCGAGTCCCTCGCCGAGCTGCGCGCCGATCCGCATCAGCGGATCGAGCGCCGACATCGGCTCCTGGAACACCATGCCGATGCGCCGGCCGCGCAGCGCGCGCATGCGTTCGGCGCCGAGCGCGAGCAGGTCCTCGCCGCCGAGCACGATGCGCCCGGCTGTGGCGCGGATGCCGGGCGCGGGCAGCAGGCCGATCACGGCGCTCGCCAGCATCGACTTGCCCGAGCCTGATTCGCCGACCACGCAGAGCGTGCGGCCCGCGCGCAGGCGCAGCGACACGTCGTGCACGGCATGGCGACGCGCCGCGCCGGGCGGCAGGGCGATACTGAGCCGATCGATCTCGAGCACCGTGTCGCTCATCGCGTGCGCTCCGCCAGACGCGTGTCGAGCGCGTCGTTGAGGCCGTCGCCGACGAGATTCAAGGCCAGCACCGACAGCACGATCGCGAGGCCCGGGAACACCGCCATCCACCAGGCTTCGCGCAGCGCCGTGCGGGCCGCGCCCACCATGTAGCCCCAGCTCATCAGGTTCGGATCGCCGAGCCCGAGAAAACTGAGGCTCGATTCCAGCAGGATCGCGCTGGAAATCATCATCGAGGCCATCACCACGATCGGCGCGCTCGCGTTGGGCAGGATCTCGCCGAAGGCGATGCGCCAGGCCGGGCGGCCGGCCAGCCGCGCGGCCAGCACGAAATCGCGCTGGCGCAGCGACTGGCATTCGGCGCGCATCAGCCGCGCCACCGGCGGCCACGAGACGGCGGCGATCGCCGCCACGATCGAGCCCAGCGACGGTTCGAAGATCGATACCAGCACGATCGCCAGCGCGAAGCCCGGAATCGACTGGAACAGCTCGGTGAAGCGCATCAGCACGAGATCGGCCCAGCCGCCCGCATAGCCGGCGACGGCGCCCACCAGCATGCCGGTGAGCAGCGCGGCCGCGGTCGAGACGAGCGCGATCAGCAGCGAGACGCGGGCGCCGTGCAGCATGCCCGCCAGCAGGTCGCGGCCGAGCAGGTCGGTGCCCAGCGGCAGGCCGGGCGCGGCCAGCGGCTGCAGGAACGGCTGCTGCACCATGGCCCAGGGGTCGTTGGTGTCGAGCCAGGGGCCGAGCAGCGCGGCGGCCGCGACGCAGGCCAGCACGACCAGGCCGGCGAGCGCGCCGCGGTGGCGCAGGAAGCGGTGCAGGAAGGCAGGCGCGGTGGCGTGCATGGGATCTCCGTCAGGCCGGTGCGATGCGCGGATCGACGAGCAGCATCAGGCAGTCGGTCAGCAGGTTCATGCAGACCGCGAGCGCCGCGGTCACCAGCAGGCAGCCGAGCAGCAGCGTGTAGTCGCGCTGCATCAGCGCATCGAACATCAGGCGGCCGATGCCGGGCCAGGCGAACACCGTTTCGGTCAGGATCGCGCCGCCGATCTGCGCGCCGGCCTGCATGCCCGCGAGCGTCACCACCGGGCGCAGCGCGTTGCGCAGCACGTGCGCGCGCCAGATGCGGGCCGCCCGCACGCCGCGCGCGCGGGCGGTGCGGACGAACTCGAGGCGCGCCACGTCGAGCATCGCCGCGCGTGTCATGCGCACGTAGATCGCCATGTAGAACAGCGCCAGCGTGCCGGCCGGCAGCACCAGATGGGCGCCGACGTCGAGCACGGCGCCCAGCCTGGGCGGCGCGCCGCCGACGCTGGCGTAGCCGAACGCCGGCAGCCAGTCGAGCCGCACCGAGAACACCAGCACCGCCATCAGCGCGAGCCAGTAGAGCGGGGTGGCATAGCACAGCGTCGCGCCCGCGGAGATCAGCGTGTCCAGCCAGCCGCCGGGGCGCCGGCTCGCGAGCGCGCCGAGCGTGATGCCGAGCGAGAGCGAGAGCACGAAGGCCGAGCCGGTCAGCAGCAGCGTGGCGGGCAGGCGTTCGGCGATCAGGTGCGCCACGCCTTGCTGCTGCCGATACGAATAGCCGAGGTCGAGCCGCGCGAGGTGCGACAGGTAGTTCGCGAGCTGCACCGGCAGCGGGCGGTCGAGCTCGAATCGACTGCGCAGCTGCGCGACATACTGCGGGTCGGTGGCACCGGCCTCGCCGGCCATCACGGCGGCCGGGTCGCCGGGCGCCGCATGCACGAGGCAGAAATTGACGATCGCGATCAGCACGATCGCGGTGAGTCCCTGCAGCAGGCGCGCGGCGAGGTGTCGGGCGAGATCCATGGCGGCGGCGCGGTCAGGCGAGCCAGGCGCGGCCCAGGCTGTCGTTCAGGCCGATTCCGGAGCTGACGACATTGTTGACGCGGCTGCGGTAGAGCGTCGGGAAGTTGAGCTCGTGCAGCCAGATGTTGGGCACTTCGTCGGCGAGCAGCTTCTGCACCTGCACGTAGATCGCGCGCCGCCGGCCGTCGTCGGTCTCGCGCGCGCCGGCCGCGAACAGCGCATCGACCTTCGGGTTGCGGTAGCCCTCGACGTTGTTGAACGGCGAGCCCTGCGCGATGGTGTCCGAGGTGTAGTGGTGGGCGATGCCGATCGCCGGATCGCCGAACTGGTGCACGTAGGTGAAGGCGAGGTCGTAGTCCCACTGGCCGAGCCGCGCGCTCCAGCCGGCCACGTCGGTGGGGGTGACGGCCACCTTCACGCCCGCCTGCAGCAGGTTCTGGCGCACCATCTCGGCCATGCGCGTCCAGGACTCGCCGTAAGGCAGGGGCAGCAGCCGCAGCGTCTCGCCGCGATAGCCGGAGGCGGCCACCAACGCGCGGGCGCGCGCGGGATCGTGGGGATACTGGGCGACGTCGCGGGTGAAATAACGAACGTGACTGTTGAACGGGCCGGTGGCCGGCTGCGCGAAACCCTGCCAGGCGATCCTCGCGATGGCCTCGCGGTCGATTGCGTAGCTGAGCGCCTGGCGGAACGCGATCCGGTCGAGCGGCGCGCGGCGATGGTTGACCCACAACCACGACAGCGGCGAGAAGAATTCCCAGCCGCGCGTGGTGACCTGCGCGCCCGGCAGCCGGCCGAGCCGGGCCACGTCGAAATACTCGACGGCGCCGCCCGGCACCACGTCGATCCGCCCGGTCTCGAACGCCACGGCGCGCGCAGCGGCATCGGGGATCACGTGGAAGTAGAGGGTGTCGATATGCGGCTGGTCGGGCCGGTAGTAGCGCGGGTTGCGCACCAGCTGGATGTAGGCGCCGCGTTCCCAGCGCGCGAAGCGGTACGGGCCGGTACCGATCGGCGCCATGTTGGCCGGGTTGGTGCGGAAATCGCTGCCTTCGTAGAGATGGCGCGGCACCATCGGCATGGTGCCCACCTCGAACAGGTTCAGGAACGCCCCGAACGGGTGTATCAGCCGGAATTCCACGGTCATCGGATCGAGCGCGCGGATGCTTTCCACCACCGCAAGATTGGCGCGCAGGCGCGCGTGCGTGCTGCGCAGGAACACGTCGACGGAGAACACGGCGTCGGCGGCCGTGAACGGCTTGCCGTCGTGCCAGCTCACGCCCGGCTGCAGGTGGAACGTGTAGCGCCGCCCGTCGGTGCTCACCTCCCAGGCGCGCGCGAGCGAGGGCAGCGGCGTGAGCCGTTCGTCGAAGCGCAGCAGGCTCTCGTAGACGTTGCCGGCGATCAGCTGGGTGGGGCTGTTCAGGTACAGGCCGATCATCAGGCCCGACGGCTCCGGCTGCACGAGCGCGTGCAGCGTGCTGCCGGACAGGGCGCGCGCGGCCGGCGCGGCCAGCGCGAGGCCGGTGGCGGCCATGCTGATTCCTATCATCTGGCGACGCAGCATCGGGCAACTCCTGTTGACGACGGGACGACGGGCGGGGGACGCGCGACCGGCCGGGCCGGCTCAGGCGAGCGTCTCCGGCTTAGGGGCCGGCACGGGTCGCGCGGCCTTGCTCGAGACGATCACCCAGCAGCTCGCGCAGACCAGCACCATGCCGGCCCAGACGGCCGGCCGCGGCCACTCGTGCCAGACCAGCGCGCCGAGCCCGACGGTCCAGATCAGCAGCGTGTAGTCGAGCGGGGCGAGCCGCGAGGCCGGCACGCGCTTGAGCGCGTAAGCGCCCAGCATCTGCAGCGCGGTGCTGGCGATCGCCATCACGAACACCACCAGCGTGTCGCGCCAGGTGAACAGCAGCCAGTCGTTGGCGAGCGCGCCGAGCGCGGTCACCACCAGCAGTACCGTGTTCGAGTGAAAGGTGCAGCAGAGCGAGCTGTCGGTGCGCACCAGGATGCGCGTGCTGATGTTGGTGCCGGCGTAGGCCGCGGCCGAGGCGACCGCGATCAGCGCGGCCCCGCGCAGGGTCGCGTCGGTGGGCGCCATCACGAGCCAGACCCCGGCCAGGCCGATCGCGAGCGCGAGCCAGTAGCGCCGTGGGATCGCCTCGGCCAGGAACCAGGCCGCGAAAAGCGTGGTGAAGATCGGCGAGGTGAGGTTGAGCGCGGTGGCATCGGCCAGCGGCAGGTAGCGCAGGCTCCAGAAGAAGAAACCGAGCGTGAACAGCACGGTCAGGCCGCGTATCGCGTGCAGCGCCGGGCGGCGCGTGCGCAGCGTGCGCCAGCCGGCGCGGCTCGCCGTGATGCCGAGCGGCACGGTGGCGAGCAGCGAGCGGAAGAAGATGATCTCGGCGAGCGGATAGGCCCGCGACAGGTGCTTGCCGCTCGCATCGACGAGGGCCATGCAGAAGATCCCGAGCGCATAGGCCAGTACGCCGCTCAGGATGGGGTTGCGTTCGCTATCGCGCAGGGGCTGCATGACGGTCACTCCCGGTAGTCTGGTGAAGTGCGGTCCAGCAGGCGGAGCAGGGCAGGCCATTCGCGTCGCCCCAGCGGCTGCGGAAACGCCTCGAACTGCCGGGCGACCCGTTCCGCGACCCCCGGCGCAGGGCTCAGCATATCCGAGGAATCGCGACAGGCGGCAAGTATCTGAAGCTGGACGCGACAGGCGAACTCGAGGTGGTAGATCACATGGAAGGCCTCGGCCACCGTGCGGCCGACGGCGAGCAGCCCGTGATTGCGCAGCACGGCGGCCTGCCCGTCGCCGAGCGCGGCGGCCAGCCGGGCGCCCTCGTCGCTGCCGAGCACGATGCCTTCGTAGTCGTGATAGGCCAGGCGCGCGTGGAATTTCATCGCGTGCTGGCTCAGCGGCAGCAGCCCCGCGCGGCAGGCCGACAACGCGATGCCGGCGACGCTGTGGGTGTGGATCACGCAGAACGCGTCGCGTCGCGCGCGATGGATCGCGGCGTGGATCGCGAAGCCGGACGGATTGACCGGCCCCTCGCCCGCGAGCACCGCGCCGGCCGCGTCGATCTCCACCAGGTCGCTCGCGCGGATCTCGTCGAACAGCTGGCCGTAGCGATTGATCAGGAACGCCTCGTCGTGATCGGGGCTGCGCGCCGTGATGTGCGTGAAGATCAGGTCGCTCATGCCGAAGCGATCGACCAGGCGATAGCAGGCGGCCAGGTCGATGCGCACCTGGCGGGAGTGCGGGGCGTCGTCGTTCGCGCGCGCCGGCATCAGTAGCCGCGTCCCAGGTCGATCCGGTGCAGCGGAACCTGCCCCGCGAGCACGCCGTGGTGGTTGCCGACGATCTGCCCGGCCACGCGCTCGGGCGCCGCGAATGCACCGATATGCGGTGTCGTGCGGATGCGCGGATGGCGCCAGAACGGATGATCGGCGGCAAGCGGCTCGCTGGCATGGACATCGAGCGCCGCCGCCGAGTCGGGCGCCTGCGCGAGCCAGGCCAGCAGGTCGGCCTCGATCAGGTGGCCGCCGCGCCCGAGGTTGACGACGCAGGCGCGCGGCGCCAGTCGCGAGAACAGGGCGGCGTCGAGGATGCCCTGCGTGTCGGGCGTGAGCGGCAGCGCGCAGACCAGCACGCCGCACTGATCGGCGAACGGGGCCAGCTCGGCCCGGCCGGCATAGGTCTCGATGCCGTCGAGGATCGCGCGGTGCGCAGCCCAGCCGGCCACCGGGAAGCCGCAGGCCTGGAACGCCCGGGCGATCGTGCGGCCCATCACGCCGAGGCCGAGGATGCCGACCCGGCAGCGTGCGCTGGCCGGGTGCGGGAACAGCCGCTGCCACCGGCCTTGCCGGGCCAGCTCATGATAGGCGTCGAGCCGCCGGTACCAGCCGAGCGCGACGGCCAGCGCATAGGTCGCGAGATCCTGCGCCTGGCCGGGATCGACGAGCCGCGCCACCTGCACGCCGCGCGCCAGGCAGTCGGGCAGTTCGGGATGGTCGAGCAGTTGGTCCACGCCGGCGCCGCTGCACTGCAGGAGCCGCAGCGCGGGCAGTTGCGGCAGCAGGCCGAGCGGCGGCTTCCAGCTCAGCAGTGAGGTGATCTCGGCCGGATCGCCGAGCTCCGGATAGAGGCGGACGTCGAGGGCGGGGTCGCGCGCCTGCAGCACCTGCCGCCACTGGCGCGCCGCGTCCGCGCCGGCTTCGATCAGCAGCGTCATGCCGCGCTCCAGGCGGCCGCGGTTTCCGCGGTGCCGAGCCGCGGGTCGGGCGGCACGAACAGGCCGTCGATCTTGAGCCGGCCCACTGGCGTGGCCTCCATCAGCAGCACGACCTGTCCGCGGTGATGGGCCTGGTGCCGGAAGATATGGTCGATCTCGCTGGCGAACGGCCATTCGCGCAGCTCGGAGTGAATCTCCTCGTCGCAGTAGAGCGTGCCGGTGAGCTCGGCGTCGCTGAAGCCCGAGACGAGCTCGAGCATGCGCGCGTCGGTGCGCCGGCGGTCGGCCAGATAGCCGTCCCAGTCGGGGTGCAGCAGGGTGCGGGTTGTGGGCGTGTCGAACTCGCTGCCGTCCACCTCCGCCACCCAGATCCGGTCGACCACGAGTACGTGGTTCAGCACCGCGTAGATCGAATCGAGCCCGGGCACGAGGGGTTCGTCGCGCTGCGCCGGCGGCAGCGTGGCGGCGGCCTCGAGGATCTTCTCGTTGGCCCAGCGGTTGTAGAGCGCCTTGCCGATCACATATTCCGAAAAATTCATCGCAACCTCCGTTTCAGCCCAGGGTCCGGGACGTGCCGGCCGCGCGTGGCGCGGCCAGGCACGCATGCAGAGCGGCCAGCAGCGCGTGGTTCTGCTCGGGCCTGCCCACCGAGATACGCACGTACTGCGCGTAGTCGGGATGCGCGATCTTCGCGATCAGGATGCCGCGCTCGCGCAGCGCCTCGACGAGCCCATCGCGGCCGGGGCCCACGCGCACCGCGAGGAAATTGGCCTGGCTCGGCAGTACCTCGAGGCCCGCCTCCAGGCAGGCCGAGCGCAGCCGCTCGCGCTCGGCCACGATGGCCTCGACCACGCCGCGCATATGTTCGGGATCGTCGAGCGCGGCCAGCGCGGCCGCGATGGCCGGCGCACCGACATTGAAGACCGAGCGGATCTTCAGCACCATCGATTGCAACTCGGCATCGGCGCAGAGCGCGTAGCCGAGGCGCAGCCCGGCGAGGCAGTACGCCTTCGACAGGGTGCGCAGGCAGATCCAGCGCCGCCCGCAGCCGGCGAGCAGGCGCGGCACGTCGGGCCCGCCCGAGCGCAGCGCGAATTCGTGATAAGCGAGATCGAAGACGGCGACGACATGCGGCGGCAGGGCGGCCGCGAACGCGACGATCTCGTCGGTGGCCACGCCCGCGCCGGTCGGATTGTTCGGCGTGGGCACGAACACCAGCCGGGTCTCCGGTCCGATCCGCGCGGCCAGCGCGCGCAGGTCGACGGCACCGTGCGCGTCGAGCGGCACGCTCACGGCGCGGCCGCCGGCCACCGCGGTCGCGCTGTGGTACTTGCCGAAGCTCGGTGCCGGCATCAGCGCGACGTCGCCGGGTTCGAGGAAGGTCAGCGCCAGGGTCAGCAACAGGTCGTCGCTGCCGGGGCCGATCAGCACCGTGTCGGTGGTCGCGCCGCAGCGCTCGGCCAGCGCGGCGACCAGTTCGGCCGGATGCGGCGCCGGATAGCGGTTGAGATCGGTGAACGCGCGCTGCAACGCGGCGGCCACGCGCGGCGAGGGCGGGTAGGGGCTCTCGTTCAGGTGCAGCGGCAGGCTGCCGGCGGCCAGCGTGGCGTGCACCGTGGGGAAACGTTCCGCGGCGCCGGGCAGCGAGGCCAGCAGCGGGCGACCGACAGTCGAGGACACGATCGGCCTCCGTCGTCAGGCGTGCAGCGGACGAGCGTCGACGAGTTCGTCCGCCAGGTAGCGCAGCGTCTCGCCGAGCAGGTGATGCTGTACCTCGAGGCGCGCGGCCTCGCCGGCGTCGAGCACGAGGTGCACGGCGCAGGCTTCGACATCGGCGATGTCGGCCACGGCCTCGAAATAGCGCGTGTCGGCGTCGTCGAAATGCAGCGCGTCCTTGGTGCCCGCGTCATGCAGGTAGGTCGCCATGGGAAGCTCGCTTCGGTAGAAGTTCAGCAGCAGCTGGACGAACACGCGCGCGTCGTTCAGCGACAGCACGAAGAACTGATTGGCGATCGCCTCGGTGGCGGGCAGCGGCACGATCTCGAGATGCTCGCGCTTGCGCAGCAGCAAGGCGCGAGCATGACGCACCATGGCGTTGCCGAGCGCATAACGTGCCTCGAACGGGCGGATCTTGTCGACCGCGTTGGCGATCGCCTCGGTGAGGCGGCCGTGCAGGTAGCCGATCTGCTCGCGATGATCCGCGAGCGAGGTCAGCAGGGAGGCGGAATCGGACGTCATGGCGGGTTCCTCGGGTCGGGGGCGGGGCGAAGGGCTGCGGCGAGCGCTCAGCGCGGCAGCATGCGCGGAATGCCGATCGTCGGGGCGCGGTAGTAGTCGAGCACGTTGCGGTGCTTGCGGCGCTGCGCGTCATAGAGCATCCGCAGGTTGCGGATCACGCGGGCCTGGTCGTCGACGCCGATCGACGGGAAGCGGCTGTAGAGCAGGCGCGAGACGGCGCCGTGATCGCCGGCGTTGTTCACGTCGTTGTGCACCGACTGGCCGCGCAGGAATTCGGGCGGCAGGTCGTATTGCTCGAGCTGGCGGATATAGGCATCGCCGATGTCCCGGGTGCCCTCGAACACGAACAGGCAGCCCATGAAGCTGAGCAGGTCGGTATTCGACCAGCGCGCGAGCAGGTTCATCACCGCGTGGGTATAGGGCAGCGGCAGCGAGCCCTCGATGGCCTCGCGGGTGTGGCCGAGCGCGAGCAGCGATTTCATCAGCAGCTTGTCGTGCCGGTATTCGTCGAGCACGTAGTCGATCGCGAGCGGCTTGAGCCCGTCGTGCATGCGCGCGATGATCGGCGCCAGGCAATCGTGGGCGCGGGTGGTGACGTGGTAGCACTCGAAGCCCCAGCCGATCAGCACGTCGCGCGAGGCCTGGCCGTCGAACACGGCGCGCACCAGCTCGGTCTCGCCGTCCCGTCCCATCCAGCGGTTGTAGTAGAGGTCTTCCAGGTGCAGCGCGAAGGCGAGGCCCGAGATCGGCGCGCCGGCGTGGCCGCCCTCGGCCAGCAGGAAGTTGCCGTCGAGTATCGACAGCGTGCTCGCGACCTGCTCGGGACGCAGGCCGGCGGTATCCTGCGAGAGCTCGTCGACCGTGCGCGTGCCGTCGAGGCGGCCGAGCAGGATCTCGGTGGCCGGCAGCGACGCGGGATCGTCGAATTCGATTTCGTAGTCTTCGTCGAGATAGGTGATGACGAGGCAGTCGTCCAGGCGGCGGATCGCGCTGTCGCTGCGCAGCATGGGGCGTGTGATGTGCATCACGATGATTCTCCATTCGGACGGCGCCGCCACTGGGCACGGGCCGGGACCGGAGCGGGAGCCGCCTCGCCGGGTGGCGAGGCGGCTCGGGCGGAAGATGAAGACGCCGGAATTACAGACCGTCGTTCATCAGACACACGCGCTTCGTACGCTTGATACGCATGATTTTCTCCTTGAAGGATGATGCTGAAATATGGATCGCCCAATCTTCCCGGAGGAAGCCCGGCAACCCGCCCGCCCCGGCGGCGGCAGGCTCGCGCGAAGGCTTGCCCGCCACTGCCGGAACCCGTTCGGCGCAATCGGTGCCGGTTCGCGCTGCCGCGCCCCGGCGGGCCGTTCCGCCATGTCCACGCGCGCGGCTGCTGCCGGGCGCGCCGTGATTCCCATCCGTCAATCGACCCCGACCAGCTCGCCGCGCCGCAGCACGTGTCCGCCGTGCAGCACGTAGTCGATGCGTTCGCCGTTGCCGGCCAGCACGCCGATATCGGCGAGCGGGTCCCCGTCCACTACCAGCAGGTCCGCCATCGCGCCCGGCGCGATGGTGCCCAGCGTGTCGGGCCGCCCGAGAATCCGCGCGGCGACCGTGGTGGCGGAGCGCAGCGCCTCGAGGTTGCCGAGCTGCTCGGCGCGCAAGCGGAATTCCTCGCCCTGCAAGTGGTGCATGTCGCCGAGCAAATCCGTGCCGAAGCCCATCGGCACGCCCGCGCGCGCGAAGATCTCCAGCGACGCGCGGCCCGCCTCGCGCACGGCCGCGAGCTTGGCGAGCGCCGAGGCCGGCATGCCCGACGCGCCGCAACGCGCGATCGCCTCGTAGGTGACGAGCGTGGGCACCGCATAGGCGCCGTGTTCCCGCATCAGCTCGGCCGCCGGCTGATCGACGAGATTGCCGTGCTCGATGGTGCGCACGCCGCAGCGGATCGCGCGCGCGATGGCCGCGCCCGTGTAGGCGTGCGCCATCACATAGGTGCCGGCCGCGCGCGCCTCGTCCACTGCCGCGCGGATCTCGGCTTCCGAATACTGGTTATGGCCGATTTTGTCCACGGGCGAGGCCACTCCGCCCGAGGCCATGATCTTGATCTGGGTGGCGCCGTCGCGGATCTGCTGGCGCACCGCCAGGCGCACGGCGTCGACGCCGTCCACCACGCGAGCGATCGCGCCCGCCCGCGCATGACAGTCGCAGGGGTCGATGCTGTCGCCGGTCGCACGAAAATCGCCGTGGCCGCCCGTCTGCGACAGCGCCTTGCCCGACGGGAACAGCCGGGGCCCCGTCACGAGCCCCAGCGCGATCGCCTGCGCGAGCCCGCCGTCGGCGCCGCCCGCGTCGCGCACGCTGGTGAAGCCGCGGGTCAGCATCGCACGCAGGATCGGCAGCGCGCGCATGGCCGCGAGCAGGTTGGGCTGGGCCGCGTTGGAGCCGAGATTGGCGTGCGAGGCCAGCACATGGACATGGCAGTCGATCAGGCCCGGCATCACCGTCTTGCCGCGCGCGTCGATCACGTGCGCGTCGGGCAGCGCGAGCGCTCGCGCCGACACCTCGACGATGCGTTCGTGCTCGATCACGACATGATGGTGCGGCAGCCATTCGCCGCGCGCCAGGTCGAGCAGCTTGCCGTCGCGGATCACGATCAGTGCCATGGCTGCTCCCCGCTGCGTGCCGTCCTCGCGATGGGTGCCGGGTCCGGCCTCGGCGAACGCAGCAGCAGCGTGCCGGCCAGGCTGACCAGGGCGGCGGCCATCACGTAGAACGCGGGGGCCAGCGCGTCGCCGAGCGCGTGCGTGAGCCAGGTGATGAAAAGCGGCGCGAAACCGCCGAACAGCATGACCGCGAGATTGTAGGCGAGCGACAGGCCGGTGGAGAGCACCGCGGTCGGGAACAGCCGGGCGAATTCCGCGAGGATCGGGCCCGTGTAGCCGGCGATCAGCAGGCCGAATATGAGCTGGAAACCGATCAGCGCCGCGACGGTCGGTACCCGGTTGATGAACGCGAACATCGGATAGGCGAGCAGGAGGATCGCGAACGCCGCGCCGGCCATCAGCCACTTGCCGCCGTGGCGGTCGGCCAGCCTGCCGGCCAGCGGCGCCGTCACCATCAGCGTGGCTCCGCCGGCGATGCAGGCGATGAAGCCCGCCCGCGGCGCGAGCCCCAGCACCTGGGTGGTATAGGTCGGCATGTAGAACAGCAGCACATAGGTGCAGACCGTCCAGAGGAACACCAGGGAAATACCGACCAGCGTCTCGCGGCGGTAGCCGCGGGCGACCTCGGCGAGCGGCGAGCGGCGGGGGCCGCGCGCGGCGATCGCCGCGAACGCGGGCGTCTCGTCGAGCCGGCTGCGAATCGCGTAGCCGATCGGACCGATCAGCATGCCGGCCAGGAACGGCACGCGCCAGCCCCAGGCGTGCAGCGCCTCGGTATCGAGCACGGTGGTCATCAGCGTGCCGATGAGGGCGCCGCAGAGGATCGCGAAACCCACGCCGGACTGGATCCAGCTCCCGTAGTAGGTGCGTTGGCCGGGCGGCGCGATCTCGGTCAGGTAGGCGGCGGCACTGCCCATCTCGCCGCCGGCCGAGAAGCCTTGCAGCAGGCGTGCCAGTACCACGATCGCCGGTGCCCAGGCGCCGATCTGCGCATAGGTCGGCACGCAGGCGATCAGGCTCGTGCCGAGCGCCATCAGCAGCGCGGTCAGCGCCAGCGCCGGGCGGCGGCCACGGCGATCGGCGAGGATGCCGAGCACGATGCCGCCCACCGGGCGCATCACGAAGCCGACCCCGAAGGTGGCCACCGCCAGCAGCAGCGCGGTCAAGCGATCGGCGCCGGGAAACAGCAGCACGGCGATCACGGGCGCGAAGAACCCGTAGAGCGTGAAGTCGAACCACTCGAATGCGTTGCCCAGCGACGCCGCCCAGACGGCACGCCAGCCGCGCGCGGCTGGCGCACGCCGGGGCAGGTCGGACAAGATGGCTCCACTCATGATAAGGATTCCTATCATAGGATGCGGGAGGCTGGCTGGTTGCCGCGCCGGTCGTGCTGCGGATTCTGGGCGGTCCGGGGCGCGCGGCGTGCCAGGAGGAATTCAGGTTCGATGCTAGAGGAGGCGTGCCGGCCGGCGAAACGAAATATTTGCATCCGCGCATGCGTGCCGTGCATGCGTGCGGGATGCGTGGGCTCAGGCGCTGATCAGCAGCTCGTTCGGCGCCGATTGCTGGGTCAGCCAGCGCTTGAACAGCGCCGCGGCGCGGTTCATCGAGCGCTCGTTGGGCGTGACGATGTAATAACCGCCGCCGTTGGTGGCACTCTCGCGGGTGGCTCGAACGAGTTGTCGCTCCTTCAGGTAGCTGTCGATCATCTGGTTCCAGCCGAGCACGAGGCCCTGCCCGTAGACGGCCATCTGGACCAACTGCGGATAGTGGTTCGCGACGATGATGCGCCGCTTCTTCGGTATCGCCACGCCATTCAGTTCGAACCATTCGTCCCACGACATCCACGGCCGCTGGCGGTCCTCGTGGGTCAGGAGCGTTTCCTCCACGAGTTCCGCCGGCGACAGCAACCGGCCGCCGAGATAGTCCGGCGAGCAGACCGGGAACACCTCCTCGTCGATCAGCAGTTGCGAATCGAGGTGCAATTCGCAGCGGTCGCGCAGGTAGTAGAGGCCGACGTCGAATTCCGACGGCGCGAGCGAGGCGAGGCTGTCGCGCACGATCAGGCGCAGGTTGATGTTCGGGTGAGCCGAGCAGAACGAGCGGAGCCGCGGCGTGAGCCATAGCGTACCGACGCCGGCCGAACAGGCGACGGCGAGATCGAGGTCGCCGTAGCGCTTCATGATCTCGAAGGTCGCCTCGGAGCATTCCTCGAGCAGCGCGCGGATGCGTCCGGCGTAACGTTCGCCGGCCACCGTCAGCCGCAACGCGCGCGGCTCGCGCAGGAACAGGGCGCGGCCCAGGAATTCCTCGAGCTGGCCGATCTGCCGGCTGATCGCGCTCTGGGTGAGATTGAGTTCGCTGGCGGCCCGGGTGAAGCTGGCGTGTCTGACCGACGCCTCGAACGCTATCAGACATTGCAGGGGTGGAAGGGGGGAGATTCGCATTGTCTCAGGCTCCGATGACGACTATGGCGATGACGTCTTTTAATTTGAGGAGGCGGCCAAGCGGCGGTGTCACGACCCGATGCACGAATGATGCCGGATGGCCGGTACGGCAAATCAGATCTCGACAGGCATCCGTATCTGCTTGAAACAAGTCATGCGCGATGAATTACCAACTCTCGAAGTCCGTTACGGTAATGTAAATAAAAAAAATCTCGTACGTGATTTTCGAAATGACTTCGACGATTTTCATAACCAAAAAAGGAGGGCATCGTCCGTGCCATGTCGAGGTGATTCGTTCGTCATCGTTTCAATCGATTCGATTGATTCTGAAAATTTTATTCTTAAGAAAGAATGTTGCCGTTTTTGTAAGATACGGAAACACCTGCCTGCGGCGTCGCCGCATGAACGGCGTGGAACCGGCCGTCCAGTCGGTAAGAACCGGATGAGGCCGAATCCGAAAGGTCAGGTGCGACATGGGATGGATTGCGCGATGACAAATAATCGCGGCCAGGACCGTGGGACCCGATCGTCATGCGAAGCAAAACCGAAGCCGCGTTTCTCGATATTGCCGATTTCTTGGCGGATGCCCGCGGCTAATCAAGGCGCACGGAATGGTCGGCGGGTCGGCCCGGTAATGAAGACGGTGTTGGATGCCAAAATATTTTTTCTGCGCCGTGAGCGGTCGTCCGACAAGCGCGCGATTGGCGATCGGCATGGCATCCATGGCATCCATGGGATCGCGGGATAAAGCGCCGCTGACGCGAGTGATCGAAAAATCTCGAACGAATAACAGGGGCTGCCGAAAAGAGCCAGACGACCTGAATATCGAGGCATGGCGCGAAGCGAATTCGAAGCGCGGCAACCCGGCATGCGCCGGCGCGCCGGCCCGGCGATGCCGTCCGCGTCGCGCTTCACCGATCGGCGGTTGCGGCGGCGCCCACGGCGCCCTGCCTGGACGCCCGCCGTTTGCCGAACTGCTCGATCCGCGGCCCGGTTTGTGTCGCATCCGGGCGCGGCGTATCGGCGGCGTATGTGAATATGTGTCACCGTTCCCGCCGATGGGTTCGTTTCACGACTCGCGCTTCGGCACCTCCGATGCTGTCGAGCGTGGGAACTCGTCCCATGCCCGGCGTTCGTCGCTGCCTTTTTCCTCACTCGAGAACCGTCTCATGAGCATACCGAACCACGACCCGATCCAGCAGCGCGAAGCCTGGCCGACCCGGCGCGAACCCGCGCGCGACGAGTCGGCATCATGAGCACGGTCAGCAGCGAGATCGACCTCGATGCCGAGGGCCGGCACGCCGGCTACCTGCGCCTGCCGCATTCGGTGCATCGCTCGGCCTATGGCTGGATTCCGGTGCCGATCGCCTCGCTGCGCCGCGGCGAGGGGCCGGTGGTGGTGCTGATGGCCGGCAATCACGGCGACGAATACGAGGGGCAGGTGCTGGTATCGAGCCTGATCCGCGAGCTCGATCCGGCCTGGTTGCGCGGACAACTGATCCTGCTGCCGATGGCGAACTTCCCGGCTGCCGAGGCGGGGCTGCGCACCTCGCCGCTGGACGGCGGCAACCTGAACCGCAGCTTTCCCGGTGACGCGCGCGGCGGCCCGACCGCGGCGATCGCCGAGTACCTGGAGCGCGAGCTGTTCGCGCGCGCCGATTACCTGGTCGACCTGCATTCGGGCGGCAGCTCGCTGCGCTACGACGGCGGCAACATGCTGGCGATCGAGCCGCGCGACGCCGGGGAGCACACGCGCCTGCGCGGGCTGCTGAATGCCATCGGCCTGCCGCGCGCCTTCCTGCATCGCGAGAACCCGGTGCTCAGCTCGGGCGCGGCGCGCCGGCAGGGCGCGATCGCGATCACCACCGAGCTGGGCGGCGGCGGCGAGCTGCGCCCGGCGCTGCTGCGCGAGGGCCGGCTCGGGCTGCTGCGGCTGCTGGCCCATGTCGGGCTGCTGCACGGCCCGCTGGTGCCCGCCGAGGCGCCGCGCGCGCCGACCCGCTTCTATCGCGTGACGGGCGGCGAGCAATACCTCTATGCGCACGATGCCGGCCTGTTCGAGCCGCTGGTCGAGCTCGGCGCGACGGTGGCGGCCGGCGACGCGGCCGCGCGCATTCACTTCCCCGACACGCCGCTGCGCGAGCCGGTGCTGTTGCGCTTCGCCGCCGCCGGCGAGCTGGTGTGCCGCCGCGTGCCGGCCGCCGTCCGGCGCGGCGACTGCCTGTTCCATCTGGCGTCGCCGCTCGACGCCTGAGCGGCGCCGCCGCCGGCCCGGCGGAGGGCCTCGCGCATCGCGCCGATCCGTGCTGCGCATAGCGGCGCGCGCGGGCATAAGGATCTGCCGAATGCTTGGTTAGTGGCAGGCCCGGGCGCTGCTATCTTGGCTTGCGTGCCGCGTGCCGGCAGGCATCGATCTCGATTCCCGGACCACCATGCTCCTCACCTACGACGTCGTCGACACCTCGCCCCTCGATCCGCTGGCCGAGCCGCTGCTCGGCGGGCTCGCCGCCGAATACGCGACGCGCTACCGCGAGTTCAGGCCGGGCGGGGTGGAGCAGGCGCGCCACGAGATCGATACCTACCCGGCCGAGCATTTCGCGCCGCCCTCGGGCGCCTTCGTGCTGCTGCTGCACGAGGGCGAGGCGGTGGGCGGCGGCGCATTCCAGCGTTACGACGCGAGCACGGCCGAGCTCAAGCGCATCTGGACCCACGATGCCTGGCGCCGCCGCGGCGTCGCGCGCCAGGTGCTCGACGCGCTGGAGGCGAGGGCGCGCGGGCAGGGTTATCGGCGTCTCTACCTGACCACCGGCTACCGCCAACCGGAAGCCGTGGGCCTGTACCTGGCGGCCGGCTACGCGCCGCTCTACGACCCGGCGATCCCGGTCGAGGTGCATTGGCGCCTGCCCTTCGGCAAGGACCTGCTGGAGAGCGCGCGCAGCGACACGCTGGCCGACCTGCGGCGCCCCGGGCCGCTCGGGCGGCGCTGAGCCCGAGCGGGCTGGCCGAGCCTGCTTTCTCCCCACGATACCAACCAGGACAAGACACGATGAACCAAGGCAGCACATTCCGAGCGACGATGGTGGGCCTGCTGGTGAGCGCCTTTGCATGGCTGGCGGTGCCGGCACAGGCCGCGACCCCGACCGCGGCCCTGAATCTGAGCCCCGACCAGCACGACCGCGTGCGGACCACCGCCGATCGCGCCGCGATCGCGGCGATCCCGGCCAGTTTCCCCTTCGTCACCAAGGGCGAGCTGACCGTCGGCCTGGCCCCCTCGTCACCGCCGCTCGACACCTATGCTTCCGACGCGAAGACCCTGGTGGGCTACGATCCCGACCTCGCCCAGCTGGTGGCCGACGGCCTGGGCCTCAAGCTGAAGCTGGTGCCGCTGGCCTGGGCCGACTGGCCGCTGGCGGTGGCATCGGGCAAGGTCGACGCGGTGCTGTCGAACGTGACCGTCACCGAGGAGCGCAAGGAGAAGTTCGACTTCTCGACCTATCGCCGCGACGTGCTGGGCTTCTACGTGCCGAACGGCAGCCGGATCCAGGCGATCCGCGATCGCCGCGACGTGGCGGGGCTGCGCATCATCACCGATTCGGGCACCAACCAGGAAAAGATCCTGCTGGCCTGGGACAAGCAGAACGTCGCGCAGGGGCTCAAGCCGGTGCAGGTGATCTACTTCGACGACGTGGCCGCACGCTATCTCGGCCTGGTAGCGGGGCGCGCCGACGCGATCTTCAGCGTCAACGCCACGCTCGCCTACCAGCAGTCGCGCACGCACGATATCCGCGCGGTCGGCACCGTCAGCGGCGGCTGGCCGCTCACGGCCGAGGTGGCCGTCACCACCCGCAAGGGCAGCGGGCTGGCCGCGCCGATCACGCTGCTGCTCAACGACCTGATCAAGAACGGCAAGTACCGCCAGGTGCTGGAGCGCTGGAACCTCGGTGCCGAGGCGATCGACGCCGCGCGCACCAACCCGCCAGGTCTGCCGAAGAGCTGACCCGAAGCCCGGCCGGCCCGTCCGGGCTCGGCCGATTCACTTAGTCATGCGAAGCAGGAAGGCCGTCGCGACGACGACGGCCGGCCTCGTCGCGCGTGCCAGCGAGGCTCGCGCGCGACCACGCTCGTCTCGTACACGGGATAGTCGATGCGGTCAGAGCAAAGGGAACACAGGGCAAGCGCGCGCGGCATGGCCGTCGCGCCTTGGCGGTGGGCGACGGCCGGCGCGCTGGCGCTGGCCTGCGGCTCGGCCTGGGCGCGGGCCGCCGCGCCGGCGACGAAGGATGCGGGCACGAGCCATGATCCGCAGGGACAGGCGAGGCCAGGCGGCTCGCCGCTCGCGCCGGCCGTGCACGCGGCGCCCGACGCTGGCGTGACGCCCGCGGTAATCGTAGCGACGGCGGGAACGACGGCGGGCGCGACGGCAGGCACGGCAACCGGCGCGCCCGTCACGGTGCGCCAGGACGCCGTGGTGGTGACCGGCGCGCGCACGCAAACCCGCGCCAGCCAGAGCCTCACGCCGGTCGACGTGATCGGCGGGGCGCAACTGCAGCAGACCGGCGCGGCCAACCTGCGCGACGCGCTGGTGCGGCTCTCGCCCTCGATCACACGCGAGTCCTATGCGGGCGACACGGCGGTGCTGACCGACGTGCTGTCGATGCACGGCCTCACGCCCGACCACGTGCTGGTACTGGTGAACGGCAAGCGCCGCCACACCACGGCCAACATCTCGCTGGACGGCGGCCTGAACCAGGGTTCCACCGGCGTCGACATCTCCACCATCCCGGTGGCGTTGATCGACCATATCGAGATCCTGCGCGACGGCGCGGCCGCGCAATACGGCTCGGATGCGATCGCAGGCGTGATCAACATCATCCTGCGACGCAACTCTCGCGGCGGCTCGGTCGAGTCGAGCAACGGCCAGACCTATGCCGGCGACGGCTTCCGCAACAACGAATCGGCCGTGGCGGGCTTCAACCTGGGCGGCAACGGCTTCCTCGACCTGGCCGCCGATTTCTCGCGGCAGAACCACACGGTGCGCACCGGCCCCGACGATTATTTCGGCCGCTTCGCGCCGGGGCAGGGCTACGCCAACCCGATCGAGGGCGACCCGGCCAGCACCCGGACCTCGGTGGGCTTCAATGCCGGCTACCACCTCGGCGATTCGGTCGAGCTGTACGGCTTCGGCACCTACGCGCACCGGCGCGGCGAGGCCTACCAGAACTTCCGTCCCGGCACGGTGCTGCCGGCCGTCTACCCGAACGGCTTCTCGCCGGTCGAGACCGTCAACGAGAACGACTTCTCGGTCACCGCCGGCATCAAGGGCGAGAACCTGTTCGGCTTCAGCTGGGATCTCAGCTCGACCTACGGCGGCAACTACGAATCCTTCGGCCTGCTCGATTCCGCCAACACGGGCCTGTACGGCACGCAGGGCAATACGCCCACCAGCTTCCACCTGTCGACGGTCAGCAGCACCCAGCTGACCAACAACCTCGACCTGTCGCGCGCCTTGCGCCTGCCGCTGCTGCCGGCGCCGCTGTCGGTGTCCTTCGGCCTGGAGCAGCGCCACGAGACCTACAGCGTCTCGCCCGGCGACGAGGCTTCCTACCTGCTGGGCGGCGCGCAGGCGCTGCCGGGGCTGGCGCCGGTCAGCGCGAGCCGTTCCTCGCGCGACGTGCTGGGCACCTATGTGGATCTTTCGACGCTGATCACGCCGCGCTGGAAGATCGACCTGGCCGGCCGCTTCGAGCACTACAGCGACGTGGGCGACACCGCCAACGGCAAGCTCGCCACGCGCTACCAGTTCTCGCCGGCGCTGGCCGTGCGCGGCAGCGTCAGCACCGGTTTTCGCGCGCCCTCGCTGGCCGAGGAGAACTACACCAACGTCAACGTCTCGCCGGCCTCGGCCAACGGGCTGCTGGCCGCCAATTCGGGCGCGGCCCGGCTGATCGGCGCGCAGCCGCTGAAATCGGAGAAATCCACCAACTTCAACCTCGGCCTGGTGCTGACGCCCACCCGCGACCTGAACCTGGCGATCGACGCCTATCAGATCGACATCCGCGACCGCATCGTGGAGGGCGGTACCGCCTCGGGCACGGCCGCCATCGCCGCGCTGCAGGCGGCCGGCCTGTCGGTGCCGGGCAGCGTGCCGGCCTCGTCCGTCTCGGCCAGCTACTTCACCAACGGCGCCGACACGCGCACCCGCGGCCTCGACCTGACGGGCACCTGGCATACCGGCTTCGGCGCCTACAGCCAGGTGGACTGGGACCTCGGCGTGAACTTCAACACCACCTCGGTGACGCGCGCCGGCACCACCGCCAGCGGCGCGCCGCAGCTCAACGCGCAGCAGATCGCCTGGCTCACCACCTCCACGCCGAAGAACCGCGTGATCGTCGGCGGCACCTGGCATCGCGACAAGTGGGCCGTGACGATCCACGAGACGCGCTTCGGCCCCACCACCAGCGAGGAAACCTACATCGTCGGCCCGAATGCCTTCTCGACCACGCAGTTCCTGCGCTTCCGGAACGCCGCGAAATACACCACCGATATCGAGGTCCGCTACGACCTCACGAAGCGGTTCCAGGTCGCGCTGGGCGCCATCAACCTGTTCGACGCGAAGCCTTCCGAGCTGCCCTACGAGGCGCAGTTGGAAGGGATCCGCTACGACTCGGCGGCGGCCACCATCGGCGCGAACGGCGGTTTCTACTACGCGCGCCTGCGTTACGCGTTCTGAGCTTTTCGTCATATGCATCGCAGGAATTGCTCGAACGGCGCGCCGCGCGACTGACCATAATCGATGGATGCCACGCCGATGTCGGGCGACATCCAAACTTCCCGCCGGGCCCGCTCCCGGATTGGAATCCGCAATCATGAGCTATACCGTTTCGCTTCTCGACAAGAGCCCGATCCCCGAGGGCGGCACCGCGGCCGAGGCCCTGCAGGCCACGCTGCGCCTGGCGCGGCGCGCCGAGGCGCTCGGCTACCGGCGCTTCTGGGTGGCCGAGCACCATGGCTCGCCCACGCTGGCCAGCTCGGCGCCCGAGGTGCTGATCGCGCACCTGCTGGCCGTCACCTCCTCGATCCGCATCGGCTCGGGCGGCGTGATGCTGCAGCACTACAGCCCCTTCAAGGTGGCCGAGACCTTCCGGCTGCTGGCCGCGCTGGCGCCGGGCCGCGTCGATCTCGGCATCGGCAAGGCGCCGGGCGGGCTGCCGGCCACCACGCGCGCGCTGCAGGCCCGGCACGATCGCGCGACGCGCACGTCGTTCGATGCGCTGTTCGCCGAGCTCGACGGTTTCGTGAGCAAGGGCGCGAGCGAGGATCCCGCGCTGGCCGGCGCGCAAGCCTTCCCGCAGCCTGGCGAGGCGCCGCAGCGCGTGCTGCTGGGCGGCAGCCCGTCGAGCGCGACGCTGGCGGCGCGCCACGGCTGGCAGTTCTGCTATGCCGGCCACTTCAACGGCGACGTGGCGAACATCGAGCGCTCGATCGAGGCCTATCGCGAGGCCAGCGGCCGCGCGCCCTTGCTGGCGCTCTACGCCTACGCGGCCGAATCGGGCGAGACGGCGCGCGACGCGCTGGGCGCGCTGCGCATCGTCAAGCTGCACCTGCCCGACGGGCAGGCCGTGAACCTGCCCAACGAGGCGGCGGCTGCCGCCTACGCGGCGCAGGTGGGCGCCAGCGACTACCGGCTCGAGGAACTGCGCCCGCACGCGGCGGCCGGCACCGGCGAGGCGATCCGCGCCGAACTCGACGCGCTGCACCGTCGCTTCGGCATCGAGGAGTTCGTGATCGACACGCCGGTGGCCGAACACGCCAGGCGCCTGGCCTCGATCGAGGCGATCGCCGGCGCGCTGGATACGGTGCCGGCCTGAGCCGGAAAACTGCGGCGTCGCGCGAGCGGCGCCTTTCACCTTGTGCTTCGTTCAACTGATTGCGGATCCCGACATGACCCGGAAAAACCTCAGCTTCGGCATCATGCTGCATGGCGCGGGCGGCCATATGAACGCCTGGCGGCACCCGTCCGGCCCGGCCGACGCGAGCGTCAACTTCGGCTTCCTCACGCGCATCGCGCGCGAGGCGGAAGCCAACGGCATCGCCTTCGCCTTCGTGGCCGATGGCCTCTATATCAACGAGCGCTCGATCCCGCACTTCCTGAACCGCTTCGAGCCGATCTCGGTGCTGTCCGCGCTGGCCGTGGCGACCACCAAGCTGGGCCTGGCCGGCACGCTGTCGACCTCGTACAGCCACCCGTTCACGGTGGCGCGGCAGTTCGCGTCGCTCGACCTGCTGAGCGGCGGGCGCGCCGGCTGGAACGTGGTGACCTCGCCGCTGGAAGGCTCGGCGAAGAACTACGGCGGCCAGCATCCCGATCACGCGCTGCGCTACGAGATCGCCGACGAGTACCTGGAGGTGGTGCAGGGCCTGTGGGACAGCTGGGACGACGACGCCTTCGTGCGCGAGCGTGCCAGCGGCCGCTTCTTCGATCGCGACAAGCTGCACACGCTCGACCACAAGGGGCGCTTCTTCGAGGTGGCGGGGCCGCTGAACATCCAGCGCTCGCCGCAAGGGCAGCCGGTGATCTTCCAGGCCGGCTCGTCGGATGCCGGCATCGAACTGGCCGGCAAGTACGCCGACGCGGTGTTCACGCATTCGCCCTCGCTGGAGGAGACCCGCGAATTCGCCGAGCGCGTGCGCGCCAGCGCCGTCAGGCACGGCCGCGCGGCCGGCGACGTGAAGCTCTATCCGGGCATCGGGCCGATCGTCGGCGCCACCCGCGAGGAGGCCGAGGCCAAGCATCGCGCGATCCGCGAGCTGGTCGGCATCGACGAGGCGCTGGCCTACCTGGGCCGTTTCTTCGACCATCACGACTTCCGCCAGTACCCGCTCGACGCGCCGTTCCCCGAGCTCGGCGAGATCGGCCGCAACAGCTTCCGCTCCACCACCGACCGCATCAAGGCCGAGGCCAGGGCCAGCGGCGCGACGCTGCGCCAGGTGGCGCTCGACGTGACCACGCCGAAGGCGCAGTTCCTCGGCACCGGCGAGAGCATCGCCGAGGAGCTGATACGCTGGTTCGACGCCGGCGCGGCCGATGGCTTCATCCTCGGCTTCCCGGTGCAGGCCGAAGGCTTCGACGACTTCGTGCGCCACGTGATTCCGGCGCTGGAAGCGCGCGGGCGCTACCAGCGCGAGCTGACCGGGCAGACCTTGCGCGACCATCTCGGCCTGCCGCGCCGCGAGAGCCGGCACGCCCGCCAGGCCGCCGAACACGCCGCCGCCTGAGCCCGAAGGAGTCCAGATCATGAACGACAGCTCCCGGAACATCGCGGCTCTCCCGCTCGGTGCGGGCACCCTCGGCGAGGCGGGCGCGCCCGACGACTACCGGCACCTGCGTATCGTGCCGAACCGGCGCCTGGCGCGCATCGCCGGCAGCGTGCTGGCGTTCGCGCTGCTCGCGCTGGTGCTCGACTCGGTGCTCGGCAATCCGCGCTGGGAATGGGGCGTGTTCGCGCAGTGGTTCTTCGCCGCGCCGGTGCTCGACGGGCTCGCCAAGACCCTGGTGCTGACCCTGGTGGGCGGCACGGCCGGCTTCGCGCTGGCGCTGCCGGTGGCGTTGGCGCGCCTGTCCGTCTCGCCGCTGCTGCGCGCGCTGGCCTGGGGCTACATCTGGCTGTTCCGCTCGATCCCGCTGATCGTGCTGCTGCTCCTGCTGAACAACCTCGGCTATCTCTACGAGACGGTGCATATCGCCGTGCCCTTCACCGGGCATGTGCTGCTCGATGCGCCCACCACCGGGCTCGTCACGCCCTTCATGGCGGCCGCGATCGGCCTCACGCTGAGCCAGGCCGCGTTCTCGGCCGAGGCGATCCGCGGCGGGCTGCTGTCGGTCGACCATGGCCAGCGCGAGGCCGCCGCCGCGCTGGGCCTGCCGCGCGGCCGGCAGATCCGCCGCATCATCCTCCCGCAGGCGATGCGCAGCATCCTGCCCGCGGCCTTCAACGACCTGGTCGGCCTGGCCAAGAGCACCTCGGTGGTCTACATCCTCGCCATGCCGGACCTGTTCTATACCGTGCAGATCATCTACCACCGCAACCTGGAGGTGATTCCGCTGCTGATGGTGGCCACCGTCTGGTACCTGGTGATCCTCACCGGCTTGTCGGCCCTGCAGGGGCTGGTGGAGCGGCATTTCTCGCGCGGCGCGACGCGCGAGGGCGTGGCGCCGTCGCGGTTCGCGGCCGTGCTGCGGGGGCTGCTTGCCGGCGCGCGCCGTGCCGGCCGTGCGCGCGACATCGCCACGGCGCAAGCCGATGTCGATGCCGCGTCGGTCGCGAGCTGGGCCGAACGCCGCGCGGGCGGCGCGGTGCGCATCCACCAGGTGTCCAAGCGCTACGGCGCCAACACCGTGCTCGATCGCCTCTCGCTGAGCGTGGCGCCGGGCAGCGTGACGGTGATCCTCGGCCAGTCGGGCTCGGGCAAGTCCACGCTGCTGCGCTCGATCAACCACTTCGAGCGCGTCGACGACGGCTTCATCGAGATCGACGGCGAGCTGGTCGGCTATCGCCGCGACGGCGACACGCTGCGCGAGCTGCGGGAAGGCGAGATCCTGCGCCGACGTGGCAGCGTCGGCATGGTGTTCCAGGGCTTTCACCTGTTTCCACACCTGAACGTGCTGGACAACCTCGTGGAAGCGCCGCTGGCGGCCGGCGTGCCGCGCGAGCGCGCCGAACGCGAGGCGCGCGCGCTGCTGGCACGCGTCGGGATGGCCGACAAGGCCGAGGCCTGGCCCCGCCAGTTGTCGGGCGGCCAGCAGCAGCGCGTGGCGATCGCGCGGGCGCTGGCGCTCAAGCCCAAGGTGCTGCTGTTCGACGAGCCCACCTCGGCGCTCGATCCCGAGCTGGTCAAGGAGGTGCTCGACGTGATCCGCCAACTGGCGAACTCGGGCACCACGCTCTTGATCGTCACGCACGAGATCGGCTTCGCGCGCGAGGTGGCCGACACCATCGTGTTCATGGACGGCGGCCGCGTGCTCGAATCGGGGCCGCCCTCGCGCGTGCTGATCGAGCCGGCCCATCCGCGCACGCGCGATTTCCTGTCGAAGGTGCTGTGATGCGTCAGCGAGGAGGGAGCTTGGGATGAGCGTGGCAGCGAGCGAGGCGCCGGCGGCGCGAGAAGTGGCGCGTTCGGGCGCGAGCGAGGTGTTTGTCGGCGTGAGCGTCGTCGATCCGCGCTCGCGGCCGCTGTTCGAGGAACTGGCCTACGAATACGGCAGCCGCTACGCCGGGCTGGTCGATCCCGAGGCGCTGCGCGAGGAGTTCGTGCGTTATCCGCCCGAGCATTTCGAGCCGCCGCTCGGCGCGCTGGTGTTGCTGCTGCGCGAGGGCATCGCGATCGCGGGCGGCGCCTTCATGCCTCACGCCGAGGCCGGCACCACCGAGTTCAAGCGCATCTGGGTGGCCCGCGAGCATCGCGGGCAGGGCTTGTCGCGGCGCGTGCTGGCCGAGCTGGAGCGGCGCGCGCTGGGGCTCGGCTACACGCGCGTCTATCTCAGCACGGGGCCGCGCCAGCCCGAGGCGATCGGCTTGTACCGGAGCAGCGGTTATCGGCTGTTCTACGCGCACGATTTCGGCGAGGACGTGGAACCCGGTTATCGCTTCGACAAATGGCTGGCCGGCGGAAGCGATGCGGCGCTTGCCGAAGCCACGGCGGGCTGAGTTCGCGAACCATGGCCTGCACCGGTGAATCCCTGCGAAAGATCGATCACGCCGGCCGCGCCCGGGCGAGCGGCGAGCACGAGAACGAGAACGACAGCGAAGCCGCGCTGGCCTGGCGCCTGCTCGGCGCGCACCTGGCCGGCCTGGTTTTCTGCGTGGCGATCCTGGCGGCCGCGACGGTGCTCGTGCGCGGCGTGCTGCACGTGATCTGAAACGGCGACGCCACCGGCACGCGGTGCCGGTGGCGTCCCTGACCGACCCCGCGCGAGCGGGGCCGGCTTGGCGGGCTGGCTCGACCGCTCAGGCGTCGAGCCTGTCCGGCAGGTCCAGGTCCTGCATCGCGATCGCCGTCGGCGAGGAAGTGATCGAGCTCGGCAGTTCGGTCACCACCTGCGTGGCGGCCGGATCGCTGAAGCTGCTCTTGCCGTTCTCCACGTGGCCGGCGGCGCGCCAGGCGAAGGCCGCGCCGTCGGAGACGGTCAGGTCGTACCACTGGTGGCTGTGCTTGAGCGTCCAGACTTCCTCGACGAAACCTTCCGACGGGATCGAGAAGTGGCGCGTCTGCGCGCCGTAGGCGTTATCCGTGACGGACAGCTTCACGGCCTTGGCCCCCTTGTTGCTGATCTTCAGCATGACGTTGCCGTTGGCCGCGTCGTAGCCCACCACCACCACCGGCTTGGCTGACTTGTTCCGGGTCTTCCTGTCCTGCGGGATCGCGCCGACGAACTGGCGCACGAAACCGTTCGGGCCATACACCAGGAAGTTGTAGACGCCGTCCGTGCCGGCCAGGTTGAAGGTGTCGGCGATCGACTTGCCGGCCTCCACCGTGTAGCGCCACGGGCCGTCGCCGCGGTTGGTCGAGTACACGTAGAAGCTCGCGCCCACCTTGCCCGTGTTCGAGAAGTTGATCTGGAATTCGTTGTCCTTGGTGAGTTCGCGACCGTTGGCGTGCAGCTCGTAGGGCAGGGCGCGCGCGGCGCGCACGCCGGCTTCCTGCGCCTTGATCGAGCTGGGGCTCGGCACCGCCGGCACCACCGCCTTGGGGTTCTGGCAGGACGCGTCGGACATCGCCTGGTAGTTGCTGGTGTTCGGCAGCGTCGGGAACGCGGCATCCGGCGTGCTGAAGTCGAAGCAGCTCAGCAGGTCGCCCGACACGGCGCGGCGCCACGGGCTGATGTTCGGCTCCATCACGCCGAAGCGCTGCTCGATGAAGCGGATCACCGAGGTGTGGTCGAACACCTGCGAGTTGACGTAGCCGCCCTTGGTCCAGGGCGAGATCACGATCATCGGCACGCGCGGGCCCATCCCGTAGGGCAGGTTGTCGGCCGTGTAGCTGCCGCCGCGCAGCGGGTTCACCACGTTGTGGATCTCGGCGCTCACGTCCACCGTCGACAGGCCCTGGGCGCGGTTGGTCGGCGGTTGCGGCGGGGCGATGTGGTCGAAGAAGCCGTCGTTCTCGTCGTACATCAGGAAGAAGGCGGTCTTGCTCCACACATCCGGGTTCGCGGTCAGCGCGTCGAGGATCTGGGCGATGTAGGTCGCGCCGTAGGCCGGCGTGTAGCTCGGGTGCTCGGAATAGATCGCCGGCGGGCACAGCCAGGAGACCTGCGGCAGCTGGTTGGCCAGCACGTCGTTCTTGAGGTCGACCAGGGTGCGTACCGCGTTGCCGCGCGTCTGCAGCGCGGAGCCGGCCGGCGCGTTGATGAAGTTGGCGAAGTTCGGCAGCATGTTGGTGCCGTAGTTGCCGTTCACCGGATCGTTGCCGTTTACGCCCTGCTGGTAGAGCTGCCAGGAGATGCCCGCGGCCTGCAGGCGCTCCGGGTAGGTGGTCCAGGTCAGCAGGTCCCACTTCGGCGGCAGGTCGTTGTCGACCGCGTCGTTGTTGTCCAGCAGCGGGCCGCCCTGCTTGCCGGTCGGGTCCACCATGCCGGTCATCAGGTAGGTGCGGTTCGGGTGCGTCGGCCCCGGCATCGAGCAGAAATAGTGATCGCAGATCGTGAACGCGTCGGCCAGTGCGTAGTGGAAGGGGATGTCCTCGCGCACGTGGTAGCCCATCGTCAGGTCGGACTTGTTGGCCGGCCAGGCGTCCATGCGGCCGTTGTTGATCGCGTTGTGGGTCGGGTACCAGCTGTGGTCCAGGTCGCCCAGGCACTCGCTGATCTTGTTGACGTTGTAGCGGAACGGCAGCACCGGCGTCTGCGGGTTGGCCTTGGACGGCTGGAACCAGACCGGCTGGCCGCTGGCCAGGGGGATCGGGAAGCGGTCGTTGTAGCCGCGCACGCCGCGCAGGTGGCCGAAGTAATGGTCGAACGAGCGGTTTTCCTGCATCAGCACCACGATGTGCTGCACGTCCTGGATCGAACCCGTGCCGGAAGCCGCCGGAATGGCGAGCGCCTTGCGGATCGCATCGGGGAACACCGTCAGGGCAGCGGCTGCGCCGGCCGTCGAGGCGGCGGTCTGCAGGAAGCGTCGTCGATTGTAGGTAGACATGGTCGGGCCTCTCGTGAGAGATACGGTGATACGTTTGTGGGCGGCTTGCTATTGGTGAACTGCCGGGAACTGCCAGGACTGCTGAGGACTTCGGTGCCGGTCAGTTGCTGGCGTCCGCCGCGGGCTCGGGCGGGTAGTGGACGACCGGGGTGGACTGCTCGGCGGCCAGCCAGGCCGACTCGCCGTGGCTGGGATCGATGATTGGCGCCAGCGCCCGGGTGGCGCGCGGCGGATCGACGGTTTCGGTCACGCCGGCCGACATCGCGATGGCCGGCGAGGGCGGGTCGATCGGGGAGGTGTCGTGCGGCGTGTCGGCGATGGGCGGCGCGGCGGCGGGGGCCGTGCCGGGGGCGCTGGAATCGGGCGCGGTGCCGAAGCGGCTGGCGCCGCCCGCGTTATCGGCCGGGTGCAGCGAGAGCGCCGCGAAATCCTGTCGCGAGGACGCGGCGCCGGCCGGATTTCCCTTGTCGCAGCCGGCCAGCATCAGCAGCGCGGCCAGCACCACCAGAACCCTCGATTCTTTCATTTTGCCGACCTGTGATTATGTTCGAATTCAAGATGGCGATATCTTGATTCAAGGCCGATGTCATATTTGTGAATGGAATGGCGATCCTGATTGTTCGATTCGAGATTGCTTGTTTTCAGTGTGGTGTAAAGCGTAATTGAAATGCTGTTGAAAGCGATTCGGCTCGATGAAAGTGCCTGCGGTGCCTGATTTTTGCGGATTTGGGCGTGGTATCGCCGGGGGATTGCCGATTCGATTCGTATTTCGGATCAAGTATTTTTTATCGAATTAGGGAATCGATTTGGGTAAATTGTTCCGTATTGAAAATCGAGGTATTGAAGATGCGAGGCGCGGATCGAGCTTGTAAATTTTTTAATTCGATGCCGATCGGCGGCCACCGCGATCGGGTGGCCGCCCGAGTTTCTTCAGGCCGCGCCGTCGCCTGCCGCGAACCCATACAGCTCGGCCGGATTGGTCACCAGGATCCGCGCCAGCGTGGCGCTGCTGCTGAGGTTGCCGATCGCCCAGTCGAGCAGGGCCGCGTCGTCGGGCACCGGCTTCACGTTCGGATGCGGCCAGTTCGAGGCCCACAGGCAGCGTTCGGGGTAACGCGCGGCCAGCTCGCGCGCGATCCAGGCCACGTCCTGGTAGGCGGGCGGCCCCTCGCGCGAGCTCTCATAGGGCGCCGACAGCTTGATCCAGCAGCGCCCGCCGTCGAGCAGCCGGCACAGCGCCGCGAAGGCCTCGCCGTCGGCGGCCACCGGCCCGAGGAACTTGCCGAGATGGTCGATCACCAGCCGCGTGGGCAGGCGCGCGAGCAGCGTCTCGTAGTCGGGCAGGGTGCGGCCGTCCAGTTGCAGGTTGATGTGCCAGCCGAGCGCGGCGATGCGCGAGGCCAGCGGCGTGAGCGCATCCCAGCCCAGCACGCCGCCGCGCAGCATCATGAAGCGCAGCCCGCGCATGCCGCCCGCGTGCAGGCGCTGCAGTTCCCCGTCGTCCACGCCGGGCTCCACCACCGCCACGCCGCGCGCGCCGTCGCCGAGCTGCTCGATCGCGGCCAGCGTGCAGCGGTTGTCGGTGCCGTAACCGGTCGGCTGCACCACCACCACGCGCGACAGGCCGAGCGCGCGCTGCATGTCGCGATAGGCGGTGGCGGGCGCCGGCGGCGGCACGAAGGTCGCGCTCGGGGCGAGCGGGTAGGCGTCGTCGTAGACGTGGACATGGCAGTCGCAGGCGCCTGCCAGCGCGTGCACCGGGCTCATCGGTTCGGCTCCTGGAGTTCGATCGGCTGGCGACGCGCCAGGCGCGTGGCATGGGCGGCATTCACGGCGCCGGCGGGGATGCGCCCCTGCAGCAGCGCCTCGACCTGGGCGACGGTCTCGAGCGACTGGTGCTCGATCGCGCCGGGCGTGAGGCCGCCCACGTGCGGCGTGGCGATCACCAGCGGATGCGCGGCCAGCCGCGCCGAGGGCATCTGGTCGGCGGCCATGCCGACGTCGAGCGCGCAGCCGCCGAGCCGGCCGCCGTCGAGCGCGGCCAGCAGGGCCGCCTCGTCCACCAGCTCGCCGCGCGCCGCGTTGACGAACACCGCGCCGGGCTTCATCGCCGCGAAACGCTCGGCGTTCATCAACTGCGCCGTGTCGGCATTGGCCGGCGCCAGGCACACCACGTAGTCGGCCTCGCCGAGCAGGGCCTCGAGCCCGGCCTGGTGCATGCGCAGGTCGGTGACGGTGGCGAACGGGTCGGCCACCACCACGCGCATGCCGAAGGCCAGCGCCAGCTCGCACAGATAGCGCGAGATCTGTCCGTAGCCGATCACGCCGAGCGTGGCGCCGCGCAGCTCGCGGCCCATGCGCGGCACCGGGCGCTCGCCGCGGCGGTAGGCGGCGGCGTAGTCGGTGGTCGAGCGCGACAGGTCCAGCATCGCGCCGATCACCCACTCGCTGACGGCGGCCATGAAGCCGGCGCTGGCCTGCGTGATCAGCACGCCGTGCTCGCTGGCGGCGGCCACGTCGATGGTGCGGATGTCGACCGCGCAGCGCGCGAAGGCGAGCAGCGCCGGCAGCGCCTCGAACAGCGCGCGCGGCGCCGGCGTCTGGCGATAGCCGATGATGATGTCGGCATCGCGCGCCGCCTCGATCAGCTCCGCGGTGCTCAGCTCGCGGTCCTCGGGGTTGAAGCGCGCCTCGGCGATCGCGCCCAGCGCGGCCGTGGCGTGCGCGCCGAAGTAATGGTCGAGCATCGAGCGCGGATGGCTCACGAATACCTGGGTCATGTGAAGAGTCCCTTAAGGCCGGGTCCGGGACGGACGCGCGACCGATTCGCGCTCGACGAGCGCGATGTCCGTAAAGAGCGTGGGCTCGTGTTCGCGGGGGCTGTCGGGGGCGCGCATCACGCGCTCCACCATCGCCGCGGCCATCGCCGGCACCGGCAGTTGCACGGTGGTCAGCGCCGGGTTCGAGATCGCGCCGAGGAAATGGCCGTCCATGCCGACCACGGAAATATCCTCCGGCACGCGCAGGCCCGCCTCGCGCAGGCCGGCCATCAGGCCCAGCGCCATCAGGTCGTTGACGGCCACGATGCCGCTCGGGCGCTCGGCGTCGAGCGCGAGCCGGCGCGCCAGCTCCAGGCCGTTCTGCGCGATCATCGAATCGCCGTATTCGTCCACGTGGCCGCTGTCGAGCACGCGCGCGCTGGCGGCCAGGCCCGCCTCGGCCGCGGCGGCCAGGAAGCCGTCGATCTTGTCGCGGCGGCTCATGGTGATGCCGGCCAGGGTGGCGTAGGCCAGCCGCGTGTGGCCGTGCTCGATCAGGTGGCGCGTGGCCAGGCGCGCGGCGCCGAAGTTGTCGGGCGTGACGTGGTCGATGCGGCTGGGTTCGCCGTCGGTCGCGCGGCGGTCGTAGCTGACCACCACCATGCCGCGCGCGGCGGCGGTCTCCAGGTGGCCCTCGTCGGCCAGCGAGGAGAGCACGATCACGCGGCGCACGCCCTGCGAGAACAGGTCCTCGAAGAACGAGGCTTCCTTGCGCGGGTCGCGGTAGGTGTTGCCGATCAGCACGCGATGGCCGTAGCGCTCCTGCGCGAGCGTCTCGATCTCGCGCGCGATGTAGCCGAACATCGGGTTGGCGATCGAGGGCAGCAGCAGGCCGACCAGCGGCGTCTGGCCGGTCTTGAGCTGGCGCGCGAGCTTGCTGGGGCGATACTGCAGCGCCTCCATCGCGGCCCGCACGCGCGCCAGCGTGTCCTCGCGCATCTGGTCGACGCGGCCGTTGAGGACGTTCGATACCGTGCTGACGGACACGCCGGCCTCGCGTGCGACATCCTGAATGGTGCTCATGTCTGGATCTTGTTACCGGCTACAGGCCGAGCCGGGTCGGCAACCACAGGGAAAACGACGGTACCAGGATCAGTACCACGAGAGCCGCGCACAATACCACCAGATATTTGAGCATGGGGCGCGCCACCGCCTTCACCTCGGTGCCGGTGATCGCGCAGGTCGCGAACAGGCCCAGGCCGATGGGCGGCGCGAACAGGCCCAGCCCCATCGCCACCACGATCACGGTGCCGAAGTGCAGCGGGTTGATGCCCAGCTGCATGGCGATCGGGGTGAGCAGCGGGCCGAAGATGATCAGCGCCGGCGCGCCTTCCAGCACCGCGCCGAACACGATCATCAGCAGTACCGACAGAATGATGAACATGGTGGGCCCGTATTGATGCGCGAAGGCGATCATCGAATCGGACACCAGCATCGGCACCTGCTCGATGGTCAGCGCGAAGGACACGCTGGAGGCCGCCGCCACGATGAACAGGATGCTGCTGGCCATCGAGGCGGCGCGCACGAACACGCGCAGGATCAGCCGGGGGTTCAGCTCGCGGAACGCCAGCCAGCCCACCAGCAGCGCATACACCACCGCGAAGGCCGAGACTTCCGTCGAGGTGGCGATGCCCGAGGTCACGCCCTTGCCGATCATGGTGATCATCAGCAGGGCCACCAGCGCGCCGCCCAGCAGCGGCAGCCAGTTGCGCGGGTTGGGCAGCGCCGCGGCCAGGTCGATGCGGCGCCCGGCGATCACGGTCACCGCGGCCAGCGCGACGGCCAGCACCGCGGCCGGCACCACGCCGGCCAGGAACAGCCCCGCGATCGAGATATTGGCGACGAAGCCCATGATGATCATGTTCACGCAGGGCGGGATGGTTTCGGCCATCACCGCGCTGGCGGCCAGCAGCGCCGCGGCCTCGTCGGGATCCTCGCGGCTCTGGCGCACCGCCGGCATCACCACGCCGCCCACCGCGGCGATATCGGCCAGCTTGGAGCCCGACACGCCCGAGAAGAAGGCGGTGGCGATGATGGTGATCAGGCCCAGGCCGCCGCGCACGCGCCCGAACAGGCGCAGCAGCAGCTCGATCAGGCGCGAGGACATGCCGTTGCTTTCCATCAGCAGGCCGGCCAGCACGAAGAAGGGGATCGCCAGCAGCACGAAGTGATCGGTGCCCGCCATCACCTGCTGCGCGTAGACCAGCATCGGCAGCGAGGGTTCGGCGAGGAAGTAGAGCAGGGCCGAGAAGGCCAGCACGAAGCCGATCGGCACGCCCAGCAGCAGGCCGCCCACGAAGCCGGCCGCCATCAGCAGGCCCGGGCCGATCGCGTGGGCCGGCGCGAGCGCGTTCCAGCCGAACACGGCGCCCGCCACCAGCAGGCACAGCACCAGCGAGCGCAGCACCTCGCGGCGCGGGCCGTTCAGGGCATTGGCCAGGCCGAACACGGTCATGAAGGCGCTGCCGGCCGCCAGCGGATAGACGTTGATGCAGGCGGGCAGGCCGCTGGGCGTCTGCTGGCCGAAGGAATCGAGCAGCAGGAACACCGAGGACACGCAGAGGTTGCCCGCCACCGCGGCGATCACCCAGTGGCCGGCCTGCACCAGGGTGGCTTGCCAGCGCCCGGGCAGCATGCCGCGGAACAGGTCGACGCCGACGTGCTGGCTGCGTGCCAGCACGCTGGCCGCGCCGCAGAACACCAGCACGATCATCAGCGCGCCCGCCACCTCCTCGGCCCAGTCCACCGGGTCGTGCAGGAAGTAGCGGTAGATCACCGAGACGAACACCACGGCCACGTCGGCCGCGAGCACGGCCGCGCAGAAATACTCGATGCCGTGCAGCAGCGCGGCCAGGCCGCGCGCCAGCGGCGTGCCGGCCCGGGCGGCGGCCGGCGCGGCGAGCTCGGGCGAGGCCGCCGAGGGATCGGGCGAGGTGGACAGGGCGCGCATGGCCTCAGCTCCGCGCGGCCGCGATGGCCTGGAACAGCGGCGAGGTGGCCGGGTATTGCTTCGAGAAGCTCGCGTAGAGCTGGGTCTGCATGGTGTGGCGCACCGCATCGCGGTCGGCCGGCGACATCGGCGTGAAGCGCATGCCGTGCTGCTTGAGCTGCTGCTCGGCGTTGGCGGCGGTCTGGATCGCGGCCTGGCGCTGCTTGGCGGTGGCGTCCTGCATGGCGGCCTGGAAGGCCGGGCGCAGCGCCTCGGGGATCTTGGCCAGCGCGCGGCGGCCCATCACCGCCACCACCGGGCTGAACACGTGCTGGGTCTGCCAGCAGGACTTCACCACCTCGTCGAACTTGCTGGCCAGCACGGTCGCGCAGTCGTGCTCGAAGCCGTCCACCACGCCCGTCTGCGCGGCCATGTAGAGCTCGCCGATCGGGATCGGCGTGGGCACCGCGCCCATCAGCCGGAAGGTGTCCATGAAGGCCGGCGTGGGCAGCACGCGCAGCTTCAGGCCCTTCAAGTCCTGCAGCGACTGCACCGGCTTCTTGGTGAACACGTTGCGCCCGCCGAACGAGTAGCCCCAGGCCACCGCCGAGCAGCCGGCGCGCTGCTGCAGCAGCTTGTCGAACGAGGCGCCCACCGAGCGGTCCATGGCGCGGCCGACGTGGTCGAAGCCGTCGAACAGGTAGCCGAGGTCGAGCATGCCGAGCTCGGGCAGCACGGTCGCCCAGATCGAGGAGCCCGACACCATCATGTCCACCGCGCCCACCTTGACCTGCTGCACCACGTCGCTTTCCTTGCCGAGCTGGCTGTTCGGGAAGAAGTCGATGCGGATCCTGTCGCCCACGCTGGCCTTCAGGTTCGCCGCCAGGTGCTGGTACCAGACGTAGTGCGCGGCGTTCTCGTTGGCCGGCATCGACGAGGACAGCCGCAGCGCGACCGGTGAATCGGCGCGCGCGATGGCCGGCAGGCCGAGGCTCGCGGCCGCGAGCGATGCCGCCGAGGCGGTCTGGAGGAAGCGTCTGCGGGAAGTCGACTGCATGTGGTGTCTCCTGGTTGCCGTTGCCGCGCAGCGGGCGAAGGCTGGTTCGTGATTGAAGGTGTCCCGTATCGGCGCGGCCCGTCGCTCGACACTGTATCGATTTAGTGTATCGATACAGTAAACGTCGTCGGGATCGGATGTCATTGGGGTTTGCCCTTGTGGGGCGGGCGTGCCCGTTCCTGGTGCCTTTTTGAGACGACGAGGCGAAGCCATGAACCGAATTACGATTCAAGCCGCTGGCGCGCGGGCCGTTAACCGCGGTTACGCAGCGTCGGATCCCCCGACGCTCATTCCGTTAATTAGCATGTTCAGCAAAATCAAGGTTTCAACCGGCTTGCTGTGCGTCCTGGTCGCGTTCTGCGCGTTCCAGCTCGTCACGGCCGCGCTCGGTTACTGGGCGCTCACGCGCACGCACGACAACGTCATCGAGCTGTCGAACGTGGCCGTCGAGCAGATGAAGTCCGTCACCGATGCCACCCAGCAGTTGATGGACGCGCGCATCAATCTCTCGCGCGCCGGCACGCGCATGGTGAAGGGCGGCGTGGAGCCGACCGACATCGTGCAGCACGCGCGCGAGCAGCTCGGCGCGGCCGAGCAGAGCTTCGCGCGTTTCGCCGAGGCCAGCCGCGGCGAGCACGCCGCGCCCGGCGCGGCCGAGCTGGTGGATCGCTACGGCAAGTACCACGCCGCGCTCGGCGAGCTGGCGCAGTTCCTCGATGCCGGCAACGTGCAGGCCTTCCTCGACCAGCCCACCCAGTCCTTCCAGGACAACTACCTGAAGGAGGTGCGCGGCTTCGAGGCCTATGCGGGCAGCTCGGGGCGCGCCTCGCTCGACGCGATCGACGCGCGCCTGTCGCTGTTCAAGCTGGTGGGCGTGGTGATCCTGCTGTTCCTGGCCGCCGTCACGGCGGCCATCCACCTCGGGCTGCGGCGCGGGCTGGTCGCGCCGCTCGAGGAAGCGGGGCGCCACTTCGACCGGATCGCGGCCGGCAAGCTCGATACGCCGATCGCCGCGCGCGGCAGCAACGAGATCGGCCACCTGTTCGCCGGCCTGGCCAACATGCAGGCCAGCGTGGCGGGCACCGTCAGGCTGGTGCGCGAATCGGCCGACGCGATCCACCTGGGCGCCGACGAGATCGCCACCGGCAACGCCGACCTGTCGGCGCGCACCGAGAGCCAGGCCGCCTCGCTGGAGGAAACCGCCTCGAGCATGGAGGAGCTGACCTCCACCGTGCGCCACAACGCCGAGCACGCGCGCGAGGCCAACAGCCTGGCCGCCAGCGCGCTGGAGGCGACCGCCCAGGGCAGCGAGGTGGTCAACCAGGTGGTGGACAAGATGCACAGCATCGCGCAGAGCTCGGACCGCATCGCCGAGATCATCTCGGTGATCGACGGCATCGCCTTCCAGACCAATATCCTCGCGCTCAACGCGGCGGTGGAGGCGGCCCGCGCCGGCGAGCAGGGCCGCGGTTTCGCGGTGGTGGCGGGCGAGGTGCGCGGCCTGGCGCAGCGCAGCGCGCAGTCGGCCAAGGAGATCAAGGCGCTGATCAACGAATCGGTGGAGCTGATCCGCGGCGGCGCCGAGCTGGTCGAGAACGCCGGCGAGGCGATGGGCAGGGTCTCGACCACCATTTCGCGCGTGGCGCAGACCATGGAGGAGATCAGCGCTTCCTCGCGCGAGCAGAGCACCGGTATCGAGCAGGTCAACATGGCGGTCACGCAGATGGACGAGATGACCCAGCAGAACGCGGCGCTGGTGGAGGAGGCGGCCGCGGCGGCCTCCTCGCTGCACCAGCAGACCGAGCAGTTGAAGGCGGCGGTGTCGGTGTTCGAGGTGTCGGACGCAGTGATGAGGCCGGCCGCGGCGGCGATGCGGCACGAGGGGCGTCTCGCGCGAGTGGAGCGGCAGTTCGCCTGAACTCGGCCCGGTAGAGGCGGGAAACGATCGGCCCGGCGCTTCCCTGATGGGAGGGCGCCGGGCCGATTGCATTGGCTCCGATTCAAATCCATGGGTTTTGGAAAAAGCTAACCGAGTCGGATTCTATTAATTCCTCGATTAAATACCTTCCTATTATCTTGATAATCAAATCGTTACCTATGAATTCGATAACTTTTTGAGTTTAACGATTCAACCTCGTAAATCTGTCAGTGGTGATGTGAAAACCCGCATGCTAATTTTCCATCGTCCTCGATTAACTCGGGGATGACGCGGTAAAACGAAAATCGCCATTCAACCACCTACGGGGACCATCATGGCAGAACTTCATCCTTTCAATCACACCGGCAATTTCACGATCGGCAAGCCGGGCCTGCCCGGCGCTCTGCTGCTCAAGGCCATCCTCACCGTGCCGCAGGGCACCAGCCAGGTGACGGGCCACGGCGTGCTGAGCCAGGCCACCAACCCGCCGCTGCACAACCAATCGGCCTTCCACGGCTCGGTGCATTCCCTGGGCGTCGGCGGTGCCAAGCAGGTCTATGCGCTGCAAGGCACGGCGATTCCGCCGCTGCTGGGCGCGCCGCACGTCACCGAGCTGCTGATCCAACTCGACAGTGTGTGGGGCCGCGCCGGCAAGGCGTCCTATACCTACGTGCAGGGCGACACGGTCCATCGCGTCGAGGACCAGGAAGTCGCGGTCCAGTGGCTGCTGCAGGAAAACGAACGGGCCGCATGAGGCGTGTCGGCGTCATGCGCGGCGCGACTCGCCGCGCATGACGAGCGATTGAAACCCGCCCGATCCGATCGGGCGGGTTTTTATTGCCGCGATGCGAGATGGTAGTGAGTCGCTGGTTAATCCCGCTCAATGGAGACTTGGTTGCGGCGCGATGGTTTTCATTGCCGGGTGAGAAGCGGGGGCTTGATCGGAAAATCAGGGCGGGGCCGGATGTTGATTTTCGGCATTCGCGCCAATATCAATCGGCATTCCTGCCGCGCGGGCTTGGCCGGATTAATCGCCGGGCTTTGGCGCGCGGTGTTCTTTCTCTTTCGCTGATCGCTTGGCGCGGCGCGAAAATGCTCCGCGGCTGCGGGTTTTTTCCTAGACGAAAGCGCTTGCGCAAGCGCTTGCGTTCTCTATACTAGCTCGCGTTGGAGCGGGCTGGCGCTGCCTGGAGACGGCCGCGCACGGTGCCGTCCGCCGTCACGGAGAACGATGCATGGCCACGATGGAAGATGTCGCCCGCGAGGCGAATGTCTCCATGTCCACGGTTTCGCATGTGCTGAACGGCACGCGCAAGGTCAGCCCGGCGACGGTCGAGGCCGTGCGCGAGGCGATCCGCAAGACCGGCTACGTGCCGAACACGCTGGCCCAGGCGCTGGCCGGCGCGGCCTCGCGCACCATCGGCGTGGCGATCTCGGCGCTGACCAACCACTACTTCTCGGAAACGGTGCGCGCCATCGAGGCCGAGTGCGCGCGGCGCGGCCTGATGATGTTCCTGGCCGACACGCACGACGATCCGGGCCAGGAACTGCGCGTGGTGCAGGCGCTGCACCAGCGCCGCGTGGACGGCATCATCCTGGCGCCGACCGTCGGTCCCGAGCGTCGCGCGCTCGACTACCTGGAGACCGCGCGGATTCCCTCGGTGATGGTGGACCGCATCACCACCGGGCGCTTCGACCAGATCGGCGTGGAGAACCTCGAGTCGATCGCGAGCCTGGTCGCGCACCTGGTCGGGCACGGCCATCGCCGGATCGGCTTCGTGTCGGGCGCGCCCGACATCCCGACCTCGGTGGAGCGGCTCGACGGCTACCGGCTCGCGCTCGATCGCGCGGGCCTGCCCTTCGACGCCGAGCTGGTGCGATGCGGCCATTCCGACAAGGAGCCGGCGCGGCGCGCCGTGCATGCGCTGCTGGCGCTGCCCGAGCCGCCCAGCGCGATCACGGTGTCGAACAACCTGATGATGATCGGCGCGATGCATGCGCTGCGCGAGGCGGACGTGGCGGTGCCGGGCCGCATGGCCCTGGTCGGCTTCGACGATTTCGACTGGGCCGAGTACGTGAGCCCGCGGCTGACCGTGCTGGCCCAGCCGCTCGAGGAGATCGGCACGCGCGCGGTGGACCTGCTGATGCGGCGCATCGCCGAACCCGGCGGCGACTACTCGGTGCACCGGCTCGCGCCGGCGCTGCGGATACGCGATTCCTGCGGGTGCAGCGGATGAGCCGGCGCGCCGGGCCGCGCCGAGGCGCTTCGTTTTCCTTTCCTCATTGTTCCAAGCGAGGTATGTCATGACCGATGCCGTGCCGACGCCGCCGATCCTGGAGATGCGCGGCATCTGCAAGACCTTCCCTGGCGTGCGCGCGCTCGATAACGTTTGCGTCAGCGTGCGCGCCGGCGAGGTGCATGCGCTGATGGGCGAGAACGGCGCCGGCAAGTCGACGCTGATGAAGATCCTGTCGGGCGCCTATCGGGCCGATCCGGGCGGCGAGATCCTGGTCGACGGCCGGCCGGTGCAGATCGACGGGCCGCTGGCCGCGCGCGCGCTCGGCGTGGCGGTGATCTACCAGGAGCTGAGCCTGGCGCCGAACCTGAGCGTTGCCGAGAACATCCACGTCGGCCGCGAGCTGCGGCGCCGACGTTTCGGGCTGCCGACCATCGACCGCGCCGCCATGGAGCGCGACTGCGAGGACGTGCTCAAGCGCCTGGGCGCCGATTTCGGGCCGCGCACCCTGGTCGGCACGCTGTCGATCGCGAGCCAGCAGCTGGTGGAGATCGCGCGCGCGGTGCATGCGCGGGCCCGCATCCTGGTGATGGACGAGCCCACCACGCCGCTGTCCTCGCGCGAGACCGACCGCCTGTTCGCGCTGATCCGCCAGTTGCGCGAGGAGGGGCTGGCGATCATCTACATCAGCCATCGCATGGCCGAGATCTACGAGCTGTCCGACCGCGTCTCGGTGCTGCGCGACGGCAGCTACGTGGGCACGCTCGAGCGCGAGGCGCTGTCGGCCGAGCGGCTGGTGCAGATGATGGTCGGGCGCGACATGTCGGGCTTCTACAAGAAGGCGCATGCGCCCTACGATCCGGGCCGGCTGCTGCTGTCGGTGCGCGACATCGCCGACGGCGCGCGCGTGCGCGGCTGCAGCCTCGAGCTGCACGCCGGCGAGGTGCTCGGCATCGCGGGCCTGGTGGGCGCGGGGCGCACCGAGCTGGCGCGGCTGATCTTCGGCGCCGAAGCCCGCACGCGCGGCTCGATCGAGATCGAGGGCAGGGCGCTGGCGATGCGCACGCCGCGCGAGGCGATCGAGGCGGGCCTGGTCTACCTGACCGAGGACCGCAAGCGCCAGGGCCTGTTCCTCGACATGAGCGTGCTCGGCAACATCAACATCGCCGTGTGCGGGCGCGACGCGCGCGCCGGCGGCGTGCTCGACCGCGCGCGCGGCGCGCAGCGCGCCAGGCAGGCGATCGCCTCGCTGTCGATCCGCGTGCCGAACGCGCGCATCCACGTGGGGGCGCTGTCGGGCGGCAACCAGCAGAAGGTGCTGCTCTCGCGCCTGCTGGAGACGCAGCCGCGCATCCTGATCCTCGACGAGCCCACCCGCGGCGTCGATATCGGCGCGAAGTCCGAGATCTACCGGATCATCAACGAGCTGGCCAAGGCGGGCGTGGGCGTGATCGTGATCTCCAGCGAGCTGCCCGAGCTGATCGGCGTGGCCGATCGCGTGCTGGTGATGCGCGAGGGCGAGATCGTCGGCGAGCTGGGCGGGCATACCGGCAGCGCGCTCACGCAGGAGGCCGTGATCGCGCTGGCCACCGGCTCCGGCGAGCCGCTCGACGCGGCGGCCTGAGGCGCGAGCGCCTGCGCATCACCTCACGGGCATCCCTATTCGATATCAGCAGGAGGACGACATGAACGATCACAGCCAACCCGGCGCCGCCGACGCGGGCCCGGCCCGGCGCGAGACGCGCGCCGACGCGGGCTACCGCGCCCGCATGCAGTCGCTGATGCGCACCGCCGGCATGCTGCCGGTGCTGGTGCTGCTCTGCCTGGGCTTCGGCTTGCTGACCGACGGTTTCGCGAGCTGGCAGAACATCTCGATCGTGGCCCAGCAGGCCTCGATCAATATCGTGCTGGCCGCCGGCATGACCTTCGTGATCCTGACGGGCGGCATCGACCTGTCGGTCGGCTCGGTGCTGGCCGCCGCCGCGGTGGCCTCGCTGCTGGGCTCGAACATCGCCGGCTGGGGCTGGCTGGGCGTGCCGATCGCGCTGGCGGTGGGGCTCGTGTTCGGGCTCGTCAACGGCTCGCTGATCGCCTTCCTGCGCCTGCCGCCCTTCATCGTCACGCTCGGCGCGCTGACCGCGGTGCGCGGCGTGGCGCGCCTGCTCGGCAACGATTCGACCATCTTCAACCCGCAGTTGCCGTTCGCCTTCATCGGCAACGGCGCGATCCTCGGCGTGCCCTGGCTGGTGGTGATCGCGCTGGTGGTGGTGGCCGCCGCCTGGTTCATCCTGCGCCGCACGGTGCTGGGCATGCGCATCTACTCGGTGGGGGGCAATCGCGAGGCGGCGCGCCTGTCGGGCATCAACGTGCGCGCCATCGAGCTGTTCGTGTACGGGGCCTCGGGGCTGCTGGCCGGGCTCGGCGCGCTGATGTCGGCGGCGCGCCTGTATGCCGCCAACGGCCTGCAGCTCGGCCAGTCCTACGAGCTCGACGCGATCGCGGCGGTGATCCTCGGCGGCACCAGCTTCGTGGGCGGGGTGGGTTCCATCGTCGGCACCCTGATCGGCGCGCTGATCATCGCGGTGCTGTCCAACGGCCTGGTGCTGCTCGGCGTGTCCGACATCTGGCAGTACATCATCAAGGGCCTGGTGATCATCGGCGCGGTGGCGCTCGACCGCTACCGGCAGAGCTCGGCGCATACCTGAAGCGAGGCACCTGCCAGCTTGTTCATGCGGGCCGGGCGGAACCGGCCCGTCCTCGACAGCGGCGCGACGTCGGGTCCCGCGCGCCCGTTTCCCTCATCGACCCACGGAGACAAACCTCATGTTGAAGCTCAAGAGCTCGTTGCGGACCGGCGCGGCCTGCGCGCTGCTGTTCGCCGCCGGCGCGGCCCAGCTCGCCCAGGCGGCGGACAAGCCGCTGAAGTCGATCGGCATCACGGTCGGCTCGCTCGGCAACCCGTATTTCGTGACGGTGGTGAAGGGCGCCGAGGCGCAGGCCAAGGCCATCAACCCGAACGTGAAGGTCACCGCGATCTCGGCCGACTGGGACCTGAACAAGCAGTTCACGCAGATCGACAACTTCATCGCCGCCCATGTCGACCTGATCCTGCTCAACGCGGCCGATCCGAAGGCGATCCTGCCGGCCGTGAAGAAGGCGCAGGCGGCCGGTATCGCGGTGGTGGCGGTGGACGTGGCCGCGGCCGGCGCCGATGCCACGGTGCAGACCAACAACGTCAAGGCGGGCGAGCTGGCCTGCGACTACCTGGTGAAGAAGATCGGCGGCAAGGGCAACGTGATCATCGAGAACGGGCCGCAGGTGTCGGCCGTGATCGACCGCGTGAACGGCTGCAAGGGCGTGCTGGCGAAGAATCCCGGCATCAAGCTGCTGTCCTCGGACCAGAACGGCAACGGCTCGCGCGACGGCGGCCTGGCGGCGATGCAGGGCTACCTGACGCGCTTTCCCAAGCTCGACGGCGTGTTCGCGATCAACGACCCGCAGGCGATCGGCACCGACCTGGCGGCCAAGCAGTTCAATCGCGGCAATATCGTGATCACCTCGGTGGACGGCGCGCCCGACATCGAGGCGGCGCTGAAGTCGAATTCGCTGATCCAGGCCTCGGCGAGCCAGGACCCCTACGCGATGGCCAAGGAGGCCGTGACGGTCGGTTATGGCGTGATGAACGGCAAGAAGCCGGCCAATCCGATGATCCTGCTGGAGCCCTCGCTGATCACGCGCGACAACGTCGGCAGCTACAAGGGCTGGAGCTCGCACTGAGCCCGGCCTGACGGGGCGGTACCGAAGAAGCCGGCCGGCGCCGCGCCTTGCGCGGCCCGGCCGGCTTTGGCGTTTCAGTGCGCGCGCCCGTCGTAATGCGTGACGGGGATCGCCTCGAGGTCGATCTCCTCGATGCAGCGCAGGTTGACGGCGGTCATCGGGCGTCCATCCGGGGCCGCGCCGTCCGCATAGGGGTGGATCCCGCAGGCGGGGCAGAAGCGATGCCGGATCACGTGCGTATTGAAGCGGTAGCTGCTGGCATCCTGCTCAGGTGTCAGCAATTCGAAATCTTCCCGCGGCACGAACCACAGCAGCGAGCCCTTGCGCCGGCAGATCGAGCAGTTGCAGGCCATCGCGCCGGCCGGCTCGCCCCGCACGCGGAACGCCACGCGTCCGCAATGACAGCTTCCCTCGTAACTCATGCGCGCCTCCTGATGATCGAGTGACGCCAGTCACTATAGGCGATGGCTCGTCGCGCGCCGCGCTTTTCCGGCGCCGGGGCATGCTGCACTGCAATCAGGACGCATAAGGCGGATACCGTTATCCAAAGCGAGTCCGATTATCGATTGGCCGGGTGATTATCGAAATCCTGTCATTGGTTTTCGATAACGGTAAAGGCTGAATATCGGGATGTTTGAAATAATCGAATCGGATGGATGGGATTTATTTTAAATCGACGAACGTCATGTGCTCGATTTGTCGAGTCTGTCTATTTTTGTCGTTGTTGACGATTTGACACAGTCTCGGATTGTCAAAAACATTTGACAATATTCGTCGTTGGTTTCGATTCGGGAGGAATCCGTTGTTTTATCTTTTGGGACTTGATGATTGATTCCGACGGGTTGCGGGTGAGGCTTGGCGGGCAGGGCGGAAGGTGGCTTCCGGACTGCCATTCCGGATTGCGTGAAATCCCTGGAAAGCCCGTGTAACAAGGTGTTTCGGCGATTTTTCGAATTTCGTCGGAAGAGTGATGGCAGTGAAAACCTTCTGTTCCTGTACGCGTCGTCGGGGTGTCCCGCAAACGTTTAATTTACATACTAAATATTCTGCGCTTAACAATGCTTTACAGTATTAGTTGCATGGTTCTATTAGGATTCGCCCAGTCCAAGGGTGACCGTTCCGAAACAAAACACATCCGGACGCGTGATGTTTATTTCGGGGTTGCCATTGGATGTCGAGCGGCGATATTGATGTGAAGATAGTCGCGGCGTCGCATATCCATCCAGATAGTTTGTGAGACCAATCACCATGCAAACCAAGCTCATTTCCGCCCTGCTGATCGCGGGCGCCGCCACGGCTTCGCAAGTCGCCTTCGCCGCCGACGGCACGATCACGTTCTCCGGCAACGTGACCGCCCAGACCTGCACCATCAACGGCAATGGCAGCGGCTCGAAGAACTTCACCGTGACGCTGCCGACCGTGTCGGCCAGCTCGCTGGCCACCGCCGGCGCCACCGCCGGTGCCACGCCGTTCAACATCGCCCTGACGGCCTGCACGCCGACCACCGGCACCAACGCCGTCAAGGCCGTGCACGCCTACTTCGAGGCAGGCCCGACGATCGACACCACCACCGGCAACCTGATCCTCGCTTCGGGCGGCGCCACCAACGTCGAGATCCAACTGCTGAACGCCGCCGACCAGTCGGCCGTCAAGCTCGGCCAGGCCGATGCCTCGCAGAACTCGAAGCCGGTGAACGTCAGCACGGGCGGCGCGGCCACCCTGCAGTTCTACGCGCAATACTATGCAACCGGCGCGGCAACGGCCGGCGCGGCGAACTCGAGCGTGATGTACACCATCGCCTACCAGTAAGCTGACGCATAGTCATACGAAGTAACCAGCGGGGCGGGGCGAACCAGCCGTTCGCTTCCCCCACTCGCACGTTTTCTGCATCGATCCATGCCATGAAGCTCCGCAAAGCACTCAGATTCGCGATCGCCACTGCCTGCGTCGCGTGGTTCAGCCAGCTCACGACGCCCGCCGAAGCCTCGGTGGTGATCGGCGGCACGCGCGTGATCTACGGCGCGAGCGAGCCGGAAGTCACGATCAAGCTGTCCAACGAGGGGCAAGCGCCCGCGCTGGTGCAATCGTGGGTCGATGCAGGCGACGTGAAATCCGCGCCGTCCACCACCAAGGTGCCCTTCGTGGTCACGCCGCCGATCTCGCGGATCGATCCGAGCAAGTCGCAGACGCTGCGCATCGTCTATACCGGCGAGCCGCTGCCGAAGGATCGCGAATCGGTGTTCTGGCTCGACGTGCTCGAAGTGCCGCCCAAGCCGAGCGCCGCCGAGGCCGACATGAACCGCATCCAGCTGGCCTTCCGTTCGCGCATCAAGCTGTTCTATCGCCCCGACAACCTCAAGGGCAAGTCGGCCGATGCGCCTTCGCAGCTCGCCTGGCGCCTCACCCAGGTGGACGGCAAGCCGGCCCTGGAAGCGCGCAATCCCACGCCGTACTACGTGTCGGTGATCGGCATCACGCTGCAGTCGGGCGCCCGCAAGGCCACCGCCGACGACAGCGGCATGATCGGCCCGGGCGAGACGCACATGTTCCCGCTCTCGGGCGACGCGCTCGAGGCGGCCGGCGCCAGCGTGCACTACACCACGCTGAACGACTACGGCGCTTCGGTCGATGGCGACACGCCCCTGGGAGGCGCGGCCTCCTCGAAATGAGGCCTGACCGACTCCCCCGTCGAGTGAGTCGCGCGTAGCGCGCCACGTCCTTCCCCACGCAAGACCGTCCATGCCCGCCAGGGCAGGGCGCAGCCTTGCCCACGTTTCGGCCGCCATCGTGAACCAACGCACCTCCTCCTTGCCGCTGTCCATGCCCTGGCGTCCGCGTCCGTGCTGCGTGCTCGCGCTGTCGATGTTCGTCTCGACGGGCGCGATGGCCGCGACCACCGCGGGCAGCATGCAGGTGGCGGAAGTTCAGTTCAACGACCTGTTCCTGCAGCATCCGGACGGCGTGAAGGTGGACGTGAGCCGTTTCGACAAGGGCAACGTGGCGGCGCCGGGTTCGTATCGCGCGGACCTGTTCGTCAATACCAACTGGATCGGCCGCGCCGAGATCACGCTGCGCCAGATCGGCGGCGACACGGGCAACGTGCAGCCCTGCTTCGATCGCGAGCTGCTGCAGCAGGTGGGCGTGGACATCTCGAAGCTGTCGCCCGAGGCCACCAAGCTGCTGACCGAGCCGGGCGCGAGCTGCGCGACCCTCGGCATGCTGGTGCCGGACGGCGTGGCGACTTTCGACAACGGCGAGCAGCGCCTGGACGTCAGCATTCCGCAGGCCTCGCTGAGCCGCGAGGCGCGCGGCTACGTGGACCCGCGCTACTGGGACGAGGGCGTGCCCGCCGCGCTGCTGTCTTACAACGGCAATGCCTATCGCTCCGACAACCAGGGTTCGTCGGCCACCCAGGCCTACATGGGCCTGACCGCGGGCCTGAACTTCGGCCCCTGGCGCTTCCGCCACAACGGCAACCTCACCTACGACTCGCACGGCGGCACGCACTACCAGAGCGTGCAGACCAGCCTGCAGCGCTCGATCGCGCGCCTGAAGTCGCAGTTCGTGATCGGCGACGCGTTCACCGACGGCACCATGTTCGACAGCGTGGGCTTCCGCGGCGTGCAGATCGCCAGCGACGAGCGCATGTATCCCGAGTCGCAGCGCGGCTACGCGCCGACCATCCACGGCATCGCCAACAGCAATGCGCTGGTGCAGGTGCGCCAGAACGGCAACATCATCTACAGCACCAACGTGGCCACCGGCCCGTTCGAGATCAACGATCTCTACCCGACCGGCTACGGCGGCGACCTCGACGTGGTGGTGACCGAGGCCGACGGCAGCATCCACACCTTCAAGGTGCCGTATGCCTCGGCCGTGAACTCGCTGCGCCCGGGCATCACGCACTTCAGCGTGACGGCCGGCGTGTACCGCAATCCGCTGCTGTCGAGCAAGCCGGCGCTGTTCCAGGCCACGATCCAGCACGGCTTCACCAACCTGATCACCGGCTACGGCGGCGTGACGGCCGCGCGCGGCTACCTGGCCGGGGTGATCGGCGCGGCGCTCAACACCGAGCTGGGCTCCTTCGCGCTCGACATCACGCAGGCCAATACCGAACTGCCGGGCATGGCCTCGCGCCACGGGCAGAGCGTGCGGATCTCCTACAGCAAGCTGATCAGCCCGACCAACACCAACGTGACGGTGGCCGCCTATCGCTACTCGAGCAGCGGCTACCTCGGCCTGCAGGACGCGATGCAGCTGCGCGATCCGCAGACGGGCGGCGTGAACGGGCTGCTCTCGGGCGGCATCCGCCGCGGGCAGTTCCAGGTGACGCTGAACCAGAGCCTGCCCGAAGGCTGGGGCTCGTTCTACCTGTCGGGCTCGACGGTCAACTACTGGAACCGCGGCGGCAACGACACGCAGTACCAGGCCGGCTACAACAACAACTTCAAGCGCATCAACTACGGCGTATCGGCCTCGCGCCAGTTCGACGTGACCCAGAACCGCTGGGACAACCGCTTCATGCTGAACCTGTCGATCCCGCTGAACCTGGGCTCGCACGTGGTGTATTCGTCCACCAGCCTGCAGCGCGACACCGGCGGCGCGACCGTGGTCCAGCAGTCGCTGACGGGCTCGCTGGGCGTGGACAACGCGCTCAGCTACGGCGTGAACGTGGGCCACACCACGGGCGGCGGCGCGAATTCGACCACCAACGTGGGCGGCAACGTCTCCTACATGTCGCCGTACGCGACCTTCACGGGCAATGCCTCGAAGGGCACCGGCTTCACGCAGTACGGCGCCGGCATCTCGGGCGGCGTGGTGGCCTATTCCGGCGGCGTGGCCTTCACGCCGACCATGGGCGAGACGGTGGCGATCGTCGAGGCCAAGGATGCCGCCGGGGCGCGCGTGACGACCGGCAGCGGGCTGCGCATCGATCCGTTCGGCCATGCGATCGTGTCGAGCCTCACGCCGTTCTCGACCAACGAGATCGAGATCGACCCGAAGGGCCTGCCGATGAGCGTCGAGCTGAAGACCAGCGCGCAGCACACGGCGCCGACCGCGGGCGCGGTGGTGCGCCTGAAGTTCGAGACCGAGGGCGGCGGGCGCTCGGTGATCATGCGCGCGCGCATGAGCGACGGCCAGCCGGTGCCGTTCGGCGCCGAGGTGAACGACGCGAGCGGTCAGAACGTCGGCACGGTGGCGCAGGAAGGCCGCATCGTGCTGCGCGGGCTGAAGAGCGATACGGGCACGCTGAGCGTGAAGTGGGGCGAGACGGCCGCCGATGGCTGCTCGCTGTCGTACAAGCTGCCGGTCGCGGACAAGGCGAGCAAGCAACGCTGGACCGACGCGGAGGCGGTATGCGCGAAGTGAACGAGGGGTGGGCGATGGGCCTGGGAGAGAGCGGGAAGCGGGTTGGGAAGCCGGCGAAGATCGGCCGCCTGCTGTTCTGGCTGTTCACGATGGCGGTGATGATGCTCGGGCTGGGCTCGCGCACGGCGCTCGCGCAGAGCGCTACCTGCTCGGGGAGCGCACAAACGGTTCCGATCTCGATGCCCGCTTCGATCACGGTGCCGCGCGATGCCGCGAACGGCACGATACTCACCTCCTGGGTATCCACGGCGGCCACGACCAATTACTACAACTGCACGGTGGTGCCGGTGGGCAATACCGTGCGCCCCGCATCGGGCATGGCCTTCGAGCCGCTGTCCATGACCAAGGCGGGCTTGAGCGTGACCGGGCCGAATGGCGCGGCGTACACGGTCTGGAACACCAACGTGCCGGGAGTCGGCATCGCGATCGGCGTGCGCTCGTACGTGAACGGTTGCGGCTGGCAGGCCTGGGGCGACCTGGGCACGCGCTCGGGTTTCCTGCCGTCGCCATGGAAGGGGAGCGCCTGCAACGCCAACGGTTCGGTCGCCAACGGCGGCCAAGCGCAAATGGCACTGGTCAAGACCGGTACCATTGCCGCCGGCACCGTCTCGGGCGGTGTGCTGTTCGAGGGCGCCTCGGTCACCGCCATGGACCTCAACGGGCCCTATACCATCGCCACCTCGGGCCGCAAGTCGTTCTCGCCGAGCCAGACCATCATCAACGTGGCGGCCTGCACCACGCCGAACGTGACGGTCACCATGGGTTCGTACAAGCAGTCGGCTTTCACCGGCGTGGGGTCGACCACGCCGGCGGTGGCCTTCAACGTGGGCGTCAATGCCTGCCCGGCCGGCTTGAACTCGATCCAGTACCAGTTCATCCCGGTCAACGCGGTGCTCGACACCACCAATGGCGTGCTGGCGCTGTCGAGCGACTCGACGGCCGCGGGCATCGGCTTGCAATTGAAGGACAACAGCGGCAAGGCCTTGAAGTACAACACGCAGTACACGCTGACGAGCTACAACAGCTCGACGGGCGGTTCCTACACGATTCCGCTCACGGCCAACTACTACCAGACCTCGGCCAGCGTGACGCCGGGTAGCGCGAATGCGGTGCTGACCTTTACCATGACGTACCAGTAGGTTGCGCAGCAGGTTTTGACGAATACGGAGGTATCGCGAGCATGTCGGATTGGATACGGCGATTGAGCCATCTTCATCGCCACGGCGCTTCGGCGGCGTGGCGGCTCGCGGCGCGCTGCGCGGCCCTGCTGGTCCTCGCGCTGTCCTCGCACGCGGCCTGGGCGACCGCCAGTTGCTCGAGCACGGCGCAGACCTTCACGGTGTCGATGCCGTCCTCGATCACGGTGCCGCGCGATGCGGCGGTCGGCACGGTGTTGACGACCTGGGTGTCGACTTCGGCCACCACCAATTACTTCAACTGCACGCTGAGCGGTTCGGGCGCAACGGGAACCGGCTTCGAGCCCTTGTCGCTGAGCAAGGCGGGGCAGACGGTGGCCAGTCCTCACGGAACCTATACAGTGTGGAATACCAACGTGCCCGGCGTCGGTATCGCGATTGGCATCCGCCCTTACGTGAACGGTTGCGGCTGGCAACCATGGAACGATCTAGGCACGCCATCCTCGTTCTTCCCGAATCCGTGGGTCGGCTCTGCCTGCAATGGTGGGGGCTCGGTCACCAACGGCGGCCAGGCCGAGATGGCCCTGGTCAAGACCGGGCCGATCACGGCGGGCACGGTCAACGGCGGCGTGCTGTTCGAGGCCGCCGCGGCCGTCTCGCAGGGCGGCGGCTACACCATGCAGAGCGGGCGCAAGTCCTTCTCGCTGACGCAAACCATCATCAACGTGGCGGCCTGCACCACGCCGAACGTGACGGTCGACATGGGCTCGTACAAGCAGTCGGCCTTCACCGGGGTGGGTTCGACCACGCCGGCGGTGGCCTTCAAGGTGGGCGTCAATGCCTGCCCGGCCGGCCTGAATTCCATCCAGTACCAGTTCATCCCCGTCAACGCGGTGCTCGACAGCACCAACGGCGTGCTGGCCCTGTCGAGCGACTCGACCGCCAGCGGCATCGGCCTGCAACTGAAGGACAGCAGCGGCAAGGCGCTCAAGTACAACAGCCAATACACGCTGACGAGCTACAGCAGCGCGACGGGCGGCACCTACACGATTCCGCTCACCGCCAACTACTACCAGACCTCGGCCAGCGTGACGCCCGGCAGCGCGAATGCGGTGCTGACCTTCACGATGACGTATCACTGATCGCGCGGCGATAGACCCATAGCGCCGCCATGGCCAGCAGCAGGCAGGCGCCGATCATGATCGACAGGCTGCGCGCCTGGGGCAGCACTTCGTTGAGCCGCGACATGCGGCCGACCATCAGGGCCGTGACCGCCGCCTGGGAGAAACCGAGCAGGGCGGAGCTGGTGCCGCGCAGCAGCGGGAACCGCGCCAAGGTGCGTGCCACGCCGATCGTCAACAGGGTGCCGTTGGCGGCCACCAGCAGCGCGGCGGCCAGCAGCAGCCCGGCCGCACCGAGCGGCCGGCCCGCGACGCCCCAGCCCGCCAGCAGCACGGCGCCGGCCGCGAACAGCGCCGTGCCGGCGGTGACGATGGCGCGATCGCCGGCGCGCGGCGCGAGCCGCCGGCCGACGGCGCTTCCCAGCACGAAGCCCGCGGTGACGGGCAGGTAGGCGTAACTGATCGCGCGCGGCGTGTAGCCGAGCGCGAGCAGCAGCAGCGGCGCCTGGAACAGGTACAGGAAGTAGGCCGCATAGGCCGCGCAGGCCAGCGCGCAGAACGACACGAAGCGCCGCGAACGCGCCAGCGCGAGCCACGAACTCATCCATTGCCGTGCCGCCCCGCCAGCGGGCGCGGGGCGATGCGTTTCCGGCACGAAGCCCCAGGTCAGCGCGAAGGCGAGAGCGCCGACGCCGGCCAGCGCCGCGAAGATCGCGCGCCAGCCCGCCAGCGCCGCGATCCACTCGCCGACGATCGGCGCCAGCGCGGGCGACACCACCATCACCGGCACCACCACCGAGATCGCGCGCGTCGCCGCTTCGAGCGGCAGCGCGTCGAACGCGATGCTGCGCCACAGCGCGACCGGAATCCCGGAGGCCAGGCCCTGCGCGAAGCGGCAGGCCGACAGCGTGGCGAGATCGTGCGCGCCGGCCATGGCGAGGCTGGTCGCGGCGTGCAGGGCCAGGGCGGCGAGCAGCGGCCGGCGGCGCCCATGACGATCGGACAGCGGCCCGCAGACCAGCAGCGACAGGGCGAGGCCGGCGAAGTAACTGTCGAACAGCCGCTGGGTGGCGGCCACCGACACCGCCAGGGCGCTCGCGATGGCCGGCAGCGCGGGCAGGAACAGGTCCGACGACAGCATCGGCAGGAAGGCGACCAGGGTAAGGCAGGCGGTCAGCCGGGCGGGGCGATCGGCGAGCGAAATCTCGGGCATGGCAAAGGGCGGGGCCGCGAACGGGAAGTGCGCAGTCTAGGCGGGTGCGCCGCGCACGGCTGGCAGGCGATGCGCGAAGGCTGGCAGGAAATGCGCATCGCCCCCGCGCGGCGCTTTTTTTCGCGGCGGCGGGGCATGAACCCCGGTGCTAGAATCCGCGCGAACCGCCGGCCGTCGTCGGCGGTCGTTCAGGGAGCGCGCATGCGGGAATACGATGCGAACCTGGTGTCGAGGTCGGTCACGCGACTGGGCGGCACCAGCATCGAACTGGTCCGGCGCCGCATCGAGGCGGGCGCGCCGGCCAGGCTCCACGTCGCGCACGAGCGGCACGCGATCTACGCCGAAATGAGCCGCGGTTTCGAGTGCGAGCGGCAAGTGGCCGGCGCCGCGCGCGAGCGCTTCGTCAGCGAACCGGGGCTGGTCTCGTTCCGGCCGGCGGGCTCCGAGGTGCGCGGCAGCACGATCGGCGAGGGCATCGTCAGCTACGGCCTGGTGCTGATCGATCCGCGCCAGGATTGGCTGGACGACTTGCAGGGCGCGCTGCGCCCGCTCACGGCGCTGCGCCATGCGCGCCTCGCGGCCGAGCTGGCATCGATGTTCGAGGCCTGCGCGGCCGGCGAAGCCGCCGGCGCCACGCCGTTCGCGGCCCTGCATGCGCAAGGGCGCAGCCTCGCGCTGCTGGCCCTGCTGGCCGACCAGGGCGGCACGGCACCCGCCGTCGATCGCGTCGATGCGCGGCTGGCCGCGGTCACTGCCTGGATCGACGCCCATCTCACGCAGGAATTCTCGCTGGCCGAGCTGGCCGAGGTCGCTCATCTCAGCGTCTCGCAACTGGTGCGCCAGTTCCGCTGCCGGCTCGGCATCACGCCGATGCGCCATGTCTCGAACGCGCGCCTGAAGGAGGCGCAGCGGCTGCTCGCGCAGACCCGCTGGCCGGTCGCGCGAATCGCGGCGCATCTCGGTTATACCGACGCCAGCCATTTCACCAGCCGCTTTCGCGCCAACACCGGCGCCACGCCCGCCGCCTGGCGTCGCCGCTTGCACGGCCGCTAAGGCGAGCGCCGGCGCTCGTCCCGCGGCGTCGGTGCGACGTCCGACATCCATGTCGCGCTCGGCGGAAGCGCAGCCCGGCTGCACCGATCCGCTGCAGATGCAATAAAAACGCATCGACGCAATATTCGACCGGACTGTGGGCTAAACTACTCGCTGCGCCGAACGGGACAGCGCCTGATTTGCGTTTCAAAGAACTGAAGATATTTCATATGCAGCGCGAAGATTGCGCATGTGAATCAAAAAACCTGAAACCGGTTCACTTCGCTGCCATGAAAACGCAAGGCCGGCAAGGGTTTTCGTTGATATGACGAACTCTCGGCAAGTGCCGCTCGACTCGCCAATATCCTGATCATTCCGTCGCGCGCGAGCCCCCATGGGGCATAAGCTTATTCGTTGTATGTGCAATCTAATTGCCTCGCGAATTGTTAATAAAAGTGAGGAAATAATGCCGGGCCGCCGCTATAATCGGTTCGGACTGCTGGACTTCAATAACCGCCCTTGACATCGCCGCGACGTCAGTCGTCATGTTCCGATTCGTCCCATGATTGATCTTTTCAGACGAAGCTTCATCGAGCTCAGCGTCGGCCTGCCGCGCATGGAGCGCGCGCAGGCGCCCGGCGAGCCGCCCTTGCTGGTGGCGGGCCGGGGCAGCGCGACGCCGGCCGCGGTGGCCGCGCTGCAGCGCGAGTTCGCCTTGCGCGACGTGCTCGACGAAGCCTGGAGCGCGGTGCCGCAGGCGCTGATGCCTTATGGCGACGGCGTGCTGTTGGTGCTGGCCGATCGCGGCGGCGAACCCCTGCCGCGCGGCGGCATGGGCGGCGAGGCGCTGCCCGCGTTCTTCGCGCTGGCGCGCGGCATGGTGGCGGCGGTCGGCGAGATGCACGGCGCCGGCCTGATCCATCGCGCGCTCGGTCCCAAGCGTTTTCTCGCCGATCGCGAGGGGCGCGTCTACCTGACCGGCTTCGGCTTCGCGGTGCGCGGCGGCGCGACCCAGGCTGGCCAGGGGCAGCGGGGCAACCCGCTCGGCGCCGGCCGCTGGGCCGACGACGAACTCGAATGGGACGACGAGAGCTTCGTCTACATGGCGCCCGAGCTCGGCGCGCGGATGAACGTGCGCGTCGACGCGCGCGCCGATCTCTATTCGCTCGGCTGCGTGCTCTACGAACTGCTGAGCGGCGTGCCGCCGTTCGAGGCCGGCGACACCGCCACGCGCATCCACGCCCACGCCACGCGCCGGCCCCGGCCGCTGCCCGAGGTGGCGGCAGGCATTCCGCGGCAACTGTCACGCATCGTCTTGAAGCTGCTGGAGAAGGCGCCCGAGCAGCGCTACGCGAACGCGGCGGGCCTGCTCGACGATCTGTGCCGCTGCGAGGAACTCTATCGGCGCGACGGCCGCATCGATCCGTTCGCGCTCGATACGCGCGCGGCGATGCGCTCGCTGCGCCACAGCGAGGTGGTGGTCGGCCGCGAGCGGGAGATCCACGCGCTGCTGTCCCTGCATCGCACCGTGGCCGAGAGCGGCCGCGCGCGCGTCGCCTGGATCTCGGGCCAGTCGGGCATCGGCAAGTCCACCCTGCTGCACGAGGTGGTCTCGCGCATCCAGCGCGAGGGCGCGCCGCTGCTGGCGCGCGGCAAGAGCGAGGAGGGGCGGCGCGGCACGCCCTACGCGATCCTGATCCAGGTGCTGGAGCCGCTGCTGCAGTACGTGCTGGCCTGTCCCGACGAGACCTTCGCCAGTTGGCGCCAGCGCGTGCGAGAGGCCACCACGCCGGTCGGCCGCACGCTGTCCGACTTCCTGCCCACGCTGGCCACCGTGCTCGGCCCGCAGCCGGAGCCGGTCGCGCCGCCCGATGCGCAGCCGGCGCTCGAACGCGAGCGCGTGCTGCAGGGCATGGCGCGGCTGCTGGCCTGCTTCGCCGCGCCGGACCGGCCGCTGGTGCTGCTGCTCGACGACCTGCAATGGACCGACGTCGGCAGCCTGCAAGTGCTCGAGCGCGTGCTGCTGCAGCATGCCGATGCTGCGATCACAGTCATCGGCGCCTTCCGCGGCAACGAGATCGACGATGCCCATGCGCTGCAGGCCTTGTTGCGCTCGCAACGGATTGCCTCGCTGCCGATCGCGCTGGGCCCGCTCGACGCGGCGGCGCTGCACGACCTGGTGGCCAGCGCGCTGAGCGGCGACGCGGCCGCGCTCGAACCGCTGGTGGCCGAGATCGACCGCAAGTCCGGGCGCAATCCCTTCTTCGCGCGCCACCTGCTGCGCGTGCTGGCCGATGACGGCCTGCTCGACTACGACCACGACGCCGCCACCTGGCGCTGGAATCTCGATCACATCGCCCGCCATCGCGGCATCGACGACATGTTCGAGCTGCTGGTGCACAAGCTGGAGCAACTGCCGCCGGCCGCGCAGAGGCTGTCGCGGCTGCTGGCCTGCCTGGGGGACCGCGCCTCGATCGAGCGGCTGTCGATCGCCGCGGGGCTGACGCCGTTCGAGGTGGTGCGCGACCTGCAGCCGGCGCTGGAGGCCGGCACCATCCTCAGCGACGGCGACGACTACGCGTTCGGCCACGACAGCATGCGCGAATCGGCCTATGCCTCGATTCCCGAAGGCGAGCGCGCCGCGCTGCACCTGCTGGTGGCGCGCCGGCTGCTCGGGCACCCGGGCGCGCAGGCCGACGTGTTCGCGATGGCGGCCCAGGTCAACCTGGCGCGCGAGGCGGTCGACGCGCGGCGCGAACGGGCCGCCTTCGCCGCGCTCAATCTCGACGCGGGGCGGCGCGCCAAGGCCGCCACCGCGCATCACTCGGCGCTGGTGTATTTCCGCGCCGCGCTCGACTTCATCGGCGAGGACGACGGCGAGCAGATGGGCCTGGACGCGCGCGTGCTGTGCGGCGAGGCCGAATTCATGACGGGCGCGCTGGAGGCGGCCGAGGCACGGCTCGCGGCGCTCGAGGCGGTGGCCGGCGACGGCATCTTCGGCGCCGACCTGGCGCGCCTGCGCGCGGCGCTCTACACCACGCTGGGCCGCTACGACCTGGCGATGGGCACCGGCCTGGCCTTCCTGCGCCGCGCCGGCATCGAGATCCCGATGCAGCCCGAGGTGGCCGAGGTCGATCGCGAATACGCGCGGCTGCGCGGCTGGCTCGACGAGCACGGCATGGAGGGCCTGCGCGCGCTGCCGGTGGCCGCCGACCCGCTGCGTCGCGCGCTGATGGACATCCTCGCCGACCTGATCCCGCCGGCGATGTACACCGACCAGAACCTGGTCGACCTGATGGTGATGCGCACCGCGACGCTGTCGATCGCCTACGGCCAGTCCGATGCCTCGGCGAACGCCTATACCTGCATGAACCTGGTGTTCGGCGCGCGCTACGGCGACTATTCCTACACGCTCGACTTCGGCCGGCTGGCGCTGTACCTGGTCGACGAGCTGGGCCTGAAGCGCTACCAGGCGCGCGTCTACATGGTGTTCGGCTGCTTCGTGGTGCCCTGGACGCTGCCGGCGCGCTCGGCGCGCGACTACGCGCGGCGCGCCTACACGGTCGCGCTGGAATCGGGCGACCACACCTTCGCGAACTACTGCAGTCCGAACGAAGCGACCGGCATGATCTTCGGCGGCGAGTATCTCGACGACATTCGCGAGACGGTGCGGCGCGGGCTGGTGCTGGCGCGCGACTCGAACTTCCTGCTGGTGATCAACCAGTTGCTCGCGCAATCGAACCTGCTGGCGCGCCTGCAGGACGACCCGGCCGAGCGGCGCGAGCCGCCGCCGCCGGTGCCGGTGGAGGGCGCGCCGGTCACCCTGGTGGACGTGGCCTACTGGGTCTATCGCCTGCAGCTCGGCGTGATGTTCGGCGACGCGGGGGACGCGCTCGAAGCGCGCCGCCGTGCCGAGGCCTGCGTGTGGTTCGGCCGCTCGTTCGCCGAGAGCGGCGACCTGGCCTATTACGGCGCGCTGGCGCTGATCGCGCGGCGCAATCGCGATGCCGACCAGGACGCGGCCCTGCAACGACATATCGACCAGCTCGCGCTTTGGGCCAATGCCTGCCCGGCGAACTTCGTGGCGCGTCGCGACCTGGTGCACGCGGAATGGCTGCGCACCCGCGATCGCGCCGCCGAAGCCGGCGCCGCCTATGCCGCGGCGGTGGCCCACGCGCGGCGTCACGGCTTCACCCAGGTCGAGGCGCTGGCCGCCGAGCTGGCGGGGCGCTTCTACAGCGCGCGCGGCGAGGAGGTGCCGGCGGCCGCCTATCTGCGTCATGCGCGCGGTGCCTGGCAGCGCTGGGGCGCGATGGCCAAGGTCCGGCAGTTGCAGGCCGATCATCCGGCGGTGTTCGAGTCCGATGCGCGCGCCTCGGCCGCCAGCCGGCTGTTCGAGCTCGACGTGCAGGCCGTGCTGCGGATCTCGAACGCGCTGGCCAGCGATATCGTGCCGTCGCGGCTGGTCGAGACGGTGCTGCGCACCGCGCTGGAGAATTCCGGCGCCGGGTATTGCGTGCTCGCGCTGCTGCGCGCCGAGGGTTGGCGCGTGCCGGCGCAGGCCTACGTGCAGGACGGCGAGATCACGGTCACGCAGCAGGGGGCGGGGTTCAGCGCCGAGGTGCTGCCGGTGTCGCTGGTGCAGGCGGTGGCGCGCAAGCAGGACGGCCTGCTGATCGACGACATGCGCGACGCGCCGGCCTTCGAGGAAGACGAGTACGTGCGCCGCTACCGGCCGCGCTCGGTGCTGTGCGTGCCGCTGATGCGGCATGCCACCCTGGTGGGCGTGCTCTACCTGGAGAACAAGCTCGCCGCCAAGGTGTTTACGGCCGCCAAGGCGGCGGTGCTGGAAGTGATCGCGAGCCAGGCCGCGTTCGCGCTGGAGAACGCGCGGCTCTACGAGGAACTGGTCGAGCAGTATGGCCAGCGCGCGCGGGCCGAGGAACAGTTGCGCAATGCGCTGGCCGAACTCGAGCGCGCCAGCCGCCTGAAGGCGATGGGCGAGCTGGTGGCCTCGATCGTGCACGAGGTCGGGCAGCCGATCGCGGCGGTCGACACCTCGGCGAGCGCCGCGCTGCGCTGGCTGAACCGCGAGCCGCCCGATATCGACGAGACGCGCGAGATGCTGCGCTACATCAGCCTCAGCGCGACCCGCGCCAAGACCATCATCCAGGCGCTGCGCGCCAAGGCCCGCAAGGCCGAGCCGCAGTTCACCGCGGTCCACCTGGGCGAGGCGCTGCGCGAGGCCGCCACCCTGGTGGCGGGGCAGCTCGATGCGCTGGAGGTGGCGCTCGAGCTGCGCGGGCTGGAGGCCGGCGTGCAGGTGCTGGGCGACCGGATCCAGCTCCAGCAGGTGGTGATCAACCTGCTGACCAACGGCGCCGAGGCGATGGCCGGGCAGGCGGCGGGCGATCGCCGGCTGGTGCTGTCCTGCGACGAGGAGCCGGGCGGCTGGGCGCGCGTGAGCGTCGACGACCACGGCTGCGGCATCGATCCCGGCATCGCCGGCCGCCTGCTCGAACCGCTGTTCACCACCAAGGACAACGGCATGGGCATGGGTCTCGCGATCTCGCATTCGATCGTCGAGGCGCATGGCGGCTCGCTGACGCTGACGCGGCGCGCCGAGGCCGGCACCCGCGCCAGCTTCGCGCTGCCGCTGCTCGCGCCATGAACCGCCGGCCGCGCCGCTCGATCGACGCGATCGATGTGAACGACGTCACCGACGCGATCGATACGCCGTGCTCGATCGGCCGGGCCTGCCGCATCGGCCGTCCCGTCGCCTGCCGCCGCGGCGGCGCCCCCGAACCCAGGCCGCCCGCGCGGCGGCCGCCTTCACGGGCCATGCCCTGACCACGATGTCCTATTCCCGTCCCCCCGAAAGCGATCCCGCCTTGCGCCGCGATGCCCGCATCGTCTACGTCGTCGACGACGACGAGCTGGTGCGCGGCGCGCTGGCCGGCCTGCTGCGCTCGATCGACCTGGAGGTGCGCGCCTACGGCTCGATCGAGGAGTTCGTCGCCGCGCCGCGCCACGGCGGCCCCGCCTGCCTGGTGCTCGACGTGCGCCTGAAGGGGCAGAGCGGCCTGGCCTTCCAGCGCACCCTGATGGACGACGGCGGCCCGCACATGCCGATCATCTTCATGACCGCCTATGGCGACATCCCGATGACGGTCAAGGCGATGAAGGCCGGCGCGATGGATTTCCTCGCCAAGCCGTTCCGCGACCAGGACATGATCGACGCGGTGATCAGCGCGCTGGAGCGCGACGCGGCGCGCCTGGCCACCGACCGCCAGCTCGGCGAGACGCGCGCCTGCTGGGAATCGCTGACGCCGCGCGAGCGCGAGGTGCTGCGGCACGTGGCCGATGGGCTGATGAACAAGCAGATCGCCGCCAGCATGGGGATCGCCGAGATCACCGCGAAGATCCATCGCGGCCAGGCCATGCGCAAGATGAACTCGCGCTCGGTGGCCGAGCTGGTGCGCAAGATGGAAGCGCTCGGCATCGAGCGGCTGGCGCCGCGCTAGCGCGGCGCCAGCCGCCCCGTCGCGAGAACGCCCGCCCGGCGCGGCTTGCGGCCAGCCACGCGGGCGCGCGGCGGGGCCACCCTATACTTCGATATGATGGTTGGCGCCTCCCGCGCCGCGGTACTCTAGTCCCCGGACGATGGTCGGATGAGCCGCCTCGTTCACCAGGTCATGAGCGAGATTTCTTTTGTCCGTAGACGCCAACCAGCTCGTATCCATCGTCGACGACGATCCGTTCGTGCGTGCCGCCACCAGCAGTCTGGTGCGTTCGTTCGGCTGGAATGCGCGCGTGTTCGCGACCGCGGACGAATTCCTCGCATCGGATACGCTCGCGGCCACCGGCTGCCTGGTCTGCGACGTGCAGATGCCCGGCACCGACGGCGTCGAGCTGCTCTCGCTGCTCGAAGCGCGCGGCATCCTGATCCCCACCGTCTTCATCACCGCGTTCGCCTCGGGCCGCACGCTCGAGCGCGCCAGCGCGAGCCGCGCGCTGTGCGTGATCGACAAGCCGATCGACGCCTCGGAGCTGGAGTCGTGGATCGGCCGCGCGCTCGGCCTGTGGCCCGGGCCGCCCGCGACCTGAACCTGCGCATCGCCCGATAAACCTTGGTAGGGGGTGGACGCCCTCTCGTCTGATAGCGCAGCTCCCGGCGGCCATGGTGTCATGTGCACCGTGCCTTCGATCCGATCGAGACGGGAGAACCGGAATGAACAGGACCCTGACCTTGCTGCGTAGCAACGCCCTCGAGTTGTCCGCGCGTCCCCGCGCGCTTGCCGCCATGCCGCTCTTGCGATTGCGCCGGCTGACCCGCAGCGTCGCCTATCGCGGCCATCGCCATGCGGCGCTGGTGCGGATCGGCTTCATGTGCGCCACGCTGGCCGTCAACGGCGCGATGGCGCTGAGCATGCAGCGGCCCTATGCGCACCTGCTGATGATGACGCTGATGATCGTGCCCGGCACCGGCTTCGCGCTGCTGGCCGCCCACGCGCTGGCGCGCCTGCGCGGCCAGCGCCGGCGCATCGCGCGGCTCGCCGCGGCGCTGGAACGGCAGTGCCGCGAGGGCACGCGCGCGGCCTTGCCGCCCGACGGCGGCGCGGCGCTCGACCGGCTGATCGAGGCGATCAACGGCACCGGCCGGCAGGCGGCCGAGCGCGAGGCCGAGCTGCTGGTGGTGCAGGCCGCCTATGCGCACGACCTGCGCACGCCGCTCACGCGCATCGGCCTGCGCAGCGAGATGCTCGACGACACGGCGATGCGCGACGCGATGGCCGGCGATCTCGCCGAGATGAACGAACTGGTGGAGGCCAGCCTGGCCTGCGCGCGGACCCAGTCGGGCGGGCTCGAATCGCCGCGCCGGGTCGACGCGGATCGCATGTTCGATGCGCTGGTCGACAATTATCACGACGCGGGGCGCGTGGTCGAACTGGATGGCCGGGTCGGCCGGCCGATCGTCACCTGCCCGCATGCGCTGCGCCGCGTGCTGATGAACCTGATCGACAATGCGCTGCGCTACGGCACCGACGTGCGCCTGCGCGTGCGCGTGGAGGCCCAGCACCTGGTGCTCGCGGTGCTCGATTCGGGGCCCGGCATCGCGCCTTCGCAACTGGCGGCGGTGTTCGAACCTTGGTATCGCGCGCCGGAATCAGCCGCGAAGGCGAAGGGTTCGGGCCTGGGCCTGGCGATCGCGCGCCGGCTGGTGAAGGCGATGCGCGGCGATCTTCAACTGCGCAATCGTCGGGGCGGCGGGCTCGAGGCCACCTTGCGGCTGCCGCTGGTGATCGCCTGAGGATCGCGAGGCGGTGGCGTCGAGGCGATTCGACTGCATCTCGAGAGCGGCAGGCGCCGCTTGATTGCCTGACGGCCGGCGGCGTCGCGGGGTTCCGCGCCGGCCGCCGTATTGCTCGATGACGAAAGGCATGGCGTTTCGCGTGCTGCCTGGCGAAGCGACATCCCGGGACGGAGATCCGAGTCCGTCAGTGATGCGCATAGAGCGAGGCCGTGTCGACCGGCACGAGACGCGCGCCCGATTCCGCGCCGGCATGGCCTTCGGCGCCATACGCGGTGTTCGCGACATCGGCCTGATCCATCATCCATTGCGCCGCTTCGGCGTGGAGCGTCTGCGCGCTCTGCCCGCGCTGCGATGCCGGCGCGCCGGCGAGCGGGTCGTAGTGCGGGGCCGGGCCGTAGCCGCTGGCGAAGGCGGCCGGGGCCGCGGCGATACCGGCGGCGACGATCGCCGCGATCAGGTAGGGCTTGAACATGGTGCTTTACCTCGAGTCGATGAGTATGAGAGTGGACGGTCGCTGGTTCGCGGCGTTCAGCTGCCGCGATAGAGGTCCTGCAGGGCGGCGAGCTGGCCGTCCTTCTGCGCCTCGACCAGCTGGGCGCGGACTTCGGCACGCGTGAGCGGATGGTTCATGGCGCGGGCGACCTGCGTTTGCACGCTGTCCTGGGCCGGGGCCGATTGGGCGGGCATCGCGGCGAAGGCGCTGGCTGCCGTGGCGGACAGGGCGGCGACGGCGAGCGACAGGACGAGTTTCGAGGCTTTCATGGTGTTCTCCAGTTTCAGTGAGTGTTCGGCAGTGCTTGGGTGAAGGTCGGGTGATGCTGCGTGACTGCGCGCGGATCAGCTGCCGCGATAGAGGTTCTGCAGGGCGGCGAGCTGGCCGTCCTTCTGTGCCTCGACCAGCTGGGCGCGGACTTCGGCACGCGTGAGCGGATGGTTCATGGCGCGGGCGACCTGCGTTTGCACGGTGCCCTGGGCCGGAGCCGATTGGGCGGGCACCGAGGCGAAGGCCGAGGAAGCGGCGGCGAACGAGGCGGCGAGGGCAAACGACAGGGCGATCTTCGAGACTTTCATGGTGTTCTCCTGGAACGGTTCAGTGGTCGGTGGTGCGTCGGGGTTTCGCGTCGTCCGGTCGTTGCCGGCCGGGTGACTGGCCGGTTTGCGTTTGCGTCCGGCGTGAAAGCATTACAACCGCCGCACGTATCTCGTGTGTTTCGTCGAACCGGGTTTGTTGCAAGCACATGTATCGGATACGCGGGCGGATACGTTGCGACACACATCTCGGGGCGGTAGGGATTCCGACCCGGTATTTCCGGAATGCGAAAGCGGGGAAGCCGTTGGAGTGGCTTGTCGGAAGGGCATGGACGGGGTATGGCAGGCGCGGGCCCACCAAGGGCCGCCAGGGTCGTCAGGGCCCGCCACGGCCTGCTATGGCCGCTATGGCGCCCCACATGAACGAAACCCCGAATCGCCTGACCGGCGATCCGGGGTTTTTGCCTTCCGCCGCCGGTAGGCCCCGGCAGCGCCACGCTCAACCAAAGGTGAAACTGAAGGCCTTGGCGCCCGGATCGAGGAATTCGATCGTGAAGGTATGGTCGCGTACCGGCCCGCGCTGGCGCACCAGTTGATACAGGCGCGAGGCGTCGATGCTGCCGCTGCCGTCGGCGGCGACATCGGCGCCATGCGCGTCGCCGGGCGGCGCGCCGTCGATGCTCACGCGAAAGCGCAGCGGCCGGCCGTCGGCGCCGGGCCCGAGCACCAGGTGCAGGTCGCGCGCGTGGAAGCGGTAGCTCAGGCGCGCGCCCGGCGCGGCCGCCACCGCCGATTCGGCGCCCACGTTCCATTGCCCGGCCAGGGCGAAGGTATTGAGCGCGAGCCGCGCCGGCGTGCTGTAGGCCGCGTCGTGGTCGGGCCGCACCGGCTCGGGCGAGGCGAAACCCTGCGCCTGGCGGTAGCCCACGTAGGTTTCCTCCGAGCCGATGTCGTCGGGGTCGGCCGGTGCCAGGGCGCCGGTCGCCACCGGCGCGCCGCCGTCGGCCGCCGGCATGCCGTGGCCGGCGTCGGCCAGCAACTGCCGGATCGCGTGCTCGGCGTCGTCGTAGCCGCCCTCGCCGAAGTGGTGGAAGCGGATCCGGCCGTTCGCGTCGGCGATATAGAAGGCCGGCCAGTACTGGTTGTCGAACGCCTGCCAGATCCGGTAGTCGTTGTCGGTCGCGACCGGGTAATGGATGCCGAGGTCCTTCAGCGCGCGGCGCACGTTGCCGGGATCGCGCTCGAAGCCGAACTCGGGCGTGTGCACGCCGATCACCACCAGGCCGTCCTTGCCGTAGCGCTCGGCCCAGGTCTTCAGGTAGGGCAGCGTGCGCAGGCAGTTGATGCAGGAATAGGTCCAGAAGTTGACCACCACCACCTTGCCGCGCAAGGCATCGCGCGTGAGCGGCGGCGAATCGAGCCAGCCGCTCGCGCCGTCGAGCATCGGCAACTCGCCCTCGTCGCGCAGGCGGATCGGCGCGGCGGCCGGTGCCGCCGGCGGCGTCTGGCGCGTGGCCTTGCCCTGGTCGTCGGCGCCGCGCTTGCCGAGCAGGCCCACCAGGCGCGTCTCGAGCCCGCTGGTGGGGGTGCTCGGCAGTTGCGCGAGCGCCTGCGTATCGAAGCCGAGCGCGATCGCGCCGGCCGCGAGCAGCACCGCCGCGCCCGTCGCGCGACGCAGGCGCTCGCCGAAGCCGGCGCGGCGCTTGAGCGTCTGCATCGCCCGCTGGCCGAGCCCGGAGATCACGACCAGCGAGCCCGCGCCGCCGGCCGCATAGGCGGCCAGCGCCGCGATGGTCCACCACGACAGCCCATGCAGTGCCGCGCCGGTGAGGATCAGGCCGAGCACGGGGCCGGCGCAGGGCGCCCACAGCAGCCCGGTGGCCACGCCGACCAGGGCGGCCGACAGCACGCCGCGGCGCGGGCCGGCCTGCAGAGAGCGGCCGATGATCGAGTTGGCGGCCCGCGTCAGCGGCTGGCCGACGCGGGCGGCCAGGGCCGGGAACAACAGCGCGACGCCGAACAGCGCGAAGCCGCCGAGCGCGAGCCAGCGCCCGTAGCGGCTGAGCTGCGCGATGCCGCCCAGGCCGGCCGCGCCGAGGCCCGTGACCAGCGCGAAGCTGGCCGCCAGGCCGATCAGCAGCGGCAGGCGGGTGCGAACGAAGGGGCCGTCGGTCCTGGCGAACACGAAGGGCACCACGGGCAGGATGCAGGGGCTCAGTACCGTGAGCACGCCGGCAAGGAAGGCGATGAGTATCAGCAACATGATCGGATCCGGGTCGAGGTCGGTGGTCGCGCGGCTGGCGCCGGGGCGGGCCGCGTGAGGCAGGGAGGACACGGGAAGGATTTCAGCGCGCGGGTGTATCCGGGGCTTGTCCGCCGCGCGGGATTTGCGCAAGCGTCTGTAACGGGCGGCGTGCGATACACACTCGGATACAAAACGGGCGCTCGCCTCGGGGGAGGGAGCGCCCGCGAAATCCGGGCGCCGGCACGAACACGCGCCGGGCCCGGCAGGAGACTTGCCGGGTCATCCGCGGGCCTCGGGGGCCCGTCTGCCTGCTTGTCAGCGGACCTGCCCGAGCAGGGCGCCGGCCTGGCGGCGGCAGGCCGCGTTCGCGATCGGCAACTCGATGCCGGCGTCGATCACCGAGGACAGGATCATCCACGGGTAGTCGGCCGGTTCGTTGGCATCGCGCTTGCGCGGCCGGAACACGCGGCTGCCGCGCGGGATCTCGCGGCCGGTCAAGGCGCAGACGGCGGGGCCGTGCGACAGCGCGGTATGCCAGATCTGTTCGGAATGCTTGCCGAAGCGCGGATCGCTCCAGGTCACCGTGATCGAGCCCGGCGAGGGCCGGTCGATCACGGCGACATGATCCGGGCACAGACGCGCGTCGAACGGACATTCGCGCGCGGCGGCGGCCTCGTCGCGTGCCGGACCTGCGGCGCGCCGCCGTGCCGGGCGCGCCGGCAGACCGCCCACGGGCGGGAACAGCATGTCGAGCAGCGCGCGCGCCGCGATGTCGTCACAGGCGAGACCGGGCAGTTCATGGGCGGTCGGCATCATCGATATCTCTCCAGTCGTCAGGGGCGGGGGGCGAGCCGGGCGGGCCGGATCGCGTTGGCGTCGTCAAGGTGGCGGCGCACTTGCCAGGCGGTTCCGGGCGAGCCGGAATCGATCGGCAGCAGCAGGTGAACCGATGGGAAAAGCATAGCGGCGGCACCTATGCCGATTCCATGAGACCTGCATCTGCCGCTTCCCATGCATTGATATCGAGGCCTTAATACCTTCGTATGAGCGGTATTGCGCGGCCATGCGAAGCCGCGCGCGCGAATGGCGCGCGACGGCGCCCGGCGTGCCGCATGCAGGTGACTGTCGCGCAAGGGAATTCCCTGGCGGCGTCGGCGTGTCGTGTACGCGGCCAAGGCGTAAAGGCGAAGCGAAAAAGATCAGGAAAACTCAGCGTTTCGGTCGGGCGGATACAAAGCGGTACATGACGCACACATGCCCGATACATTGAATCTTTCCAATGGCTGTCACCGCCACGGCCAACCGGCATCGCGACGAGCCGGCGACGCGGTCTGATCAACCACTGGAACAAGGATAAGAACCATGTCTCACTCCGAGTTTTCTCCGATGCGGCGCCACCTGCTCGCGGCATCGGCCGCGGCCGGCGCGCTGGGCATGCTGCCCGCCGCGGCGCGCGCGGCCGCGGGCAATACCGCGATTCGCCCCTTCAGCGCCCGCGTGCCCGATGCCGACCTGGTCGAACTGCGCCGCCGCATCGCCGCCACGCGCTGGCCGTCGCGCGAGACCGTGGCCGACGAATCGCAGGGCGTGCGTCTGGCGCGCATGCAGCAGCTGATCCAGTACTGGGGCACCGACTACGACTGGCGCAAGGGCGAGGCCAGGCTCAACGGCTTCCCGATGTTCGTGACCGAGATCGACGGGCTCGATATCCAGTTCATCCACGTGCGCTCGCGCCACGAGAACGCGATGCCGCTGATCATGACCCACGGCTGGCCCGGCTCGATCTTCGAGCTGCTGAAGGCGATCGGCCCCTTGTCGGACCCGACGGCATATGGCGCGAGCGCCGACGATGCCTTCCATGTGGTGGTGCCGTCGCTGCCCGGTTTCGGGTTCTCGGGCAAGCCGACCGGGACCGGCTGGGGCTCGGACCATATCGCGCGCGCCTGGGGCGAGCTGATGGCGCGCCTGGGCTACACGCGCTTCGTCTCGCAAGGCGGCGATTGCGGCTCGGTGGTCTCGCATCGCATGGCGATGCAGAAGGTGAAGGGGCTGATCGGCATCCACGTGAACATGCCGGCCACCGTGCCGCCCGAGATCGCCAGGCTGTTGCAGCTCGACGCGCCGGCGCCGGCCGGGCTGTCGCCGAAGGAGAAGGCCGCCTACGACAAGCTCGGCACCTTCTATCGCGACAACTGCGGCTACTCGGCGATGATGGTCACGCGCCCGCAGACGGTCGGCTACGCGCTGGCCGATTCGCCCTCGGGTCAGGCCGCGTGGATGTACGACAAGATCTCGCAATGGACCTACAGCGGCGGCGTGCCCGAGCGCTCGCTGACGCGCGACGAGATCCTCGACGACATCTCGCTGTACTGGCTGACCGACTCGGCCACCTCGGCCGCGCAGATCTACTGGGAAGACCATTCGAACAACTTCAATGCCGTCGACATCTCCCTGCCGACCGCGATCACGGTGTTCCCGGGCGAGATCTACCAGGCGCCGCGCAGTTGGGCCGAGCGCGCCTATCACAAGCTGATCTATTTCAACGAGGTCGACAAGGGCGGCCACTTCGCGGCCTGGGAGGAACCGCTGCTGTTCGCGCAGGAAGTGCGGGCCGGTTTCCGGCCGCTGCGCAACGCCTGACCCGGCCCGATCGGGCGGTGGATTTGTAGCGTTTCGTATCGGGGGCCGCGGTGGAAAAACTGGCTTGCACGGCAGGCCCCGCGCGGAAACATTCCGGATACGTCCGGCGGTTCAAATGGCTTCATGCGGACGACGCGCGAAATGCGCCGCTGCCGAACCCCACAACCCATCGTCCGATATCAGGAGAAACGCATGAACGCCACCCGATTGCTCGCCCTTGCCGCGCTTGCCTGCGCGCCCGTGCTGTCGTTCGCCGGCAGCACGCCGGGCCTGACGCGCGCCGAGGTGCGCGCCGACCTGGTCCGCATCGAGCAGGCCGGCTATCGCCCGGCCGGCGACGACGCGCAATATCCGCTGGACCTGCAGGCCGCGCTGGTGCGTGTGCGCAGCGACCAGAACAGCCCGTCGCTGTCGCAGTTCGATGCCGACGACGAGCGCGCGCCGAAGCCGGCCGCGCATCGTCGCTCGACGGCTCGATCGCAGGCGGCGCGCGACGAGGTGCCGGGCTTCGGTGCGGTGTACGCGCATTCCTGATGCAAGGACGGTTGGCCTGGCGCCCGCCGCTTCGGCGGCGCAGGCATTCGCCGTTCACGACTTATTTCGACAATCCATGGAAGGGGGAGTAACGATGAAGGTTTCGATCAAGGGGATGCTGATCTCGGCCGCGCTGGCCGGCGGTGTGTTCGCGGGCGCGACCGGCGTGGCGAGCGCCGCGCCGGTGGCCGACCTCAAGGGCACCAATGTCGTGCTGGTGCACGGCGCGTTCGCCGACGGCTCGAGCTGGAGCAAGGTGATTCCGCTGCTGGAGGCCCGCGGCCTGCACGTGGTGGCGGTGCAGAATCCGCTCAGCTCGCTGGCCGACGACGTGGCGGCCACCCGGCGCGTGATCGAGCAGCAGGACGGGCCGGTGGTGCTGGTCGGCCATTCCTGGGCCGGCGTGGTGATCAGCCAGGCGGGCAACGAGGAGAAGGTCAAGTCGCTGGTCTACGTGGCGGCCTTCGCGCCCGACAACGGCCAGTCGATCGCCGACCTGACCAAGGACGCGCCGCCGCCGGCCTGGGTGGGCGAGCTGCGCAAGGATTCGGCGGGTTTCATGACGCTCTCCGACAAGGCGATCCACGAGGACTTCGCGCCCGACCTGCCGCGCGCCCAGCAGGATGTCGTGGCGGCCACGCAGGGGCCGTGGTTCGGCGGCTGCATCGAGGACAAGGTCACGCAGGCGGCCTGGCACGACAAGCCGTCGAGCTTCGTGGTGGCGACCCGGGACATGATGATCGATCCGAAGCTGCAGCAGCGGATGGCCGAGCGGATCGGCGCGACGATCACGCGCGTGGGCGCGAGCCATGTGGAGATGCTGAGCCAGCCGCGGGCGGTGGCCGATGCGATCGTGGCGGCGGCCGAGCGGGTGCGCGGCGAGGGGGCGGGGAAGTAAGGGCGCGGGCGAGGGCGGCCGTGGGCGGCGTGGCGTGTGCTTCGCTACGCCGAAGCCATCCCCGAGCCCCCATTCACCACCGCCGTTCCCGACACGAATCGGCTCCCCGGCACGCTCCACCGCCACGGAAAATCCTTCGCGACGCTGATCCCGATCCGCGTGCTGCAAGCCGGGTTTTCCGGCGGCGCGGTGCCGTCGTCCACCACCGCGAACCCCTCGTCGGCGCGTATCAGATCGACTCCATCCTGGGCGCCGGTGATTGCCAGCGCCTGCGTGAGCCGTGCCGGCCCGCGACACAGATCCCGATCGCGAATCCGCTCGCCACGCGCCGCGCGCATCGCCGCCAGCCCATGCAGCGGTTCCAGCGCGCGGATCAGCACGCCGCTGCCGTCGCCCTCGGGGCCGCACACGCAGTTGGCGCACCAGTGCATGCCGTAGGTGAAGTAGACATACATGTGCCCCGGCGGCCCGAACATGGTGGCGTTGCGCCGGGTCTTGCCGCGATAGGTATGCGCGGCCGGATCGATCGCGCCGAGATAGGCCTCCACCTCGACGATGCGGCCGGCCCGGCCATCGGCCGCGGCCAGCACCTTGTTGAGCAGTTGCGGCGCGACTTCCAGCGGGCTGCGCAGGAAAAAATCGCGCGCGAGCCGCTTGCCCGGCCAGCGTTGCGCGTTGGTTCGCGAACCCATGCCGCGGCGGGCGGCCGGCTCAGGCCGTCTCGCCGCGGCAGGCCACCGGCTGCTGCGGCTTGGCTTGGGCCAGGTGGCGCAGCAGCTTGCCGACCATCACCACCACCACCACGGCGAGAATCACGAAGAACACCGCCAGCGGCGTGAGCTCGCGCACCGACACGAAGCCGGCCAGCCCCATCATCGCCGAGGACACCAGCAGCAGCGCGCAGCCGAGGATCGCGCTGGTCAGCCCGGCGATATGCGGGAACAGCGAGTTGCCCTTGGCCATCAGCGTCGGGTACATCGCGCCGGCGCAGAAGCCCATCACCAGCACCGGCAGCGCCAGGGTCCAGACGCGCAGGCCGATGGTCAGCGCGAACACCAGCATCGCCACCGAGGCCGCGGCCATCACGTAGGCGCCGATGCGCAGGCGCTGCTCCGAAGTCGGCAGCGCCGCGCTGTGGATCCGGTTCGACAGGCCGCCGAAGAAGTACATCGCGCCGATCGCCAGCGCCAGGTAGCCGAAGTAGGTGGGCGGCTTGTGCAGCGTGCTCTGCACCATGAATGGCCCGATGATGTTGAACACCAGCAGGATGCTGTAGCACACGCCCTGCGCCAGGAAGCAGCTCTGGAACACCGGGCTCGACAGCACCTTGCCGGCATTCGTCACCAGCGTGCGCGGCTCCAGCTTCACCGGTTTGGGCAGGGTCTCGCGATAGCGCCACAGCAGCGCCCACATGATCAGCGAATAGACCAGCAGGAACACCAGGCAGGCCTTCCAGCCGAACCATTCCTGCAGGTGCGCGCCGATCACGGGCGCGATGATCGGCGCCAGCCCCCAGGCGATCGACATGTAGGTGAAGGCATGCATCAGCGCCTGGCCGGAGAACGAATCGGTGATGATCGCCTTGGCCAGCAGGTTGGTGGTGGCGATGCCGAAGCCCTGCAGGCAGCGCGCCAGCACGAAGGTTTCCAGGTTCGGCGCGCCCAGCGAGAGCAGGCAGCCGATGGTGTAGATCACCAGGCCGAAGGCGAGCACGCGCTTGCGTCCATAGGCGTCGGCCACCGGGCCGAAGATCAGTTGGCCCAGCGCGTAGGCCGCCATGTAGCCCGATACGCTCGACTGGATCGCCTGCGGCGAGGTCGAGAAGAAATGCGCCATGGCCGGCAGGGCGGGCACGTAGATGTCGATCGCGAGCTGCCCGGCGGAGGCGAACAGGCAGATCAGGAACAGCAGGAAACGGGGGGAGTTCGTCGCGCGCTGGGCGGTGACGCTACGGCTGGCAGTATCGTGGTTCATGACGGCATCGAGAGGGCGGAGCGGCGGCGCGGGCCGGGACCGTTCGGCTGGCGAACGGCGGCGCGGAGGCGTCGCCGACGCATATTGTGCCTGTCGTTTGAAAACTCGATGCGAATCCCTGTTTTGGGGCAGGGATTGCGAAATGAAAATGAAAGATTCGTCGGCTTGGTGAAAAGCGCGATGCCTAGCGTGCCGAGGCGCTGAAGCTGCTGACGTTCACCGAGCCGTTGGCGCCGTTGCTCTGGATCACCTCGACGCCGAACTGGGTGTTCAGCGTGTACCAGCTCGGGTTCAGCCAGCCCAAGGTGTAGGCGAGGTAATAGACGAAGGGCTGGAGCTTGCCGCTGAAGCTGGTGGTCTGCGCGGTACGCACGAAGCTCCACACCGGCCAGCCGTTGCTGCCCTGGTAGACGTCCCAGCTGCCGTCCATGCCGCCCAGCGTCACGCCGGAAGCCACCAGGTTGCCGGCCGGCCGGTTGCCCGAGTAGGCGAGCCAGACCATCATCTCGCCCGAGGGCGAGCCGGGGTTGGTCGAGGGCGAGAAGAACAGGTCGTAGGCCGCGTCGTACTGGTTGTTGCCGCTCATGCTGTAGCTGACCTGGGTGGGCAGCGGCGCCTGGCTCGACACCTGGACCGGAAAGCCGCCCGCGTCGGGCGACCAGGCGCCCATCTGCCAGCCGCGATAGATGCTCGGGTAGGACTTGATCCCGCCGCTGCCGGTGGCCCACCACCAGGTCGACGACCAGCTGTTGCCGGCGGCGCTGCCGGTGCAGACCTGCTGCCAGCCGCCGGGGTTGTTGGCCAGGCCCCATTCGTCGTTCTGGATCGTGTAGCTGCCTTGCGCGAGCGCGCCGTATTGCGTCGAGATGCAGTTCTGCGCCGAGGCGGTGTTGCCGAGCAGGAGCGAGAGCGGCAGCAGCCACAGGGCGCGGCGCGGCGGATTCAGCGGCATGGCGGATCTCCAGGTTGACGGGTTGCGGCGGGTTCGGTTTGCTCGCCGGCAAGCACGAGCCTTGATAGATTAGGCGCCGAACGGGGATCCGGTGCCCCGGAAAACCGGTTCATTCGATTATCGATGCAATATCGGCCCGGCCTGGAACGTCATCACCAGGTCGCGACGCTCAGTTCGTTGCCGCGGCCCTCGCTGATCGGGATCGGCTGGGACAGATAGCCGTTGGCCGGGTCACGGACGTAGTCGAGGTAGGCGTTGCCCCGCTCGACGGCATTCTCCGCCAGGATCGGCGTGCCCGGCGCCAGGTGCGGCTCCAGCAGCTTCAGGATCGGCAGGTACAGGCTGAACGCGCCGTCGAGCAGCACCAGGTCGATCTCGCCGTCGAGTTCGGCAAGCGTCTGCCGCGCGTCGCCCACGCGGATCTCGACCAGCTCGTCGAGCCCCGCGGCCTCGAGGTTGGCGCGTGCCCGGGCGGCCTTGCCCGCCTCCAGCTCGGTGCCGATCAACCGCCCGCCGCCGTTGTCGCGCAGCGCGGCGGCCAGATGCAGCGTCGAGATGCCCATCGAGGTGCCGAACTCCACGATCCGCTTCGCCTTGCGCGCGCGGGCGCACTGGTAGAGGAAGCGGCCGTATTGCGGCGTGACGTTCAGGAAGTTGTCGGCCAGGCCGCGATAGTAGCCCTGCAGGTCGCGCGCTTCCTCGGCGAACACCTCGTGCAGGGCGTCGTCGAGCGATCCGCCGGCATGCTCGGCCTCGAATTGCGCCAGCAGTGCCTGGTCGGCCTGTTCGGCCTGCTGGAACAGCCGCTGCAGCGTGTCGGCCACGCGGGTCGTGTTCAGTGAATTCATGATGAGGAGTAGTCCAAACGATGTCGTAGAGAGGATGCCGCTTGCGATCGCCTGCCTAGCGTAAGGGCGTGGACGCGGCCTGGCATTGGGCGAAGATGCCAAACTGTATGGAATTCTTGCCAATCACCGGAACGCCGCTTGCGGCGGGAACATCGACATGCCTCTCCTGAGCTCGCTTGACGACTGGGTGGACCCGGATCGCGTGCCACGGCCGGTGGTCACGATCGGCGCCGCCGATATCGTGCTGGAGGATCACGGCGGCCCCGCCGGCGATCTGCGCCATCGCGCGGCGACGGAATTTCACCAGCATCACAAGGGCGAACTGCTGCTGGCGCTGCGCGGCGTGTTCACCTGCGAGGTGGACGGCGGCTTCTGGATCGTGCCGCCGCAAAGCGCGATCTGGATCCCGGGCGGCATCCGGCACAAGTTCGTTTCCGCCGGCATGCTCGAGTGCTACGTGGTGTTCGTCGATCCCGAGGCGGCCGGGGCCTTGCCCGCCGATTGTTGCGTGCTGGCGACCACGCCGCTGCTGCGCGAGCTGGTGATCCGCTCCGCCAGCCTGCCCGTCGAGTATCCCGACGGCGGCCTCGCCGCGCATCTGATGACCCTGCTGCTCGATGAACTGGCGCTGGCGCCGGCCGGCAAGCTGCACCTGCCGATGCCGGGCGACACGCGCCTGCGCGGGATCGCGGAGGCGATCATGGCCAGGCCCGCCGATCGCGGCACGATCCGCGTGTGGGCGCGGCGCGCGGGCCTGAGCGAGCGCACCCTGGCACGTCGCGTCACGGAGCAGACCGGCATGAGCTTCGGCCGCTGGCGCCAGCAGCTCCACCTGATGCTGGCCGTGCAGTGGCTGGCGAACGGCATGTCGATCCAGCAGGTCGCGGACGAACTCGGCTACGAGAGTGCGAGTACCTTCGTCACGATGTTTCGAAGGACGCTCGGCGCGCCGCCTGCCCGCTACATGGCGGAGTGGGGCGCGGGCCGTCGTTGAACGGGCGCTTGCGTGCCGCCTTCATGGACAACCGGCTTCGGCCGGTTTTTCCGTGGAGCGCCGCGCACCATGAAAAACGCGCCGCTCCCGGGAGGAAGCGGCGCGATGGAGGCATCGCACGCGCGCATCAGCGCTGGTCATCGAATCCCGACCGGCCGATTCACGCGTGCCGGCTCGCGATCAGCGCGCGAAATCCGAATGGCTCTTGATGAAGCTGTAGAGCTTCGAGATGTCGATGCTGCCGAAGCCCGTCGAGCCGTCCCAGCCGGTGGCGGCGGCGAAACCCTTGTAGCTGCCGCTGCCGTTGTTGCCCGAGGTCACGTCGTGCAGCAGGGACGCATTGCTCGGGAAGTACTGGTAGAGGCTCGCGGCCGGGAAGCCGAGCGCATTGCCGTTGGCCGATTGCAGGCGCGCCCAGATGCCCACGAAGATCGGCGAGGCCAGGCTGGTGCCGCCGACCTGGTTCGGGTTGCCGCTGCCGTCGGTGGTGCTGCCGTTGTAGTACAGGATCGCGCCGGTGCTCGACGCCGCGTCGAAGGCGATGTCGGGCAGCGCGCGGCCGCTCGAGGTGCCGGTGACGCTCGACGATTGCCACGACGGCGCCGCCTCGACCGTGCTGTAGCCGCCGCCGGTGGCCCACAGGCGCTTGGTCGAATCGTAGTCGCCTTCGTTGTCGTAGTAGCCGATCGCCTGCAGCCCTTCGTTCCACACCGTCTCGTTGGCCCAGGTGCTGCCCGAGGTGTAGAGCGTGGTGCCGCCCACGGCGATCACGTACGGCGAGCTAGCCGGCGCCGACACCGAGTAGTGCGTGGTGTTCGGCACGCCGCCCACGCCCGAGACGCGGCTGGTGCTGCACTCGTAGGCGCCTTCGTCGCCGCTCGACACCGAGAAGGTCTGGCCCTGCGCGACCGCCTGCTTGAAGATGTTGTTGTCGGCCGCGCGGATGCTGGAGCCGTCCGCGTCGGATTCGCACCAGCCCAGCGAGACGTTGATCACCTTCGCCACGTTGTCGCTGACCGCGCGATTGAAGGCGTTCGAGATGTCGTCGAGCAGGGCCTGGTCGGTCTGTGCATCGTCCGGTGCGTTGTAGAACACCACCTTCTGCACCGCGCCGCCCGCCGCGCCGACGATCGACTGGCTGTCGAGCTGCCATTCGAGGTCGCCGCTGTTGTAGGTGCGGCCCGAGCCACCCGTGTTGATCACCTGCGAGGACACCGCCGCGAGATGGTTGGCGCTCGCGAAGGTGTTCAGGTCCTTCACCGTCTGGGTCTGGCTGCCGTAGGTGATGATGCCGACCGTGGTGTTGGCGGCGCTCGGCGTCGAGCCCGCGTCGTAGATCGACGAGAACTGCACCGGGTTGTGGCCCGTGGCGGTGCCGGCCGCGACGGCGCGCGTCAGCGAGGCCGCCGCCTCGCCCTGCTGCTCGGACGGCTGGAAGCGATGGTGGTAGGTGTGCGCGACCACCACGTCCTGCAGGCCCAGGACGGTGTCGACCACGCCGCCGAGCGAGCTCGGCACCTGCGCGTCCTGCGCGTTGGCGAACACGCGGCGGCCCTTGGCGGTGGTGAACTGCTTGAGTTGCGTGTTGAAGGCCTGCTTGACCGTGCCGGCCGTGCCGTCGGCCGTCACGAACAGGCGGTTCGGCGCGATCTGCACATTGGTGAAGCCCGAGGCGCGCAGGTGCGCCGCCACCGCGTCGGCCTGCGCCTGGGTCGGGCCATATTGCTCGGCGAACTGCGCCGGCGTGAGGAAGCCGCCGCCGCTGCCGTGCTGGAGCTTGGCGATGAACTGGTCGAGCCGGGCCTCGTTGCGAAGCTTGAGGCCCACCGTCACGTGAACGGCGGCGCCGCTCGCGAGATCGAGGCTCGAGGCCGCCTGGGTGAGGCTGGCGGAGGACGTGATCGAGGCTGCGGCCGCGGTGCTCGCGGCAGGTTGCACGAGAGGCAGGAAGGCCTTGGTACGGGTGGTGGTCCACCCTTGTTGCGTGGCCGCATGGCCGGCCTGCATGCCGAATGCGGCGAGCGCGGCCGATGCGATCAGGAGCTTGGTGAAATGCTGGCGAACATTACCGGAAACACGATTCATTGGATGATTCCCCCTCGGATGATTGGACGACTTCGTCACTGCCGCTGCGCTCTGCGGTAGGCATCGCGCAGGTTCGTCCGCGCGCGGCGGGGCCGGCGGATCGCGCCGGCCGAGACACGCACGGGATTCTGCAAAGAGACCCATTGATGCGGATTGCTAAGCAATTCGTGTGAAGCCGTGACGCGGAAGCGGGCTGGCACCACGGGACGAGCCCGCCAGCCGATACGACGCCGGTTTGCCATCGGCCAGGATGGCGCCGGTTTTTTTCGAATCTCAATCAGGGAACGACTACAGAAAATCGCCGGTCGATTTCGACGTGGATAGTAGCATCGTCAAATCAGCGTCACAAACTTTTTTCAGGAATATCTAAAAAAGTTAGATAAGACAATATGAATGGTTTTCGTAATGAATTGACGGCTCGATGTAAATATCCGGAAGTGAGGCCGCGCCGTGTCTGTCGGAACAGGTAGGGTGGGGCAGGCGGGCCGATTCGCCGGACAGCCGGATAAATGCTCGTATCAGAATGAATTCGCTAATTGGCGATTGGATCCGTAATTGCCGGAATGCAATTCCAATTCAAACGACTGTTTATTGAAGGCGGCAGTGAATCTGCCAAGGCGGGAAGCTGGCGGGACCGGCGGCGCTGAAATCCCGCGCCGCCGGCGAGGCGGTTTCGTGTCGGTGCATCGATCCCCGGGCCGCGATTGACTGCATGCCGTGCGGCGTGTATCGCGGCCCGGGCGGCGCGCTTAGCGACCGGTTTCCTTCAGGTACTGCGCGCGCGCGGCCACGGCCGTGTTCGTGAAGTCGGAAAACACGCCGTCGATGCCGGCGCGGTAGGCGTCGAGGTATTCGCCCACCGGATCACCCTTGTACTTGCCGGGTAGGTAGCGCGCCTCGTCGCGGAACGTGTACGAGTGGACGAACAGGCCGGCCTTGTGCGCATCGGCGATCAGGCTGGTCGGCTCGACCGAGTTCACGTCGGCCAGCGACCCCGCGTAGGGCGTGCCGTCGGCGTTCTTGTCCTTCCACGGCGTGACCTTCCAGGCGAACACTTGCGGCTTCCACGGACCGATGCCGTCGGCGTAGGTCTTGATGTCGGCCAGGCCGGCCGGCGTCAGCAGGTCGCCGAACCAGCGCGAATCGCCGTTGATGGTCCAGCTGTAGGGGCGGCCGTCGACGAAGGCGTAGTCGTCGTTGGTCTGGTAGATCATCTCGCCGGTCTGGTAGTTGACGCCGTTGCCGTCGATCAACTGCACCATGCGCGATTGCACGCCGCGCGCGCGCATGTACTTCAGGCTGGCCGGGTCGAAGCTCTGCACGAACACCGGCGCGCTGCGCGTGTTCAGGTTGTTGTCGTTGAGGAACTTGACGATCGCGTCCTCGAACGGATGGGTGCCTGTGCCGCAGCCGTTGGCGATCGCCTGCTGGTTGTTCCAGTAGGGGTTCTTCGATTCCGGGTAGATCGTGAACGGCTTGCCGGTGACGGCCGACTTCGCGCGCGCGATGTCGTACACCTCCTGCATGGTCAGGATCGGGAACTGGCCGTTCAGCGCGGTGGGGCGCACGTCCTTGGCGTCGTAGGTGGTGCCGCGGATCCATTGCTTGAGCTCGGCCACCGTGAAGTCGGTGATCGACCAGTCGTTGGTGTGGTCCTCGCCGTCGACGATCAGCGACTTCAGCACCGACTTCGGGTCCGCCGGGTTGGTCAGGTCGGACAGGTAGGTCGAGGGGCCGGTGGTGGCCGTGGTGGTCCACTTCACCGGCACGCGCACGCCGGGCACGGTGCGCTTGCGCGAGGCGACGTCGGCATTGGTCTTGGCGACGTCGGCGACGTTGGTGTTGTCGCTGAGCCAGGGGTTGTGGCGCACCACCAGCACGCAGTCGCGGCTCAGGTGCAGGTCTTCCTCGAGCGAATCGGCGCCGGCATCGGCGGCGGCTTCGTAGGACACCTGCGTTTCCTCGGGATACAGGCCCGGCAGGCCGCGATGGCCGATCACCAGCGGCGCATTGCCGTCGAGCGTCTTCAGCGCGGTAGGCGTCCGGGCCGGCGGCGGCGTGGCGGGATCGTCGTCACCGCCGCAGGCGGTCAGGGCCACGCTGCCGACCAGGGCGAGCAGCAGACAGGAAATACCGGTCCTTGAGAATGTCATGGCGATGTTCTTTTTCATCGAGTAGGTGGGTTGTCGAAACGGGACACGCGGCTTGCACAACAACAGCTCGATACGCACGCGGCCGCGAACGCCGCGCTCGCCGAATGTCAACGAATCCTGACAGTATGGATTTTTGAGTATGAGTTTTGAAAAAATGAAATGCTAATTTTGTAATGTGACAGAACATGCGTCGGGCGATGCTGTTTCGAGTGGAATGCAATCCAGCCATGATGGTATGGGAGAAGGGCGATGGCAGGGCGTGGCAGGTGGCGTCGGTTGGAGCTTTCAGTTTTTTCCTATCGACACGAGTCGGGGAATTCCACCCATTTTCTATATTTCATCGTGCTTTCGTTTTGCTGTCTTCGGATTTCCGCCTTCCGCTTCGCATCGACCGGCTCGCGATGCCTGAATGCGACAATCGCCTCCCCAACCCAGGCCCACTTCATCGACCCGGCATGATCGAAAGACTCGAAGACATCGGCGTATTCGTGCGCACGGCCGACAACGGCAGCCTGTCGGCCGCCGCGCGCGCGCTCGACATCACGCCCGCGGTGGCCAGTGCCGCGCTCAAGCGGCTCGAGGCCGCGCTCGGCACGCGCCTGCTGACGCGCTCGACGCGCAACCTGCGGCTCACGCCCGACGGCGAGCGCTACCTCGAATACGCGCGCGGCATGCTGGCCGCGGCCGAGGCGGGACGCACCGCGATCGCGGCGGGCCGGCACACGATCGGCGGCGAGGTGTCCTTGTCGGTCCCCTCGGACCTGGGCCGCAACCTGCTGTTCGGCTGGCTCGACGCCTTTCTCGCCGAGCATCCCGCGGTACGCCTGAACGTGCGGCTCTCGGATCGCATCGCCGACCTGTACCGGCAGCCCGTCGACCTGGCCGTGCGTTACGGGCCGCCGCATGATTCCGCGCTGGTCGCGCTGCCGCTCGCGCCCGACAACCGGCGCGTGCTGTGCGCCGCGCCCCGTTATTTCGCCGAGCACGGCATGCCGCGCACGCCGGCGGAATTGGCTTCGCACAACTGCCTGCGTCTCGCGCTCGGCGATACGATCCACCAGCAATGGACCTTCTTCGACGCGGCCGGCGAGGCGCACCCGGTGAAGGTGAGCGGCGACCGCGTGGCCGACGACGGCGAGCTGGTGCATCGCTGGGCGCTGGCCGGCCATGGCCTGACCTACAAGTCGCGGCTCGACGTGCTGGCCAGCCTGCGCGCCGGCACCCTGGTGCAGGCACTGGCCGACCACCAGGGCGAGCCGGCGCCGCTGCATCTGGTGACCACCCATCGCACGCTGATCTCGCCCACCGTCACCGCCTTGCGCGATGCGCTGCAGGCGCGGGTGCGCGACTACCTCGACGCGCCGTCGGCCTGAGCGCCGGCCAGCCAGGCGCGGCCGGCCTCGAGCGCATCGCGGCCCTGGTGCACGGCCAGGTCGAGTTGAGTGACGGCGGCATTGCCGAGCGAGAGCGCGCGCAGCTCGGAGATCGCGGCCGGCGGCAGGTCGTCGAGGCGGCTGCGGCGGATCAGCAGGGTGGCCTGGTCGGTGCCGCGCAGCAGGCCGTTCGGCTCGGCCAGCTCGCGGATCTCATGGCGCGCGAACAGGAACTGCGGCCGCCAGAGCGGCACCACGGCCCAGGCGCGCGCGGCCACGGCGCGTTCGAAGGCCGCCACGCAATCCGCCAGCGTGCCGTTCTCGAAGCGGTAGCCGAGCGCGGCCAGGCCGTAATGGTCGATGATCTCGCGCGAGAAGCGGCTGATGCCGGCGCCCGGGCCGATGCCCTGGATCAGCGGCGTCATGCGGCGGCGCACGGCGGGTTTCGCCAGGTCGGCCACCGAAGCGAGCTCGTCGGCGCTCACGTAGGCCGGCACGCCCCACAACGCATAAGGCGTGTAGAGCACCGCCAGCTTCTCGAAGCCGGCCGCGAGCGGTTCGAAATACCGGCCGTGGCTGCCCGGCAGCCAGGCGCTGCAGAGCAGGTCGGCCGAATCGTCGGCGAGCATCGCGAAGGCGGCCTCGTGCGCCGCGCGGCGCTCGGTGACGGCCACGCCGTGCCGTTCGAGCACGGCGCGCACCACGCCGGCCGCGGCATGGTGGAAGCTCAGGTCGATGGTGGCCAGCGTGATGGTCGGCGAGGCGGGCATGAAGGGCTCCGTTGATGGATGGGGATGGCCTCATCATGCGAACGGCGGGCGCCGCGATCCAGCCGCGCGGCCCGGAAACATTTTCGGCGGTGCGTTGAAGACGCGCTGGCGACATCGGCCGGAAGCGGCGATTCGGAACATTCCCGATGCCGCGATTTTCGTCGCGGCGACGAAGCTGTTTCCGTCGATGCGCGGTGTTTCGCGCTCGCCCGGCTGTCGATAATCGGCGGCCGAAACGCGGCAATCGGGCCGCGTGCGAATTCCGGCGGGAGCCTCTCGTGACACCTCGAATCCTTCTTTCCTCCCTGCTCGCGCTGCTCGTGGCCTGCAGCTTCGGCGCCCCGGCCGCCGGCGCGGCCGACACCACCGCGCTCGAACTGGTCGCGCAATCGACCGCCATGCCCTGGAACGCCGTGGCGCTCGACGCGCGCGGACGCATCTTCGTCAGTTCCCCGAAATGGACCGGCGGCACCGGGCCGGCGCTGGCCACCATCGAAGCCGATGGCCGGCTCGCCCCCTATCCCGACGCGGCCTGGAACGGCTGGACGCCCGGCGCCGACGCGGCGCGAGCCTTCGTCAGCATCAACGCGATCCATCGCGAGGCCGACGGCAGCTTGTGGATCGTCGACACCGGCTCGCCCGAGTTCGGCGGCACGCCGGTGCCGAACGGCGCGAAGCTGGTGCAGGTCGATCCGCGCGAGGACCGCGTGCTGCGCGTCTACCCGTTTCCAGCCAGCGCGATTCGCGCGCATACCTATGTCGACGACGTGCGCATCCACGGCCGGCACGCCTACCTGACCGACGCGGGCGAGGGCGCGATCCTGGTGCTCGATCTCGACAGCGGCGCGGTGCGGCGCCGTTTCGACGGCATGGCCTTCGCGCAGGCGGCGCCCGATGCGCACATCGTGGTGGCAGGGCGCGTGCTGCGCGGGCCCGACGGCCGGCCGTTGCGCGTGAACGCCGATCCGCTCGAACTGAGCCCGGACGGCAAGACCTTCTACTTCGGGCCGTTGTCGGGGCCGATGTCGCGGATCGAGACGCGCTACCTCGACGACGACCACCTCAGCGACGCCGAACTCGCGCGCCACGTGCGGCGCTGGTTTGCGCTGCCGCCGGTGGGCGGCACCGCGATGGACGCGGCCGGCAACCTCTACTACACGCCGCTGGCCGACAACACGCTGATGCGCCGCGCGCCCGATGGCCGGGTCACCCGGCTCGCGCGCGATGCGCGGCTGCGCTGGGTCGACGCGCCCTTCCTGGACGGCCAGGGCCACCTCTACCTGCCGGTGCCGCAGATCGACGGCGCGCCGGTGTTCAACCACGGCCATTCGACGATGCGGCTGCCGATCGCCTTGTATCGGGTTCGCTTGCCGGCGGATTGAGTCGGGAGGCTGCCGGCGCGCGGTTCGCACATGCGGCGGGGTTCGCCGAGCATGACGGATCGCAGCGGGCCGGCGCGAAGGCGCGGGTTCGACGAGGCGCCGCGAGGGGCGCCGGCTGCGATCCGCAGCCAGGCACGGCAGGGCGAAGCGCAGTGCGCCCGGCCGTCGCCGGCGATGGAATAATCGCCGGCTGGCGCGCGTTGTGATGCGGTGGCGGCCGTCATGCGCCGCGCTCCGATCCTCGCCCATTCCCGACCCGCAAGGCAGCCCCTTGAAGACACGATTCCTTTCCCCGCGCCGGCTTGCCGGCCCGACCGGCGTGATCCGCCCGCGCCGCGCGCCGGTGCTCGCCGCGCTGGCGCTGGCACTTGGCATCGCCGCCGCCGGTTGCGTCCCGGCCGCCGGCGCGAATCCCGTCGACAGCGTCGCGCAGGCAGCACCGCAACTCGACGCGCGGCTCGGCGAACAGGTGCTGATGCTGCCGCGCTATCCAGGCAACCCAGGCAACCCAGGCAATGGCGCCATCGAATTGCAGACCACCGTCTTCAAGCCGCCCGGCCCCGGGCCGTTCCCCTTGGTGGTGCTCAACCACGGCAAGAACCCCGGCGACGCGCGTCGGCAGCCGCGCTCGCGCCATCTGCGCGTGGCGGCCCAGTTCGTGCGGCGCGGCTACGTGGTGGCGATTCCGATGCGCGAGGGTTTCGCGGGCTCGGGCGGCGTCTATCACGGCGACAGCTGCGACAGCGCCCGCCATGGCATCGACGAAGCCGCCGACGTGGCGGCCGCGATCGATTCGCTGGTCAAGCTGCCTTACGTGGATCGTTCGCGCATCGTGATCGCGGGGCAATCCGACGGCGGGCTGACCACCATCGCGCTCGGCACGCGGCGCATTCCCGGCGTGCTGGGGCTGGTGAATTTCTCGGGCGGGGTGCGCAAGAGCGCGTGCACCGGCTGGCAGGACGCGCTGGTCGACACCTACGCGCGCTACGGCGGCGCGGCACATTACCCCTCGCTGTGGTTCTACGGCGACAACGACCAGTTGTGGCCGCAACCTTTGCCGCAGCGCATGTTCGGCGCCTATCGCGAGCAGGCGCGCGGGCCGGCGGCCGAGGCGCGTTATGTCGATATCGGCGTGTTCGGCAGCAATTCGCACGACTTCTTCGATACGCCAGCGGGCGTGCGGCTCTGGCTGCCGCAGGTGGGCGCCTTCTTCCGCTCGCTCGGGCTGCCGTTCGAGCCGGTGGTCGACCTGCGCCAGGTCGGCGGGCAGGCCGGATAAACGCGCCTGCCGAGGCGCGCACGCGCGACGCGTTCGACGCGTCGCGCGCGGCCTCGATGGAGCGCGATCAGGAGGGCTTGGCGAGCTTGACGATGGTCAGCGTGCCTTTCACGTTCTCGACGCGCACGCGCACCTTGTCGCCGGCATGCGCCTGCTGGAGCATCGCGGCGTCCCGGGCCTTGTAGGCCATGGTCATGGCGGGCATGCCGAGGTTGGCCAGCGTGCCGTGCTTGAGCGTGATCATGCCGGTGGCGGGATCGACCTTGCGCACCTCGGCATCGGTCAGGCCCGCATCCTTGGCCGTGTCGGCGGGCGCGGCCATCTTCATGCCGGCCATGTCGTCGTCGGCCAGCGCCGGCGTGGCGGCGGCACCGAGCGCGGCGGCCAGGGCGCCGAGCACGGCCAGAGAGCGGCCCGGAAAGCGCAAGGAGGCGCGGGAGGCAGAAGCGGAAAACATCGGGTTCATCGGTTATCTCCGGTGGAAATGACGGGCACGGACGTGCCCGAGCTTGGGTAAAGGTCATGGCGCGCCCGGGCCGCGCGCCGCACGCGGCGGCGTTGCAGCAGGAACCAGGCGGCCGGAATCACGAACATCGACAGCAGCGGCGCGGTGATCATGCCGCCCACCATCGGCGCGGCGATGCGCTGCATCACCTCGGAGCCGGTGCCCTGGCCGAGCAGGATCGGCACCAGCCCGGCCAGCACCACCGCCACCGTCATGGCCTTGGGGCGCACGCGCTGCACCGCGCCCTCGCGGATCGCCTCGGCCAGCAGCGCCTCGCTGAGCGGCTCGCCGGCGTCCAGCCGGCGTTGCAGCGCGCCCTTCAGGTAGAGCAGCATCACCACGCCGAACTCGGCGGCCACCCCGGCCAGCGCGATGAAGCCCACCGCGGTGGCCACCGACACGGCATGGCCGAGCAGCCAGATCAGCCAGAAGCCGCCGACCAGCGCGAACGGCACGGTGCTCATCAGCAGCGCCGCGTCGGCGGCCGAGCCGAAGGTCAGCAACAGCAGCACGAAGATCACCGCCAGGGTGACCGGCACCACGGTGCGCAGCTTCGCGGTGGCGCGCTCCAGGTACTCGAACTGCCCGGACCAGGCGATCGAGTAACCGGGCGGCAGCGTCACCTGCCGCGCCACCGCGCGCTGCATCGCGAGCACCGCCGAGCGCAGGTCGGTATCGCGGATGTCGATGTAGACGTAGCCGGCCAGGCGCGCGTTCTCGCTGCGGATCATCGGCGGGCCGTCGGCGATCGACAGGCGCGCCACGTCGCCGAGCCGCAGTTGCGCGCCGCGTTCGGTCAGCACCGGCAACTGCCGCAGCGCGTCGAGCGAGTCGCGCACCTCGCGCGGGTAGCGCACCGAGATCGGGTAGCGCTCGCGGCCCGCGATCACCTCGCCGACGTTCTCGCCGCCGATCGCGGTGGTGACGAAGGACTGCAGCTCGGCCACCGACAGCCCGTAGCGCGCGGCCGCCAGGCGGTCGATGTCGACGTCGATGTAGCGTCCGCCGTTGAGGCGCTCGGCCAGCGCGGAGCTCACGCCCGGCACGCCCTTCACGGCCTGCTCGACCTGGGCCGCGACGCGATCGATGCCGGCCAGCTCGGGCCCGGTGATCTTCACGCCCACCGGCGTCTTGATGCCGGTGGACAGCATGTCGAGCCGGTTGCGGATCGGCGGCACCCAGACGTTCGAGAGCCCGGGCACGCGTACCGTGCGATCGAGTTCGTCCACCAGCTTTCGCGGCGTCATGCCGGGCCGCCACTGGCTGCGCGGCTTGAAGCGGATGGTGGTCTCGAACATCTCGAGCGGCGCCGGATCGGTGGCCGAATCGGCGCGCCCCGACTTGCCGAACACGGTCTCGACCTCGGGCACGGTGCGGATCAGCCGGTCGGTCTGCTGCAGCAGCTCGGCGGCCTTGTCGACCGAGATGCCGGGCAGCGCGGTGGGCATGTAGAGCAGGTCGCCCTCGTCGAGCGGCGGCATGAACTCGCCGCCCAGGCGGCTGAGCGGGATCGCCGTCAGCAGCAGCGCCGCCGCGGCCAGGCCGATCGCGACCCAGGGCCGCCGCAGCGTGGCCGCGATCAGCGGCGCGTAGAGCCGGGTCAGCCAGCGGTTGATCGGGTTGGCGTGCTCCGGCGGAATGCGCCCGCGGATCAGGTAGCCCATCAGCACCGGCACCAGGGTCACCGACAGCCCGGCCGCGGCGGCGATGGTGTAGGTCTTGGTATAGGCGAGCGGCGCGAACAGCCTGCCTTCCTGGCCTTCCAGCGTGAACACCGGCACGAACGAGAGCGTGATGATCAGCAGCGAGAAGAACAGCGCCGGGCCCACCTCGGCGGCCGCGTGCGCGATCAGCTCCCAGCGCCGCGCGGCCGTCAAGGGCTCGCCCGGATGCGCCTGCTGGTGCGCCTCCAGATGCTTGTGGGCGTTCTCGATCATCACGATCGCCGCGTCGATCATCGCGCCGATCGCGATCGCGATGCCGCCCAGCGACATCAGGTTCGCGTTGATGCCCTGGTGGCGCATCACGATGAAGGCGGCCAGCACGCCCAGCGGCAGCGACAGGATCGCCACCAGCGCGCTGCGCAGGTGGAACAGGAACAGCGCGCAGACCAGGGCGACGATCACGAACTCCTCGACCAGCTTGCCCTCGAGATTGTCGACGGCGCGCTCGATCAGGCCGGAGCGGTCGTAGGTGGTGACGATCTCGACGCCGGCCGGCAGCGAGCGCTTCAGTTCCGCCAGCTTCGCCTTGACGCCCTCGATGGTGCTCAGCGCGTTCTTGCCGGAGCGCATCACCACCACGCCGCCGGCCACCTCGCCCTGGCCGTCGAGCTCGACCACGCCGCGCCGCGCCTCGGGGCCGATCTGGATGCGCGCCACGTCGCCGAGCAGCAGCGGCGTGCCGGCCGCGTTGGTGCGCAGCACCACCTGGCGGAAATCGTCGAGCGTGCGCAGATAGCCCGAGGCATGCACCACGTATTCCGACTCGGCCATCTCCACCACCGAGCCGCCCGCCTCGCGGTTGGCCCGCGCCAGCGCGTCGGTCACCATCGCCTGCGTGACGCCGTAGGCGCGCATCCGGTCCGGGTCCAGCACCACCTGGTACTGGCGCACCATGCCGCCCAGGCTCGCCACCTCCGACACGTCGGGCACGGTCTTCAGCTCGAAGCGCAGGAACCAGTCGTTGAGCGCGCGCAGCTGCCCGAGGTCGTGCCGGCCGCTGCGGTCGACCAGCGCGTATTCGTAGACCCAGCCCACCCCGGTCGCGTCGGGGCCGAGCGTGACCGTCGCGCCGGGCGGCAGGCGGCCCTGCACCTGGTTGAGCGATTCGAGCACGCGCGAGCGCGCCCAGTAGGGATCGGTCTTGTCGTCGAACAGCACGTAGACGAAGGCGTCGCCGAACGAGGAATAGGCGCGGATCGTCTTCGCCCCCGGCACGCCGAGCAGGGTGGTGGTGAGCGGGTAGGTGACCTGGTCCTCGATCAGTTGCGGCGCCTGGCCGGGATAGGAGACCTTGATGATGACCTGCGTGTCGGACAGGTCCGGCAACGCGTCGAGCGGCGTCTCGCGCAGCGACTGCAGGCCCCAGGCCGCCAGCAGCAACGTGGCCAGCAACACCAGCAGGCGATGGCGGATCGACCAGCGGATCAGGTGCGCGATCATTGCGGGCCTCCGCTCGGTTCGACGGCGCTCAGGCGGTAGCCCTCGCCGGCATGGCGGAACGCGAAGCGCACGGTCTGGCCGACCTTCGCGTCGGCGAAGGCGCCGGGCGAGGGTTTCTCGAAGCTCATGGTCATCGCCGGCCAGCCGAGCGCGGGGACCGGCTGGTGCGAGAGCGTGATGCCCTGCGCGTCGATGTGCTCGATGCGGCCGGTGGTCTCGTAGAGGCCGGCCGCGTCGGCGGCGGATGCGGGGGATGCCGGCATCGACGACATCGATGAAGTCGCCGCCCGGGACGAGGCGTCCATCGCGCCGGGGCCGTTGCGTGCTTCACCCCCTGCCTCGCGACTCGCGGCATCGTGCTCGAGACGCGGCAGCACCGATTTCAGGCTGGCTTCCGAGTCGATCAGGAACTGACCCGAGGCCACCACCGTCTCGCCTTCGCCGAGGCCGTCGAGCACCTCGGTGAAGTCGCCCAGGTCGCGGCCGACGCTGACGGTGGCCGGGCGCAGCTTGCCGTCGGCATCGTGCACGATCACCACGCTGCGCTTGCCGGTGACGATCACCGCCTCGGACGGCACCACCAGCCGCGAGCGCGTCGCGCCGCCGTCGACGCGCACCCGCATCAGCATGCCGGGGGTGAGCGCCAGCGAGCGGTTGTCGAGCTCGACACGCGCCTGCAGGGTGCGGCTGCCGGTGTCGATGCCGGGCAGGATCTCGCGCAGGCGGCCCTGGATGTGGCGCGAGGCATCGGCGGCGGGCGTCGCGTCGACGGTCATGCCGGGCCGCACGCGCAGCGCCAGCGCCTCGGGGATCTCGACCAGCAGCCACAGCGTCGAGAGTCCGTTGATCTTCGCGATGGTCTGGCCCGGCGCGACCATCGCGCCTTCGCGCAGGTCCAGCTCGCTCACCACGCCGCTGTCGGGCGCGGCCAGCGTGAGGTGGGTCTGCGCGCGACCGCTGCGCTCGGCCGCGGCCACCAGCGCGTCGGGGATCGACAGCGCCCGCATCCGAGCGCGCGCCGCGTCGAGCAGCGCGGCATCGGCGGGGCTGCCCGAGCCGCCGGCACCGCCCGAGCCGCGGCGCAGCGCCAGGTATTCCTCCTGCGGCGCGAGCCAGTCCGGCACGAACAGCGAGGCCACCGGCGCGCCCTTGGCGATGCGCTGCTGCGGCGCGTTCGCGTAGAGACGGTCGATGTAGCCGGTCACGCGAGACTGCACGACCTCGGCGCGCGATTCGTCGAACTGGGTGGTGCCGATCGCGTCGATGCCGTCGCGGGTCTCGCGGCGCTGGACCTTCGCGTAGCGGATCCCGAGGTCCTGCTGCAGGCCGGCGTCGATGCGGATGCCCGGCTGCGCGCCGGGCGCGCCGTCGTCGCCGTCGGCATAGACGGGCTGCAGCTGCATGTCCATGAAGGGCGACTTGCCGGGTTTGTCGAAGTGCTGGTTCGGCACCATCGGGTCGTGCCAGTAGAGCACCTTGCGCGGGGCGGGCGCGCCGCCGGCCGAAGGTGTCGCGGCAGCGGCCATCGAATCGCCGCCGTCGCGATGGCGGCTGCCGGCCAGGTAGCCGGCGCCGAGCAGGGCCGCGCCGGCGATCAGCGCGAGCGCCGCGCGCAGGGAAAGGGAACGGATCGTCATGATGGGCTCCCTCATTGCGCGGCGGCCAGGGTGGACGGCACCACCTGGTATTCGAGCCGGGCCCAGGTGCGCGATACCTCGCGTTGCAGGTCGAGCACCTGCAGCTCGGCATCGAGCTGCGCGCGCCGGGCCGCGAAGCTGTCGGCCAGCGAGCCGGTGCCGGCGCGATAGGCGGCGTCGGCCAGTTGTACGCGCTGCGCGGCGGCCGGCAGCAGGGCCGCGCGCAGCTCGGCGATGCGTTCGCGGCCGCTGCTCAGCACGGCCGAATCGTTGCGGATGTCGGCCTCGACCTGTCGTTCGGTGTCCTCGTAGCCGAGCCGCGCCTTGCTGGCCAGCTCGGCCTTCTCGGCCACGTCGCGATCCTGGCGGTCGCGGCGGTTGATCGGCAGCGGGATCGACACGCCGATCGACACCATGTTCGAGTAGGCGCCGCCGCGCTGCTGGTAGGCGATCTCCCAGGTCCAGTCGGGCTTGCGCTCGCTGGTGGCGACGGCCGTATCGGCCTCGGCCACGGCGATGTCGTCGGAGGCGGCGATCAGCGTCGGCTGCGCCAGCCGCAGTGCCTCGGGCGGCAGCGAGGACACGTAGGACTCGGGCGCGGGCGGCGCGCCGGCCACGTCGCCGACCGGGCGCGCGGTCCAGCGCGACAGCGCGATCAGCGCGCTTTGCAGCGCCTGGCGGGCGGCCAGCACCTGGTCGCGTGCCTGCGCCTGCAGGGCCTGGGCGGCCACCACGTCGGCGGCACCGCCGGATTTCACGCCGCCGCGATAGGCGGCGCGCGTCGCCGCCAGTTCCTCGTCCATGCGCGCGGCGAGCTGCTCGCGCAAGGCCAGCGCCGCTTTGGCGTAGGCGGCGTCGAGCCAGGCCGTGGCGGTCTGTTGGCGGACCGTCGCCAGCTCCATCAGGTAGCCGGCGCGTTCGCGGCCGGTGCGCTGGTCGGCCAGCGCCGTGCGCAGCCGGCGCTTGTCGCGCGAAACCCATTGCTGCTCGATGCCGATGCGCCGCATCGTCATGAAGTCCTGGCCGATCGTGTAACGCTGGCCGCCCGTGACGGGCAGGTTGTCGACGCCGGCCTTCAGCGTCGGGTCGGGAAGCTGGCCGGCCTTGACGGCGGCCTCGCCGCTGGCGCGCACCGAGGCCTGGGCGGCCTGCATGGCGGCCGAGCGCTCGGCCGCCGATTGCAGCGCGGCCTCGAGCGTGAAGGGCGGCGGCGCGAGGGCGGCGGCGCTGGCGGCCGGGCGGGTTGCCGGGTCGGCGGCCATGTCGATGGCCGGGTTGGTCAACGGATCGGCAGCAGCGCTGGTTGCCGCGTGGGTTACTGGATTGGAAGCAGCGCCGGCAGCCGGGTTGGTTGCCGAATTGGCGCCAGCGTCAACAACCAGATCGGTCGCCGGTTTGGCGCGAGCGCTGTTTCCCGGATGGATTACCGGATTGGCGGCCGCATCGGCGGCCGGTCCGGCGGAAGCGGGCGTCTGCGCCTGGGCGGCAGCCGCGAACAGCGCGACGGCCGCCAGGGCGGGCGCGCGCGAGAAGGCGCGCCGCATCGACGGCGCGCCGGTATGGAAGGACATGATCTAACCCCAACAGCGGAATCGCGAACGGATTCCGTGTCCCGTGGACGGGACGACACTCACCGCGCAGGCGGTGAACCGGTCATTGCGGGATCAGACGAGACGTGGAGGGCGCCACAGGCCGTTCGGGTCGCGCACCACCAGCGATTCGGTGTAGTGGAAGCGCAGCGGCTGGGTCAGCGAGGCGGGCCGGCTGAGGTTGGCGCGCAGGGGCGGGTGATAGAGATTGCCGAACTGGCATTGCGCCGACATCTTGCAGAGATGTCCGCCGGCCTTGTGCTGGCCGGCCGGCGCCGGTTTCATGTCGTCGCAGCCGGCCATCGCGGCCATGTCGTTCACGGCGCTGGCCGACATGCCCGGCATGCCGCCCATTTCCGGCATGGCGCTCGTGCCGTCCGCCCCCATCCCTGCCTGCATCATCGGGCAGGCGCCCGTCAGCCCGCTCGCCGCCAGCCCGCTCAGGGGCAGCGTCGCGCAAAGCAGCAGGATGAAAAGGGTGCGGAGCAGTCGCATGGCGCGGATTATAGCCCGGCCTTTCTGGGCCGCGCGCAGTGTAAACAAAACTTGAGAAGTGTTGCCGCGTGACGTGCCGGGTCGAGCATGTCACGTTACATCGGTGACACATCGCGCACTCGCGGGCATGGGCGCGCGGCGCGCAAACGCATCGCGGGAAACCGCGGGGATCCCGCAGGGCCTTATCGGGGCTGGCTTTCACGCCGATCGAACGCGAGGCGGTAAAGATTCGCCGGAGCTGGTACGAATTCTGCTGAAAAGCCGTCATCAACGACATACGGGCCGCCGAGCGGTCCGGCAACGCCTGACGGAACGAAACATGGATACCTGCCCGAACCAATCCGACGCGCAATTCCAGGCCTTCCTGGCGAAACTGCTGACGCAGCCGCAACCGGCCGAATGGGGCGAGAAGCAACGCATCGAACTCGACATGGCGCGCGCCCTGTCGACCAGCATGCTGCGCGTGGCCGAGCACCTGCACGCCCAACCCGGCGATACCGAGAGCTGGCTCGCGCTCTATCGCTACGGCCGCGCGCTCGACTTCATCCTCGGCTCGCTGGCCGGCGGCCGCGACATCCACCCGCGCACGCTGCGCACGATCCTCAAGCTCGCGCACTTCGAGGTGGACGCCAACTACCCCGACTGAGAACCCGGCCGGGCCGGCTCGCTCAGTTGTAGCCGAGGATCGCGCTGCTCGCCACGTCGGGGCGTTCGCCCGCGTTGGTGGCAAGCGCGCAGGTCGGGTTCTGCAGCACTGCCTGGTAGGGCGTGGCGGCCTTGGCCTGCGCGAGGGCGGCTAGGCTGCCCTCGACGGCGAGGGATTCGGCTGCGTCGAGCGGCGAGTGGGCGGGCATGACGGGTCTCCTGCTTGGGAAATCGGTTCGGGATCGGATCGATGCCGCTTTCGATGCGTGCTTATGCGGCGGCAATATGACAGGCACTATCCCAGAATCGCCTCGGCCGCCCAAGCGAGTATTTTTTATTCGAGCCTTCAGTTTTTCTGATGGCCATCACAAAATGATCCAGTGAAACGAATGGTATCGGCAGGCGATTCCGCCATGCCGCCATTGCCCATCGCGCCAGTCAGCAATGGCGTTCTCGGCGATTTCACCGGCGCCTCTCAAGTTCCGCCGCGCCCGACCGTCAATCAGCATAAATCTGCTTGATTCAGGTCAAATTCCCAAGGTGCAACGATTGCGTGAACGAACTTCGATGGTTTTACTGACGAGTCGTCCCGGCTCGACGCGCGGCTTCGCCCGGGCCGGCGGCGAGGCGGCGCGACGCGAAGGCCGCATGAACCGCGAGATAGCGGCCCGACAACAATACAATCGGGGGCAGGTATGAGAGGCATTACGGGATACAAACTGAAGCAAAGGATCGGGGACCGGTTTCCGCAGCGCGGCGACGCCTTGCCGGACTGGCTGGAAGACGCCGGGGCGCGCGATCGCGTGGTCGACAAGGTGCGCGCCCTGGGGCAGGGCTTCTTCGAGATGAGCGAGCGCGATTATCGGTTCTGGTCGGATCACCTGCCCGAGGACGAGTTCGTCGAATTGATCGCGCTGATGATCAAGCTGGCGCACGAGCCTGCCGTGAACGCGGCGGCGTCGCGCAACTGAGCGGCAGGGAAATGCGGGCTGGCCGGGTGCCGGCCCGTTTTGCTTTCGGGTATTTGTATTCGCGGCGGTTTCTTCCATGCCGCATTCATGATGTTTCCGCCTTGAGCGGCCCGCGCATCGGTTTTTCTTTTCCGCGCATCTTCCGCCGTCGCAAAGAAAACGGGGTGGTGCGCGCGACACCACCCCGTTCGATCCTGCCGGGTCCTGCCCGATTCCACGATTCGCTCCGGCGCGCGGCCCTGCGCCCCGGCGCGTCGCGGTTTATTGGACGTGGAACTTCGGCGACGTATTGATCGTGCCCGTGACCGTGCAGTTCGGCGTCAAGACGGCATTTTGGAACGTCAGCGACGAGGCCGAATCGTTCCATGCCGTCACGACCTGGCTCGGGCCGCAGGTACCGAGCAGCGAGGCGCTGACCTGGGCATTGTTGATGGTCAGCTGGGTGGGCGTGTCGGCCTGGCCGGTCCACGGAGTGGCGCTCGTGGCGCTGCCCTGGATCAGCCCGCACAGGCCGCCGCCGGTGAAGGACGTCGAGGTAATCGTGAGGATCCCGGTGCTCGTGATCGTGCCGTTGAACGTGGCGGTGCAGTTCGCCGTTACCGAGCCCTTCGTGAGCGTGGTGCCGCCGGTGGCCGAGAACGGCTCGCCGTTGGGATTCAGCGGATTGCCGTCAGCGCGAGAAACCGTGACGGCCAATGCCGGCGCGGCCAGCGCCGACGAAACAGCCAGAGCGACGACAAGGGAAGCCACTTTTCGAATAGTCATGATGCGTGCCTCAATTGACGAATGGCGGCGAACCGCCTTGGGTGAGCGGACGTCGGGCGGCGTACCGCCCGCGTTCCGCGGGTAACCGCTTGCGTCCGCGCGGACGCGCCCGGTCGAAACAGTCCAGCATGGCCGGCAACGGAGCCTCGATACCCGTTGCCGGATGGCGGCGCATCGTTTGATCGATGCATGATGTGACGCGCCGCTTGGTACGCCGCGCGCCACCCGCGCTGACGTCCCCCTCGCTTCTCTCAGGATTCCATATCGATAGGCATCCTACCGATTCGGCCATCGGCCAGATCGGCGGCGGCAGGAGTGCTGCCGCCGATCCGTACCGATTACTGCGCCTGCTGCTGCGAATACCTCGAATACCGCCTTACTGCACGAACGCGCCGACCGTGAAGAACGGGTTGAACTGGCTGTCGTTCACCACCATCGCGTAGACCTCGCCGACCTTGATCGCCCAGCCGGTGGCGCCTTGCTTGAAGATCGCCACGTTGCCGGTACTGTTGACCGCGTTGAAGTCCTGCAGCGCGGTGACCTTCACCAGGCCCGGCGTGGCCTGCGTGTAGTCGAGCGAGAAGGTGCTCGAGGCCAGCGAGGTCAGCGGGTTGACGAAGGCGGCCGTGGCGCCGCTGAACAGCGTGGACGTGTAGTTCGCGCCGTAGGTCGAGACCGCGGTGCCGTCCAGGCAGTTGCCGGCCGACGGATCGAAGGAACCGTTGGCATACACGCCCGGCAGGTTCGGATGCGGCTTGCTCGCGTCGAAGCCCGGGGAACTGACAGCCGGCGAGGACGACGGACCATTGTTGGCCACGATCCCGCAGGCCGCGGCGCTGGTCGCACCGATGAAGCCGCCGGTCAGCGAATTCGCGGCGATCGGCGTGGCCGGGGCGAGCGCCGAGATGCCGATTTCCGCGTCGGCGACCGTGTCGAGCAGATCACCCGGCGGCGTCGAGGCATAACCAACCCGGATCACGATCGGGATCAGCGCGCCGCGCAGCTTGCCGACGATCATGATCCCCTGCGCCTGGCTCGGCGCGAGCAGCACGATCGGCTGGCCTTGTCCTGCGCTGGTATAGGCGGCGCCGGCCGAGGTCGGCTTGCTGACGAACACGTTGTCGGCGGAGCCGTCGGCGTTGGTGCGCAGCGTCCACGGCGTGCCGGTCGTATGGCAGGAGTAGTCGCTGCCGGCCGTGATCGAGCAGGAGCCGTCCGCGTTCAGGGTCTCGTTCCAGTTGATCACGTCCGGCTGCCAGCCTTGCGGTTGCGCCGTCTGGTACCCCGTGCCGGTCGGCGAGAGATGGATGCCCAGCTCGTTGTAGTTGCCGGCCACCTTGGTGAAATCGGTCTCGGTATCGGTGAAGCCGATGTAGGGGAAGAAATCGAAGCTGCGCGAGGGCACCGAGCCGAGCGTGATGCCGGGCGCGAGCGTGATCCCGGGGAAGGCGATGGTCGCGCCGGGAATCCCGCCGCCCACCACGCCGTTGCCGACGAACAGCGTGGGCGCGTCGGCCGGATTGACGGTGATCGAATACGAGCCGTCGGCGGAGGCGCCGTTGTCGAGCACGAAGGCGCACTGGTTCTGCGCGGCGGTCGGCAGGTTGGTGGCGCGATGGAAGGTGCCGGTGATGGTCTGGCCGGCGCGCGTGTTGTTGATCTGCCCGGCGCTGACCGGCACCGAGGACAGGATGAAGTCCATCTGGTAGGTCAGCTTGGTGGTATCGAAGCGGACCCTCACGTATTCGCCGCTGCCCGAGCCGCCGGTATAGACGGTCGAGTAGTCGAGCGTGCTGGGGCAGAGTGCGTTGGGGGTGCTCGGCTGGGTAGTCGAGCCGCTTGCCGGGCAGCTGCTGCCCGAGCATTGCGGGACCTGGATCGCGGCCGGTGGATCGCCGCCGTCGCCGCCGCCACATCCGGCGAAGAACGGCATCGCGAGCGCGAAACAGGACAGCAGCGCCATGCGCGGCTTGGTGTTGCGGAACATACCCCCTCCTTGTTGGTGATTCCCGGTGTCTCGACGTCGATCGGGGCGCGGGCCTTGCCTGGCCCGTCGGATGCGGCGGTTCGATCGACGAGGTTCGGGCGCGCGGCCGGCACCACCAGGGCGCCGGCCGCGACGTCCGGAATTACGAATGCGTGAAGCGGATGCGGGTTGCGCGGCTCGTGGCGACGCATCCGTGAAAATGCGGATATGAATGCCGTATCGGCGAAGGGACGAACGCGATGCGCCTCGTGCGCGCTGTTCGTTCCGGCGGGAATGACGGGCGAGTCTCGCCCGATTGGCCCCTTGTTTGCGTGCGTAGCATCGATGTCTCCGTCGGTACGCGCTGCGTGTTATTTGCTGGAACTTGTTTCGCGAAACTATGATGCGTAGCGTCTTTCAAGTAAATGGACAGCGAATTCCAAACGGTCAGGCGGCGATTCATCCTATCGCGGAAAGGGTTTACGGCGAAATTTAAACAGGTCGGGAGATGCGCGGGGAGGGCGCTTCAGGCGGGACGAAGGAGGGGATCGTTGCGAATCGCGCCTGGCATCGTTTCATTGCCGGCGAACCGATCGATTATTGTGCAGCGAAGCAAAACGAAATCGGATCGCGCGAATGCTCGAATCGTCGAATGCATGGTGCAATGTCACGCGAGCGATCGCGAGGCTGGAGTCCGGCCGGGGTTTGATGTCAAAATCGCTGCACCGCCGGATCGGCGTCAGCGCGGCACGAGATCGCGCTCCATTGCCTGCCGGCGTGAAAGGGCTCTCACACTAGGTGGATATCGCATGCAAGGATTCATCGAAACCGCAGTCGGCCGCGCGAGCGAATCGCGCGCGCCGCGTCTCGCGCAGGACTGGCGCCCCGACTTTTCACGGATTCGCGGCCATGTGGCCTTCGCCATCGCCGACCAGATCGAGGAGGCGATTCGCGCCGGGCTGTTCCGTCCCGGCGATCGCCTGCCGAGCCAGCAGGCCATTGCCGATTCGCTGGGGTTTCATCCGAACACCGTGTATGCCGCGTTTCGCGAAGTCGCGCGGCGCGGCTTGATCAAGGGCTTCGCCGGACGCGGCACCCTGGTGCTCGACTACGCGTTGAGCTGAGCCCGGCGCCACGTATCGAGGTGGCATCGGCGATGCCGGAAATCGCGGTTCGTCGCATGCCGGGATCTCGCCGCCAATGACCAGGCAAATTCGACCGCTCGCGATTCGCACATCCGTCATTTTTCCCGTCCCGCTCTCCTTGCCGAGCCGCCGCGCATGACGCGGCGAACTTCATCGGCTTCCTTCCCGTCCGTGCGTTTTCCTCGTCGCGCATCGCGACACCTGTCGCTTTCGATGGCTGCCGCCTGATGGCCGGCGGCACTGCCGTTCGCCCCATATCCGCGTAAACGCCTATGTTTGCTTGCAAAAGCAAATATATACTTCGACGCATGTTTGCGTTTGCAAATAAATTTCGGGCGAGCCGAACCGGCGGCGCCCGTCACGATCACGCCCGAACGCCGCCGCGCGCGGCCACTGCATGCCGATCACGATGAGCACCACTTCACCGCAGCACCTCGCCCAGGGGCCGACGCTGGACGTCCCGGCCCTGATCGACGCGAGCCCGATAGGCCGCTTCCAGCTCGGTGTGTTCGTGCTGGCCGGCGCGGCGATGATCATCGACGGTTTCGACGTGCAGTCGATGGGTTTCGTCGCGCCGGAGCTGGTGCGCGACTGGGGCATCGCGCGTGTGGCGCTCGGCTCGGTGTTCTCGGCGAGCCTGGTGGGCATGCTGCTCGGCTCGCTGGCGCTGAGCGTGCTGGCCGACCGGATCGGCCGGCGCCCGGTGCTGGTGGCCTCGATGTTGTTCGCCGGGCTCTGCATGCTGGGCACCGCGCATGCGCGCACGCTCGCGCAACTGCTCGCGCTGCGTGCGCTGAGCGGCGCCGGGGTGGGCGCGATCATGGGCAATGCGATGGCGCTGGTCAGCGAATACTGCCCGGTGCGCCGGCGTGCCTCGACGATGATGCTGGTGTCCTGCGGCTTCACGGCCGGCGCCGTGTTCGGCGGGCTGATCGCGGGCTGGCTGATCCCGCTGGCGGGTTGGCGTGCCGTGTTCCTGTCGGGCGGCCTGGTATCGCTCGCGATCGGCCTGCTGATGGCCGCGATGCTGCCCGAGTCGGTGCAGTTCCTGGTGCTGCGCGGCGCGCGCCGCGAACGCATCGCGCGCCTGGTGAAGGGCATCGTGCCGCACGAGCCGGCCGCGCGGCTCGCCGAGGCGCATTACCTGGTGCGCGGCGCGAAGCCGGCCGGCGCGCCGGTGGCCGAGCTGTTCCGCGCCGGTCGCGCCCGCGCCACGCTGCTGCTCTGGGGCCTCAACTTCGCCAACCTGCTGAACCTGTTCTTCCTCTCGAACTGGCTGCCGACCATCGTCAGCGACCTGGGCCAGCCGCGCGCGGTGGCGCTCGCGATCGGCACCTTGCTGCAGGTGGGCGGCACGCTAGGCACGATCGGCATGGGCCTGCTGATCGACCGCGCCGGTTATTTCCGCGTGCTGGTGCCGGGCTTCGTCGCGGCGGCGCTGGCGATCCTGCTGATCGGCCAGCCGGGCCTGCCGCTGCCGGCCCTGTTCGCGGTGGTGCTGCTCGGCGGCATCTGCATCGTCGGCGGCCAGCCGGCCATCAATGCGCTGACCGCCTCGGTCTATCCCACCCGCATCCGCGCCACCGGCATCGGCTGGGGCCTCGGCATCGGCCGCGCGGGCTCGATCGTCGGGCCGGTGGCGGCGGGGCAGCTGGTTGCGCTGGGCGGCTCGGCGCATGCGATGTTCGTGGCCTCGGCGCTGATCGCGCTGACCTCCTGCGCGATGACGCTCGTCCTGGCGAGGCGGCGCGACGGGCCGGGCGACGCCGAACCTCCGGACGCGGCATCGGCCGACGGCGCGCGCGAGGCCGCCGTCGAGCACTGATGGCACCGAGATGAATTTCCCCTATCCCGCATCCGCTCGTCTGCACGACTGAGCGATGTACCGAACCGCGAGCCCGTGCCTTGAACGGGCCTCGCCCCGACTGCCTGACACTGGAGATTGGCATGACGTTCAGCAATGTGAAGAAGATCGCGCTCGAGGAGCATTTCGCCATCGCCGAGACCATCGAGGATTCGGCCGGCTTCGTGCCGCCCGACGACTGGGTGGAACTGCGCGGCCGCCTGCTCGACATCCAGGAGCGGCGCCTCGCCGAGATGGATCGCGCCGGCATCGAGCTGATGGTGCTGTCGCTGAACGCGCCGGCCGTGCAGGCGATCCGCGATCCGCGCCAGGCCGTCGAGCTGGCACGCCGCGCCAACGACTACCTGGCCGAGCAGGTGGCGCGCCGCCCGGATCGCTTCCGCGCCTTCGCGGCCCTGCCGATGCAGGCGCCCGAGCAGGCCATCCGCGAGGCCGAGCGCTGCGTGCGCGAGCTCGGTTTCGTCGGCGCGCTGGTCAATGGCTTCAGCGAGGCCGAGGACGGTGCCGAGCTCTATTACGACCTGCCGCGCTATCGTCCGTTCTGGGCCGCGCTGGAAGCGCTCGAGGTGCCGTTCTACCTGCATCCGCGCAATCCGCTGGCGGGCCGCGCGCCGATCTACGACGGCCACTCGTGGCTGATGGGGCCGACCTGGGCCTTCGGGCAGGAAACCGCGGTGCACGCCTTGCGCCTGATGGGCTCGGGCCTGTTCGACGCGCATCCGCGCCTGCAGATCATCCTCGGGCACATGGGCGAGGGCCTGCCCTACAGCATGTGGCGCGTGGACAATCGCAACGCCTGGGTTTCGGCCAAGCCGAACTACCCGGCCGAGAAGCCGATCGCCGAGTATTTCCGCAACAACTTCTGGCTCACCACCTCGGGCAATTTCCGCACCCAGACGCTGATCGACGCGATGCTCGAGATCGGTTCGGACCGCATCCTGTTCTCGGCCGACTGGCCCTTCGAGAACATGGATCACGCGGCCGACTGGTTCGACCATGCCTCGATCAGCGAGAACGATCGCATCAAGATCGGCCGCGGCAATGCCCAGCGGCTGCTGAAGCTCGGGCGTTGAGCCGGATGCGCGCCACCTTGACTGGATCGAAGCGATGAATCCGATTCCCTACGCGGCCGTCAACACCTGCCTGCCGTTCACCTACGAAGCGCTGCCGGCCCGGGTGCATTTCGGGCACGGCACGCGCGCCCGGCTCGGCGAGGCGGTCGAGCGGCTCGGCATCTCGCGCGCCTTGCTGATGTATGGGCCGCCGCATGCCGAGGTGGCCGAGGAACTGGCCGGGCTGCTCGGCGCACGCGATGCCGCGCGTTTCGACGGCGCGCGCATGCACACGCCGGTGGCGGTGACGGCCGAGGCGCTCGCGCTGGTCGAGGCGCGCCAGATCGACGGGCTGATCGCGATCGGCGGCGGCTCGACCACCGGTCTCGCGAAGGCGCTCGCCCTGCGCACCGACCTGCCGCAGATCATCCTGCCGACCACCTACGCGGGCTCGGAGATGACGCCGATCCTCGGCGAGACCGAGAACGGCATCAAGACCACCCGGCGCAGCCCGCGCATCCTGCCCGAATGCGTGATCTACGACGTCGACCTGACGCTGGGCCTGGGCGTCGAGATGTCGGGGATGAGCGGCATGAACGCGATCGCGCATGCGGTGGAGGCACTCTACGCGCGTGATGCGAACCCGGTGATCCATGCGCTCGCGCTGGACAGCGTGCGAGCCCTGGCCAGGGCGCTGCCGGCGATCCATGCCGATCCCGCCAACCGCGCCGCGCGCGCCGACGCGCTCTACGGCGCGTGGCTGGCCGGCGTCTGCCTGGGCTCGGTCGGCATGGCGCTGCACCACAAGCTCTGCCACGTGCTGGGCGGCAGCTTCGAGCTGCCGCATGCGCAGACGCACGCGCTGGTGTTGCCGCACGCGCTCGCCTACAACGCGCCGGCCGTCCCGGACGTGATGGCGCGCCTCGCGGCGGCGCTCGAGGTGGACGATGCCTGCCTGGCGCTGCATGATCTGAACCTGGCGATCGGCGCGCCGCGCGGCCTGGGCGCGATCGGCATGCCGGAGGCCGGCATCGCGCGCGCGGTCGAACTGGCGCTCGCCAATCCCTACTGGAACCCGCGGCCGCCCGAGGCGGCCGGGCTGCGGAGCCTGCTGGAACGTGCCTGGCAGGGCGCGGCGCCGGCTGTCGCGGCCTGAAGCAAGGAACACGCACCATGAGCGACACCCCACAACGAAGCTACCCGCTGTTTTCCGAACAGGACTCGGCCGAGATCGTCAATGCGCGGATCGGGCCCGACGTGGCGCCGCGCACCGCGCAGATGGCCGCCGCGATCGTGCGCCACCTGCATGCGGCCGTGAAGGAGATCGAGCCGACCCACGAGGAGTGGTACGCGGCGATCCGCTTCCTGACCGAAACCGGCCAGATGTGTAGCGACTGGCGCCAGGAGTTCATCCTGCTGTCGGACGTGCTCGGCGTGTCGATGCTGGTCGACGCGATCAATCACCGGCGGCCCGGCAACGCCACCGAGAACACCATCCTCGGCCCGTTCTTCGTGGAGGGCCTGCCGGTGCTGCCGGCAGGCAGCAATCTCTGCCTGGACGGCAAGGGCGAGCCGCTGGTGGTGACCGGCAGCGTGAGCGATACCGAGGGCCGGCCGGTGGCGGGCGCCACCATCGACGTCTGGCAGACCAACGACGACGGCTACTACGACGTGCAGCAGAAGGGCCTGCAGCCCGAGGGCAACCTGCGCGGCAAGTTCGAGAGCGATGCCGAGGGCGGCTTCTGGTTCCGCAGCGTGCGCCCGCGCGACTACCCGATTCCCGACGACGGCCCGGTCGGCAAGCTGCTGGCCACGCTGGGGCGCCATCCGAATCGCGCCGCGCATATCCATTTCATGATTCAGGCGCCCGGCTTCGAGACCGTGATCACGCACATCTTCTCGCCGGATTGCCCCTACCTCGCCGAGGACACGGTGTTCGGCGTGAAGCAGAGCCTGGTCGGCGAGTTCGAGCGCGTCGACGATGCCGGCGCCGCGGCCGCCTACGGGTTCTCGGGCCCGTTCTGGAAAACCGATCGGCCCTTCGTGCTCAAGCGCGAGGAAGGCTGAACCCCGGCGACGCGCGCCTGCCGCCCGTCATCCCGCCACCAAGACCAAGGAGACCGCCACCCACCTGGTAGCCGCAGCAGCACGATCGTGACGATAAAGAGAACTAATTATTATGAAATTGGAGACGATAGGTCATGAAGCATTGCATTCTGGGCGGCCTGGCCGCGCTGGGAGCTGTCTGCGCGCACGCGCAGAGCAGCGTGACGCTGTACGGGATCATCGACGCGGGGGTGTCCTACGCGAACGACGTGCAGACCGCGAGGCCGGGCGGGCGCCCGACCGGGGCCGGCCAGGTGTCGTTCCAGGACGGCCTGACGGCGGGCTTGTCGGGTAGCCGCTGGGGCTTTCGCGGCAGCGAGGACCTGGGCGGCGGCCTGAAGACGATCTTCACGCTGGAGAACGGCTTCACGGTCAACAACGGCACGCTCACGCAAGGCGGCGCGGAGTTCGGGCGGCAGGCCTTCGTCGGCCTGGCCTCCACGCGGCTGGGCACGCTCACCTTCGGGCGCCAGTACGACACGCTGCTCGACTCGATCCAGCGTTTCTCGGCGCCGTCCTGGGCCGGCTGGATGGCCTCGCACGTCGGCGACATCGACGACCTCGGGCTGCTGTACCGCATCAACAATGCCGTCAAGTACGTCACGCCGGTGTTGGGCGGGCTGCGCGTGAGCGGGCTCTACAGCTTCGGCGGCGTGCCCGGCGCGGGCGGGCAGAACCAGGTCTGGTCGCTCGGCGCGAGCTACGAGCATGGCGGCTTCGGCTTCGGCGCGGGCTACCTCAACGCGCGCAATCCGAACGTGTCGTTCTACGGCAATACCCCGAACAAGGGGCTCGCCACGATCAACAACATCGGCTCGGCCGGCTCGGTGACCACGCCCGAATCGTTTCCCGCCTTCGCTGGTTATGCCTCGGCCAATACGCTGGAGATCATGGGACTGGGCGGCAGCTACGGCTTCGGGCGCACCACCGTGGGCGGCGTGCTGACTCGCACCCGCTTCGATTCGCTGGGCTCGGCCTCGGGCCCGAATCCGCTCGGTTATACCGGCAACGCGGTGTTCACCAGCGCCGAGCTCGGCGTGCGCACACTGATCACGCCGGCCCTGCAGACCGGCATTGCCTTCGACTACACGCGACGCAATTCGGTCGACGGCGACGGCGGCGCGCGCTACCTGCAGCTCGACGCGGTGGCCGACTACGCGTTCTCGACGCGCACCGACGTCTACCTGCTGGCGATCCTGCAGCGTGCCAGCGGCCGCGATTCGCTCGGCCAGCCGGCGGTGGCCACCATCGGCGGCTTCACGCCGTCGGCCACCGACAAGCAGGTGGTGGTGCGCGTGGGCTTGCGGCAACGCTTCTGAGGAAGTTTCATGAGGCACGCAATCCGGGCTCGAATCGCGTGCATTTGTTTGCAATTGCAAGTATTGCGATTGCTATGTAAGATGCCTCGCATCGATGGGAACAGGCAAGGAGTGGACTGATGCAGAAGGATAGTGAACAGGGCGCCGCGGCACCGATCGAGGCGCGGCACTGGATCGACGGCGAGTGGCTGCGCTCGGCGCGCACGGGCGACAGCGTCGACCCGGCCACGGGCCGCATCATCGGCCGCTATCACGATGGCGGCGCCGAGGAGGCCGAGCTGGCCATCGCGGCGGCCGCGCGCGCCTTCGGGGACGACAGCTGGACCGCCGATCCGCAGCGCCGCGCGGTGGCGCTGATGCGCCTGGCCGATGCCTACGAGGCACGCCGCGAGGAGGTGGTGGCCACGCTCTGCCGCGAGAACGGCAAGCTGCGCCACGAGGCCGGTTTCGAGGCGGGGCTGATCCTGCGCGGGCTGCGTTTCGCGGCCGGCCTCGCGCTGCAGAACTTCGGGCGCGTGATGGACCCGCGCCCCGGCTTCCAGGGCATGAGCATCGTGCAGCCGATCGGCGTGGCCGGCTTGATCATCCCCTGGAATTCGCCGGCCTACCTGTCGATCCGCGCGCTCGCGCCGGCGCTGGCGGCCGGCTGCACGGCGGCGATCAAGATGCCGATGCAGGCCGCGCAGACCGCGGCGCTGATGAGCGAGATCCTCGCCTCGGTGCCGGACCTGCCCAGGGGCGCGGTCAATCTCTTCATCGAGTCGGGCGCGGCCGGCGCGAAGCGCCTGGTGGATTCGCCGCTGGTGAAGACGGTCAGCTTCACCGGCAGCACCGGCACGGGCCGCGCGATCGCGCTGGCCGCCGCCGCGCAGCTCAAGCGGGTCGGCCTCGAGCTGGGCGGGAAGACGCCGCACCTGGTGTTCGACGATGCCGATCTCGATGCGCTGCTGCCGGTGCTGGAGAAGTCCTCGACGGTGTTCGCCGGGCAGTTCTGCATGTGCGGCAGCCGGATCCTGGTTCAGCGCGGCATCGCCGAGCGCGTGCGCGAGGGGCTGGCGGCGCGGCTGCGCGCGGTCCGGCCGGGCCCGGCCGCCGATCCCGCCAGCGACATGGGGCCCTTGATCGACCGTGCCTCGCTGGGCCGCATCGACGCGATGGTGGAGGCCGCGCTGGCGGCCGGCGCGAAGGCCATCGTGCGCGGCGGAATCGTCACCGAGGCGCCGCTCTCCGAGGGCAATTTCTATCGGCCGGCGCTGCTCGAGATCGACGATCCCGCGCTGGCGATCGCGCAGCAGGAAGTGTTCGGCCCGGTGCAGACCCTGCAGGTGTTCGATACCGAGGCGGAGGCGATCGCGTTGGCCAACCACAGCGAATACGGCCTGAGCGCCTGCGTGTGGAGTCGCGACGTGGACCGGCCGGTGCGCGTGTCGCGGCGGCTCGAGGCCGGCTTCGTGTCGATCAACGGCTGGGCCAACATCGCCGTCGAGTTCGAGGAGGGCGGCTACAAGTCGAGCGGGCTGGGACGGCTGGGCGGCGTGGCTTCGCTCGAGGATTTCATCGAGCGCAAGCAGATCACGCAGACCTACGCGGTCTAGCGTATCGACACGGCGCGCGGCAAGGCGCGGTGCGCCGGACGGGGGGGCAGGGCGAGCGCGACCAGGCTCGCCCGGGGCGCGAGGAAGCGAGTGGCTCAGCGGCGCATCTTGCGCGCCGCCGCCGCGCGCGATCGGGCCGGCGCGGGTTCCGGTTCGACCCGCGGCGCCGTCGCCGCGTCGCTGTGCAGGTTCGCGAAGATGTGGTCCATCAGCAGCTTCAACTGCTTGAGCTGGGCGCTGTCGAGCCCGGCCGTGGCGAGCTTCTCGTAATGGATCGCGCGCGGGATCCAGCGCTCGACCAGCGCGCGCCCGGAGGCGGTCAGCGAGATGCAGACGGTGCGGCCGTCGTCGCTGAGGCGTTTGCGGGTCACGTGACGCATCGTGATCATCTTGCCGACCAGCCGCGAGAGCGTCGACAGCTCGCTCGACACCATCTCGGCGAGATCGATCAGGCGCTGGTCTTCCTGCTCGCGCAGGGCGGCCATCACGCGGTACATCGGCAGGGTCAGGCCGACCTCGCGCAGCTCGGCGGAGAACAGCTGCTCCATGCGAACCCCGACCTTGGCGAGCAGGTAGGGGAAGGCTTCGGTGAATCGGTAGTGATCGATATCGGGCATGTCGGCGAGCCTGGCGTGCGGGGATGAAGGGCGTCGGCAAGGCGTCCGCCCATCTGTTTGCAAAATCAATTATTGCGCGTGGCGATTATATAGGAGGCGAAAACATGGCTCAACTTCACGGCAACGGCAACGGCAACGGCAACGGCAACGGCGATGCCGGGCCGGCGGCGCGTTATCCGCGCGGCGCTCGGCGGTTCCACTGGCTGATGGCGGCCATCATCGTGACGGTCTGGTGCATCGGCTTCGGCTCGGCGCACCTGCGCGGGGATGCGCCGCGCGGGGGCACGCCGCTGCTGGTGCACAAGGCGATCGCCTCGACCGTGCTGTTCCTGGTGGCGACGCGCATCGTCTATCGCATCTGGCGCCGGCGCGCCTATCCGGCGCTGCCCGCGAGCATCTCGCCGCCGATGCGGCGGCTAGCCGGCGGCGTGCACCTGCTGCTCTATGCCGGCGCGATGATCGCCACGCCGCTGTCGGGCTGGATCTGGAGTTCGGTGGCGGGGCACCCGGTGCCCCTGCTCGGGATCGTCAACCTGCCGCCGCTGGTGCCCGTCGACAAGGCCAGCTACGACCTCTGGATGTGGATCCACCGCGCCTTCGCCTGGAGCGCCGGCGCGGTGATCGCGCTGCATGTGCTGGCCGCGCTCAAGCATCATTTCGTCGATCGTGACGGCATCCTGCTGAGGATGCTGCCGGGGCGTGAGGCGCGGGAAGCGGCGCAGGGCGGACCGCTGCGCGATACGGCCTGAGCGCGGCGCCGATCGAGCCCCGGCGGGCGCCCGGCGCCGCGCGCGAATCCCGCGCCGCTGGCGCGAAACGACGGAGCCCACGCCGCGCGCGAAGCACGCGGCTCTTGTATCATGGGCGCCGCCGTCCGGCGGCGTCGAGCGCAGGCCCAGCCTGCCATCGGGATCGGACCATGCGTGCCGCATGTCGATCCGGGTCTCGCGCCGGCTCGCGGACTTCCGTCCATCCACTCCCAGCCCCGATCCCATGGATATCACCACCCATCGAACCGCCAACGACATCGCGATCACGCTGCGCCGTCCCGATGCCGCCGGCGCGCTGCCCGTCATCGTGCTCTGCCACGGCTTCTGCGGCATCCAGGAACTGCTGCTGCCGCGCTTCGCCGAAGCCTTCGTGGCGGCCGGTTACGCGGCCGTCACCTTCGACTATCGCGGTTTCGGCGCGAGCGGCGGCGAGCAGGGCCGCCTGGTGCCGGCCATGCAGATCGAGGACATCGCCACCGTGCTCGAATTCGTCAAGGCGCTGCCCGGCATCGACGCGGCGCGCATCGGCCTGTGGGGCACCTCGCTGGGCGGCGGCCACGTGCTGGCGGCGGCCGCGGCCGATCCCGCGGTCAAGGCGGTGGTGAGTCAGCTGAGCTTCGCCGACGGCGAGCAGGTGGTCACGCGCAGCATGAGCGAGGAGGAGAAGCAGGCCTTCGTCTCGACGCTGGAGCGCATGCGCGAGAAGAAGGCCGCCACCGGCCGCGAGATGTTCGTCGCGATCACCAAGGTGCTGACCGACGAGCAGTCGAAGGCCTTCGTGGTGGAGGCGCGCGCGCGTCATCCGGAGATGGACATCAAGATCCCGTTCCTGACCGTGCACGAGATGCTGAACTACAAGCCGGCCGAGGCCGCGGCGCGCGTGGCGTGCCCGGTGCTGGTGGTGGTGGCGGGCGAGGACGGCGTGAACCCGCCGGAGCAGGGCACCGCGCTCCACGAGGCGGTGGGCGCGAGCGTCAAGGAGCTGTTCGTCGAGGCCGGCGCCGGCCATTACGACATGTACGACGGTCAGCACTTCGAGCACAGCATCGCGAAGCAGTTGGCCTGGTTCGGCGCGCACGTCTGAACGCGCGCGCTTGAAGACATGAGGCGGCGCGCGGGCGCCGCCTGGAACGGGACGGGGCACCGAGGGCGCGACACGGCAAGTGCGTGCGCCCCCGGTGCCCCGTTTGCCTGATGAGCGGGCAGGACCGGCTGCCCTGGCCGAGCCCGCTCAGTAGACGAAGTGCCCCTGCACGTAGACGGTGCGCGGCGCGCCGACCATGCGGCCCGCGTTGCCGTCGACGTTGCGTGTGTAGTAGCGCGCGTCGCCGACGTTGTTGATGCCCGCCGTCAGCGTGCTGCCCTTCATCTTCGGGATCTTCCAGTCGGCCTGCAGGTTCCAGACGCGGAAGCCCGGCACGCGGCCGACGCTGCCGTCCGCCGATTCGGCCACCGTGTTCGCGGTATCCGAATACTGCGCGCTCTGGTGCGTGCTCGAGACGTTGAAGGTCCAGGCGCCGGTCTTGTAGCGCGCGCCGATGGTATCCGTGAAGCGCGAGTAGAACGGCACGTCGCGGCCGGCGAACTGGCCCGACTCCTGCACCGCCTTGGTGTAGGTGAAGTTGACGTAGGCGTCCAGGCCGCGCAGCGGGCCGTCGTCGGCGAACGCGTAGTCGAAGGCGGTTTCCACGCCCTGGTGATGGGTCGCGCCGATGTTCTGGAAGGTGGCCGGCACCACGCCGACCACCTGCTGGATCTGGTTGTCGAAGCGCATGTTGAAGGCGCTCACCTCGGCGTGGATCTGCCGGCTGGTCCAGCGCGCGCCCACCTCGAAGGTCTTGGCGGTTTCCGGCTGCAGCGGGTTGTTGGCCGACTGCGAGTTCAACTGCAGGTTCTGCACCGGGCCGAACGAGGTGCTGTAGTCGGTAAACAGCGTCAGCGCCGGCGTCAGCAGGTAGGACAGGCTCACCGCCGGCAGCGGCTTGTTGTTCTTCGAGCCGAAGCTCTGGTTCAGGATGTCGTCGCGGCGCACCGACTCGATGTGCTCGTAGCGGATCCCCGGCGTCAGGCGCCAGCGGCCGAAGGCGATCTTGTCGTCGATGTAGACGGCGTGCGCGTCGGTCGAGTTGTCGAAGCGCGTCGGGCTGGTCAGGATGCCGGTCAGGATCGACTGGTTGAAGCTGTTGTCGGTGCCGCGCTCGCGGATGTAGCGATAGCCGACCGTCACGTCATGGGTGGTCGGGCCCAGCGAGAGGCGCTGGGTGAAGCGCGGTTCGATCCCATAGACCGAGTAGGTGCGCGGCTGGTCCTGCAACTGCGTGCGCGCCGCGTTGATCAGCGAGCTGGTGCGGTAGCTGTCGTTGTAGAAGGTGCGGATCTCGAATTCCTGGTTCGCCGAGATGGTGTTCAGGTAGCCGATGTCGAAACCCTTGCGGTCGCCGTACCAGAAGTCGGTCGGCCGGGTGTTCTGGAACGGGTCGGCATTGAACTGCGCCACCGTCAGGCCGCCCGGCGTATGCGATTTGACGTCGTAGTAGGAGAACTTGCCGTACAGCTCGGAGCTCGGCGTCAGCTCGTAGCGCCATTTCAGCTGCAGGTCGTTGACGCTCTCGTCGCTGCCCACGCGCCAGTCGCGGCCGGCCATGCCCGAGTACAGCAGGGCCACGCCCAGGCCGTTGTCCATCTGGGTGCCGAGGAAGGTGCTGTACTGGGTGCTCGCGCCGCCGTGCGTGTAGATGTTCTCGCGCATCGTGGCGTCGGCGCTCAGGCCCGGCTGGCTGGGGATGTCGCGGGTGCGGAAGTTGATCACGCCGCCCACGTTCTGCGGGCCGTAACGCACCGAGCCGCCGCTGCGCACCACGTCGATCGACTGGATGTTGCCCAGGCTGATCGGCGCGAACGACATCTGCGGCTGCCCATAGGGGGCGAAGGCCAGCGGAATGCCGTCGAGGAGGATGGTCGAGCGCGGCGCGTAGCGACCGGTCAGTCCGCGCACGCCGATGTTCAGCGAGATCGCGCTGCCGGCCGAACCCGAGTTGTCGGTGGCTTGCACGCCCGGCACGCGGCGCAGCACGTCGCCGATGCTCGACGCGCCGCTGTCCTCGATCGCCTGGTGGTTGACCACGGTGCGCGCGCCCGCGAAGGTCTTCACGCTGTTCTGCAGGCCGCTGCCGAGCCAGTCGCCCGACACGTTGATGGTGTCGAGCACCGTGGTGTTCTGCGGCTCCTTCGGTTTCGGATCGGATTCCTGCGCGAATGCCGGCTCCGCGATCGACAGGCACGCGAGCGCGGCGAGCGCCGCGCAGCGGGTCAGGCGGGTGGTTTCGGTGAAATGGCGGCCAGTCCTTGCCATGATGCGATGTGTCCTGTTGTCGTGTGTCGAGATGGGTTGCCGCCGGATTCGCGGGTAGCGAACATGCCGGAAGTCCGCATCGGATGCCGGGCTTATCGGCAAACGATGGGCGGAATTGGAATGAGAATCATGTTTATTCGTAAGCGGTTTGCTGCGTGTCCGACATATTCGTGCGAGGTCTTCCGTAAGGGAAATGGCCGCGCCGGAACGGAGCGACACATGGGAAACGGCTAGGGGAATTGCGGTTCGGCGCTGGGCGTCGGCGGCGACGAGGGTGACGTCGTGCGTGCTTCGGGCTGAAGGTCGATGCGCTGGCTCTCGCTTGCCGACACCCCGGCGGGCGTGGCGGGGCAAGCGTTTTCTGGCTGGCGGCACCTGGCTGTCGTGATCTCGACGAACTGGCTTGGCGCTCCCGGGACGATCCGTGGACCGTGGTGGAAATCGAGGCTCCGGCACTATGCCATCGTTAATTTTTCGTTATATGAGTAATTTTGATGAAAGCAATCTGCTGGATGGATGAATCGTCCAATCGGGCGAAAACGATGCGTTTCGCGGTACTCGCATCGATCTTTCAGACGATAGACAGGCCGTGGTTTGAGCCGGCGCGGGCAGGGGCGGGTGCCTCGCCCGCTCAGGCGAAACGCGCCGCGATATGCGCCGGGATGTTCTCCGGCGTGATCACCACCAGCGACGAGCACGGTGCGATCGCGCCGGCCGGCAGCAGGCGATGGAAGTGCATCAGGTGCTGGCAGGCCGCGCGCAGGTCCTGGCGCAGGTCGTGGTGCAGCACCGCGTGCAGGCGTCCCTCGCGCAGCAGGCGGATATTGTCGCGATCGAGGTCGTGGCCGACGAAGCAGACCGGCGCCAGGCGCCGCGCCTCCAGCGCCGCGACGATTGCCGCATTGCCGCCGCCCATCGAATAGACCGCGACGATCTCGCGCCGCCTGCCCAGGGCGGCGCGCACGCGCTCGCCGGTGGCCGCGTCCAGCCCGTGGCCGCCGCTCGCGTCGATCAGGCCCAGCTTCGGGTAGCGGCTGCGCAGCGCGCGCCGGAAGCTGATCTCGCGCTCCTCCTCGCCGCGAAACCGCTCGTCGCTCAGGGTCACCAGCACCTTGCCGGAGCGCTCGCCCAGCCACTGCCCGATCAGCCAGGCCGCCGTCGCGCCGGCCACGCGGTTGTCGGGCCCGGCATAGGCCAGGCGCGCCGAGCCCGGCAGGTCGGTGAAGATCGTCACCACCGGGATGCCCTGCGCGTGCAGCGCGGCGATCGCCTCGGCGATGGCGGGTTCGTCGCGCGCCTTGAGCAGCACGCCGTGGCTGCCGCGCTTGCCGATCGCGCGCAGCGCCTCCACCACCTCGGCGGTGCCTAGCGTCTCGCGCATCAGCAGGCGTGGGCGGAACACGGCCGGATGCAGGCCCGGCAGCTCGGCATCGAGCGCCGCGCCGATCTCGTCGGCGAAGCGCGCGGGCGCCTCCACCAGCACGTCGACGATCAGCTTGCGGCCGGCCGCATCGAGCTGCCGCGCCTGCTTCTCCAGTTCGCGGATCGCCTGCTCGACACGCCGCCGCGTGTGGTCGCGCACATGCGCCCGGCCGTTCAGCACGCGATCGACGGTGGCCGCGCCGACGCCGGCCTGCAGCGCGATTTCCTTGACCAGGAACTTGTGGGCCATGATGTCGGCGATCCGGATTTGATGTGTTCTTGATGGATCGATGATAGTTCGGATCGGTCGTGCATCGCTATACTCGTTTCGCATCACGAGCCTGCATGACAGGCGGGAGACGAAGCGATGACGAGCCGGGCGCAAGCGCAAGCATTCGACAGGATTCCGAATGGAGCCGAGCCGGAACCGAACTGGTTCAGCGAGGCGGGCTGTTCGCTCGAGGCCTTCGTCGCCGAACTCGGGCGCGGTGAGCGGGAGCACGGGAGGCCGGCGCGCGCCGGCGAGCTGCTGAGGCAGGTGCCGATCTACGATTGCCGCGACCTGCGCGGCGTGTGGCGCGATCGCGAGGCCCTGATGGCCTGGCAGGCCGAATGGGCCGAGGTGTTGCTGCACGGCGCGGGCGTGCTGGTGCTGGCCCATGCCTATGAGGACACGGCGCCGATCGACGCCGCCACCGAGGTGTTCGAGGCGATCATCCGCGCCGAGCGAGAGCAGGGCGGCGGCGGAGCCGATCACTTCGCGCGGGCCGGCGCCAACGACCGGATCTGGAACGCCCAGGAAAAGCTGTGCCGGCAGGCGCCCGAAGTGTTCGCGGCGTATTTCGCCAACCCCGCGCTGCGGGCGATCGCCGAGGCCTGGCTCGGGCCGGCCTACCAGATGACTTCGCAGGTCAACGTGGTGAGGCCGGGCGGCGCCGCGCAGCAGGCGCATCGCGATTACCACCTCGGTTTCCAGAGCGCCGACCAGGCCGCGCGCTACCCGGCGCACGTGCATCGCATGTCGGCGCTGCTGACGCTGCAGGGCGCGGTGGCGCATGGCGCGATGCCGGTCGAGAGCGGGCCGACCAAGCTGCTGCCGTATTCGCAGCGTTATGCGCCCGGTTATGTCGCCTGGCGGCGGGCCGATTTCCGCGCCTATTTCGAGGCTCATTGCGTGCAGCTGCCGCTACGCAAGGGCGATGCGCTGTTCTTCAACCCCGCGCTGTTGCATGCCGCCGGCGAGAATCGTACGGCCGACGTGCAGCGCATGGCGAACCTGCTGCAGGTGTCCTCCGCCTACGGCCGCGCGATGGAGACGCTCGACCGGCGCGCGATGTGCGAGCGGCTCTATCCGGTGCTGCGTGCCTGGCGCGCCTCGGGGCGGCTGGACGAGGCGCAGGCCGAGGCCGTGATCGCATCGAGCGCCGAGGGTTATCCGTTTCCCACCCGGCTCGATCGCGATCCGCCGCTGGGCGGCCTCGCGCCGGCCAGCCAGCAGCAGTTGCTGCGGCAGGCGCTGGCGGAGGACTGGACTGAGCAGGCGCTATCGGCCGCGCTGGCCGAACACGCCTGGCGCCGCGAAGCGTCCTGAACCGCGGCGGCGATTAGGAGGCCGGCGTGGCGGGATTGACGGCCGATGCCGGCGCCTGGGCGGCGCTCGGCGCGGTGCCGCCGTGCGCCGTGCCCGAATGGAAGGACTCGAGCTCCGAGGACAGGCGCTGCGCGCGCGTGCCGTTCGGGTTGTAGTACTCCTCGACCGTCTTCACCCAGCGATTGACCGAGGGCACGTACCAGACCGCCTTGTAGAGGCGGCCGGTGATGGTGACGGCCTTCTGCCCGCCGGCGTGCGAGATCGCGGTGACGCCGTTGTTGTCGTGCACCACCGTGCTGCCGGCGACTTGCGTCGGCGCGAGGTCGGCCGTCCACTGGCCTTCGCCCTCGATCTTGATCGCATCGAAATGGCCGGCCGGCACGTCGATCGCCTCGTGGCCCACCACCCGCATCTTGGTGTCGTAGGTGCGCGAGCTCAGGCGCGCGTTCGGCTGCTGCTCGGTGAACTTGACCTCCCACTGCTTGCCGGTGCCGAGCGGGAACGCCAGCGGCCGGCTGACCACCTGCTCGGTGCCGTTCACATTGCGCGCGCGGCTCCAGTCGAGGCCCGAAATCGATTCGATCGGAGCCTGGGGCGAATTCGCGGTCCGGGTCTCGACATAGATGTGCTCGGTGGTGGTGCGCAGCGCGACGATGCTGTCGTGCGACTGGCGCCAGCCGTTCGGCCCGGTCTCTGCCGTGTTGATGTAGGTCCAGGTGTCGCCGGGCGTGATGGTCGGCGCGGAGATGCCGTCGGCGCGGCAGAGCATCGGCGTGGCCAGCAGCGCCAGCATCCAGCTAGTCTTGATTGTCATGGGGAGGGATTCCCGGGTTGGTCTCGCCGCGATTCTAGTGGGCCGAGCTTTCGCTTGGCCTGCGATCGAGAGGCCCGGGAAGGGCCAGCGAAACGGCCCGCCGTTTCGTGTCAGCAGCTTGACATCGAAGGGCGGGCACGAGATGGCGCTCGCGTGCTTCGAGACGATGCGTTCGCGGTGCCGCGCGCGTGGCGACGGAGCGATTCACATGCGCCGCGGCACGACGCGGCAAGCCACGCGCCGCTCCCTCAAGCCGAGATCCGGTGCCGCAGTTCCTGGTAGCTGCGCAGCCCGGCCAGGCCCAGTTCGCGGCCGATCCCGCTGAGCCCCAGCCCGCCCCAGCAAACCTGCGGGAAGATCAGCTGCGGGGTGTTGATCCATACCAGGCCCGCGCGCAGCGCCTGCGTATAGCGCCGCGCCGCGTCCGCATCGCGCGTGACGACCGTGGCCACCAGCCCGTAGGCGGTGTCGTTGGCCAGCGCGATGGCTTGCTCGTCGTCGCGGAACGATTTCACGCAGGCCACCGGACCGAACACTTCCTCGGTCCACAGCGGATTGTCGAGCGCGGGTTCGTCGATCACCACCGGCGCGCGGAAGAAGCCGTCGCCGCAAGCGGGGTCGAGCCGGCCCTCGAAGGCGATCGCGGCGCCGGCGGCCAGCCCGGCCTCGAGCGCGGCGTTCACGCGCGCGCGATGCGCGGCCGAGATCAGCGGGCCCATCGTCACCCCGCTCAACTGCGGCGGCCCGACCACCAGCTCGCGCACCGCCGATTCGAAGGCGGCCATGAAGTCGCCATGCAGCGCGTGATGCACCAGGATGCGCGCGGTGGCCGAGCACATCTGCCCGGCATTGGTGAAGGCGCCGCCCACCGCGAGCGAGACCGCCAGCTCGAGATCGGCATCCTCGCGCACCACCAGCGCCGACTTGCCGCCCAGCTCCAGCGTGACGCGCGTCATCCGCTCGGCGGCGGCGCGCATCACGTGCCGGCCGGCGGCGGTGCTGCCGGTGAAGGAAATCTTGTCGATGCGCGGATGCGAGCTCAGCCGCGCGCCCACCTCGGCGCCGCCGTTCACCACGTTGACGGCGCCGGCCGGCACGCCGGCCGCGTGCACGTGGGCGACCAGGCGATGCTCGACGGGCGAGCTCAGCTCCGAGGGCTTGAGCACCACGGTGCAGCCGGCGGCCAGCGCCGGCGCGAGCTTCCAGGCGGTGGTCACCATCGGGAAATTCCACGGCACGATCAGCGCGGCCACGCCCACCGGCTGGTAGTCGCGCTCGGCCGCGATCCCGGCGCCGGGGATCGCGATCGATTCGGGAGAAAACAGCGTGGCCTGCTCGCAGAGTTCGGCGTAATAGCGGAAGGTCGCGGCCGCGTCGCCCACGTCGATGTCGGCCTCGACCGGCGGCTTGCCGCTGATCTCGCGTTGCAGCGCGGCCAGCGCCTCGCGATCCGCCTCGATGCGATCGGCGATGGCATGCAGCAGCCGGCCGCGCTCGGCGCTGGCCGTCGCGCGCCAGGCCGGCAGCGCGGCGCGGGCCGCCGCCACCGCCTCGTCGACCAGCTCGGCCGTCGCGCTGTCCTGCCAGCCGGCCGGCGCGCCCGTGGCCGCGTGATGCAGCGGCGTGCGCGCGCCGGGTTCGCCGGCCTCGCGGTAGTGATCGGTGCCGGCGATCGTCGCGGCGGGATGGACGGCGCGGCCGTCGTCGGCGCGGCGGGTCGGAACAAGGCTCATCGGGGGGTGTCTCCGGGGTTCGGTGCGCGATCGTTGCGAGGATCGCGTCGCGACGATGGTAGGGGAGTTCCGGCAGCGGACGAATCGCGAATTGCCGATGTCCACATCGATCGCGATCGATGCATGCGACGCGTGCCGCGCGGGCTTGCCTTCAGGCGGCTCCCGATTGCGCCCAGACCAGCAGCTCGCGCTTGGTGCGCACGCCGAGCTTGGCGAAGGCGCGCTTCACGTAGGACTCGGCGGTGGCCACCCGCACGCCGACGATCTCGGCGGCCTCGGGCACGGTGCGCCCGCCGATCAGTTGCGCGCAGATCTCGTATTCGCGCCTGGACAGGCGCGGCTGGTCGCGCGCGAGGCGCGCATCGAACTGCGCGAGCGGATGCAGGTGCGGGGTGACATGCGCGATCCGTCGCGAGGCCGCGGTGGCGGCATGCAGTTCGAGCAGCGGGAACAGGCAGTCGCTGACGGTGCGAAAGCGCTGCATCTCGGCCAGCGAGAAGGCCGGCTGGCGCGTATCGCGCTCCAGCGCGATCGAGTGCTGGGCGTGGCGCGTGCCGCGCGCCAGCACGCATTCGTGGGCGATCTGCACCTCGTCGTAGAGCCGCTGGCGGAATTCGCCGGGCGGGATCGCGCCGATGTCGCGCACCACCAGCAGGGTGCCGACCTCGCCGCGGATGCCCGCGAACAGCGGATCGCGATCGTAGAAGCGGTCGTAGTAGAGCGTCATCACCTCGGCGATGGTGCCGTGGTCCATGCCCACGCCGCCGCTGCCGACCCACTCGCAGCGAAAGCCGGTCGGCATCGCCGCGTCGACGCGCGAGCGTTCGATATGGACCGCGTTGACCGGCACGATCTGGTTGAGCAGCACCGTCAGGCGCGGCACGAAATCAGGTGTGCCGACCGAGTCGATGACTTCGCCGAGCGTCTGGAACGACAGCGGGATCGGGGCGGAATCGAGCGGGGAGGAAAGGGCGTGAACGGCCATGATGCATGCCGGAATGGAGGCGAGCCGATTATAGATCAGGCCTCGTGCCGGCCGTAAAGCCGGGGTTTTCCGCAGGCTCGCGGGAGGGCGAAAGCGCGGCTTGTCCCCCCCGCGGGGGGGCATACCGGGGCGCGGCCGCTCGCTACAGTCCAGCTCATCCCTTCTACACGGAATGAACCACGCAATGAGCAAACTGATTCAGGACATCGTCCCGCTGGGCGCCGGCCTCGGCGCATTCACGCGCCTCGACTACGGCATGGACGAATGCGACTGGCGCGCCGGCGCCGGCCCCAGCGCGGGCCACGTGATCGGCTGGTGGGAGGGCAAGGTCGGCGCGCTCGACTTCCCGGCCACCGAGGCGGACGAGGCGGTCTGGCTGGTCGAGGGGCGCGTCGCGCTGACCGACCTCGAGGGCAATCGCCAGGAGTTCGCGGCGGGGCAGGGTTATCTGCTGCCGGCCGGTTTCGCGGGCCGCTGGGAAACGCTCGAGGACGCGAAGAAGTTCTACGTGCTGCTCGAGAAGGCCTGAGCCGCGCCGCGCGATGTTTCCACTCGCCGCCTCGTGTTGCCCGCGTGCGTGCCTCGCGCCCGCGGCACCCCGCATGAACCTCGTTTCGTCGCCGCGTCGCGGCGGCCGCATTCGTCAGGAGTCCCCCGATGCTTGATACCGCGAACCATCGTGAAGCCGGTCTCGGCGGCGCGCCTTCGTCCGCTCCGGCGGCCCGCCACGAGGGCAGGGGCGGCGCGCGCGGCGAGGCCAGCCAGGCCGATGCCGAACGCGCGCTGGCCGGCGCGAAGCTGATGCCGTACTGGCTCGACAACCCGGCCGAGCCGCCCGCCGAGGCCGCGCTGCGCGGCGACCGGCGGGCGGACCTGCTGATCGTCGGCGGCGGCTTCACCGGGCTGTGGGCGGCGATCCAGGCCAAGGAGCAGATGCCCGGACTCGAGGTGGTGCTGATCGAGGCAGGGCGCGTCGCGCATGGCGCCTCGGGACGCGCCGGCGGCATCATCTCGACCTCGGTGATGCACGGGCTGCCGAACGCGGTGCGCGTGTTCCCGAACGACATCGCCGAGCTGGAACGCTTCGGCCATCTCAATCTCGACGGCTTCGAGGCGAGCCTGGAGCGCTACGGCATCGATGCCGACATCGAGTGGAACGGCGAGATGACGGTGGCGGTCGACCCCGCGCATCTCGGGCAACTGCGCGAGGATCACGAACTGCACACGCATCATGGTCACGACGTGCAGTTGCTGGATCGCCAGCAGACGCTCGAGCAACTGGATTCGCCGCTGTTCGCCGGCGCGCTCTGGTCGCGCAATCGCAGCGGCATCGTGCATCCGGCCAAGCTGGCCTGGGGCCTCAAGCGCGCGGCGCTCTCGCTCGGCGTGAGGATCCACGAGCACACGCCGCTCGAGGCGATCCGCGACGAAGGCGACACGGTGCTGGCCAGCACGCCCGAGGGCAGCATCCGCGCGCCGCGCGTGCTGTTTGGCAGCGGCACCGCGAAGGTCGGCATCGCCGACATCAACCGGCGCGTGCTGCAGGTGCGCGACCACGTGCTGGCCACCGAGCCGCTCAGCGAGGCGCAACTGGCGCTAATCGGCTGGAAGAACCGGCAGGGCGTCTACGACACGCGCACCCAGCTCAACTATTTCCGCCTCACCAAGGACAACCGCATCATCTTCGGCGGCCTGGTCAGCTATCACTTCGACGGCAATCCGCAGCCGGCCCAGGATGCGCGGCACGACACCTACACGCGGCTGGCGCAGGCCTTCTTCCGCACCTTCCCGCAACTGGCCGGGCTGCGCTTCTCGCATGCCTGGGGCGGCCCGATCGACTACTGCTCGCGCGGCTCGGTGTTCGCCAAGCGCTACCTGGGCGGCAAGGGCGTGTTCGTGGCCGGTTACACGGGCTTCGGCGTCGCGGCCAGCCGCTTCGGTGCCTTCATGGGCCTGAACATCCTGTTCGATCGCGACAGCCCCGAGCGCCGGCTCGACATCGCCAGGCAGAGCCCGACCTACATCCCGCCCGAGCCGGTGCGCTGGCTGGCCGCCAAGATCACCTTCCACGCCTTCGACGGCGCCGATGCCGAGGGCGGCTGGAAACGCGCCTGGATTCGCGGCATCAAGGCGATGGGCTTCCCGATGTGAGCGCGGCGCGGCCGGCCAGGTGCCGGCCGCGTCGTTTCCTTGGGTGCCGCCGGCGCCTTTGTCGATCGATTCGTTCTCCGATGTTTTCGACCAATTCCGATCCCGCCGAAGCCTATGGGCACGGGCCGCCCGAGCCCGCCGAACTTCGAGCCTTCCCCGGCACGGGCACGACAGCCCGTGAGCGAGGGCCGGCCCCGCGCGGTGCACCAACGAAACCGCGCGCCGGGCCCCGGCCCGCGGCATGAACAACGATCGGCACGATATGCCGGCCAGCCCGCGCGACGGGCGGGACCGGCGCCCGAATGGAGCGAGACGATGAGCGACACTTCCCACGACGACACCAGCATGACGCGGATCGAGACCTTCAGTTTCGAACGCATCCCCGATGCCTCGCGCTACGCGCGGCCCATCGACCTGTTCCGCCTGCTGTTCGGCGGCTGCAACACCTTTTCCACCTCGGTGCTCGGCAGCTTCCCGATCCTGGTCGGCCTGTCGTTTCGCGACGGCGCGCTGGCGATCGTGCTCGGCGTGCTGGCCGGCACCTGCATCCTCGCGCCGATGAGCCTGTTCGGCACGCGCAACGGCACCAACGACCCGGTTTCCTCGGGCGCGCACTTCGGCATTCACGGCCGCATCGTCGGCTCCTTCCTGGCGCTGCTGACCTCGGTGGCCTTCTTCTCGCTGGCGGTCTGGAGCTCCGGCGACGCGCTGGTGGGCGGCGCCCACAGCCTGGTCGGCCTGCCCGTCAACGGCGCCACGGTGGGCCTCTCGTACCTGGTGTTCGCGGTGCTGGTGCTGGTGGTCTGCATCTACGGCTTCCGCTTCATGCTGTGGGTCAACAAGATCGCCGTGTGGGCCGCCAGCCTGATGTTCCTGGTGGGCGCCTTCGCGTTTTCCGGCAGCTTCGACGCCGCCTATGCCGGCACCCTGCACGCGGGCGGCGCGGGCTTCTGGGCCGCCTTCTGCGGCGCGGCGCTGGTGGCGATGAGCAATCCCGTGTCGTTCGCCTCGACGCTCGGCGACTGGGCGCGCTACATTCCCGAGCACACGCCGCGCCACCGCGTGATCGGCGCCGTGTTCGTGGCCCAGCTCGCCACCTTCGTGCCGTTCCTGTTCGGGCTCGCCACGGCCAGCATCATCGCCACCCACGCGCCCTCGTTCATCGCCTCGAACGACTACGTGGGCGGGCTGCTGGCGGTGTCGCCGCGCTGGTTCCTGCTGCCCACCTGCGTGATCGCCATCATCGGCGGCATGTCGACCGGCACCACCGCGCTGTACGGCACCGGGCTCGACATGTCGAGCATGTTCCCCAAGCGGCTGAACCGCGTGCGCGCCACGCTGCTGATCGGCACGCTGGCGATCGGCTTCATCTTCGTGGGCCGCTTCGCCTTCAACCTGGTGGAGAGCGTGTCGACCTTCTCGACCCTGATCGGCACCTTCAGCTGCCCCTGGATGGCGATCATGGTGATCGGCTACGTGACGCGGCGCGGCTTCTATCTCGCCGACGACCTGCAGGTCTTCAATCGCGGCCTGCGCGGCGGCCATTACTGGTTCACGCAAGGCTGGAACCTGCGGGCGATGGGCGCCTGGCTGCCGGCGGCCCTGGTCGGCCTGGCCTTCGTCAACCTGCCGGGGCAGTTCGTCGGCGTGCTCGGCAACCTGGCCGGCGGCCTCGACCTGAGCGTGCCGATCTCGCTGCTGCTGGGCGGCGTGCTGTATCTCGTCTTCGTCTCGCTGTTCCCGGAGCCCGATGCCGTATATGGCCCGGCGGGGCGGCGTTTCGTGCGCGGCTCGGCGCACGCGCGGGGCGCGGCGTTGGTGGCGGGACCGCGTGCGATCGGCCAGACGTGGGAGGAGGGCGATGCGGCTCGGTGCCTGCCGGTGCAGGGGATCGGCGAGCTGGCGCGGCGCGGCAAGTGATGTGCGGTTCGGCTCGGTTCGTGCTGGGTCGTTCGGCATCGCGGCGTGATCGGTATCGAGTTCCGACCCGCGCCGACGGCGCACTCAGGGTTTGAGGACGGCGAGACTGGCAGTGAAGGGCGCGAGGCCGGGGAAATAGGGGAGAAGCGAGGCCGGGATGCGTGCGGGCGCCGACGCGGGCCACAAAAGAAAAAGCCCGCAACACTGTTGCGGGCTGAATCCATGTTGGAGACATGGAGGAGACAGACGCAATACTAAGGGTTTGTACTAGGCGTGGCAAGCGAATTCGTTAGACGTCGTAGCGGCGTTGTGTCCACGCAACGCGGAGCGGCTTTTCGGGTCGCTGCCGCGAATGATCTTGCCCCATTGTCGGCCATGCCTGACAAGGCGCTCCACGTCGATTCAGGGCCTTCGGTATGATCTCGCGCAGGCCGGCGGACGAGGCGATTGCTCCCCGAACTCGCCGGCAGGACCACCCCACCCAGCCATGAACGATCACGATTCCCTGCCCGAACTCGTCGCGGCGGACCCGGCGGCGCTCGACGCGCTGCACGCTTTCGTCGAACGCCATCCCCGCCTGTTCGTGTTGACCGGCGCCGGCATCAGCACCGATTCCGGCATTCCCGGCTACCGCGACCGCAACGGCCAGTGGATGCGCTCGCCTCCGATCCAGTACCAGGAATTCGTCGGCTCCGAGTCGGCGCGCCGCCGTTATTGGGCACGCAGCATGCTCGGCTGGCCGGTGGTGGGGCGCGCGCGGCCGAACGCGGCGCATCGCGCGATCGCGCGGCTCGGCGCGGCCGGGCGGATCGGCGGGCTGGTCACGCAGAACGTCGACGGGCTGCACCAGCGCGCCGGTAGCCGCGGCGTGATCGAGCTGCATGGCGGTATCGACGGCGTGAGCTGTCTCGATTGCGGCGCGCATCACGCGCGCGCGGCGATCCAGCACACGCTCGAGGCCGACAATCCCGCGCTGCTGGCCTACGAGGCCGTGCCGCTGGCCGACGGCGACGCGCAGCTCGAACTCGATACGCTCGACGGTTTCCGCGTGCCGGCCTGCCCGATCTGCGCGGGCATGCTCAAGCCGGCCGTGGTGTTCTTCGGCGAGAACGTGCCGCGCGAACGCGTGGCCGCCGCGACGCGCGCGCTCGACGAAGCCGACGCGATGCTGGTGGTCGGCTCCTCGTTGATGGTGTATTCGGGGTATCGCTTCTGCGTCTGGGCCGGCGAGCGCGACAAGCCGGTCGCCGCGCTGAACCTGGGGCGCACGCGTGCCGATGCGCTGCTCGCGCTGAAGGTCGAGGCCGCCTGCGGCGCGACGCTGGAGGCGCTGCTGGCAAGGCTCGGGCTGGCCGATCCGGACGAGGGGGCGAGCCTCGTGCGCTGAGGGCGCGGGTGGTCGCGTGCCGGTGCGCTGAATCGACGAGGTCGAGCGGGCCGGCGTGCTGGCTCGCCGAACCCGCGATGCCGAACCAGCCCGCCGCTCGTCACCAGCGTGTCGAAGGCGCCCCGCGTCCGCTACCACCGAGCCCGCCGATGCGGCACACTGCGCGCATCGCGGCTTCCCGCCGTCCCGTCCTCATCCTCCACCGATCCTCCCGCATGACGAATTCCACCGATCCGAATCACGCCCGGCCAAGCGCCGAATGCACGGGCGAAGCCGCCGCCAATCCGGCCGATCGCCTGCAGGCGCCGGCGGCCGAGCGCAACCGCGAGCCGATCCTCGCGGTGCTGCGCGAGGTCCTGCCCGAGCGCGGCACCGTGCTCGAGATCGCGAGCGGCACCGGCCAGCACGCCGTGCATTTCGCGGCGGCCCTGCCGGGCATCGACTGGCAGCCGAGCGACCCCGAGCCGCGCTCGCGGCGCTCGATCGCCGCCTGGGTCGCGCAGGCCGGCCTGCCGAACCTGCGCGCGCCGCTGGCGCTCGACGTGCGCGCCGAGCCCTGGCCGGTGGACGCCGTCGACGCGGTGGTCTGCATCAACATGATTCACATCGCGCCCTGGGCGGCGGCCATCGCGCTGGTGAACGGCGCCGCGCGGCGGCTGCCCGCCGGCGGCGTGCTGCTGCTGTACGGCCCGTATCGCCGCGCGGGCGCGCATACCGCGCCCTCCAACGCCGAGTTCGACGCGCAACTGCGCGCGCGCGATGCCGAATGGGGCGTGCGCGACCTGGAGGCGGTGGTCGCGCTGGCCGAGGCGGCCGGCCTCGAACTCGAGCGCGTGGTGGCGATGCCGGCCAACAACCTGAGCGTGGTGCTGCGCCGCCGCGCCTGATCGGCGCGGCGCGCGCGAGGCAGCGGCCTCGCCTGGTTTTCCCGTATCCTTGCGGCTATGCGCGCGGCTCGGTCGGGCCGCGCCGTGTTTTTTTCGGAGAATGAACAATGGGCAAACAAGCAATCGGCGTGGTCGGGATGGCCGTGATGGGCCGCAATCTGGCGTTGAACATCGAGAGCCGCGGTCACGCCGTGTCCGTGTACAACCGCAGCCGCGACAAGACCGACGAGCTGATCGCCGAATTCCCCGACCGCAAGCTGGTGCCGACCTACACGCTGGAGGAATTCGTCGCGTCGCTCGAAACGCCGCGCCGCATCCTGCTGATGGTCAAGGCGGGCGAAGCCACGGACGCGACGATCGCCGCGCTCAAGCCGCTGCTCGGCAAGGGCGACGTGCTGATCGACGGCGGCAACACGCATTTCACGGACACCATCCGCCGCAACCAGGAACTCGCGCAATCGGGCCTGCACTTCATCGGCACGGGCGTGTCGGGCGGCGAGGAGGGCGCGCTGCACGGCCCCTCGATCATGCCGGGCGGCCAGCGCGACGCCTACGACCTGGTCGAGCCGATCCTCAAGCAGATCGCCGCCAAGGCGCCGGGCGACGGCGAGCCCTGCGTGGCCTACATGGGCCCGGACGGCGCCGGCCACTACGTGAAGATGGTCCACAACGGCATCGAGTACGGCGACATGCAGCTGATCGCCGAAAGCTACGCGGTGCTCAAGCAGGTGGCGGGGCTGTCGAACGAGGAGCTCGGCAAGGTCTACACCGAATGGAACCAGGGCGAGCTCGACAGCTACCTGATCGAGATCACCTCGAGGATCTTCGACAAGAAGGACGAGGAAACCGGCCAGCACCTGGTGGACGTGATCCTCGACCGCGCCGCGCAGAAGGGCACCGGCAAGTGGACCAGCCAGAATGCGCTGGACCTGGGCGTGCCGCTGCCGCTGATCACCGAATCGGTGTTCGCGCGCGTGCTGTCCTCGCTGAAGACGCAACGCGTGGCCGCCAGCAAGGTGCTGAAGGGGCCCTCGCCGGCCAAGCCGGAAGGCGATCGTGCCGCCTTCGTCGAGGCGGTGCGCCGCGCGCTCTACCTGAGCAAGGTGATCTCCTACGCGCAGGGTTTCGCGCAGCTCGACACGGCCTCCAAGGAATACGGCTGGAAGCTCAACCTGGGCGAGATCGCGCGTATCTTCCGCGCCGGCTGCATCATCCGCGCGCGCTTCCTGCAGAAGATCACGGATGCCTACACGGCCAGCCCGGAACTCGCGAACCTGCTGCTCGACCCGTACTTCCAGGAGATCTCGACCAACTACCAGCAGGCGCTGCGCGACGTGGTGGTGGCCGCGGTGCAGGCCGGCGTGCCGGTGCCGGCTTTCTCCTCGGCGGTCGCCTACTTCGACAGCTACCGCTCGGAACGCCTGCCGGCGAACCTTGTGCAGGCGCAGCGAGACTTCTTCGGCGCCCATACCTTCGAGCGCACGGACAAGCCGGGCAGCTTCCACGCAAACTGGGCCTGAGGCGGGGGCGAACGGTAATTGTTGCGATTAACCACGCTATCTATCGGGTTGATAGCGTCGGAACCCGCTGATTATTATCGTTCACGGAACAGTGTTTTCGTCGTTTCATGGTTTTCCCTAGGTCCCGAGAAGACTAGACTTCACATCACTCGCTGCTCACATGGTGTGTGCGGTGAAGCAAAAAAAGTCTCGGAGGTGAAAATCATGAAATCGCTGATCGCTACTGTTGCTGCCGCTGCCGTTCTCGCTGTCCCGGCTCTCTCGTTTGCTCAACCGACCAATGGCCCGCTGACCCGTGCCGAAGTGAAGGCCGAACTGGCCCAACTGGAAAAGGCCGGTTACAACCCGAGCGCCGACCGCAACGACTACCCGAACGGTATCCAGGCTGCTGAATCCCGCATCAACCCGCAACAAAACTTCGCCAACGCCGATACCAGCGGCTACGGCGCGCAACCGGCCGCGGCCGCCGAATCGGGCACGCCGTCGAAGGTTCGCCGCATCGCCGACGGCGCTCCGGTCTACAAGGGTCGCTGATCGACGCGGGTGGCGCGCCGGGATGGCCGCGCCGCCCGTGGCAGGTAATTGAAGCAGGTAGTGGAAGTTGAGTTGTACCGCAGTCCGGATCGGCCCGTGGTGTTCCACCAGGAACCCACGGGCCGATTTTTTTGCATGGCGAAATCCCCGGCGCGCTCGGTCCGGATCCAGCGCCCGGGCGTTCCCGAACCGCCGAATCGGGGCGCGAAGGTTCCGAAATTCGCGCCGAGCAGGTACTATCCGACGGGCACGCAGCGGCCGGGCCGGGCCGGGCGGCGAGATTCGCGGCCATGTCGCCGCGATGCCGGAACCCGACATGAAGCTCATTCGCAGCAAGACCTTTACCGCGTCGCGTGCCTGGGGCGCCCTCGATATCGCCAATATGCGCGGTATCACCACGCGCCTGCACTGGACCGACCAGCCTTACATCTGGCATGTGAACGACGGCGAGGAAGTGTTCGTCGTCCTCGACGGACAAGTCGACATGCACTATCGCGATGCCGCCGGCGAGCATATTGCCCTGCTCGAGACCGGCGACATCTTTCACGCCACGGTGGGGACGGAACACGTCGCCCATCCACGCGGGGAAGCTCGTATTCTCGTCGTGGAAACCGAAGGCAGCGTCTGAAGGTCCCACTCCTGTCGGGACCGGCCCGACCCGGGCCACGCGGCGCGCGCCACGCATCCCCGCGATGCAGGCCGCCCGCAGCGAAGCGAAACTAGGGAGGCAGCTTGAGAAGAACGATCTTCACTGAAACCACCACGTATCGTCGCGCCGTCTCGCGCGCGACCCTGTTCGCCGTCGGCGCCGCGCTGGTCGGCGGCTGCACGATGACGCCGTGGACGGACTCGTGGCAGCCGACGAGCACGCCGCAACCCAGCCGCCAGAACCAGGGCGGCGTGCTGGCCGGCTACTACCGCGTCAACCCCGGCGATACGCTGCCGTCCATCGCGGCCGGCTTCGGCCAGCGCAGCCAGGACGTCGCGAGCTGGAACCACATCGCGCCGACCGACATGCTCACGCCCGGCCAGGTGCTGCGCGTCGCGCCGCCGCCGGGCAATACCGCGATCACCTCGCCGGTGCCGTCCTCGGGCCAGCCGTCCTCGTCCGCGCTGCCCGGCACCACGGCGGCCGAGCCGCCGGCGCTGGCCTGGCCGGCGCAGGGCACGGTCACCTCGCGCTTCATCCCCGGCAAGACGCGCGGCATCACGATCACCTCGACCGGCGACAAGACCGTGCGCGCCGCGGCCGCGGGCCGGGTGGTGTACGCCGGCACCGGCGTGGCGAAATACGGCCCGCTGGTGATCCTCAAGCACGAGAGCGGCCTGATCACCGCCTACGGCCACAACGGCAAGCTGCTGGTCAACGACGGCGACGCCGTCGCGGCGGGCCAGGCGATCGCCGAGATGGCCACCGATCCGGATGGCCGTTCCTCGTTCGACTTCGAGGTCCGGCAGGACGGCAAGCCGGTCGACCCGATCGGTTTCCTGCCGCGCAACGGCGGCTGATTACCGGTCGATCCCCGGCCGATCAGCGGCTGATTGCCGATCGCCGATGCGGCACGCGCTCCCGACGGGGCGCGCGCCGTTGTTTTTTTCCGCTGCGGTGGTTCGTGCGGCACGCGCATCGCGCGGCTGCCGGCTGCGCCGACTTTTCCGGGTTTCCCTCATCGCTTCGCCCCGCTGCGGACCATGCGGCTCGCTCGCGACGCCTGACCAATCGCCGCATCCGTGCTGGCCGAAGCTGCCGCGACCCACTTCGCCCCGGTACAATCGCGGCGATAGCCGCCGGCCGCCACCTGCCAGGCGCCGTCCCCGATACGATCCGCCCGCCGGAGCCCCGATGAAGAACATCCTCGCGACCCAGCCACGCTACAACCGTCCCGCGATCGCCTTTCACTGGCTGATCGTGCTGCTGGTGGCGCTGGGCTACCTCGCGATTGAGATTCGCGGCCCGAAGGGCACCGACAGCCGCCTGTTCTGGACCAACGTGCATTTCTGCGCGGGCACCCTGGTGTTGTCGCTCTCGATCCTGCGCGTGCTCTGGCGCTTCGCCTCGCGCCGGCCCGATCCGCTGCCGCAGCCGCCGGTGCTCGCGTGGCTCGCCAAGCTTTCCCATCTCGCGCTCTACCTGTTCACGCTGGCCCAGCCGCTGCTCGGCATCGCCTTCGTCAACATGGGCGGCCATCCCGTGACGATCGCGCCGCTCGGTGTCTCGTTCACGCTGTTCGACGCGAACCCGGCCTTGCGCGGGCCGCTCAAGGAAGCCCACGAACTGATCGGCAACAGCTTCTATTTCGTGATCGGGCTGCACGCGCTGGCCGCGCTCTGGCATCACTTCGTGAAGCGCGATGCCACATTGCGGCGCATCCTGCCGTAACAAAACGAACCCGCGCGCTGGTTGCGCCTGCAACATCCGCGCCGCTTTCCGAGCTTCCCCCCTCGTGCGTTCTTGATCGGCATGATTGCCGGCCGGCTTGTCGCGTCTGTTCCATGCGCACATCGCGCGATGCTTCGCAGTCCGTGATATCCCCATGTGGCGACGCAGCATCGCCACGCGATTCGTTCGGCCGCCGTTCCCGATCACGCGCGTCAATCGATTAGAGACGCGCATCCAAACATCCGTGTGAGTCCGGACAGGACTGCCGCCGCCGTGTTTCACTCCGCACTTGCCGCGCCCGGCTTCGCGCGACGCCGCGATCGAGCGCTGCATTCACATCGACGGATCCAATAACGAGGGAGATAAGCATGCGCAGATCGATGCGTTCGAGGCTGGCGGCGAGGGCGGTGGCATGGGCGTTGGCGGCGATGCCGCTGGCCGGGGCGGCGGGCCTGGCGATGACGGCGGCGCCCGCGGCGATGGCGGCCGATACCTATGCGGCGACGCGCTATCCGGTGATCCTGGTGCACGGCCTGGCCGGCACCGACAAGTTCGCGAATGTGCTCGACTACTGGTACGGCATCCAGAGCGACCTGCAATCGCATGGCGCGAAGGTCTATGTGGCCAACCTGTCTGGCTTCCAGAGCGACGACGGCCCGAACGGCCGTGGCGAGCAGTTGCTGGCCTACGTCAAGCAGGTGCTGGCGGCCACCGGCGCGACCAAGGTCAACCTGATCGGCCACAGCCAGGGCGGGCTGACCTCGCGCTACGTGGCGGCGGTCGCGCCGCAACTGGTGGCTTCGGTGACCACCATCGGCACGCCGCATCGCGGCTCCGAGTTCGCCGATTTCGTGCAGGGCGTGCTGGCGACCGATCCCACCGGCCTGTCGTCGACGGTGATCGCCGCCTTCGTCAACGTGTTCGGCACGCTGATCAACAGCTCGCTGAACACCAACCAGGACGCGCTGGCCGCGCTCAAGACACTGACCACCGCGCAGACGGCCGCCTACAACAAGAACTTCCCGAGCGCCGGGCTCGGCGCGCCGGGCACGTGCCAGACGGGGGCAGCGACCGAAACCGTCGCCGGCAACCAGCACCTGCTCTATTCCTGGGGCGGCACGGCGATCCAGCCGGGCGCGACCGTGCTCGGCGTGACGGGCGCGAGCGATACCAGCACCAGCACCTTCGACTCGGCCAACGTCACCGATATCTCGACGCTGGCCCTGCTCGGCACCGGCGCGGTGATGATCAATCGCGGCTCGGGCCAGAACGACGGGCTGGTGTCGCGCTGCAGCTCGTTGTTCGGCCAGGTGATCAGCACCAGCTACCACTGGAACCACCTCGACGAGATCAACCAGTTGCTCGGCGTGCGCGGCGCGAATGCCGAGGATCCGGTCGCGGTGATCCGCACGCACGTGAACCGCCTCAAGCAGCAGGGCATCTGATGGTGCGGCCCGATCGTCCGGTGCGCGCCGCGCGGGCCGGGCGCGTCGCGCTGTTCGCGGCGAGCGGCTTCGTCGCGGCCGGCGCGATCGCCTGGTGGCTGCTGCCGCCGGGCGGCGAGCCTCGCCACGACGCGGCCGCGGTCGTGGCGTCCGCAACCGTTGCGACGCGCGTCGGGCGGGTGGGCGAGGCGGCGCCGCTGGCCGCCACGCTGCCGGCCTCGCTGGCCGGTTCCAGCGCGCCGCGCCTGCCGCTCGATGCCGGCGGCAGGCTGGCGAGGACGCGCGCGGTGCGCGACTTCCTCGACTACTGCCTGAGCGCGCAGCACGATCTCACGCCGGCCGGGCTCGACGCGCTGGTGCGTCGCGAGATCGCCGCGCAACTGGAGGGCAGCCCGGCGCAGCAGGACGCGCTCGATGCCTGGCAACGCTATCGCGCCTATTTCGATGGACTCGCGCGGCTGCCGGGCGGCGGCTCGGTGCTCGGCGACAAGCTCGATCCGGCCGCCATGCAGCTCGCGCTCGAACAGCGCGCGACGCTGGCCAGCCGCACGCTCGGCGAATGGGCCGAGCCCTTCTTCGGCGAGGAGCAGCGCCGCCAGCGGCTCGACCTGGAGCGGATCCGGATCGCGCACGATCCCGCGCTCAGCGACGAGCAGAAGGCCGCGCGCCTGGCCGCGCTCGATACGCAACTGACGCCGGCCGAGCGCGCGCAGCAGGCGGCGATCCGTGCCCAGCAGGATGCCGTGTCGAAGATCGCGGCCATGCAGCAGGCCGGCGCCACGCCTGAGCAGATGCGCGCCCAGCTCGCGCAGGCGCTCGGGCCCGAGGCAGCCGCGCGCGCCGCCAAGCTGCAGCAGGACGACGATGCCTGGCAGGGTCGCTACCAGGCCTATGCGGCCGAACGCGATCGGATTCTCGCGCAGGGGCTCTCGCCCGACGATCGCGACGCGCGCATCGCGCAGTTGCGGCAGCAGACCTTCACTGAGCCCGGCGAGGCGATTCGCGCGGCCTCGCTCGATCGCGGCGCGCTCGGCGCGGGCGGGTAGCCGGCGAGGAGACGAGGCGGCAAGCAGATCCGGCCGGCGGTGAATCGGCCGACGACGGCAGCCCGCGGTGCCGTGCCTGCCGGAAGCCATCGGCAGCCAGGCTTTCGACCAGCTTTCTCGCGTGTCGCGAGCCTGCAGGATCGGCTCCGCTCTGCAACAATGCGGGGGCTGCGGCGGGTTTCGTTTCCGGAAATCGGGCAATCGACGCGCCGCCGCGTCGATCCATTCGCGATGCGCGATCCGCGTCGCCCGTCCTGCCGAGTCCTGCCTTGTCCGAAACCCTTCTCGCCGGCCGCCCCGCGGAGCCGGCGTTCAACTGGCGCGCGATGATCGCGATCCTGCTTGCGGTCGCGCTCGCGACGCTCGATACGGCGATCGCGAACACCGCCTTGCCCGCCATCGCCGCCGACCTGCACACCGCGCCTGCCGCCTCGGTCTGGATCATCAATGCCTACCAGCTCGCGATGGTGGCCACCTTGCTGCCGCTGGCCGCGCTGGGCGACATCGTCGGCCATCGCCGCATCTATATCGGCGGGCTGGTGGTGTTCACGGCCGCCTCGCTGGCCTGCGCGCTGGTCTCGACGCTGCCGATGCTGACCGCGGCGCGTATCGTGCAGGGCCTGGGCGCGGCGGCCATCATGAGCGTCAACACGGCCCTGATCCGCCATCTCTACCCGGCGCAGCGACTCGGGCGCGGGCTCGGCCTGAATGCGCTGATCGTCGGCGTGTCCTTCGCGGTGGGGCCGACGGTGGCCTCGGTGATCCTCTCGCTGGCCGACTGGCCCTGGCTGTTCGCCGTCAACGTGCCGCTCGGGCTGCTCGCGCTGGCGGTGGCGATCCCGGCGCTGCCGCACACGGGGCGCGGCGGCCACAGTTTCGATCCGGTCGCGGCCGGTCTCAACGTGGTGACCTTCGCGGCGCTGATCTTCGCGCTCGGCGAGACCTCGCAGCGCGGGCCGCTGGCCTTCAGCCTGGCGGCCGCCGGCGTGACCCTGGTGTTCGGCTGGCTGCTGATCCGCCGCGAGGCGGGGCATCCCGCGCCGATGTTGCCGGTCGACCTGTTCAAGCGGCCGGTGTTCGCGCTGTCGGCGCTGACGGCGGTCTGCTCGTTCGCGGCGCAGGGCCTGGCCTTCGTCTCGCTGCCGTTCTATTTCGAGGACGTCCTGCATCGCAGCGCGGTCGAGACCGGCTTCCTGATGACGCCCTGGTCGGCGGTGGTGGCGCTGTCCGCGCCGATCGCCGGGCGCATGTCGGATCGTTATCCGCCGGGGCTGCTGGGCGCGGTGGGGCTGGCGATCCTGGCGCTCGGCATGGCCTTGCTGGCGATGCTGCCGCCGTATCCGCACGTGTCCGACATCATCTGGCGCATGGCCTTGTGCGGCGCCGGTTTCGGCTTCTTCCAGTCGCCCAACCTGAAGGCCCTGATGGCGAGCGCGCCGCCCGAGCGCAGCGGCGGCGCGAGCGGAATCATCGCCACCGCGCGCCTGATCGGGCAGGCCACCGGCGCGGCCCTGGTCGCGCTGTGCTTCGGCATCGCCGCCAGGCACGGCCCGACGCTGGCGCTCGGGCTGGGCGCCGGCTTCTCGGCCGCCGCCAGCCTGGCCAGCGGCCTGCGCCTGTTCGCGCCCTCGCATCGCTCGGGCAAGGCGGTGCCGTCGGAGCGGGGCGCGAAGTAGGAGGGCGAGAGAGGGGGACGAGGAGGACGAGAGGGAGAGGCGGGCGGCGCGTGGTGCGCGGCTGGCGAGGCCTCGCCGTGCGAGTGCCCTTAACCTCGGACGGGAGCCCAAGCCGGCTCGCGCTCCCGCCGTCGCTCGACCGATCGAGTCAGCGTCGCCATCGCTATCGCGCCCCGGGCCGGGACAAAAAAAAGCCCGGCCGGAGCCGGGCTCGAATCGTCCGCGCATCGTCTCCGACGCGCGGCACCTGCAAAAACCGCGCGCTCAGGCAGCCAGCAGCGAGCGCAGCACGAAGGGCAGGATCCCGCCGTGCTTGTAGTAGTCCACCTCGATCGGCGTGTCCACGCGCAGCAGCACCGGCACGCGCTTGGTTTCGCCGTTCTTGTAGTGGATCACCAGGGTGACGTCCTGCTGCGGCTTGAAGTCGTCGCCGAGGTCTTCCACGTCGTAGGTTTCCTCGCCGGTGATGCCGAGCGACTGGACGCTGTCCGAGCCCTTGAACTGCAGCGGCAGCACGCCCATGCCGACCAGGTTGGAGCGGTGGATCCGCTCGAAGCTGCGCGCCACCACGGCCTTCACGCCGAGCAGCTGGGTGCCCTTGGCGGCCCAGTCGCGCGACGAACCCGTGCCGTATTCCTCGCCCGCGAAGATCACGGTCGGCACGCCGGCGTCGACGTACTTCATCGCCGCGTCGTAGATCGACAGTTGTTCGCCGCTCGGCTGGTGGATCGTCAGGCCGCCCTCGACGCGCGAGCCGTCGGCCTTGGCCGGGATCATCAGGTTCTTGATCCGCACGTTGGCGAAGGTGCCGCGCATCATCACGTCATGGTTGCCGCGACGCGAGCCGTAGCTGTTGAAGTCGGCCTTCTGCACGCCGTTCTCCTTCAGCCAGCGGCCGGCCGGCGAGTCTTCCTTGATCGAGCCTGCCGGGCTGATGTGGTCGGTGGTCACCGAGTCGCCGAACACGCCGAGCGCGCGCGCGCCCTTGACCGGCGCGATCGAGTCCGAAGGCTGCATCGGGAAGTCCTTGCCGAAGAACGGCGGCTCGGCGATGTAGGTCGACTTCGGCCAGTCGTAGACCTGGCCCGTCTCGCCCTCGATCTTGCTCCACAGGTCGCCCTTCTTGGTCAGCTTCGAATAATTCGACTCGAAGGCCTTCGGGTCGAGCGCGTACTTCAGCAGCGACTGGATTTCCTCGCTGGTCGGCCAGATGTCGCCGAGGTAGATGTCGCGGCCACCCTTGCCCTTGCCGACCGGTTCGGTCATCAGGTCGCGCGTGATGGTGCCGGCGATCGCGTAGGCCACCACCAGCGGCGGCGAGGCCAGGAAGTTGGCGCGGATGTTCGGGTGGATGCGCGCCTCGAAGTTGCGGTTGCCCGACAGCACGGCCGCGGCCACGATGTCGTTCTTGACGATCGCTTCGTTCAGCTCGGGCGTCAGGTCGCCGGCGTTGCCGATGCAGGTCGTGCAGCCGTAGGCGGCCAGTTCGAAACCGAGCTTGCTCAGGTAGGGCAGCAGGCCCGTCTTGGTCAGGTACTCGGTGACGATGCGCGATCCCGGCGCCAGCGAGGTCTTGATGTGCGGCGCGACCGTGAGGCCCGCTTCCACCGCCTTCTTGGCCAGCAGGCCCGCGGCCAGCAGCACGCTCGGGTTCGAGGTGTTGGTGCAGGAGGTGATCGCGGCGATCAGGATGTCGCCGTTCTTCACGTTCACGCCGTTGCTGGTGGTGTATTGCGCCGCCAGGTCCTCGGCCTTCTTGTTGAAGCCGTTTTCCGCGACCGGCTTCGAGAACAGGTCGGCGAAGGTCGACTTGACGTGGGTGATCTCGATGCGGTCCTGCGGACGCTTCGGGCCGGCCAGCGAGGGCGCGACGCTCGACAGGTCGAGCGTGAGCGACTTGGTGTAGTCGATCTCGCCGGCCTTGGGCACGCCGAACAGCTTCTGGGCCTTGAAGTAGTTCTCGAAGGCGGCGATCTCGGCCTTGGTGCGGCCGGTGCCCTCGAAGTACTCGATGGTCTTCTCGTCGACCGGGAAGAAGCCCATGGTCGCGCCGTACTCGGGCGCCATGTTGCCGATCGTGGCGCGATCCGGCAGTGACAGCGAGGCGGTGCCTTCGCCGAAGAACTCGACGAACTTGCCGACCACCTTTTCCTTGCGCAGCATTTCCGTGATGGTCAGCACCAGGTCGGTGGCCGTCACGCCTTCGCGCAGCTTGCCCTTGAGCTCGACGCCGACCACGTCCGGCGTGAGGAAGTACACCGGCTGGCCGAGCATGCCGGCTTCCGCCTCGATGCCGCCCACGCCCCAGCCCACCACGCCGATGCCGTTGATCATGGTGGTGTGGCTGTCGGTGCCGACCAGCGTGTCGGGGTAGTACACCGTGTCGGCGCCGTCGGCCTTCTTGTGCACGCCGCGCGCCAGGTACTCGAGGTTGACCTGGTGGACGATGCCGATGCCCGGGGGCACCACGCCGAAGGTGTCGAAGGCCTGCATGCCCCACTTCATGAACTGGTAGCGCTCGTTGTTGCGCTGGAATTCCAGCTTCATGTTCAGGTCGAGCGCGTTCTTCTGGCGGAAGTAGTCGATCTGCACCGAGTGATCGACCACCAGATCGACCGGGACCAGCGGTTCGATCTTCTTCGGGTCCTGGCCGGCGCGCTGCGCCACACCGCGCATGGCCGCGATGTCGGCGAGCAGCGGCACGCCCGTGAAATCCTGCAGCACCACGCGCGCGACCACGAACGGGATCTCGTCGACGCGCTTGGCATCGGGCTTCCAGTTCGCCAGTTGCTCGATGTGTTCCTCGGTGATCTTCTTGCCGTCGTAGTTGCGCAGCACCGATTCGAGCACCAGACGGATCGACACCGGCAGGCGTTCGATCTTGGTCTTCAGTTCCTTGCCGAGCTGGGGCAGCGAATAGAACTTGCCTTTTCCGGAACCGCTGTCGAATTCCTTGAGGGTTTTGTGGAGATTGTGGGCCATGGTGTTTTCCTGGTTTCCTGGGTTGAGGCGAGGAAAGATGTCCTGTATCTGACGGCTAGATCACATACAAGTCGACGTATTCATTGACCGGCATGGCGGCGAGCCTTGCCGGATCGAGCGACACGTCGAGAATCGCTTGTTGCTGCTTCGTCGGGAAACGCCGCGCCAGGTTGCTGCGGAATTTCTCGACGAGAAGGGGGATGCCCTCGTCACGACGGCGGCGATGCCCGATCGGGTAGTCGACCACCACCTCGTCGAGCACCGTGCCGTCGTCGAATTCGACCGTCAGCGCGTTGGCGATCGCGCGCTTGTCCGGGTCGTGATAGTCCTTCGTGAATTGCGGATCCTCGACGCAGGCGATCTTCGCGCGCAGCGCGTCGATGCGCGGGTCGCGGGCGACGTCGTCCTCGTAGTCGGCGGCCGTCAGCCGTCCGAACAGGAGCGGCACCGCCACCATGTACTGGATGCAGTGGTCGCGGTCGGCCGGATTGGCCAGCGGCCCGCTCTTGTCGATGATGCGGATCGCGGCCTCGTGCGTGCGGATCGTGACGCGCCGGATCGATTCGGCGCCGCGCCCGGCGGCGAGGATCCGGCGATGCAGCGCGAGCGCGGCCTCGGCGGCCGTCTGCGCATGGAATTCGGCGGGGAACGCGATCTTGAACAGCACGTTCTCCATCACGTAGCTGCCGTAGGGACGCTGGAACCGGAACGGCCTGCCCTCGAACAGCACGTCGTAGAAGCCCCAGGTCGGCGCGCTCAGCGCCGAGGGGTAGCCCATCTCGCCGGTGCGCGCGATCAGCGCCAGACGCACCGCGCGCGAGGTGGCGTCGCCGGCCGCCCAGGACTTGCGGGAGCCCGTGTTGGGCGCGTGGCGGTAGGTGCGCAGCGCCTGGCCGTCGACGAAGGCCAGCGACAGCGCGTTGATCAGCTCGTCGCGGGTGAGGCCGAGCAGTTGCCCGACCACGGCGGTGGAGGCGACCTTGACCAGCAGCACGTGGTCGAGGCCGACGCGGTTGAAGGCGTTCTCGAGCGCGAGGCACCCCTGGATCTCGTGCGCCTTGACCATCGCCACCAGCACCGCGCGCATCGTCAGCGGCGGCTTGCCGGCGGCGATCGCGGTGCGCGAGAGCCAGTCGGCGGTGGCCAGGATCCCGCCGAGATTGTCGGACGGGTGGCCCCATTCGGCGGCCAGCCAGGTGTCGTTGAAATCGAGCCAGCGGATCGCCGCGCCGATGTCGAAGGCGGCCTTGACCGGATCGAGCTGGAACGAGGTGCCCGGCACGCGCGCGCCGTTGGGCACCACGGTGCCGGGCACCAGCGGCCCGAGCAGCTTGGTGCAGGCCGGGTAGGACAGGGCCTCGAGCCCGCAACCGAGCGTATCGAGCAGGCAGTGGCGCGCCGTTTCCAGTGCGAGCTCACTGTCGATCTCGAAACCCAGCACGTAGTCGACGATCTCGACCAGTACCGGGTCCGGCGCGGGCCGGAGATTCGTTTGCGGGGCGGACATCAGGATTCCTGTCGTGGCTGGCCTGCTGTTTCGTTGCGGATCGGGTACCGCCGGGTGCTGCTTGCGGGTACGGCTTACTTCTGGACGTTCGGTGCCAGTTCGTTCGACTGGGTCGGCGCCGGCGTGCCGTTGGCGGCCATCTCGGCGGTCACGCATTCGTCGGCCAGGCGCGTGTCTTCCTTGTCGCTGAACAGCATGCCCTTGGTCGGGATCACCACCAGCTTCAGGCCGCTGGCCGGATCGTAGAACACGTCGGCGCCGGTCGTGGTGGCCTGGCGCGGCAGCTTGTAGTTCTTGTTGGCCCAGTGGACCGTGACGATCTGGTCGCGCTTCATGTCGCCGGCCAGCTGGTAGGACAGGCCGTCCTTGCACGACCACTTGACCGCGCCGTCCGGTGCCGGATCGACCTTGGCCGCCGCGGCCGCCTGGGCGCGCTTGCTGCGCGGGATCAGGTGGCGCTTGGGCGCCGGACGCTTGGCCACGGCCTTCTTGGCGGGTGCCTTGGCGGTGGTGCCGGCGGTCTGTGCCGAAGCTTGCGGGGCGACGCTCAGCAGCGTGGCGGACAGGGTGCCGATGGCGGCGGCGATCAACAGTTTGTTCATGTGCTCAAGCCTTTTATGGATATCGGTTGACGAGGGAGGCGGCCGGCGCGCGACACGCGCCCCATGGTGCGCAGCGGCCGCTATTTTCTCCTAATTCGCGCGATGGTTTTAAGGGAATTCGAAGCTTCTGTCGTGATTTCGCGAAACAGTCGGCTCGCCGGCCGCGCGCCAGGGCTATCGAGGGCGCCCGGGCGCGAGCCGGCAAGCGAATCGCGGGCCCGGCTCATGCACGCGCCTCGTCGCGCGGCGGCAGCCAGGGCGCGACCTCGGCGGGCAGCGCGCGGCCGGCGGCGTGGGCGCGGCGCAGCACGCTCCAGTAATAGCGGTAGCTGGCGCGGTCGTGCAGCGTATCGTGGTGGCGCGTCGGGCCCCAGTCGGCGGCCTGCGCGGCCAGCAGGATCTCGGCGGCCAGGGCGATCTCGTCCTCGCGCGGCGCGAAGGCCGCCACGATCACCGGGATCTGGGCCGGGTGGATGCTCCACTGGCGCCTGTAGCCGAACTCGTCGCGGGCGCGCCGGGCATTGCCGGCCACCACGCTCATGTCGCGGATCTCGGTGCTGACGTTGTGGGAGGGCGTCTTGCCGTGGGCGTGGCTTGCGGCGGCGATGTCGAGCTTGGCGCGGCGCACCAGCGGGTGGTCGAACTGGCCGGGCGAGCGCATCGCGCTGTCGGGGATCGCGCCGTGGTGGGCCGAGACGAAGTCCATCAGCCCGAAGCTGAGCGTGGAGACGGCCGGCAGCGCGGCGATCCGGGCCACCTGCTCGAGCGCGCCGTGCGTCTCGATCAGCACGTCGGCCGGGATCGGCCGGTCGATGCCGAGCTCGCGGCGGGTGCCTTCGATGAAGGCGCAGGCCTCGGCGACATCGGCCGCGCTGGTGACTTTCGGAAGCGTAATGTAAGCCGGCGCGCGGGCCGCGCGCAGCACGATGCGCACGTCGTCGCGCCAATGCGGGTGGCTGAAGTCGTGGATGCGCACGCCGGCGCGGCCGAAGCGGTTGGCCGCATCGCCCAGCATGGCGGCCACCAGCTCGGCATGCTCGGCCTCGCGGCCGACCGCGGCGCCGTCCTCGCAGTCGAGCGTGAGGTCGAACACCGGGCCCAGCTCGGCCTGCAGCGCGAGCGACTTGCGCATCAGCTTTTCGCTGCCCGCGTAGTGATCGCAGCAGGGCAGGATCGCGGGCGGCGAGGCGCCGTCGTAGAGGACTTCGGCGGGGGAGAGCGCGGGCATCGTGGTTACGCGTGGGATCGCAAGCATCGAAAAGGCATCGGATTCGAGCGGGCTCTGCGGTGCCTGGAGCGTCGGCCGGGGCCGGCCTGGCGGGCAAAGCGCGCGCGGATCGAATGCGAATCGGCCGGCGCCCGGGGTCGAGCTCGCCTTGAGCTCGGCCGGGCGCCGGCCGGTGCGGGGCGGGCCACGCGCGAGGCGTGCCCGTCCCGGCGGGCATTACTTCAGCAAGTGGGCGACGCCGTCGCGCTCCTCGAGCAGCTCGGCCAGCGTGCCGTCCATCTTCTCGCGCGAGAAGGTGTCGATTTCCAGGCCTTCGACGCGCTTGTACTCGCCGTTCTCGCAGGTCACCGGCACGCCGTAGATGATGTCCTCGGGGATGCCGTAGGAGCCGTCCGACGGGATGCCCATCGTGACCCACTTGCCGTTGGTGCCGAGCACCCAGTCACGCACGTGGTCGATCGCCGCGTTGGCCGCCGAAGCCGCCGACGACAGGCCGCGCGCCTCGATGATGGCCGCGCCGCGCTTGCCGACGGTCGGAATGAAGGTGTCGCGGTTCCAGACGTCGTCGTTGATCAGCTTGAGCAGCGATTCGCCTTCGGCGCTGGCGAAGCGGAAGTCGGGGTACATCGTCGGCGAGTGGTTGCCCCACACGGCCAGCTTCTCGATCGAGGCGACCGGCTTGCCCGCCTTGGCGGCCAGTTGCGACAGCGCGCGGTTGTGGTCCAGGCGCAGCATCGCCGTGAAGTTCTTCTTCGGCAGGTCCGGGGCCGACTTCATGGCGATGTAGGCGTTCGTGTTGGCCGGGTTGCCGACCACCAGCACCTTGACGTCGCGGCTGGCGACTTCGTTGAGCGCGGCGCCCTGCACCGTGAAGATCTCGGCGTTGGCCGACAGCAGGTCCTTGCGCTCCATGCCCTTCGAACGCGGGCGGGCACCGACCAGCAGCGCCACGTCGGCATCCTTGAAGGCGACCTTCGGATCGTCGGTGATCACGACGCCGGCGAGCAGCGGGAACGCGCAGTCGTCGAGCTCCATCACGACGCCCTTGACGGCGGCTTGGGCTTGCGGGAGGTCGAGCAGTTGCAGGATGACCGGCTGATCCTTGCCGAGCAGGTCGCCGTTCGCGATGCGGAACAGCAGCGAGTATGCGATTTGACCTGCGGCGCCGGTAACGGCAACGCGCTTTGCGGGCTTAGCCATGAGAAATCTCCAGGACGATGGGCGTGGGACGCGAGCAAAAGCGCCATTTTATGCGCGTTATGCGTCGCATTGCATTGAAGCGGTGCGCAGGAGGCGCGTCCGGCTCGGGCCGGCGCCGGGCGATCGGCCTGGAAGCCAGGCTGGGCGCGGGTCGAGCGCGTTCCGGGGGCGCTTCCTTGCTCGCCCCGGAGTGTAGGAGCGAGCTATGGCAAAGTCAAACGGTATCTTATGTCTTATATAAGACAGAGTATTGCTGGAAAAATGTGGACGAAAAACTTGGCTTTGTGTTGAAATGCGCGCCATGACATCCAACCAGGCGAACGCGTCGAATCCGAACGCCCCCGGCCAGGCCTCGGCCGGCGGCGAGCCGACGCCTGCGCAGGCCCCGTCGCCGACCTTCAGCCCCTTGTACCAGCAGATCAAGGCATTGATCACCCAGGGGCTGGAATCGGGCGAGTGGAAGCCCGGCGAGATCATACCAAGCGAAGTGGAGCTCGCGGCGCGCTACAAGGTGAGCCAGGGCACGGTACGCAAGGCGATCGACGAGCTGGCGGCCGACAACCTGCTGGTGCGCCGGCAGGGCAAGGGCACCTTCGTGGCGACCCATAGCGAGGAGCGCGCGCAGTTCCGCTTCCTGCGCCTCTTGGCCGAGGACGGCGTCGAGCACCCGCACGTGAGCCGCCTGCTGGAGTGCCGCCGCACCCGGGCGCCGGCTGAGATCGCACGGCAGCTGGACCTGAAGCCGGCCGATCCGGTGGTGCAGGTGCGCCGGCTGCTGGAGTTCGACGGCGTGGCCACCGTGCTCGACGAGATCTGGCTGCCGGGCGCGATGTTCCGCGGCCTGAGCTTCGAGCGCCTGTCCGAGTACAAGGGGCCGCTCTACGCGATGTTCGAGTCGGAGTTCGGCACGCGCATGATCCGCGCCACCGAGAAGGTGCGCGCGGTGGCGGCGGAGCCGGCGGTGGCCGAACTGTTGTCGGTGTCCGAAGGATTTCCTTTGCTGTCGGTCGAACGCGTGTCCTATACCTATGGAGACCGTCCGGTCGAGGTGCGCCGCGGTTGGTATGTCACAACCGGGTATTACTATCAGAACGATCTGAGCTGATCGAATGATGGCGGGCCGTCGAAGAACGGCCGCAAGGCAGTGGGGAACGGGCTCGCGCCCACATGCGAAGCACGTTTTGGGCCGCCTTTTGTTCGCTGCGGTGTAACTGTCCTGAGCAGGTTTTCGCTGCAGCGCGACATAAAAAGGCGCTAAAATCGCGGATTAGTGTGACTACATAGTAGGGGTCTAGCATGACTGAAGCAGTAAGAAAACCGAGGCCGGAGTATCGGAACATCGGCATCGGAGACATAACTCGCCATTACCGCCTGCCGATCGCGGGGCAACTCTCGATCTTCCACCGGATCAGCGGCGCGCTGCTGTTCCTGTCGCTTCCGTTCCTGCTGTTCCTCTTCGACAAGAGCCTGACGTCCGAAATCAGCTTCGACGTCTTCAAGGCCTTCCTCTCCAACATCATCGTCAAGCTGGTCGTCCTCGTGCTGGCCTGGGCGTTCCTCCATCATTTCTGCGCCGGCATCCGCCACCTGCTGATGGACGTCAACCATGACGCCGTCACCAAGGAAAGCGGCAAGCGCACGGCCATCGTCGTGTTCGTCGTGTCGCTGGCGCTGACGCTGGTGTTCGCGCTCAAACTGTTCGGAGCATTCTAAGAAAATGGCAGGCAACAACCGAATCGGCTCGAAGCGCCTCGTGGTCGGCGCTCACTACGGCCTGCGCGACTGGCTCGCGCAACGCATCACCGGCGTCATCATGGCGGTCTACACCGTGATCCTGCTCGCCTGGTTCTTCGCGGCGCGCGATTTCTCCTACGACGGCTGGGCATCGATCTTCGCCACGCAATGGATGAAGCTCGCGACCTTCGTCACGCTGCTGGCGCTGTTCTATCACGCCTGGGTCGGCATTCGCGATATCTGGATGGATTACGTGAAGCCGGTCGGCGTGCGGCTGCTGCTGCAATCGCTGACGATCGTCTGGCTGCTCGCGTGCGCGGGCTACGCCGCGCAGATTCTCTGGAGAGTGTAAAAGAATGGCTGCAATCAATACTTCCCTGCCGCGTCGCAAGTTCGACGTGGTCATCGTCGGCGCGGGCGGCTCGGGGATGCGCGCCTCGCTGCAACTCGCGCGCGCGGGCCTGTCGGTCTGCGTGCTGTCGAAAGTGTTCCCGACGCGTTCGCACACGGTCGCCGCGCAAGGCGGGATCGGTGCCTCGCTGGGCAACATGAGCGAAGACAACTGGCACTACCACTTCTACGACACGATCAAGGGCTCCGACTGGCTCGGCGACCAGGACGCGATCGAGTTCATGTGCCGCGAAGCGCCGAATGCCGTCTACGAGCTCGAGCACTTCGGCATGCCGTTCGACCGTAACGCCGACGGCACGATCTACCAGCGCCCGTTCGGCGGCCACACCGCGAACTACGGCGAGAAGCCGGTGCAGCGCGCCTGCGCGGCCGCCGACCGTACCGGCCATGCGCTGCTGCACACGCTGTACCAGCAGAACGTCGCGGCCAAGACGCAATTCTTCGTCGAATGGATGGCGCTCGACCTGATCCGCGACGCGGACGGCGACGTGCTCGGCGTGACCGCCCTGGAAATGGAAACGGGCGACGTCTACATCCTCGAAGGCAAGACCACGCTGTTCGCCACCGGCGGCGCCGGCCGGATCTTCGCGGCCTCCACCAACGCCTTCATCAACACCGGCGACGGCCTCGGCATGGCGGCCCGTTCGGGCATCGCGCTGCAGGACATGGAGTTCTGGCAGTTCCACCCGACCGGCGTGGCCGGCGCGGGCGTGCTGATCACCGAAGGCGTGCGCGGCGAGGGCGGCATCCTGCGCAACTCGGACGGCGAGCGCTTCATGGAGCGCTACGCACCGACCCTGAAGGACCTGGCGCCGCGCGACTTCGTCTCGCGCTCGATGGACCAGGAAATCAAGGAAGGCCGCGGCGTGGGCCCGAACAAGGACCACGTGCTGCTCGACCTGTCGCACATCGGCGCCGAGACGATCATGAAGCGTCTGCCGTCGATCCGCGAGATCGCGCTGAAGTTCGCGAACGTCGACTGCATCAAGGAACCGATCCCGGTCGTGCCGACCATCCATTACCAGATGGGCGGCATCCCGACCAACATCCACGGCCAGGTGGTCGGTACCTCGAAGGGCCACGAAGACCCGATCAACGGCTTCTACGCCGTCGGCGAGTGCTCCTGCGTGTCGGTGCACGGCGCGAACCGCCTGGGCACCAACTCGCTGCTCGACCTGGTGGTGTTCGGCCGCGCGGCCGGCAACCACATCGTCGAACACGTCAAGAAGCAGCGCGAGCACAAGCCGCTGCCGAAGGACGCGGCCGATTTCGCGCTCTCGCGCCTGGCCAAGCTCGACAGCTCGAGCTCGGGCGAATACGCGCAGAGCGTCGCCAACGAGATCCGCGGCTCGATGCAGAAGCATGCCGGCGTGTTCCGTACCTCGGCGCTGCTGGCCGAAGGCGTGGAAGACATCAAGAAGGTGGCCGAGCGTGCCCAGCACATCCACCTGAAGGACAAGTCGAAGGTGTTCAACACCGCGCGCGTCGAAGCGCTCGAAGTGGCGAACCTGGTCGAAGTGGCGCGTGCCACGATGGTGTCGGCCGAGGCCCGCAAGGAAAGCCGCGGCGCGCATGCGCAGGACGACTTCCCGCATCGCGACGACGAAAACTGGATGCGTCATACGCTGTGGTTCAGCGAAGGCGACCGCCTCGACTACAAGCCGGTGCACATGCAGCCGCTGACGGTCGAATCCGTCCCGCCCAAGGCACGTACGTTCTAAGCCGAATCCGGAGAATCTGACCATGGCAAAACGCATTTTCGAACTCTATCGTTACGATCCGGACAAGGACGCGGCGCCGCGCATGCAGACGTACGAACTCGAGCTCACGCATGAACGCATGCTGCTCGACGCGCTCGTCAAGCTCAAGGAAGTGGACGAAACCCTGTCGTTCCGTCGCTCCTGCCGCGAAGGCGTGTGCGGCTCGGACGCGATGAACATCAACGGCAAGAACGGCCTGGCGTGCCTGACGAACCTGAACGAGCTGCCGCAGAAGATCGTGCTGCGCCCGCTGCCGGGCCTGCCGGTGGTGCGCGACCTGATCGTCGACATGACGCACTTCTTCAACCAGTACCACTCGATCAAGCCGTTCCTGATCAACGACACGCCGCCGCCCGAGAAGGAGCGCCTGCAGTCGCCGGAAGAGCGCGAAGAGCTCGACGGCGTCTACGAGTGCATCCTGTGCGCCAGCTGCTCGACCTCGTGCCCGAGCTTCTGGTGGAACCCGGACAAGTTCGTCGGCCCGGCCGGCCTGCTGCAGGCCTACCGCTTCATCGCCGACAGCCGCGACGAAGCCACCGCCGAACGCCTCGACAACCTTGAGGATCCGTACCGTCTGTTCCGTTGCCATACGATCATGAACTGCGTCGACGTCTGCCCGAAGGGCCTGAACCCGACCAAGGCGATCGGCAAGATCAAGGAATTGATGGTTCGCCGCGCGGTCTGAGCTGATTCGACATGACTGAACAGTCGCACCAGTCCGACCCGCACCGCCGCGCGCGCCTTCGCTGGCGCGCGCGGCGCGGTCTGCTGGAGAACGATCTCATCATCGAGCGTTTCTTCAGCCGATACGAGCATGACCTCACCGATGCCGACGTGGGTGCATTGACCCGCCTGCTCGAACTATCCGACAACGACCTGATGGACTTGCTGCTCGCGCGCAAGGAACCGGAAGGCGACCTTGCCGGCCCGGATGTTTCCCGGCTGCTGGAGATGCTGCGCAGCGTGTGAGAGCGCCGCGCCCGTTATCGAATCCCGTTTCCATTTTCGATTGAGGATGTGCCATGACCCCGTCTGATGTTAAAGCCACGCTATCGTTCAGCGACAATTCGCCGAGCGTCGAAATGCCGATCTACAAGGGCACGATGGGCCCGGACGTGATCGACATCCGCAAGCTGTACGGCCAGACCGGCAAGTTCACCTACGACCCGGGCTTCATGTCCACGGCGTCGTGCAATTCGGCCATCACGTACATTGACGGGGACAAGGGCGAGCTGCTGTACCGCGGTTACCCGATCGACAATCTCGCGCAGAACGCCGACTTCCTCGAGACCTGCTACCTGCTGCTCAAGGGCGAGCTGCCGAACGTCGCGCAGAAGAAGGAATTCGTCGAGACCGTCACGAAGCACACGATGGTCCACGAGCAGATGCACTTCTTCTTCCGCGGCTTCCGTCGCGACGCGCACCCGATGGCGATCCTGGTGGCCGCGGTGGGCGCGCTGTCGGCGTTCTACCACGACTCGCTCGACATCAACGATCCGCGTCACCGCGAAGTCTCGGCGATCCGCATGATCGCCAAGCTGCCGACGCTGGTCGCGATGGCCTACAAGTACAGCATCGGCCAGCCCTTCGTCTATCCGAAGAACGAACTCTCGTACAGCGCGAACTTCATGCACATGATGTTCTCGAACCCGTGCGAGGAGTACAAGGTCAACGACGTGCTGGTTCGCGCGCTCGACCGCATCCTGATCCTGCACGCCGACCACGAGCAGAACGCCTCGACCTCGACGGTCCGCCTGGCGGGTTCCTCGGGCGCCAACCCGTTCGCGTGTATCGCGGCCGGTATCGCCTGTCTGTGGGGCCCGGCGCACGGCGGCGCGAACGAAGCCGCGCTGAACATGCTCGAGCAGATCGGCTCGCCCGACAACATCTCCGAGTTCATCAAGCAGGTGAAGGACAAGAACTCGGGCGTGAAGCTGATGGGCTTCGGCCACCGCGTCTACAAGAACTACGACCCGCGCGCCAAGCTGATGCGCGAGACCTGCTACGAAGTGCTGAACGAACTGGGCCTGCACGACGACCCGCTGTTCAAGCTCGCCATGCAGCTCGAGAAGATCGCGCTGGAAGACGAATACTTCGTGTCGCGCAAGCTGTACCCGAACGTCGACTTCTACTCGGGCATCGTCCAGCGCGCGCTGGGCATCCCGACCTCGATGTTCACCTGCATCTTCGCGATGGCGCGTACCGTCGGCTGGATCGGCCAGTGGAACGAAATGATCGGCGATCCGGAGCAGAAGATCGGCCGTCCGCGTCAGCTCTTCATCGGCTCCACGCCGCGTGAAGCGACCGCGATCGACAAGCGTGCCTGAGCGGCGCCTGTCGGCAGCCTAGCCTGACGACCCGAAACACCCCGGCGGCCTCGGCCCCGGGGTGTTTTGTTTTGGGCGTGCCCTGGGTGCCTCGCATGCCGTGTATCGCCGGCTCGACGCAGGCGGCGGGGCGGCGTGGCATCATCGGAACATTCCGTCGTCGGGAGCCGTCGATGCTGTCTCATGTCTGTATCGGTGTGGAGGATGTCGAGCGCGCCTACGCGTTTTACGCGCCGCTGATGGAGGCGCTGGGCCTGCGGCTGAAATTCCGCAACCCGCCCGAGATGGCGGGGTGGATGCCGGCCGAGGCGGCGCGGCCGCTGTTGCTGGTCTGCCGCCCGTTCGACGGCGGCGCGCCGGCGCCCGGCAACGGCCAGATGCAGGCCCTGCTGGCGCGCGATCGCGCCACCGTCGAGCGTTGCCACGCGCTCGCGCTGGCCGGCGGCGGCAGTTGCGAAGGGCCCCCCGGCTTGCGGCCCCATTACCATCGAGATTATTACGGCGCGTATTTTCGCGATCCCGACGGCAACAAGCTCTGCGTGGTCTGCCACGAGCCGGAATGAATGCCGACGCGGCCTGTCACAAAGCGCGTACAAAACTCGACAGGCGGCGCGGCCGATCCGTCTACACTGCGGGCATTCACCAGAACGATCAAATTCAGGGGGCGCCGGTGCGTATCCAATCCCTATTGGCGAGCCTGCTCGCCGCCGCGACGCTGTCCGGCTCGATCGGCGCGAGCGCGGGCGTCGCCGAACAGAACATCCGCGACGCCGCGAACGGCACGCTGACCAAGTCGGTCCCGCCCGAGCCGACCTGCCGGGCCGATGTCACCCGGCCGCCGCCGTATCCCATGCTGCGCGGCGAGGGCGGCGGCGGGCTGCTGGGTGCCGGCATCGGCCTCGCCTCGCTGGCCGTGCTCGCGGCCAGCGCGTCCATGCTGTCGCCGCCGCGGCACGGCGATATCTTCCGGCCGGCCTGCGAATCGAACCGGATCGCGAAATCGTCCTCGGATACCTATCCGTTCGCGACGCCCTCGTCGGCGCCGATGTCGACCGAATAACCCGCTCATATCGGCCTTGAAGCGATTCCGGCGGGCCGGGGCCGGGCATGCTAAGCTCGAACGCACTCGGGCTTAGCCCGGTCATGCCGTGCCGAAGGGGCGGCAAGGGCCCGTTTCCGCCTTCCCGCATCCAGCCGCTTCCCATGAAAGACCGCGTCGAATACACCCGCAGCCGCGATGTCCCCGGACTCGTGCTCGGCGACGCGCGTTTCAGCGAATTCCGCTTCGATCGCCATTACCACCTCGATTTCCACGTCGGCGTGGTGACCGAGGGCGTCCAGCGCCAGCAGTTCGGCGGCAAGACGGTGTTGCTCGGCCCCGGCAGCGTCTCGCTGATGCCGCCCGGCGAGGTGCATGACGGCACGCGCGTGGGCGACGGCGCCTACACGCTGAAGACCTTTCGCCTGCCGCCCGAGCTGATGGCGGGGCTGGCCGAGGAGTTGTCGGGCAGCACGCGGGAGCCGGCGCTGCAGGGCGCCTCGCTCGAGGATCTGGGGCTGGCGCAGCGGCTCAACGCGATTCACGCTGCGCTGCGCGGCGAATACCGCGATGCCCCGCTGGGGGTGCAGTCGGCCTGGCTGGTCGCGCTCGAGCGCCTGTTCGCGCAATCGCGCGCCTGGGCGCCGCGGCAGGTCGCGGGGGCCTTGTCGGAGCTGCAATGGCAGCGGGTGCGCGACTACTGCGAGGCGCATCTGGCCGACAAGATCACGCTGGACGAACTGGCCGCGCTCTGCGAGCTCGATCGCTTCGTATTCCTCAAGCTGTTCAAGCGCAGCGCCTCGATGACGCCGCATGCCTGGCTGGTGCGGCTGCGCCTGGAGCGCGCCTGCCTGATGCTGCACCGGGGCACGCAGTCGATCGCCGAGGTCGCGCAGGCCGTCGGTTTCTACGACCAGAGCCATTTCAACCGCGCCTTCCGGCGCGCCTTCGGCTGCGCGCCGTCGCGCTACTGAATCTATCCAGGCAAGCGCCAGGAGCCCCGAGCGGGACCGGGGCGCGCGCTCGCGCGCTGTCTCAGTGGTGGGCCGCGATGCGCGCGATGTCCAGCAGGCGGTCGACCTCTGCCTCGGTGGTGGCGAACGAGGTGACGAAGCGCACCACGCCCGGTTCCCAGCGATCGTGATAGAAGCGCACGCCGGCCGCCAGCAGGCCGACGATCACCGGCTGCGGGAGCCGGCAGAACAGGATGTTGGCCTCGGCGGCACCCGTCATCGAGACGCCCGGCACGCCGGCCAGCCCGGCCGCGAGACGCTGCGCCATGGCATTGGCGTGACGCGCGTTGCGCAGCCAGAGATCGTCGGCCAGATAGGCGTCGAGCGGCGCCGACAGGAAGCGCATCTTCGAGGCGAGCTGCCCGGCACGCTTGCGGCGGAAGGCCAGTTCCCCGGCGCGGCGCGGGTCGAACAGCACCACCGCCTCCGAGCCCGGCACGCCGTTCTTGGTCGCGCCGAACGACAGCACGTCGACGCCGGCGCGCCAGGTCATCTGGGCCGGCGAGCAGCCCAGCGATACCAGCGCATTGGCGAAGCGCGCGCCGTCCATGTGCAGTGGCAGATTGGCCTCGCGGCAGATCTCGCCGATCGTGCCGATCTCGTCGAGCGTGTAGACGCTGCCGACTTCGGTGGCCTGCGTGATGCTGACGGCCGAGGGCTGGGTGGTATGGACGTCGCCGAGCTTGGCGCGGGCGGCCGCGCGCAGCCGGGCCGGGTCCAGCTTGGCCGCGGGGCCGTCCACCGTGATCAGCTTGGCGCCGTCGGCGTAGAAGGCCGGCGCGCCGCATTCGTCGTTGTTGATGTGGCTGCCCGGGTGGCACAGCACGCTGCCCCAGGGCGGCGTCAGCGCGGCCAGCGCGAGCGAGTTGGCGGCCGTGCCGGTGGAGACGATGAACACCGCCACCTCGTGCTCGAACAGCTCGGCGAGCCTTTGCTCGACGCGCGCGGTCCAGGGATCGGCGCCATAGGGCGCCGCGTGGCCGGCTGCGCAGGCGACCAGGGCATCGAGCACGGCGGGCGCCGCGCCGGCGGTGTTGTCGCTGCTGAAGTTCAGGGTCGGTTGGTCCGGCGTCGGGGCGTGTTCCATGAGGCGTGATCCTGGCGAGTCGTCTGAGGAAAGGAGTGGTTCAGGCATCAGGCTACGCGCGCGGCGTCGGGCGCGGATTGTAAAAAATTGAATGGCCCGAACCCCTTGAGCGGCGCGGCTGTCGACCGCATAGTCGGAACCTCGATATCCCCGCACGAGGAAACACCATGACGATCCGCCGCTATTTCGACAGCGATGCGCTGACGCTGAGCACCGAGGTGCTCGCCTGCGAGCCCGACGAGGAGGCCGGGCGCTTTCGCGTGACGCTGGCCGAGACGCTGTTCCATCCGCAAGGCGGCGGCCAGCCGTCGGATACGGGCCGGATCGGCGAGGCGCGGGTGCTGCGCGTGGCCGCCGACGGCGAGGCCGTCGTGCACCTGGTCGATCGCGCCGTGGCGCCGGGCGAGGTCGAGATCGAGGTCGACGCCGGGCCGCGCGCGCTGCATGCGCGCCTGCATTCGGCCGGGCACCTGATCGCCTACGTGGGCGCGGCCGTCGGCTGGCGCGCCGTGAAGGGACATCATTGGCCCGGCGAGGCGCGCGTGGTGTTCGAGCGCGACAGCGCCGACGCCGAGCTGGCCGCGATCGAGGCGCAGGCGCTCGCGAACGGCGTCAACGCGATGATCGCGGCCGGCTTGCCGCGCGTGCTGGCCGAGCGGGAAGGGCGGCGCGTGATCGCCTATGGCGAACACGATTTCAGTCCCTGCGGCGGCACGCACGTGGCCGGCACGGGCGAGATCGGCGCGGTGCGGATCACCAAGGTCAAGGAGAAGAAGGGGCAGGTGAGCGTGCAGTACGAGGTGGCCTGATTCGGTGCGGGGTGCCCGTTAGCGCCCCCATTTGCCGGGTAGCACTTATCCAGGTATCGAAACTACCATTCAACCCACTGTTTTTATTGGGTTTTTTCTCATCCTGGTAGTGCCGGGCGGCAATCTTGGTGGCATAATCGACCGAACCCAGAAGGAACCGTCGTCACCACGAACCCCGCATACCATGGCACAGACTCTCTACGACAAATTGTGGAATTCGCACGTCGTCCACACCGAGGAGGACGGCACCGCATTGCTCTACATCGACCGTCACCTGCTGCACGAGGTGACGAGCCCGCAGGCGTTCGAAGGGCTGAAGATGGGCGAGCGTCCGGTCTGGCGCATCAGCGCCAACCTCGCGGTGTCGGACCATAACGTTCCCACCACCGATCGCACCCACGGCATCGCCGATCCGGTCTCGAAGCTGCAGGTCGACACGCTCGACGCGAACTGCGACAGCTTCGGCATCACCCAGTTCAAGATGAACGACGTGCGCCAGGGCATCGTGCACATCGTCGGCCCGGAGCAGGGCGCGACGCTGCCGGGCATGACCATCGTCTGCGGCGATTCGCATACCTCCACGCACGGCGCGTTCGGCGCGCTGGCGCACGGCATCGGCACCTCGGAAGTCGAACACGTGCTGGCCACCCAGACGCTCCTGCAGAAGAAGAGCAAGAACCTGCTGATCAAGGTCGAGGGGCAACTGCCGCGCGGCTGCACCGCCAAGGACATCGTGCTGGCCATCATCGGCAAGATCGGCACGGCCGGCGGCACCGGCTACGCGATGGAATTCGGCGGCTCGATGATCCGCTCGCTGTCGATGGAAGGCCGCATGACGGTCTGCAACATGGCGATCGAGGCAGGCGCGCGCGCCGGCATGGTCGCGGTGGACGATACCACCATCGACTACCTCAAGGGCCGCCCGTTCTCGCCGACCGGCGCCGAGTGGGACCAGGCCGTGCAGTACTGGCGCGGCTTCCGCTCCGACGAGGGCGCGCAGTTCGACCGCGTGGTCGAGCTGAGCGCGGCCGACATCGTCCCGCAGGTGACCTGGGGCACCTCGCCGGAAATGGTCACGGCGGTCGACAGCCGCGTGCCCGATCCCGAGCGCGAGAAGGACCCGGTCAAGCGCGACGCGATGGAGCGCGCGCTGAGCTACATGGCGCTCGAGCCGAACATGCCTATCGAATCGATCAAGGTCGACAAGATCTTCATCGGCTCCTGCACCAATGCGCGCATCGAGGACATCCGCGCGGCCGCCTACGTGGTGAAGAAGCTGAATCGCCGCGTCGCCGCCAACGTGCGCCTGGCGATGGTGGTGCCGGGCTCGGGCCTGGTGAAGGCGCAGGCCGAGCGCGAAGGGCTCGACAAGGTGTTCAAGGATGCCGGCTTCGAATGGCGCGAGCCGGGCTGCTCGATGTGCCTGGCGATGAACGCCGACCGCCTCGAGCCGGGCGAGCGCTGCGCGTCCACCTCGAACCGCAATTTCGAGGGTCGTCAGGGCGCGGGCGGCCGTACCCACCTGGTCAGCCCGGCGATGGCGGCAGCCGCCGCCATCGAGGGCCATTTCGTCGATATTCGCCGGCTGGGATAAGCATGCGCAGCAACCGCAACCTCATCGTCGGCCGCCTGGCGGCGGCGCTCGCCCTGGCGGGCATGGTATTCGGGCTGACCGCCTGCCACACGGTGGCCGGTGTCGGCGAGGACATCAACGCCGCGGGCCGCGCGATCACGCGCGCCGCGAACTGATCGCCGCCTGACGGACCAAGCGAAGGACAGTCGAGCGCCGGCCCCGGGGCCGGCGTCCAATCTGGAAACGGATCATGGAAAAATTCACAGTGCATACCGGCGTCGTGGCGCCGCTCGATCGCGAAAACGTCGACACCGACGCGATCATCCCGAAGCAGTTCCTCAAGTCGATCAAGCGCACCGGCTTCGGCCCGAACGCCTTCGACGAATGGCGCTACCTCGACCGCGGCGAGCCGGGCCAGGACAATGCCAAGCGTCCGCTCAATCCCGACTTCGTGCTGAACCAGCCGCGCTACCAGGGCGCCTCGGTGCTGCTGGCGCGCAAGAACTTCGGCTGCGGCAGCTCGCGCGAGCACGCGCCCTGGGCGCTGCAGCAGTACGGCTTCCGCGCCATCATCGCGCCGAGCTTCGCCGACATCTTCTTCAACAACTGCTACAAGAACGGGCTGCTGCCGATCGTGCTGACCGAGCAGCAGGTCGACCACCTGTTCAACGACACCTACGCGTTCAACGGCTACCAGTTGACCATCGACCTGGAGGCGCAGGTGGTGCGCACCGGCGACGGCCGCGAATATCCGTTCGAGGTGTCGGGCTTCCGCAAGTATTGCCTGCTGAACGGCTTCGACGACATCGGCCTGACCCTGCGCCACGCCGACAAGATCCGCCAGTTCGAGGCCGAGCGCCTGGCCAAGCAGCCCTGGCTGAACAACCGTCTGATCGGCTGAAGGCGCGCGCGGCGCGCGGGTTCCGAACTCACAACTCTTTCAGGAAAATCGCATGAAGATTGCAGTGCTGCCGGGCGACGGCATCGGCCAGGAGATCGTCACCGAAGCGGTGAAGGTGCTGAACGCCCTCGACGAGCAATTCGAACTCGAACAGGCGCCGGTCGGCGGCGCCGGCTACGAGGCCGCCGGCCACCCGCTGCCCGAGGCCACGCTGAAGCTGGCCAAGGAAGCCGACGCGATCCTGTTCGGCGCCGTGGGCGACTGGAAGTACGACTCGCTGGAGCGCGCGCTGCGTCCGGAGCAGGCGATCCTCGGGCTGCGCAAGCATCTCGAGCTGTTCGCCAACTTCCGCCCGGCGATCTGCTACGAGCAACTGGTGGACGCTTCGCCGCTGAAGCCGGCGCTGATCTCGGGCCTCGACATCCTGATCGTGCGCGAGCTGAACGGCGACATCTACTTCGGCCAGCCGCGCGGCACGCGCGAGGCGCCGGACGGCCCGTTCGCCGGCGCGCGCGAGGGTTTCGACACGATGCGCTATTCGGAGCCCGAAGTGCGCCGCATCGCCCACGTCGCGTTCCAGGCCGCGCAGAAGCGCAACCGCAAGCTGCTGTCGGTGGACAAGGCCAACGTGCTCGAGACCTCGCAGTTCTGGCGCGACATCATGATCGACGTGTCGAAGGAATACGCCGAGGTCGAGCTCTCGCACATGTACGTCGACAACGCCGCGATGCAACTGGCCAAGGCGCCCAAGCAGTTCGACGTGATCGTCACCGGCAACATGTTCGGCGACATCCTCTCGGACGAAGCCGCGATGCTGACCGGCTCGATCGGCATGCTGCCCTCGGCCTCGCTCGACAAGAACAACAAGGGCCTGTACGAGCCCTCGCACGGCTCGGCGCCGGACATCGCCGGCAAGGGCGTCGCCAATCCGCTGGCGACCATCCTGTCGGTCGCGATGCTGCTGCGCTACTCGCTGAATCGCGGCGAGCAGGCCGAGCGTATCGAGCGCGCGGTGCAGAAGGTGCTGGAGCAGGGCTACCGGACCGGCGACATCGCCACGCCGGGCTGCAAGCAGGTCGGCACGGTGCAGATGGGCGACGCGGTGGTCGCCGCGCTGTAAGCACGAGAGGGCGGCCCGCCGCGTGAAGCGACGGCGCGGCGGCCGTTCCGGTTCGCGATGCGACGCGCGGCGAACCCTTGTTCCGGTGCGTATTCCCTCGACCTGTCCCGGAAACAGCGTACCCGCGCGACATCGCGCACGATAGCAACGACGGGCCGTTGTACGGCCCACCAGGTTTGTGTAGACTCTTTCGCATGGCGCAAAATCGTTCGATCTCCCCGGTCTCCAAGCTGCACGGCATCACGGCCCGTGCGCTGACGCGCGCCATCGTCTCCACGAAAATCATCACCACGAAAACGATCACGAAAAGCTGATCGTCATCCGTCGTGCCCGCCTGATTTCCCCGCGCGGTTACACGGGGGACGGAAAAGGCGGGGAAGCTCTCAAGCAAAGGGTTAGTCATGAACGTAGGTCTCGTAGGTTGGCGCGGCATGGTCGGCAGCGTCCTGATGCAGCGCATGCAGGAAGAAGGCGATTTCGATCTGATCGAGCCGGTGTTTTTCAGCACCAGCAACGCGGGCGGCAAGGCACCGGCCTTCGCGAAAAACGAGTCCACGCTCAAGGACGCCTCGAGCATCGACGATCTCAAGAAGTGCGACGTGATCATCACCTGCCAGGGCGGCGACTACACCAACGAGGTGTTCCCCAAGCTGCGCTCGGCCGGCTGGAACGGCTACTGGATCGACGCGGCCTCGTCGCTGCGCATGAAGGATGACGCGGTCATCATCCTCGACCCGGTCAACCTCGACGTGATCAAGGACGCGCTGGTCAAGGGCACCCGCAACTTCGTCGGCGGCAACTGCACGGTCAGCCTGATGCTGATGGCGCTGGGCGGCCTGTACCGCGAGAACCTGGTCGACTGGATGACGGCCATGACCTACCAGGCCGCATCGGGCGCCGGCGCGCAGAACATGCGCGAGCTGCTGTCGCAGATGGGCACGCTGCACGGCGCGGTGGCCGAGCAACTGGCCGATCCGGCCTCGGCGATCCTCGACATCGACCGCCGCGTGCTGGCCGCGATGAACGGCGAGGCGATGCCGACCAGCCAGTTCGGCGTGCCGCTGGCCGGCTCCCTGATCCCCTGGATCGACAAGGATCTCGGCAACGGCATGTCGAAGGAAGAGTGGAAGGGCGGCGCCGAGACCAACAAGATCCTCGGCAAGCCTGCCATGGGCGAGCCGGGCTCGATCCCGGTCGACGGCCTGTGCGTGCGGATCGGCGCGATGCGCTGCCATTCGCAGGCGCTCACCATCAAGCTGAAGAAGGACGTGCCGCTCGACGAGGTCAACGCGATCCTCGCCTCGGCCAACGACTGGGTGAAGGTGGTGCCGAACGAGCGCGAGGCCTCGATGCGCGAGTTGTCGCCGGCCGTCGTCACGGGCACCCTGACGGTGCCGGTCGGCCGCCTGCGCAAGCTGGCGATGGGCGGCGAATACCTGTCGGCCTTCACGGTCGGCGACCAGCTGCTGTGGGGCGCGGCCGAGCCGCTGCGCCGCATGCTGCGCATCCTGCTCGACAAGTAAGCCGAAGCGTTCCGCGTCCGGCAAGGACGGCGGCGACGGCGTTCGCGGTGCCCGGTGTTCCGCCGGGGCGGCGGACGCCGTTTCGTTTTTGTGCCCGTCGCGCGGCGGTCGCGTCCGGTCCGGATCCGCGGCCGGCGCCACAAATTCGACGAAATGGCCGGCGGGTAAAGTAAACTACGCGGTTACGACGCAATCGGCGTCGCGCACGCGTGGCACCCTGCGCCCCCGCGACGTCCAGAATCCTGTCCTCCTTCCAACGCGAACCAGGGCCGCGCGCTGCCGCGGCGAATGTGCCGATGACGCTGCGATTTTTCCCCGGTATTTCCCCTCTTGCCCGAGCACGCGCCGCGCTGTCGCCGCGAGCGTTCGCGCTTCGTGCGATCGCGGGCGCGGTGTTCGCGCTGATGTCCGCTTCGGCCGTGCCGCTCGCGCAGGCCGCGCCGTCCGATGCCGCGGCGAATGCACCGCAGTCGATCACGGTCCAGCCGGGTCAATCGCTCAACGATATCGCGGTGGCGGCCACCCAGTCGCGCGATCCGGGCGTGCTGGCGCGAGCCGGCCGCGCGCTGTTCGCCGCGAATCCGCAGGCCTTCATGAAGCACGACCCGAGCCGGCTGAAGGTGGGCGCGACGCTGACGGTGCCGCCGCTCGACGCGAGCGGGTCGGCCGTGGCGTCGCCGGTTGCCACATCGACTGTTTCGGGGGCTTCAGGGGCTTCGGTGCCGGCCGGGGCCGCGCCTGCGCATGCAGGCAGTGCCGCGACGGCCGTTGCCGGCGTAGCGGCGCCGCATGCGGGCAGCTCTGCTGCGCCGGGCGCGTCGTCGGCGGGAAGTGTTTCGGGAGCGCGTCCCAATCCTGCTGCCGCCGCACCGGCTGCCGGTGGTTCGATGCCGCATCCGGCGACGGCGGCAACAGCGGCTACTGGCGCGGCCCCGGTCGCCGGCGCTTCGTCGGCTTCGGGCGCATCGCATGTCGACGCGTCGTTGCCCGCGCATCCGGCCGGCGTCTCGTCGGCGGCGGCAACGGGCGTGTCGGCGGCCGCGTCGGTGGCACCGACTTCGGCGGCGCTCGCCCAGGGCGGCTCCGCGGCGACGGCTGCACCGGCAACACAGCCGGGCGCCGCCCAGCATGTCAATGGCGGCAACCCCGGCGATCCGGCCAGCGCGCATTCCTGGAGCGGTTCGATCCAGACCGCGCCGCCGGTTGGATCGAGCGCCGCGGAGGCCGCGCTGCTGGCCCCCGGCAGCGCGGCCTCCGCGGCGCCCCGCGCGGCCTCGGCACCGCTGGCGAACGCACCGCAGGCGCGTCCGTCCAGCCTGCAGCAATTGCTGGCGCTGAAGAACCGCGTGCTGATGGAATTGCAGTTGCACGGCATCGGCAAACCCGCGCCCGACAGCGCGGCCCCCACGGCGAAGCCGGCGGCGGCGCCGTCGAAGGCGGCGCCAGCAAGCGTGGCATCGGCGGCGAGCGGGGCGGAGCCGGCTTCCAGCGCCTCGGCGTCGTCCGTGCCGGCCTCGGCGCCGCCCGTTGCAGCAGCGCCCGCCAAGCCGGCCGCCGCGCAACCCGGTGCCCCGGCGGCGCCGTTCGACCGGACCGCGGTGATCGCGGTCGGTGTCGCGGCGGCGGCGCTGATCCTCGGTTTCGCATTCCGGCGCCGCAAACGCGCCGAGCCCGATGACGAAGCCGTGCCGGCCGCGGCGAAGTCCGAACCGCCGGCGGGCAAGGTCGCGGACGAGGCGGCCGTCACGCCGCGGCCGTCGGCGCGCGGCGCCGATGCCGACTCCGTGGCAGGAGCGGGCGTGCTTGCCGCCGAGGCGGCGGCGCAACGCACGCCGGCCGAACCGGAAGCCCCGGCCCCGCTCGATCATCGCGATCATAAAATCACGCCGCCGACCATCCCGCCGACGGCGGTTTCCGACGAAACACCGGCCGCCGCGACCGTCCCTGACGAGACGGTCACGCCGGCCGAACCCGCGGCACCCGCGGCCGACCTGGCCGCCCATACCAACACGCCCGACGCGGTCGAGCCGCCGCCGGGCCAGTCCGACCACGGGAACGTGCCGGCGCCGCTCGAGGCAGCGCCGCCGGCCGTTCCCGCCGAACCTTCGAGCTTGACCGAATTGAATGAACTGACTCATCCCGTCTCGTCCGGCGTGCCCGTGCACGAATTCCCGGCCGATGCGGTGTCCGCGCTCGACAGCCTCGACATGCCGCTGCCGCCGCGCAGCGGCCTGCCCGACGCGGACCTCGATTTTGCATCGCATGACGCAACTAACGGTCTACCCGACCCGCGCCTGCCGACTGCGGGCCTCGAGCCGTCCGAATCCACTCATCCACATGAAACCGGCGAGCAGAAGGGGGACCTTCATGGCTCGTCGGCGACACATGCGGGGACGGATCCCGCCGACGACGAATTGCCGCTCGACGACGAAGCCGGCCCATCGATCCCCGAAAACCGTCCCGCCCCGGGCTTCGCGTCTTTCGGCGCCGCGCAGTTCGGCGCGCTGAATCTCGATTTCGACCTCGACCTGCCGGCCGGCCCGGGCGCGCCGCTACCGCCGCCGACCGAGGCCGCGCTGGACCAGATCGCGCGCAACAAGCTGGAACTGGCCGGGGAATATGTCGAGCTCGGCGACCTGCACGGCGCGCGCCTGCTGCTGGGCGAGGTGATCGACGCGAACCGCGCCGACACGCGCGAGGCCGCGCGTGCCATGCTCGCGAAACTGGCCGACGCCTCGTGATGCGCATCGCCCTCGGTATCCAGTACGACGGCGCGGCGTTCTGCGGCTGGCAATCGCAGCCGCACGGCAAGACCGTGCAGGACGAGCTGGAACGCGCGCTCAAGGCGTTCGCGCTGGTGCCCCTGCAGACGGTGGTGGCCGGCCGCACCGACACGGGCGTGCATGGCCTGGGGCAGGTGGTCCATTTCGACACCGACCTCGATCGCAGCGACTTCTCCTGGGTGCGCGGTACCAACGCCTTCCTGCCCTCGACGGTGGCCGTGCAGTGGGCCAAGCCGATGCCGGACAGCTTCCACGCGCGCTTCGCCGCGTTCGAGCGCACCTATTACTACGCGCTCTACGTGCATCCGGTGCGCTCGCCGATGCTCGCCTCGCGCGCCGGCTGGGTCCACACGCCGCTCGATATCGAGGCGATGCGCGAGGCCGCGCGGCACCTGATCGGCGAGCACGACTTCTCCTCGTTCCGCTCCTCGGAATGCCAGTCGAAGACGCCGGTCAAGCACCTGCACCAGATCGATATCCGCGCCTCGGGCAGCTTCATCCACTTCCGGTTCCGCGCCAACGCCTTCCTGCACCACATGGTGCGCAACCTGATGGGCTGCCTGATCGCGGTGGGACGCGGCCGCTATCCGGCCGACTGGATGGCCGAGGTGCTGGCCGCGCGCAACCGCGAGCGCGCCGCGCCGACCTTCGCGCCCGACGGCCTGTACCTGGCGCATGTCGGCTATCCTGAGGAATTCGCGGTGCCGCCCGCGCAACTCGGCAGCGTGCCGTGGAGCACGGTGTGGGCCGACCTCGACGGCCCGGCGCCCGGCGCGAACCCGCAGCCCTGAGCGCCTCGACCGATCCCGAACCCGAGCCGCGCGCTCGCGAGCCGGTCCGGCTTCGCGGCGCGCGCGCCAGCAGGAACGCCTGACGATGACCGATACGACCCTTTCCGCCGGCGGCCCCGCCGCCACGCCGCAAGCCCGCACCCGCATCAAGCTGTGCGGGCTGTCCCGTGCCGACGATGTCGATCATGCCGTGGCGCTTGGCGCCGACGCGGTGGGCTTCGTGTTCTACCCGAAGAGCCCGCGCGCGGTGAGCATCGAGCAGGCCGCCGAACTCGTGCGGCGCGTGCCGCCTTTCGTCTCGGCGGTTGGGCTGTTCGTGAACGCCGCGCTCGAGGACCTGGCACGCGTGCTCGACGCGGTGCCGCTCACCACGCTGCAGTTCCACGGCGACGAGACGCCGGAGCAGTGCCTGGCGCTCGCGCGCGAGGCCCGGCTGCCCTGGATGCGCGCCCTGCGCGTGGGGGCCTCGACGCAGCGCGCCGATTTGGTAGAATCGGCACTTCACTATTCGACAGCCAGCGGCTTGTTGTTCGACACCCATGTGCCGGACTACGGCGGCAGCGGCAAGGTCTTCGATTGGTCACTTATTCCCGCAGAGCTCGTGCATCGGGCCGTTTTGAGTGGTGGCTTGAGCGCTCGAAACGTCGGTGATGCGATACGCCAGATCCGCCCGTACGCGGTCGATGTCTCCAGTGGCATCGAGGTACCGGGCGAGAAGGGCGTGAAGGATCACGCCCGGATGGCGGCGTTCGTGAGCGCGGTGCGCGCGGCGGACGCCCAGTGAGCACAAGGCCGGCGCGGCATGCGCCGGGCCTGCCAGTCGAGAGACACATTCATGTACGACCTTCCTGATGATCGCGGCCACTTCGGCCCGTACGGCGGCGTGTTCGTCGCCGAAACCCTGATCCACGCGCTCGACGAGCTGCGCGAGGCCTACGACCGCTTTCGCGACGATCCCGAGTTCGTCGCCGAGTACAACCGCGAGCTCAAGCACTTCGTCGGCCGTCCCTCGCCGATCTACCACGCGCAGCGCTGGAGCGAACTGCTCGGCGGCGCGCAGTTGTACCTGAAGCGCGAGGACCTGAACCACACCGGCGCGCACAAGATCAACAACGTGATCGGCCAGGCGCTGCTGGCGCGCCGGATGGGCAAGAAGCGCGTGATCGCCGAGACCGGCGCGGGCCAGCACGGCGTGGCCACCGCCACCATCTGCGCGCGCTTCGGCATGGAGTGCATCGTCTACATGGGTTCCGAGGACGTGCGCCGCCAGGCCGCCAACGTCTATCGCATGAAGCTGCTCGGCGCGACCGTGGTGCCGGTCGAATCGGGCTCGCGCACGCTCAAGGACGCGCTCAACGAGGCGATGCGCGACTGGGTCACCAACATCGAGACCACCTTCTACATCATCGGCACGGTGGCTGGCCCGCATCCGTATCCGATGCTGGTGCGCGACTTCCAGCGCGTGATCGGCGACGAGTGCAAGGTGCAGATGCCCGAGATGGCGGGGCGCCAGCCCGACGCGGTGATCGCCTGCGTGGGCGGCGGCTCGAACGCGATGGGGATCTTCTACCCGTACATCGACGATACGAACGTCCAGCTGATCGGCGTCGAGGCGGCCGGCGACGGGCTCGACACGGGCCGCCACGCGGCCTCGCTGACGGGCGGCAGCCCCGGCGTGCTGCACGGCAACCGCACCTACCTGCTGCAGGACGACGACGGGCAGATCATCGAGACGCATTCGGTATCGGCCGGCCTCGACTATCCCGGCGTCGGCCCCGAGCACGCCTGGCTCAAGGACAGCGGCCGCGCGCAATACGTGCCGATCACCGACGAGGAAGCGCTGAAGGCCTTCCACGACTGCTGCCGGATCGAGGGCATCATCCCGGCGCTCGAGTCGAGCCACGCGATCGCCTACGGCGCCAAGCTCGCCGCCACCCTGCCGAAGGACCGCATCCTGCTGGTCAATCTGTCGGGCCGCGGCGACAAGGACATGCATACCGTCGCGGAACGCGGCGGCATCGTGCTCTGACGCCCGGATGCGCGACCTGATCGAGGAGCCGGCCGGCGGCGCGGCGAGCGAGGGCGAGGCGGCCGAGGCCGCCGCCGCATCCGTGCGTCCCGAACCCGCGTTGCCGGGCGGCATCGAGCTGCGTCACCGCGATTTCCTGACCGATGCGGCGAGCCTGCCGGATGCGTCGATCGACCTGATCGTCGCCGATCCGCCCTATGGGCTCGGCAAGGACTACGGCAACGACTCCGACAAGCTGCAGGGCGACGCCCACCTGGCGTGGACCCGGCAGTGGCTCGAGCTGGCGATCCCGAAGTTGAAGCCGAGCGGCTCGCTCTATGTGTTCTGCACCTGGCAGTACGCGCCGGAGATCTTCAGCTTCCTGAAGACGCGCCTGACGATGATCAACGAGATCATCTGGGACCGCCGCGTGCCGAGCATGGGCGGCACCACGCGCCGCTTCACCTCGGTGCACGACAACATCGGTTTTTTCGCGGTATCGAAAGGCTATTACTTCGATCTCGATCCGGTCCGCATCCCCTACGACGCCGAAACGAAGAAGGCGCGTTCGCGCAAGCTGTTCGAAGGCAGCAAGTGGCTCGAGATGGGCTACAACCCGAAGGACGTCTGGTCGGTCTCGCGCCTGCATCGGCAGCACGCGGAGCGAGTCGACCACCCGACCCAGAAACCGCTCGAGCTGATCGAGCGGATGGTGCTGTCGAGCTGCCCGCCGGGCGGCGTGGTGCTGGACCCGTTCATGGGCAGCGGCACCACCGCCGTGGCCAGCGCGCGACACGGACGCCGCTTCATCGGCTACGAGATCAACGAGAGTTATTGCGCGATCGCGCGCGAGCGCGTCACCGCGCTCGCCGCGCCGGCCGATGCCTGAGCCCGAACGGGCCGCTCGCCGTCGATCGCGACCGAATCCAGGAAACGACATCATGTCCCGTATCCAGAACACCTTTGCAGCACTCGCCGCCCAGGGCCGTAAGGGCCTGATTCCCTTCCTCACGGCGGGCGATCCGGACCCGGCGAAAACCGTCGAATTCATGCACGCGCTGGCCGAAGGCGGCGCCGACGTGATCGAGCTCGGCGTGCCGTTCTCCGATCCGATGGCCGACGGCCCGGTGATCCAGCGTTCGTCCGAGCGCGCGCTGGCGCGCGGCGTGACGCTGCGGCACGTGCTGGACGACGTCAAGCGCTTCCGCGAGCGCGACGACCGTACCCCGGTGGTGCTGATGGGTTATGCCAACCCGATCGAGCGCATGGGCGCCGAGGCCTTCGCCGAGGCGGCCGCCGCGGCCGGCGTCGACGGCGTGCTGGTGGTCGACTACCCGCCCGAGGAAGCGGCCGGTTTCGCCGCCACGATGCGCGCCGCCGGCATCGACCCCATTTTCCTGCTGGCGCCCACCTCGACCGAGGAACGGATGGCCGAAGTGGGGCGGATCGCCAGCGGTTATGTCTATTACGTGTCGCTGAAAGGGGTGACGGGCGCCGGAAATCTGGATGTTTCCAGCATTGCGGGTAAAATCCCGGCCATCAAGTCGCGCGTGCCGGTTCCGGTCGGCGTCGGCTTCGGGATCCGCGACGCCGCCACGGCGCGCGCGGTGGCCGAAGTTTCCGACGCGGTCGTGATCGGCAGCCGCCTCGTGCAACTGCTCGAGGAAGCGGCGCCGGAAGCGGCGGTGGGCGTGCTCAAGGCCTTCATCGCCGAGATCCGCGCCGCGCTCGACGGCGAGGCCAAGGCGGCCTGAGCCGCCGCGCGACGTCACGCGACATACCGAGAAACACCGAATGCGGGCCGGAACGATCCGGCCCGCTCTGATGAGGGAAACCATACGATGAGCTGGCTCGACAAGCTGTTGCCGCCGAAGATCAAGCAGACCGACCCGAAGAGCCGCAAGGGCATCCCCGAGGGGCTGTGGGTCAAGTGCCCGTCTTGCGAGGCCGTGCTGTACCGCTCCGACGTCGAGGCGAACCTGCACGTGTGCCCGAAATGCGATCACCACATGCGCATCGGCGCGCGCGAGCGCCTGGACGCGCTGCTCGATCCGGAAGGCCGCTACGAGATCGGCCAGGAAATCGTGCCGGTCGACACGCTGAAGTTCAAGGACAGCCGCAAGTACCCGGATCGCCTCAAGGAAGCGATGGACGAAACCGGCGAAACCGACGCGATGGTGGTGATGGGCGGCGCGATCCGCACGCTGCCGGTGGTGGCGGCCTGCTTCGAGTTCTCGTTCATGGGCGGCTCGATGGGCTCGGTGGTCGGCGAGCGCTTCGCGCGCGGCGCGCAGAACGCGCTCGAGCAGCACGTGCCCTTCATCTGCGTGACGGCCTCGGGCGGCGCGCGGATGCAGGAAAGCCTGCTGTCGCTGATGCAGATGGCCAAGACCACCGCGATGCTGACCAAGCTCGCGGAAGCCAAGCTGCCGTTCATCTCGGTGCTGACCGATCCGACCATGGGCGGCGTGTCGGCCAGCTTCGCCTTCCTCGGCGACGTGGTGATCGCCGAGCCGAAGGCGCTGATCGGCTTCGCCGGCCCGCGCGTGATCGAGCAGACGGTGCGCGAGAAGTTGCCGGAAGGCTTCCAGCGCTCGGAATTCCTGCTGAAGTCGGGCGCGATCGACATGATCGTCGACCGTCGCAAGATGCGCGACGAGATCGCCCAACTGCTCGCGCTGCTGCAGCGCCAGCCGGCCGACGCGCTCGCCTGAAGTCACGCGCGCCGCGCGGCCCATGCCGACGCGTCGTCCGGCCCGGCCGGGCGGCGCGTTTTTCGTTTTTCAGCGTTCCTGCAGATTCGCAGTGGTACAGATGAGCACATTTCCTACTCTCGAGGCCTGGCTCTCGCACCTCGAAACCGCGCATCCGGTCGGTATCGACATGGGCCTGGCCCGCATCACCCAGGTCAAGGAGGCGCTCGGGCTGAGCTTCTCGTGTCCGGTGATCACGGTCGGCGGCACCAACGGCAAGGGCTCGACCTGCGCGTTCCTCGAAACCATCCTGCTGAAGGCCGGTTATCGCGTCGGCTGCCATACCTCGCCGCACCTGATCGCCTTCAACGAGCGCGCGCGCCTGGGCGGCGAGAACGTGGCCGACGAACTGCTGCTGCCGCATTTCGAGGCGGTCGAGGCGGCGCGCCTGAGCCTGGCGCAGCCGGTCACGCTGACCTATTTCGAGTTCACCACGCTGGCGATCCTGCGCCTGTTCGCCGACAGCGGGCTCGACGCGGTGATCCTCGAAGTCGGCCTGGGCGGCCGGCTCGACGCGATGAACATCATCGACGCCGACTGCGCGATCGTCACCAGCATCGACATCGACCACACCGAATACCTGGGCGACACGCGCGAGAAGATCGGCTTCGAGAAGGCCGGCATCTTCCGCCCGGCTATGCCGGCGATCTGCGGCGATCCCTCGCCGCCGCAAACCCTGATCGACCATGCCGAGTCGATCGGCGCCGACCTGTGGCTGGTCGGTCGCGACTTCCGCTACGAGGCGCAGCCGGGCAACGAGCGCCAGCAGTGGAGCTACCTGGGCCGCGACAAGCGCTACCCGGCGCTGGCCTACCCGGCGCTGCGCGGCGCCAACCAGCTGATCAATGCCTCGGCGGCGCTGGCCGCGCTGGAGGCGCTGCGCTCGCGCCTGCCGGTGTCGGCCCAGGACATCCGCCTGGGCCTGGCCAACGTCGAGCTGGCGGGGCGCTTCCAGGTGCTGCCCGGCAAGCCCGCGATCGTCCTCGATGTTGCGCATAATCCGCACGCGGCGGCCGTTCTCGCGCAAAACCTCGGCAACATGGGTTTCTTTCCGTACACTTACGCGGTGTTCGGCGCGATGCGCGACAAGGACATCGCCGGCGTGCTCAAGCAGTTGAAGGGCGAGATCGATCACTGGTGCGTGACCGACCTGCCGCTGCCGCGCGCCGCGTCGGCCGAGACGCTCGAGACGGCGCTGCGCGAGGCAGGCGTCGAGGACGGCCCCGACAGCAGCGTCACGCATCACGCCACACCTGCGGACGCTTTTCGAGATGCCCTGAAACGGGCCTCGGAGAATGATAGAATCGTGGTCTTTGGTAGCTTTTATACGGTGGCCGGCGTGATGGCCTACCGTAAATCGCAGCAACACTGACGGGTAGTTCGGACCAGCCATACATGGGAATCTTCTCGTTCGGCAAGAAGAAAGACGACGCGCCGTCCCGGCGCGGGTCGAAATCCGGCTCCCGGGCCGTACGCAGCGAGCGAGTCGAGCGGCGCACCACGCGCCGCGCCGAGAGGCCCTCGGACGCGATGATGCTCGACCCGACCCTCCCCGAGAAACAACGCGCGCGCCGGCGCCTGGTCGGCGCGATCGCGTTGGTGATCGCCGCGGTGATCGTGCTGCCGATGATCCTCGATTCGCATCCGAAGCCGGTCACCGACGACATCGCGATCGACATCCCGAACAAGCCTGCCCACGCGGTCCCCTCGCGCGACGAGGATCCGGTCGACACGCAGGCCGGCGTCGCGCACGACGAGCCGCCTGCCTCGGGCGCGGCCGACGACACGCAGACGGCGCAATCCGCCACTTCCCCCGATTCCTCCGACAGCAAGGCCGACGTGGCACCGCCCAGGCCGGCTCAGCAACAGGCTGCCCAGCAAGCCTCGCAGCAGGCCGCGGCCAAGCCCGCCGCGCCCGCGCCCAAGCCTGCCGCTGCGGCGGCGCAGCCGCCCGCGCGCGCGGCCGCCGCGAACGGCGCCTCGCCCTCGCAGCCCGCCGGCGCGCGCTTCGCGGTGCAGCTCGGCTCGTTCCCGGACGAGGCCACCGCGCGCGGCTGGGCGGACAAGTTGAAAGCGGCGGGGGTGCCCGCATATGTCGAACATCGCAAGCAGGCCAACGGCAGCGCGACTACACTGCTGCGTGCGGGCCCGTTCGCCGACCGCGCGGCGGCATCGGCCGCGATCGCGAAGGTGCGCGACGCGGGCCTGACCCAGTAAGCGCCGATGCTGACTGCGTTCGACTACGCCGTGCTGGCGGTGATCGGTCTGTCGGCCTTGCGCGGCGCGTGGCGCGGCTTCGTCTCCGAGATCTTCGGGCTGATCGGCTGGCTGGTGGCGTTTTTCGTGGCCTGCCGTTATGTCGGCGTCGTGCTGCCGTATATTCCGTCCACCTGGCCGGGCGGGGCGCTGACCCAGTGGGTGATCGCCTTCGGGGCGATCGTGATCGGCGTGGTGCTGGTCGCCGGCGTGGCCAATGCGCTGCTGTCGCGCCTGGCGCAGGCCACCGGCCTGGGCGGCGTGGACCGCTCGCTGGGGCTGCTGTTCGGGCTGCTGCGCGGCGTGCTGCTGGTCTTGCTGCTGGTGGCCGCGGCCGGGCTGACCGAACTGCCGAAACAGGATTTCTGGCGCAACGGGCTGTTGCGTCCCTTCGCCGAGCAGGGCGTGCGCGATCTGAAGCCGTTCCTGCCCGACGGGCTGGCTGCGTATATCCACATCTGATTGCGCAGCGGCCGAAACCGTTTTTGTATCCTTGAAGGACCATGCCATGTGCGGCATCGTAGGTTTTATCTCTCACTCCCCGGTCAACCAGCTCATCTATGACAGCCTGCTGCTGCTGCAGCATCGCGGCCAGGACGCAGCCGGCATCGTGACCGCGGACGGCAGCAACTTCCACATGTACAAGGCCAACGGCATGGTGCGCGACGTGTTCCGCACCCGCAACATGCGCAGCCTGCCGGGTACCGCGGGCATCGGCCAGGTGCGCTACCCGACGGCCGGTTCGGCCTCGAGCGAGGCCGAGGCGCAGCCGTTCTACGTCAACGCGCCGTTCGGCATCGTGCTCGCGCACAACGGCAACCTGACGAACATGGAACAGCTCAAGGACGAGATGTTCCGGATCGACCGCCGCCACATCAACACCAACTCCGACAGCGAAGTGCTGCTCAACGTGTTCGCGCACGAGCTGCAGCTCGCCACCACCGGCCTCGAGCTCGACCCGTCCGCGGTGTTCAAGGCCGTCTCCGGCGTGCATCGCCGCGCCCAGGGTTCGTACGCGATCGTCTCGCAGATCGCCGGCTACGGCATGGTTGCCTTCCGCGACCCGTTCGGCATCCGCCCGCTGTGCATCGGCAAGCAGGAAACCGAGCAGGGCGTCGAATGGATGCTGGCTTCCGAGTCGGTGGCGGTGGAAGGCATCGGCTTCGAGTTCGTGCGCGACGTGGCGCCGGGCGAGGCGATCTTCATCGGCCAGGACGGCAGCTTCCACAGCCAGCAGTGCGCCGAGAACCCGAGCCTGAACCCCTGCATGTTCGAGTGGGTCTATCTCGCGCGTCCCGATTCCTGCCTCGACGGCGTGCCGGTCTACAACGTGCGCCTGCGCATGGGCGACTACCTCGCCGAGAAGATCAAGCGCGAGCTGAAGGACGTCAAGATCGACGTGGTGATGCCGATTCCCGATTCCTCGCGCCCGGCCGCCATGCAGGTGGCCAACAAGCTCGGCGTGGAGTATCGCGAGGGCTTCTTCAAGAACCGCTACGTCGGCCGCACCTTCATCATGCCGGGCCAGGCGGTGCGCAAGAAGTCGGTGCGCCAGAAGCTCAATGCCATGAGCATCGAGTTCAAGGACAAGAACGTGCTGATCGTCGACGACTCCATCGTGCGCGGCACCACCTCGCACGAGATCGTCCAGATGGCGCGCGATGCCGGCGCGAAGTCGGTGATCTTCGCCTCGGCCGCGCCGCCGGTGAAGTTCCCGAACGTCTACGGGATCGACATGCCGACGCGCAACGAACTGGTCGCGCACGGCCGCTCTGACGAAGAGGTCGCCAAGATCATCGGCGCCGACTACCTGATCTACCAGGACGTTGACGACCTGCGCCGCGCGGTGCGCGACATCAACCCGGAGATCCACAACTTCGAGGCGTCCTGCTTCGACGGCAACTACATCACCGGCAACGTCAGCGCCGAGTACCTCGATTCGCTGGAGCGCGCGCGCCTGGCGCCCGCCTCGCAGCTCGACCGGGACCAGAACGGCGAGTCCTCGCGCTCGCAGATGAACCTGCAGCTGTCGGTCGAATGAGCGCCGCCGCGCATCGTGTCGCGCTCGCGTGTTACGATGCGCCTTGCGTCGATTTGATTCAGCTTGCGGACGCGGGGCAATCGCCCCGAAACAGCTAAAGCGAAGGCCGGCACCGCCGGCTGGAGTCCAGGCTGTGGTACCGCACTGAAGCCCGCTGATGCCGACGCGTCGCGGGCTTTTTCGTTGGCCTTGCGGCCTTCAGTGGCGCGCCCCTGACGCGGCGCGCAGGAACCCGGATAAACCAGACATGGACGACTCTCTCAGCCTCGAAACCCTCGCGGTGCGCGCGGGCACGCTGCGCAGCGAATACAACGAACACTCGGAAGCGCTGTTCCTGACCTCCAGCTTCTGCTTCACGAGCGCCCAGGACGCCGCCACGCGTTTCGCGAACTCCGAGGACAACTACACGTATTCGCGCTTCACCAACCCCACCGTGACGATGTTTCAGGATCGCCTGGCGGCGCTGGAGGGCGGCGAGGCCTGCATCGCGACGGCTTCGGGGATGGCGGCGATCATGTCGGTGGTGATGTCGGCGCTGCAGGCGGGCGACCACCTGGTCAGCTCGCGCAGCCTGTTCGGCTCGACGCTGGGCATGTTCTCGCAGATCTTCAGCAAGTTCGGCATCACGACCACCTTCGTCGATCCGACCGACCTGAATGCCTGGCGCGAGGCGGTGCGCCCCGAGACCAAGATGTTCTTCCTGGAGACGCCCTCGAACCCGCTCACCGAGCTGGCCGATATCGCCGCGATCGCGACCGTCGCCAAGGAGGCGAAGGCGCTGTTCGTGGTCGACAACTGTTTCTGCAGCCCGGCGCTGCAGCAGCCGCTCAAGCTCGGCGCCGACGTGGTGATGCACTCGGCCACCAAGTTCCTCGACGGCCAGGGCCGCGTGCTGGGCGGCGCGCTGGTGGGCTCGAAGGAATTCATCACGGGCAAGGTATTCCCGTTCGTGCGCAGCGCCGGGCCGACCCTGTCGGCCTTCAACGCCTGGGTGCTGCTCAAGGGCATGGAAACGCTGTCGTTGCGCGTCGAGCGGCAATCGGCGAACGCGCTGGAGATCGCGCGCTGGCTGGAGCAGCATCCGGCCGTCAAGCGCGTGCTCTACCCCGGGCTGGCGTCGCATCCGCAGTACGAGATCGCCAAGCGCCAACAGAAGGCGGGCGGGGCGGTGGTCTCGTTCGAGCTCAAGGGGGACACGCCCGAGGCGCAGCGCGCCAATGCCTGGCGCGTGATCGACAATACCCGCGTGGCGTCGATCACGGCCAACCTGGGCGATACGCGCACCACCATCACCCACCCGGCCACCACCACGCACTCGCGCATCACGCCCGAGGCGCGCGCGGCGGCGGGGATTTCCGAAGGCCTGATCCGGCTCGCGGTCGGGCTGGAGAGCGCCGAGGACCTGCGCCGCGACCTGGCGCGCGGGCTGGATAGCTGAACGAACCGGGCGTGATCGAATCGAGCGGGGCCGGTGCGTAAACCCGGCCCCGTTTCTCGTCGCCTCGTCTGGCCGCGGGTCAGGCCGAGGCCGCGCCCTCGGCGGCGCGCGCCGCTTCCATCATCCAGCGCAGCGTCTCCTCCAGCGGCGTGACCGGCAGCTCGCCGATGCGCTCGCGCAGCTTCGCGCGCGAACCCTTCAGGATCTTCACCTCGTTGCCGCGCACGAAGCGCGGATCCACCGTCACGTCGATCACGTAGCCGGCGATGCGCGCCAGCATCGCCAGCACTTCCTTGAGCGAACAGGCGCGTTCCGAGCAGACATTGAAGGTCTCGCCGATCGGCGCGGCCTCGACCAGCCGCACATAGGCGGCGGCCACGTCGCGCACGTCGGAGAAATCGCGGCTGACGTCGAGATTGCCGAGCGAGATACGCGGCGCATGGCTCGCGTAATGGGCCACCAGCTTGGGCAACAGGAAGTTCTCGCGCTGGCCCACGCCGGTGTAGTTGAAGGGCCGCGCGATCACGATCGGCAGGCGTTCCGACCACAGCCGCGCCGCGTACTCCATCGCCAGCTTGCTGACGGCGTAGTCGTTGGCGGGCTCGGGCGGCACGCTCTCGTCGATCGATTCGACGCGCGCGTTGCCGTAGATGTTCGCGCTGCTCGCCAGCAGCACGCAGCGCGGCCTGGCATCGAGCGTATCGAGCGCGGCCAGCAGGTTGCGCGTGCCGACCACGTTGACCAGGTAAAGATCGCTCGGGTCGCTGTCGGCCACGTGCGCCAGCGCGGCGAGATGGATCACAGCGTCGGGCCGCGCCTCGGCCACCGCCTCGCGCAGCGCGGCGGGATCGAGCAGGTCGGCCTGCAGCAGCCTGGCATCCGCCAGCGCGGGATCGGCCGGCGGCGCGGCCGCGGGCGAGACCGTGCCCCAGACCTCGTAGCCGGCCGCCTCCAGCGCCTCGGCCACGTAGCGGCCGGTGAAGCCGGCCAGGCCGGTGACGAGCGCGCGGCGGCGGCCCGGTGAATCAGAAGGTGTCATGGTGTTGGTTACGCGTGATGTCGGCCTCCACCATCATATGGCACAACTGCTCGAGCGTCGTTCGCGGCTGCCAGCCCAGCTTCTCCTGCGCCTTGTCGGCGCAGCCGATCAGCAGGTCCACCTCGGCCGGCCGGTAGAAGCGCGGATTGATCTGCACCAGCACCTTGCCGGTGGCGGCGTCGAGCCCGCGTTCCTGCTCGTCCTTGCCGGTCCATTCGAGCTGGTAGCCGGCCGCGGCGAAGGCCATCCGCACGAAGTCGCGAACCGTCTCGGTGCGATTGGTGGCCAGCACGAAGGTATCGGGCTCGTCGGCCTGCAGCATGCGCCACATGCCTTCCACGTATTCCTGGGCGAAGCCCCAGTCGCGTTTCGCGTCGAGATTGCCGAGTTCGAGACGCGGCGCCTTGCCGAGCTTGATCTTGGCGACCGTGTCGGTGATCTTGCGCGTGACGAACTCCCGGCCGCGCAGCGGCGATTCGTGGTTGAACAGGATGCCGCTGGAGCCGAACAGGCCATAGGACTCTCGGTAGTTGACCGTCATCCAGTGCGCGTAGAGCTTGGCCACGCCATAGGGGCTGCGCGGATAGAAGGGCGTCGACTCGACTTGCGGGATCGCCTGCACCTTGCCGAACATCTCCGAGGTCGAAGCCTGGTAGAAGCGCGTCTTCGGGCTGACGATGCGGATCGCCTCGAGCAGGTTCAGCGCGCCGATGCCGGTGACCTCGGCGGTGGTGATCGGCTGGTCGAAAGATACGCCGACGAAGCTCTGCGCGGCCAGGTTGTACAGCTCGTCCGGACGCGTGCGTTCGAGCAGGCGCAGGGTCGAGCCGAGATCGGTCAGGTCGTGCTCGGCCAGGCTCAGGTTCGGGTGCTGTTCGACCCCGAGTTCGGCGATGCGCCAGAAGTTGGTGGAACTGGTGCGCCGATAGGTGCCGGTCACGCGATAGCCCTTGTCGAGCAGCAGTTTCGTCAGATAGGCGCCGTCCTGGCCGGTGATACCCGTGACGATGGCGGTACGTGCTTGGCTCATGAATGTTTCCGGAATGAACGAGTGAAGGGAGTCAGGCGGTCGGGCGCGGCGTCGCGACGATCACCGGCCGCGTGGGACCGCGCGTGAGCCGCCGTTCGAACGCGAACCAGGTGAAGCTGGCGTAGGCGAGCGTGATCGCGAGCGCGAGCACGGCCGTCAGGTAGCGGTTCAGGTGCCAGGGCCAGAGCGCATAGAGCACGCTGAGGTGGACCAGGTAGACCGTGTAGCTGATGGTGCCCACATAGATCAGCACCGGATGCGTCAGCACGCGCTGCACCAGGCCGCGGCCGCGCAGCGCGATCACCACGATCGAGGTGCAGAGCAGCAGCGAGATGCTGTAGAGGGCGGCATTCGAGAGCGGCGTATTGGCGGCGCGAAAACGCGGGTTGGACAGATGCAGCCAGGCCAGCAGCGCCAGCGCGATGCAGGCGCCGGCCACCGCCAGGCCGGTATAGGGCTCGAGCGCGCGGCGGTCGCGGCGCAGCAGCACGGCCAGCAGCGCGCCGGCCGCCAGCAGGTCCATGCGGAACGGTGTGAGGTAGTAGATCGGCCAGAACGAATCGAACCAGGGCGTGGCGATCGCTCGCAGCAGCGGCGCCGCGACCACCAGGGCGGCGGCCACCCAGGCCAGCGCCCGCTCGGGGCACAGCAGCACCACGAAGGGCCAGAAGATGTAGAACTGCTCCTCCACGGCCAGCGACCACAGCACGTTGAGGCTCTCGTGGCCGATGCTGCCCAGCGACAAGCCGATATTGGTCGAGAAGAACGCGTACCAGGGCCAGTGCGCGAGCCAGCCGGCGCCGAACAACAGGGTGGAGACCACCAGCAGCAGCGCGTAGGGCGGCAGGATGCGGCGCGCGCGGCGCACGTAGAAATGGCGGAACAGGGGCAGCCCGCGCGCCTTGCGGTCGAGCAGGATGCCGGTGATCAGCAGGCCGCTCAGCACGAAGAACAGGTCCACGCCCATCCAGAGCGGTGCCTTGAGCGCATGCTGCAGGAACACGGCCATCACGGCGATGGCGCGCAGGCCGTCGAGCTGGACGATACGGCCGGAATGGGGCGAGGGCGCGGAAGCGGGGGTGTCGATCGTCATCGTGTCCGGAAGGGCGAGCCCGACGGCGCCTGCGCCGGCTCTCCATGTGCCGTGGCCGGAGCGCCGAAACGCGCAAGCTTTTCGTCGGTAAAAGTTTGCGGGTCGATTCGAGCCGAATTCTAGGGAAAAGAAATCGGCAAAAAATCCATCGAGCCATTGCGGATGGCTGAACGATTTTTTTGTGGAATGGATCCCTGCATCATCCGGTACTGCTGAATAAAACAGCGGCGCGCCTTCCGATCCCCGGTACAGCGTGCTGCGTGCCCGGTACATGTTACGACGCGATGCATGAATGCCCGGTCGATCTTGCCGCGCCGCATCGAACTCGACTCGTAAATACCGAATCCCGCCGCGGTCAATGAGAGATTGAAACATTTACGGCGCCGCGGAAATTATTCGGATTTTCTTGTGATTATTTTCGCTTGTAACCTGCGTCGCACCGTACCTGCGGGCAGGCCTGACGCGGTGCCGCATCGAGGTGCATGGCGGTGCTCGGCAGGTGCCGCGCCGGGCATTCACCTGATTCGCGCCACCCCCTCCCCGCGGGCACGGAAGCGCCGTTCATCACGGCCCGCCAGCCCATTCCGGAGAGCCGCATTGCGACGTCCGCTACTGATCGTCCTCGCCGTCCTGATTTCCTTCGTCTGCCTGCCGGGCCGCGCGCCGGCCGAAACCGTGCTCGATGCCACCACCTCGTGGATCGGCAATACCTATGGTTACGGCGACGGCAGCTGGACGCAGATCGATATCCGCGCGATCGCCGTGACGCCGCAAGGCAAGGTCTATACGAACGCGCCCTGGGACGAGAGCGGCGCCGAGGCCAGCGTCTACCAGGACGGCAAGATGCTCGGCTTCGCGGGCGGCACGCACGGCTGGGGCAATGCCGGCGGCAGCGCGATCGCCGTCAACGATCGCTATGCCTATGTCGCGATCGGCGTGGGCAACGAGAAGGGGCGGCTGGTGAGCCCCGGCATCTGGCCGGAGAAGGGACGCCAGTGGTGGGGCATCTCGCGTCGAGCGATCGGCGACATGCGCCAGCCCGCGCCGTTCCGCGCGGCCACCGCGGGCGACTCGCGCGCGAAGATGGCGGCCAGTTTCCTGAAGGTCAACGACGTGCCGACCGGCACGCGCGACGAAGTGGGCGGCCTGGCGGCCTCGATGAAGCGGCTCTACGCCACCGATCCGAATCACGACAGCGTGGATGTCTACGACGCCGAGACGATGGACAAGCTGTCCTCGTTCAGCGCCCCCGAGCCGGGCCGCATCGCGCTGGCCGCCGACGGCACGCTGTGGCTGCTCTCCAAGACGCTGACAGGCCCGGCGAAGCTGCTGCACGTGCGCGCCGACGGCCGCCCGATCGACGACGCACCGGCCCTGCCGGCCGACAGCGAGGCGGTGGACGTGGCCGTCGACGCGAAATCGCGCGTGCTGGTGGCCGACAACGGCCCGCGCCAGCAGATCCTGATCTACGCGAAGCAGGGCGACAAATACGTGCCGGCCACGCCGCTGGGCGAGCGCGGCGGGATCTTCTCCGGCGTGGCGGGCCGTCCCGGCCCGGGCCGCTTCAACGGCCTGACCGGCGTCGGCGCCGATCGCGACGGCAACATCTATGTGTCGATGAACGGCATCGGCCCGAAGCAGGGAACCATCGGCGCCGGGCTCGGCGCCACGCTGGCCAGCTACGACGGCGGCGGCAAGCTGCGCTGGCAGGTTGACGGCCTGCTGTTCGTCGACGGCGCGAGCATCGATCCGGCGCGCCCGAACAGCGTCTATACCGGCAACAAGCGCTTCGAGCTCGATTTCTCGAAGCCGGCCGGGCACGAATGGAAATACGCGGGTTTCCTGTCGAACCGCTTCAAGTATCCCGACGATCCGGTCTTCAACACCGACCAGTGGCCGGGCCTGCCGACCGCGCGACGCCTGGACGGTCACACCTTCCTGTACCTGACCGACATGTACGCCGATCACCTGAAGATCTACCGCTTCGACGCAAAGCGCGACGGCGAGACGGCGATTCCCTCGGGCTTGTTCGCGGGCCGCGCGCGCGGCGTCGACAAGATCCCGAACCGGCCGCCGGGCGGCGACTGGATCTGGCGCGACCTGAACGGCAACGGCCATTTCGAGGACGGCGAATTCACGCTGAACACCAGCGGAAAAGCCAAGCCCGGCGGCTGGGGCTGGTGGGTCGATACCAACGGCGACATCTGGCGCGCCAGCGACAAGCGCGGCATCTTCCGCTTCCGCTACGGCGGCCTCGACAAGGTCGGCAACCCGATCTACTCCTACGACAAGCTCACCGCCTACCCGGTGCCCGAGCCCTTCACCGAGCTGCGCCGCGCGATCTACGACCCGGCCGGCGACACGCTCTACGTGACCGGCTACACCGCCGATGCGCAGCCCAAGCCCGGCATCAACAAGGAGGTGGGGCGCGTGCTGGTGCGCTACGACAAGTGGTCGAGCGGCACGCCCGTCAAGCGCTACCAGGTCGAGCTGCCCTGGGCGCCCGATGCCAAGCCGATCCTGAACCTGATCGGCCTGACCGTGGAAGGCCGCTACCTGTTCGGCGTCGAGCCGGTCGGCATCGTGCACGTCTACGACAAGGACACCGGCCGCGAGCTCGGCGTGATCAAGCCGGGGCCGGAAGTGGGGCGCGCCTCGGGCTGGGTCGACGTGCCGTTCGGGATCAGCGCGCATCGCCGCGACAACGGCGAGTACCTGGTCTTCGTGGAGGAAGACGCGCGCGGCAAGGTGATGATGTATCGGTGGACGCCGCGATGAGGGAGGCACACGAGGCAATGATGGCGATCGAGCAAGTCGAGCGGAACGGGCGGGACCTGCCGGGGCGGCGGCATGGATAAGCGCATGCTGAGGAACGTCGCGGTGAACTTCGTCGGGCTGATCCTGCCGACCTTCGTGTCGCTGGTGACGGTGCCGGCCTACATCCACGCGCTCGGCGTCGATCGCTACGGCGTGGTGAGCCTGGTGTGGACGCTGATCGGCTATTTCGGGATCCTCGACCTGGGCATGAGCATGGCTGCCCAGAACCAGATCTCCAAGGCGCTCGCCAGCGGCGACCCCGAGCAATGCGAGCGCGTGTTCTGGAGCGCCTGCTGGCTCAATCTCGGCACCGGCATCGTGGGCGGCCTGCTGATCTATTTCGGCGCCTTCATCTACACGGCCTACTTCACCAAGGTGTCGCCGGCGCTGCAGCACGAGGTCTACCAGGCGCTGCCGTGGCTGGCCTGCGCGATCCCGATCGCCAACGTGTCCTGGGTGTTCTCGGGCGCGATCAACGGCGCCGAGCGCTTCGGCATCTACAATGCCAACCAGACCTTCGGCACCTTCCTTTTCCAGTTGCTGCCGCTCGGCGCGGCCTGGCTGATCGCGCCGAACCTGCAGTCGGTGCTGGCCGCCGCGGTGCTGGCGCGCCTCGTGGCGGCGCTGCTGCTGGGCCGCGCCAGCCTGCGCGTGCTGAACATCCGGCGCGTGGCGCCGCCGCGCTGGCAGACCGCGAAGGAACTGTTCACCTTCGGCGGCTGGATGCTGATCGCCAGCACCGCCAGCATGGTGGCCGATTCGCTCGACCGGGTGCTGCTCGGCGCCCATCTCGGCGCGCGCTACGTGACCTACTACACGGTGCCGCAGAACCTCGTCACGCGCCTGAACATGCTGCCCAACGCGGTGGTGCGCACGCTGTTCCCGCGCCTGTCGGCAATCGATCGCGACCATGCCGACAAGCTGGTGCGCCAGTCGCTGGAATTCCTCAACGGCGTGTTCACGCCGATCATGATCGTGGCGATCTTCGCGCTGCAGCCCTTCCTCGACCTGTGGGTGGGGCCCGAGCTGGCGCTGCAGTCCGCGCCGGTGGGCCGGGTGCTGGTAATCGGCATCTGGCTGGTCGGCCAGGCCAGCGTGGTGCGGATCCTGATCCAGTCGCAGGTCAATCCGGCGCGCGCCGGGCTGGCCGGCGTGATCCAGCTGCCGTTCTTCGTGGCGGCGCTCTGGTTCGGCGTCGCGCACTTCGGCCTGATCGGCGCGGCGGTGGTGGTGGCCGCGCGCGCGCTGGTCGACTACGGCGTGCTGCTGATGCTGTCCTCGGTGCGGCGCCGCCCGATCCTGCTCGACATGGCGGCCCACCTGGCCTTCCTGCTCGCCAGCCTGGCGCTGGCCTGGACCGGCCCGACGCTGCTGGAAGCCATCGCGCTCTGCGCACTCGTGGCCGCGCTGAACATGGCGTGGTCGCTCTTGACGACGCCCGGCCTGCGCGCGCTCGCGCGCGGTGCGATCGGGCGACTGATTCCCGGGAAAAGCGTATGAAAGGCGAACTCGTAGAACGCTCGGCGGCTTCCTTCGCGCGCCAGCTCCAGCCGGCCGCGGCCGCCGCCGGCAGGCAGCTCGGCAAGCCAGCGGGCCGGCCGCTGCGCGTGGCCATCATCCACGACTGGCTGGTCACCTATGCCGGCGCCGAGCGCGTGCTGGAGCAGATCATCGCCTGCTTCCCCGACGCGGACCTGTTCAGCCTGGTCGACTTCCTCGACGACCGCGGCTTCCTGCACGGCCGGCCCGTCACCACCTCCTTCATCCAGAAGCTGCCGTTCGCGCGCACCAAGTACCGCAGCTACCTGCCGCTGATGCCGCTGGCGATCGAGCAGCTCGATGTATCCGCCTACGACCTGGTGATCTCCAGCAGCCACGCGGTGGCCAAGGGCGTGCTGACCGGGCCGGACCAGATCCACGTCAGCTACGTGCATTCGCCGATCCGCTATGCCTGGGACCTGCAGCACCAGTACCTGGAGCAGTCGCAGCTCACGCGCGGCCCGAAGTCGATGATGGCGCGGCTGATCCTGCACTACATCCGCAACTGGGACATCCGCACCTCGAACTCGGTCGACGGCTTCATCGCCAATTCGGCCTTCATCGCGCGGCGCATCCGCAAGGTCTACCAGCGCGACGCGGCGGTGGTGTTCCCGCCGGTCGACGTCGACGGTTTCGCGCTGTCGACCGACAAGGAGGACTTCTACGTGACGGCCTCGCGGATGGTGCCGTACAAGAAGATCGACCTGATCGCCGAGGCCTTCTCGCGCATGCCGGGGCGCCGCCTGGTGGTGATCGGCGACGGCCCCGACATGGCCAAGGTGCGCGCCAAGGCCGGCCCGAACGTCGAGGTGCTGGGCTACCAGCCGTTCCCGGTGCTGCAGGACCACATGCGGCGCGCCAAGGCCTTCGTGTTCGCGGCCGAGGAGGATTTCGGCATCTCGGTGGTCGAGGCGCAGGCCTGCGGCACGCCGGTGATCGCCTATGGCAAGGGCGGCGCGCTCGAGACGGTGCGCGACGGCGCCGTCGATGCGACGCCCACCGGCTTGTTCTTCGAGGAGCAGAGCGTGCCGGCGATCGTGGCCGCGGTGGATGCCTTCGAGGCCGATCCCGCGCGGTTCCGGCCCGAGGTCTGCCGCGCCAATGCCGAACGTTTCGCGACCCAGCATTTCCGGCGCCGTCTGGTCGAGCAGATCGAGAGCCTGCTGCCCGATGCCCAGGCCCGCGCGCGGGCCGGTGCCCGCGAGGCGGGCACCGCGGCGGCCAGCCAGGTGCGCGCGCTGGTGCTGGACCAGAGCGGCGTGCTCGGCGGCGCCGAGCTGTCCCTGCTCGAATTCGTCACGCACTGGCGCGGCAGCGCCAGCGTGCTGCTGTTCGACGACGGCCCGTTCCAGGCCGCGCTGGCCGAGGCCGGCGTCGAGGTCGAGGTGCTGAAGTCGCGCGGGCTCGACGGCGTGCGCAAGCAGGGCGGCGCCTCGCTGCGCGCGGTGGGCGGCCTGCTCTCGCTGGTGCGCGAGGTGGTGCGCCGCGCGCGCGAGGTCGACGTGATCTATGCCAATACGCAGCGCGCCATGGTGGTCGGCGCGCTGGCCGGGCGCATCGCGCGCAAGCCGGTGGTCTGGCACCTGCGCGACATCGTCAGCCGCGAGCATTTCGGCGCCAAGCAGTTGTTCGCGATCCGCCGCTGCGCGCGCCTCGGGCTCACGCGCGTGATCGCCAATTCGAATGCGTCCGCGCAGGCCTACCTGGCCCTCACGGGCGGCGAGCAGGAATCGGTCGACGTGGTGTTCAACGGCATCGACGCGGCGCCCTTCGTGGCGCTCGACGCGCTGCCGCAGGCGGTCCTGCGCGCGCGGCTCGGCTTGCCGGAACGGGCCTGGATCGTCGGCTCGTTCAGCCGCCTGGCGCGCTGGAAGGGGCAGCACCTGCTGCTCGACGCGGCGATGCGCGATCCCGACCTGCACGTGGTGCTGGTCGGCGCGCCGTTGTTCGGCGAGGACGACTACGCGGCCGAACTGCAGGACCTGGTGGCGCAGCGCGGGCTGGGCGAGCGCGTCACCTTCGCCGGCTTCCAGCGCGATATCGCCAGCTGGATGAAGGCGGTCGACGTGGTCGCGCATACCTCGATCACGCCCGAGCCGTTCGGGCGCGTGATCGTCGAGGGGATGCTGGCGCGGCGCCCGGTGGTGGCCGCGCGGGCCGGCGGCGTGATCGAGATCATCGACGACGGTGTCAACGGCCTGCTTTGCGAGCCCGGCGATGCGCCGTCGTTGTCCGCGGCGCTCGGCTCGCTGCGCCACGATCGCGCGCGGCGCGAGGCGCTGGTGGCCAATGGCTTCGAGACGGCGGTGCGCCGTTTCGGTACCGCGGGCTATGTGGAGGCGGTGGAGCGGATCCTGGTCGAGGTCGCGCGCAAGAAGCGCTGAGCCCAGCGCGCGAGCCTGACGCCGGCGTGCCCGCCTGCCCGGCGCCGGCCGCCGGGTTCAGGGCTTCAGGGTGCCAGCAGGCGCGCCGTCAGGAAGGCCATCACGCGCTGCTGCGCGTCGGCGCGCGCTTCCGGGTCGGTGCCCTCGATCGGCACCACGCCGTCGCGGGTGCGGAAGGCCGGCACCTCGTGCACCGGCATGTCCGGCCAATCGAAGTCGTGATAGGCGTTCGGGTAGGCTTGCAGGCTGACCTCGGTGCCCTCGGCGAGCGAATTCATCAGCGCCTGGCAGGGCGCCAGCGGGGTCCACACGTCCCGCGCGCCGATCAGCGCCAGCAGCGGCACCGGGCTGGCCCAGCTGCCGCCTTGCCGCTTCGTGTTGCAACTGGCCGGATAGAAGGCCACGGCCGCGCGGAAATCGCCGTCGGGCAGGCTCGCGGGCCGCGCCGGGCTGGTGGCGCGGATCGTGTTGAGCAGGGTGCCGCCGCCTTGCGACCAGCCCATCACGCCGACCCGGTCGGCGCGCACCTCGGGCAGCGCCTGCAGGTAGCGCAGCGCCGCGTAGGCGTCATAGGCTCGCGCGCGGTAGATCGCGGCCACGAAATGCGCTGGCGCGCACATCTCGCCGTGATCGCGTGACCCCAGGCTGTCCACCATCAGTACCGTGATGCCGGCGTCGTTCAGGCGCCGCGCCCATTCGCGCTCGCGCGATTCGATCCGCCCCGCGTGGTTGTAGAGGCCCCCGCAGCCGTGCAGGAACACCATGGCCGGGTGGCGGCCCTCGCCGGGCGCGGGAAACAGGTAGGCGCTCAGCGAGGTCGCCGGCGGACCGTCCAGCGACGGGAAGTGCACGGTCGGTGGTTGGGCCTGGGCGGCCGTGGCCGCGCAACAGAGCAGCCAGGCCAGGCAGCGCGCCATGGGCAATCGCATCGGGTGTCTCCTCGCTGGATCGGGATCCTTCCAGGGGACAACGCCGGGCAGGTGCGGGCGGTTGACTCGCGCCGGCGCGTGCCGGACGGATCGCGGCTGGCGACGGGCCGCCCGCGATGCGCGCCGAGCCGGGGCGTGCCTTGCCGTGCCGAGCGCGCATCGCCGCGCGGCCGCGCCCGGCAGGGGCGCGGGGCCTGGGCAGGCCGGCGTGGGATGTCGTGGGGCCGGCGCATCGTCGAGTCCGGCCGTCGGCTCAGGCCGCGGCCGCCGGCGCCGTGGCGGGCGCCGTCTTCGGCGCGGGCTTGAGGCTGGCCGACCAGCGCATCGCGGGCCGCTCGACGGCGCGGTAGAACAGCCAGGCCAGCGGGATCGCCGCGGCGAGGAACAGGAACGACGGCCAGATCGCGGTCTGCAGTTGCGAGCGGTACAGCAGCGAGCCGAGGCAGACGAACAGCGGCAGATGGATCAGGTAGAGCGAGTAGCTGAATTCGCCGAACCAGGCGAACCCGCGCACCAGCGCGTTCGCCGGCGCCGGCCGGGCGATCGCGGCATACAGGTAGCAGGCGAAGCCGAGCGACCAGAGCTGGAACGCGCCGTACTGGCCGAAGTGGAAGGCCGCGCAGCCGAGCGCGATGCCGGCCGCGCCCGCCAGGTACCAGCCGCGCGAGGGCAGGCGGTTCGCGCCGCGGCCCGCGCGCAGCTCGGCGATCAGCGCGCCGAGCGTCCAGGACAGCCAGTAGGAGGTGAACACCTGGATGTCGTGGCGCTCGAACAGCCAGGCCGACGCCAGGTTGACGATGGCGACCGCGGCCACCAGCGGCATGATGCCGATCCGCTTGCGCAGCGCGAACCAGAGCGGGTAGACGGCATAGAACTGCACCTCGAGCGAGAGCGTCCAGAGCGCGCCGTTCGAGCCGTAGGTCTGCCCGGCGATGCCCTGCAGCGACAGCAGGTTGACCAGGAAGGCCTGCCAGCCGATCTCGCGGATCTTGTGGCTGACCGGCGTGAACTGCAGGCTCACCAGGTCCAGCGCGAGCGTGAGCAGCAGCGCGGCGAGCAGCACCGGGTAGATGCGCGCGAAGCGGCGCGCCCAGAAGTTGGCGACGTCGAGCCGGGTGCCCGGCGCGGCCGCCAGCTTCAGCGCGATATTGCGGTGGATGCAGTAGCCGCTGATCACGAAGAAGATCGGCACGCCGGCCGAGCCCCAGGCGAACGGAAAGGTCAGGTAGGCGGCCAGCGCGTTCGGATCGAGCGCGTGGCCGTGGGCGCGATGGAAGGCCTGCATGCCGATCCAGACGATCTGCCGGCAATGGAAATAGGCCACCAGCAGCGCAGCGAAACCGCGCAGGGCGTCGATCAACGCGTCCTTGTTGTCGGGAGCGGCGGGCCGCGCGAGCGTCGGCGCGCTGGGAGCATTCATGCGTCGGTTTCCTTGGCCTGAAATAGCGAACGATGCGCGGCGGGCGAACGGCCGTTCGCCCTTTGGCGCACCCTGATCCTAAGGCGTGAGAAATCGAACGATGAACGAAAAAAAACCGCATGAAATTGCAACAAGACGTTTCGCTGCCCGCGCCGTTCCAGGTGGCGAAATCCGCCCAATTATTTGCCGATTTTTTTCTGATAGTTTGGGTTCGGGTCGAAACAGATGAGGGATTTCAAGATGGATATCAACTGGATCGCAAGCGGCGCGGTACTGCTGGTCATGGTCGTGTTGTCGGCCTATCGCGACGCCTTGAAGAACGAACCGATCAGCCGTTTCGGATTCGAGCGTGGCGACGCGGTAATGACGGAGGAGTTCGAATGACCGGCCGCGCGCGCGGCGCCTCGCTCGCGGCCGGCCTGGTCCGGCCCCGCGCGGCCCGCTCCTAGCGCCGCGCAAGCGGGGCGGCGCGCTGCATCGCGCCGCCGGCCGCTCCGGCACGCCCAGGCGTGACCGGCCATGCCGTTTCATCGGGCCGCGCGTTGCGCGGCCGTCACTTTCTCCGGGATTTCATCACCATGCTCAAAGTCAAGAAGGCCGTGTTCCCCGTCGCCGGGCTCGGCACGCGGTTCCTGCCGGCCACCAAGGCCAGCCCGAAGGAGATGCTGCCTGTCGTCGACAAGCCGCTGATCCAGTACGCGGTCGAGGAGGCCATCAAGGCCGGCATCACCGAGATGATCTTCGTGACGGGGCGCAGCAAGCGCGCCATCGAGGATCACTTCGACAAGTCCTACGAGATCGAGGCCGAGCTCGAGGCACGCGGCAAGGACAAGCTGCTCGAACTGGTGCGCGGCATCAAGCCTTCCAACGTCGACTGCTACTACGTGCGCCAGCCCGAGGCGCTGGGCCTGGGCCACGCGGTGCTGTGCGCCGAGAAGCTGGTGCACGGCGAGCCGTTCGCGGTGATCCTCGCCGACGATCTGCTGCACGGCGAGCAGCCGGTGCTGCGCCAGCTGGTGGATGTGTTCAACCACTATCACAGCTCGGTGATCGGCGTCGAAACCATCGCGCGCGAGGACAGCCGCTCCTATGGCGTGGTCGAGGGCCGCGAATGGGAGGAGGACGTGATCAAGCTGTCGGGCATCGTCGAGAAGCCGGCGCCCGAGAGCGCGCCGTCCAATCTCGGCGTGGTGGGCCGCTACGTGTTCATGCCGAGCATCTTCGATCACCTGCGCCGCATCAAGCCGGGCGCCGGCGGCGAACTGCAGCTGACCGACGCGGTGCAGTCGCTGCTGACCGAGGAGCAGGTGCTGGCCTATCGCTACTTCGGCACCCGCTTCGATTGCGGCAGCAAGATCGGCTACCTGAAGGCCACCGTCGAGCTCGCGCTCGAGCATCCCGAGGTGCGCCGCGAATTCGAGGCCTATCTGCGCTCCTGCCTGCCGGTGCTCCAGCAGGTGGCCTGAGCGAGGGCCGCTTCACCGATCGTCCATGTGGTGGTTGTTCCGTTCGCCCCGGCATCGCGCCGGGGCTTTTTTGTTGGCACGGGCCGTTGTCCAGTTGGCGCGTCGATGGTTGCGTTGCCGCTCGAATGGCGTTTGCCGCCGGTAAACAAGGGGTTTTCGACGCGTCGTGCGGCGATGTTTCGCATCGCCGAAGGTCCGGCGCGGCGCAGCGCGTCGCACATAATTCGAGCCGCGCCGCTCCGGTTTCGCGAGCCGATCGGGCCGTCATCGGGCTCGCGAGTCAGCGGCGAGCAACAAAACCTGCCGAAAACCCGCGGATTCCGCATAAAAGTGCTGCACGAAGCGTCGCGCCGCTTGTAGAATCCGGCCTTGAAGCATGCACGTCGTGTGCTTCGAATCCAACGACCACACCTGGTAGGAGAAACATGGCGACTTCCGCAAAAAAGGTGGCCAAGAAGGCTGCCGCACCGGCCAAGAAAGTGGCTGCCAAACCTGCAGCGCCCGCGAAGAAAGTAGTGGCCAAGAAGGCTGCCGCGAAGGTGCCGGCCGCTCCGACGCCGATCAAGGACAGCTTCACCAAGGCATCGCTGGCGACGCACATCGCCGAGCGCGCTGAAGTCGAGCTGAAGACGGTCAAGGCCGTGCTCGCGACGCTGGAAAACGTGATCCTCGGTTCGATCCACAAGAAGGGTGCGGGCGAGTTCACGCTGCCGGGTCTGCTGAAGATCTCGGCGCAAGCCGTGGCAGCGAAGAAGAAGCGCTTCGGCAAGGATCCGTTCACGGGCGAAGAGCGCTGGTTCCCGGCCAAGCCGGCGAGCGTGCGCGTCAAGGCACGTGCACTGAAGAAGCTGAAGGACGCAGCAGCATAAGGGAATTGCAGGACGCCCGGGTCGTTCCGGAACGTCGAGGCAGCCCAAAAAGATCCCCGCGTGCGAAGAGCGCGCGGGGATTTTTTTATCCGCGCGCGGCGTGGAGGTCGCGGGAAAAGTGGCTCGGGCCGCGCGAAGCGTGCCGGTGGCGATCGATCAGACGGGGCGCCCGGCGCTCGCCGCCGCCAGGGCAGACAGCCCCGTGCCGGAACGGCGGGACAAAAAAAAACCAGCCGTCGGCGCGAAGCCTCGGGCTGGTTCGATCGCTCGGCATCGAGCGGCGCCCGCAGGCACCGTCGATCGCCGTGGCGACAGCTTCGCTTAGAACTTGTGGCGCAGACCCAGCGCGACCAGTTCCTGCGAGCTCGTGCCGGCGATGCCGTACGAACCGATCGAAGCCTGGGCGGCTTGCGTCGAGCCGTCGGCGAGGCGTTGCGTGCCGCTCGCGTGCTGGTACGCGCCGACCAGGTAGACGTCGGTACGCTTGGACAGCGAGTAGTCCGCGCCCAGCGAAGCCTGGTGGTACTTGGCGTCCGTGTCGCCGCTCGCCTTGGTGTACGAGTAGCCGAGGCCGAGCAGCAGGGCCGGGGTAGCCTGGTACGTGGCGAAGGCACGACCGGTGTTGAACTTCTCGGTCTGGCCGAACGACGAGAACGCGTCACGCTTGTATTGCGCGTTGCTGTAGCCCAGGCCGGCCGTGAACGGGCCGAACGTGTACTGGCCGGCAACCTGGCCGATGCCGATCGACTTCGCGTTGGTGTAGCCGCTGTTGATCGGGCCGTCGAAGATCGCGTCCGAGGTGCCGCCCCAGTTCGTGCCGCGCGCGGCGCCGTACAGGTTCGAGGCGTAGAAGTAGCCGCCTGCAATGCCGATCGGGCCGTTGTTGTAGGCCAGTGCGGCCGACCAGGTCTGGCCCGAGCCGTTCGAGCCGGCAACGCCGCCCAGTGCGTAGAAGCCTTCGAACTGCAGGCCCGCGAACACCGGCGAGGTGTACTTGATGGCGTTGTTGACGCGCAGGCTGTTGTCGTTGTTGTCGACGTCGCCCGGCGTGGCGAACACGCTGCCGAAGTAGTTGTCGGCCGTGACGGCCTGGACCATGTCGACCAGCGGGTCGTATTGGCGGCCCAGCGTCAGCGTGCCGTACTTGTCGCTTTGCAGGCCGACGTAGGCCTGGCGACCGAACATGCGGCCACCTTGGCCCAGCGTGCCGTTATTCGAGTTGAAGCCGTTTTCCAATTGGAAGATCGCCTTCAGGCCACCGCCCAGATCTTCCGCGCCCTTCAGGCCCCAACGGCTGCCTTGCAGGTTGCCGCTGTTCATCTGCCAGGCGTTGTTACCCGTGCCGTTGTTGCCGTGCACGTAGGTGATCGCCGTGTCGATCACGCCGTACAGCGTGACGCTCGATTGAGCGTGCGCTGCGCCTGCGGCACCGAGGAGAGCCAGCGAGAGGGTAGACAGAGCGAGTTTTTTCATAGGTAGTGTTCTCCACGCAAAGTGATTCGTTATTTGTTGCGGATTGGAGAATAGCGCAGTGCGTATCTTGCAAGAAACCCAAAAAAATAAAGTGTCTCCAAAACGTCACAACGACAAAAATTCCTTTTGGATCAATGGCCTATGAAATTATTTCCAGGGCGGAAATAAATTTTGAGTGCTCTGTCTTGATTGTTGTGGGAAATGAGGGCCACGCTGGGTCCTGCCAGGAATACAGGGGTTTCGATGCAGGAATCGAGGTGGTTGAACGTTTGCGCGTGCGTCTTTTCATCTGTCCGATTGGCCAGGCTGGCGGGAATGTCAGCGGCGCGCCAGTCTTGGGCGGGAATTGGAATCGATTACGCGGCGGGAGCGGGCCGCGTGGCGACACGGCCCGGGAGACTTAGGGATTCTGCCTATTCGTGCGCGGCGTCCGTGCGTGCGCGTCGCGCGTCGCCGCGCGCGGCGGCGAATTCCGCGCCGAGCAGCAGCACGGCCGCCGAGAAGTACAACCACATCAGCAGCACCGCCAGCGAGCCGGCCGCGCCGAATGCACTGGCGGTGCCCGCGTGCGCGAGGTACAGCGCGAACAGCTTCTTGCCGGCCGAGAACAGCACGGCCGAGACGATGCCGCCGGTCAGCGCGTCGCGGCGCGTGACGTGCGCATCGGGCAGGAACTTCAGCAGGGCCGCGAAGGCGCAGGCGAGGATCGCGATGCCGGCGGTGAATTGCAGCAGGTTGCCGACCAGCACGAAGGGCGTGGCGCCCCACAGCCAGCGGCCGATGAAGGTGATCGCGGTGTCGAGCAGCAGGGACACGATCAGCAGGAAGGCCACGCCGAGCACCAGCCCGAACGAGATCAGCCGTACCCGCACCAGGCCGAACACCGAGGACCAGCGCTTTTCCTGGCTCGGCCAGACCATGCCGAGCGCGGTGTTCAGCGAGGAGAAGGTGGCCGAGGCGCCGATCGCCAGCATCACGAAGGAAATCGCTGCCGCGGCGCCGCCGTTGCTGTCGCGGCGGTGCGCGTTCTCGACGATGGTCTGCACGCCGGCCGCGGCGTCGTTGCCGATCAGGCTGTGGACCTGGTTGAACACCTCGCCGCGCGCGGCATCGGCGCCGAAGAACCAGCCGGCCACGGCGATCACCATCACCAGCATCGGCGCGAGCGAGAAGGCCGAGTAGAAGGCGATGCTGGCCGCCATGGTGGTGCAGTGGTCGGCGGAGAAGCGCCGGAACGCGTCGAGCGCCCAGTTGACATTGGTCTTGACGAGCTTTTCGGGTGGTTGCGAGAGCAAGGGCTTCATGGTGTCGAGCGCGGGCGCGGCGAGCGCGCATTCTGTTGATGGTTTGGCGGTCGGACGCATTCTGTCCCGAAAAGTTTAGTCGATCGTCCGGGCGAGGGGGCGACGGCGGCAGCGTCGGGCGACGTTGCCGGCCTGGGCGGGCGGGCGCGAGTCCGGCGCGAGCCGGGCACCACGCGAGGCCGATCCCGCCATCGATTCGCAAGGCGGGCGCGAGGCCGGCTGCAAGCTTGCCCGGGCCGCCGCAAGCGCCGTGCCCGCGCCGGCGGCCTCGCACGGTCCCGAGCGGGGGCGGCTCGCACCCCGGAGCGGCGCGAATGCCGGTAAGCTGCGACTATCGTTTCCGAGCTTCTCCACCCGATCATGACCGACGTATCCCCCCGACGACCGAACCCGATCCAGTGTGAAATCGACCTCGACGCCGAAGGCAAGCATGCGGGCTACCTGCGCCTGCCGCATTCGGTGCACCGCTCCGCCTATGGCTGGCTGCCGGTGCCGATCGCCTCGATCCGCAACGGCGAGGGGCCGGTGGTGCTGGTGATGTCGGGCAATCACGGCGACGAATACGAAGGCCAGGTGCTCAGTTCGCGCTTGATCCGCGAACTGCCGGCCGAGCAGGTGCGCGGGCAGGTGATCGTGCTGCCGATGGCGAATTTCCCGGCGGCGGAGGCGGGGCTGCGCACCTCGCCGCTCGACGACGGCAACCTCAACCGCAGCTTCCCCGGCGACCCGGCCGGTACGCCCACCCAGATCATCGCCGACTACATCGAGCACGCCTTGCTGGCGCGCGCCGATTACCTGGTCGACCTGCATTCGGGCGGCAGTTCGCTGATCTATCACGGCGGCAACCTGATCGCGCTGGAGCCGCGCGACGCCGAGGAGGAGCGGCACGTGAAGGCCCTGCTGAGCGCCTTCGGCCTGCCGCGCGCCTACCTCAACGCGCCGAATCCCAGCTATGCCTCGTCGGCGGCGCGGCGCCAGGGCGCGATCTCGATCCTGACCGAGCTGGGCGGTGCCGGCATGACCGACGCGGCGCTGCTGCGCCAGGGCTGGCAGGGCCTCTTGAACTTCCTCGGCTTCCTCGGCGTGCTGCGCGGGCCGCTGGTGCCGGACGGCCCGCCGGCGGTGACGCGCTTCATGCGCACCAGCGGGCCCCGGCACTTCGTCTATGCCTACGAGCACGGCGTGTTCGAGCCGCTGGTCGAGCTGGGCGATGTCGTGCGCGAGGGCCAGCCGGCCGCGCGCATCCACTTCCCCGACACGCCGCTGCGCGAGCCGGTGGTCCATTGCTTCGAGGCCGCCGGCGAGGTGGTCTGCCGCCGCGTGCCCGCGCAGGTGCGCCGCGGCGACTGCCTGTTCCAGCTCGCCGAACCGCGCGACGCGAGCTGAGCGGCTTTTCTTCCTGATTTCTCCCCTCGGCGGGCGCACGGTTGGACGTGCGCCCGCCGCTCTTGCTTGCTCGCGTTCCAATCGATTTACGGAATCGCCCGGCGCGAATCGATATGTTTATTTGGATATAGCGAGAGCTCGATTCTTTATGCGAACAATTCGCATTCCGATGATTTTCTTGCCCGGAGATTTCGAATCGACCCGAGCGGCGCGATCGAAGGATCGGATATCGAATCGCTGTATATTTAAAAATACAACGAGATTTTGCGAGAGCGATGAAATCCCTTGCCGGCTGAGGGTTCTCATCGCGCAGTTCCGCGCCGGAAGTCCCCCCGCGACGTGAAAATCCGGACCCGCCCCACTATCCATCGGCAATTTCATTTCCTATAAACAAAATGCGCAACGTTGATTTGTCCGATATCCGGGGGCGGATTAATCAGCGTAAAATCGTCGCGCGACAATGTCGTCACAAAAAAGATCGTTCCCCGTACATCACAGCCGAGACCATCATGCTCCACATGTCCCGGCGCCAGTTCATGAAGGTGACGGCCTCCACGCTCGCCGGATCGAGTCTCGCCCTGTTGGGATTCTCGCCCGCCGAAGCGCTTGCGGAGGTCCGCCAATACAAGCTGGCGCGTACTGTCGAAACCCGCAACACCTGCCCGTATTGCTCGGTGGGCTGCGGGATCCTCATGTATTCCCTCGGTGACGGCGCGAAAAACGCCAAGTCGAGCATCATCCACATCGAAGGCGACCCCGACCACCCGGTCAATCGCGGCACGCTGTGCCCGAAGGGCGCGAGCCTGATCGACTTCATCCACAGCCCGAGCCGGCTCACGCAGCCCGAATACCGCGCGCCCGGCTCCGACAAGTGGGAGCCGATCTCCTGGGAAGCGGCGCTCGACCGCATCGCGAAGCTGATGAAGGAAGACCGCGACGCGAACTTCGTCGAGACCACGCCGGACGGCCAGAAGGTCAACCGCTGGCTGACCACCGGCATGCTGGCCGCCTCGGCCGGCAGCAACGAGGTGGGTTACCTGACCCACAAGACGATTCGCAGTCTGGGGATGCTCGCGTTCGACAACCAGGCACGTGTCTGACACGGCCCGACGGTGGCAGGTCTTGCCCCGACGTTTGGCCGCGGCGCGATGACGAACCATTGGGTCGACATCAAGAACGCAGACGTCATCCTGGTGATGGGTGGCAATGCCGCAGAGGCACATCCCTGCGGATTCAAGTGGGTCACGGAAGCCAAGGCGCACCGCAAGGCGCGACTGGTGGTGGTGGACCCGCGCTTCACACGCACGGCATCGGTGGCGGATTATTACGCGCCGATTCGTACCGGCACGGACATCGCCTTCCTCGGCGGGGTGATCAACTACCTGCTGACGAACGACAAGATCCAGCACGAGTACGTCAAGAACTACACGGATTTCCCCTTCATCGTCCGTGAGGATTACGCCTTCAACGACGGCATCTTCTCGGGCTACAACCCCGACAAGCACGCCTATCCGGACAAGTCGACCTGGGACTACGAACGCGGCGACGACGGCTTCGTGAAGGTCGACGCGACGCTCGCGCATCCGCGCTGCGTCTACCAGCTGATGAAGCAGCACTACTCGCGCTACACGCCCGAGATGGTGGAGCGCATCTGCGGCACGCCCAAGGACAAGTTCCTCAAGGTGTGCGAGATGCTCGCCACCACGGCGGTGCCCGGGCGCGCCGGCACGATCCTCTACGCGCTGGGCTGGACGCACCACTCGGTGGGCGCGCAGATGATCCGCACCGGCGCGATGGTGCAGCTGCTGCTCGGCAACATCGGCATCGCCGGCGGCGGCATGAACGCGCTGCGCGGCCACTCGAACATCCAGGGGCTGACCGACCTGGGCCTGATGTCGAACCTGCTGCCGGGCTACATGACGCTGCCGTCGCAGGCCGAGCAGGACTACGAGGGCTACATCAAGAAGCGCGCCAGCCAGCCGCTGCGGCCGAACCAGCTCAGCTACTGGAAGAACTACCGCGCCTTCTTCGTCAGCTTCATGAAGTCCTGGTGGGGCGATTCGGCCACCGCCGAGAACAACTTCGGCTACGACTACCTGCCCAAGCTCGACAAGCCCTACGACCTGCTGCAGACCATCGAGCTGATGGCCCAGGGCAAGATGAACGGCTATATCTGCCAGGGCTTCAACCCGCTGGCGGCGGCGCCGTCCAAGGCCAAGACCGCGGCCGCGCTGGCCAAGCTGAAGTGGCTGGTGGTCATGGATCCGCTGGCCACCGAGACCTCCGAGTTCTGGAAGCCGCACGACGACTACAACGTGGTCGACCCCGCGGCCGTCAAGACCGAGGTGTTCCGCCTGCCGACCACCTGCTTCGCCGAGGAACGCGGCTCGCTGGTGAATTCCGGGCGCGTGCTGCAGTGGCACTGGAAGGGCGCGGACGCGCCGGGCGAGGCGCGCAGCGACCTGGAGATCATGTCGGGGCTGTTCCTGCGCATGCGCGAGGCCTACAAGAAGGACGGCGGCAAGTATCCCGATCCGATCGTCAACCTGACCTGGCCGTACGCGAACCCGGAAAGCCCGACGCCCGAGGAACTCGCGATGGAGTTCAACGGACGCGCGCTGGCCGACCTGACCGACCCGAAGGATCCGACCAAGGTGCTGGTCAAGCGCGGCGAGCAACTGGCCGGCTTCGCGCAGTTGAAGGACGACGGCTCGACCTCGAGCGGCTGCTGGATCTTCTGCGGCGCCTGGACGGCGGCCGGCAATCAGATGGCGCGGCGCGACAATGCCGACCCGACCGGCATCGGCCAGACGCTCGGCTGGGCCTGGGCCTGGCCCGCCAACCGGCGGATCCTCTACAACCGCGCTTCCTGCGACACGGCGGGCAAGCCCTTCGACCCGACCCGCAAGCTGATCGGCTGGAACGGCCGTGCCTGGGCCGGTTACGACGTGCCCGACTACAAGGTCGACGAACCGCCCGAGAACGGCATGGGGCCCTTCATCATGAATCCCGAGGGCGTGGCGCGTTTCTTCGCCCGCGACGGCATGAACGAAGGCCCGTTCCCCGAGCACTACGAGCCGTTCGAGACGCCGCTGGCCGCGAACCCGTTCCACCCCGGCAACCCGCGCGCGCTGAACAACCCGGCCGCGCGCGTGTTCCCGGACGACCGGGCCGCGTTCGGCACGCCGGACAAGTTCCCGCACACGGCCACCACCTATCGCCTGACCGAGCATTTCCACTACTGGACCAAGCACGCGCGACTGAACTCGATCGTGCAGCCGCAGCAGTTCGTGGAGATCAGCGAGGACCTGGCCAAGGAAGTGGGCGTGGTGCACGGCGACATGGTCAAGGTCTCGTCGAACCGCGGCTACATCGTGGCGGTGGCGCTCGTGACCAAGCGGATCAAGCCGCTCACGGTGGACGGCCGCAAGGTGCAGACGGTCGGCATTCCGCTGCACTGGGGTTTCAAGGGGCTCACCAAGCCCGGTTATCTCGCCAATACCCTGACTCCGTCCGTGGGCGACGGCAACTCGCAGACACCGGAATTCAAGTCGTTCCTGGTGAAAGTGGAAAAGGCATAAGGGGAACCCGAGATGGCATTGCAATCGCTGGACATCAAACGGGTGTCCGCCACCACCACGCCGCCGCCGACCGCGCGCGACCCGGTCACCGGAACCGTCGCCAAGCTGATCGACGTGTCCAAGTGCATCGGCTGCAAGGCGTGCCAGACGGCGTGCATGGAGTGGAACGACCTGCGCGACGAAATCGGCACCAACGTCGGCGTCTACGACAATCCGGCCGACCTCACCGAGCATTCCTGGACGGTGATGCGGTTCACCGAATACGAGAACCCGGCCGGCGACCTCGAGTGGCTGATCCGCAAGGACGGCTGCATGCACTGCGAGGATCCGGGCTGCCTGAAGGCCTGTCCCTCGCCGGGCGCGATCGTGCAGTACAACAACGGCATCGTCGATTTCCACGAGGAGAACTGCATCGGTTGCGGCTATTGCGTGACCGGCTGCCCGTTCAACATCCCGCGGATCTCGAAGACCGACCATCGCGCCTACAAGTGCACGCTCTGCTCGGACCGCGTCGCGGTCGGGCAGGAGCCGGCCTGCGTGAAGACCTGCCCGACCGGCGCGATCATGTTCGGCACCAAGGAGGACATGAAGCAGCAGGCCGCCGATCGCGTGGTCGACCTCAAGGAGCGCGGGTTCGCCAATGCGGGGCTGTACGATCCGCAGGGCGTGGGCGGCACCCACGTGATGTACGTGCTGCATCACGCCGACAAGCCCTCGCTCTACCACGGCCTGCCCGACAACCCGTCGATCAGCCCGTTCGTGAAGCTGTGGAAGGGCATCGCCAAACCGCTGGCGGTGGCCGGCCTCGCGCTGACCGCGCTGGCCGGGTTCTTCCACTACACGCGCATCGGTCCGAACGAGGTGACGGAGGAGGACGAAACCGCCGCCCGCGAGGAAGCACGCCGGATCAAGGAGGACGTGAAATGAGCCATGAAGATCCGAACCTGATCGTGCGCTACTCGGCGAACGAGCGCTCGAATCACTGGATCACCGCGATCTCGTTCGTGCTGCTCGCGCTGTCGGGGCTCGCGCTGTTCCACCCGTCGATGTTCTGGCTCACCGCGCTGTTCGGCGGCGGGCAGTGGACGCGGATCCTGCATCCCTTCGTCGGCGTGGTGATGTTCGTGTCCTTCGCGATCATGGTGCTGCGCTACTGGCACCACAACCTGATCGACGCGGACGATCGCCAGTGGCTGCGGCAGATGGACGACGTGCTGAACAACCGCGAGGAGAACCTGCCGCCGGTCGGCCGCTACAACGCCGGCCAGAAGCTGCTGTTCTTCACGCTGGTGGCCTGCCTGCTGGTGCTGCTGCTCTCGGGCATCGTGATCTGGCGGCGGTATTTCTCGCTGTACTTCCCGATCGAGGTGATCCGCCTCGCGGCGGTGGCGCATGCGGTGGCCGCCTTCGTGCTGATCGCCAGCATCATCGTCCACATCTACGCGGCGCTGTGGGTGAAGGGCTCGATCGGCGCGATGGTGCGCGGCACCGTCACGCTCGGCTGGGCGCGCAAGCATCATCCGAAGTGGTTCCGGCAGGCGGTGAAGGAGTCGGGACGGCCGCATTGAGGCAAGGGCACACCGGGGTCGATGCCTGGCCCCGGAAGCAGGCGCGAAGGCGATTCGGCGACCGGATCGCCTTCGTCGTTTCGGCCCCGGCGCGGCGCGCGCAGCGGCCGGAACGGGCGTGGGCGGCGGGCGAGGGCATCGCGCGATCCTGCCCGCGTTTCGCCGCGCATCCGCCGTCCACGACCCGGCGCGCCGGCCGATTTCGATTTCCACCCGGCTCGGCTCGAATCCGTTTCGATTGCGCGGCGCAAGCCCGCTAATCGAATTCGATTCGCGCGCGGGCGTTGGCGAAGCGTCCCCGGAAGCTGCTATTCTTCACGGCGGTGCTTCGCCTGCCGCCTGCCGACACGACCGGCGCCCGAGCCGGCAACCCCACCCGATCGGCATGAGAATCCGCGGCGGCTGCCGCGTCCCGCGAAAGGCCGATCGCGGCGAAACATCCGGCGCCCGTATCGCGGCGCCGGCCAGACAGTATTAGGTGACCCACGTGACACAACGCATCCTCGACCCGAACGACATCGCGGCCCTCGATCATTCGGCGATTCCCCGCTTCCGGCTTCCCGAACGCGCCAGCGTGTTCGCCGAGCGCGCCGCGCGGCTGCGCAAGCTGGCCGACCTCAATCCGATTTCCGGCTACCTGCGCCTGATGGCGACGCTGGCCGACGCCCAGCATGCCGTGCTCGGCACGCTCGAGGCCACCCCGCCCACGCCCGAGGCCGTGCGCCACGCGCAGATGCATTCGATGCCGATCGTGCCGGCCATGTCGGGTCCGCGCGATCCGCTGTGGCAGGACGTGCTGCAGCGCCTGCTCGACAGCATCGAGCATGCCGGGCTGGTCACGCCGCCGCTGGCCAAGCTGATCGACCAGCTTCGCCTGAAGACGCCCGCCCAACTCGACGCCCAGGCCGACGCGATCGTCGCGCTGCGGGTGGAGGAGGTCGAGCCCGCCTCGGCGCCGTTCATCGCGGCCGCGCTGCAGGTGGTGTGGACCGATCTCGCCTCGCGCGTGCAGCCCGCCGAGGTGCCCTACCTGGACCAGCCGGGCCTGTGCCCGGTGTGCGGCTCGCATCCGGTGGCCAGCGTGATCCGCGTCGGCGCGCAGCAGGGTTATCGCTTCCTGCAGTGCTCGCTGTGCAGCAGCGAATGGCACATGGTCCGCACCAAGTGCTCGAACTGCGATTCGACCAAGGGCATCGCCTATCACGGCATCGAGGGCGGCAGCGAGGCGATCAAGGCCGAGTCCTGCGACGAATGCCATACCTACCGGAAGATCGGCTACCAGGAGAAGGATTACGCCTTCGAGCCGCTCGCCGACGACCTGGCCAGCCTCACGCTCGACCTGCTGATGAACGAGGCCGGCTACCGGCGCAGCTCGCCGAACCCCTTGCTGTGGCCCGAGCTGCCTTCCTCCGACGCATCGTGAACGGAGCCCGTCCTTGAGCGATACCGGCCTCAATGAACTGAACGCCCTGCTGGCGCGCGTGCCCTCGGTCGAGCGGCTGGTCTCGTCCGCGCCGCTGCGATCGCTGGTCGATTCGCATGGCCGCACGCGCGTGCTGGCGGCCGTGCGCGCCGCGCTCGACGCCTGGCGCGAGGCGGCGCGGCGCGATCCGGCGGGCGCCGTGACGCCGGACGAGGCAGGCGTGGCCGCCGAGGTGGCCGCGCGGCTCGCCGCGGCCGACGCCGGCGAGATGAAGGCGGTGTTCAACCTGACCGGCACGGTGCTGCACACCAACCTCGGCCGCGCGTTGCTGCCCGACGAGGCGGTGCAGGCCGTGACGGCCGCATTGACGCGGCCGATGAACCTCGAATTCGACCTGGAAACCGGCCGGCGCGGCGATCGCGACGACCTGATCGACGGGCTGATCTGCGAGCTGACCGGCGCCGAGGCGGCCACCGTGGTCAACAACAACGCGGCCGCCGTGCTGCTGAGCCTGTCGGCGCTGGCCGCGCGCAAGGAGGTGGTGGTCTCGCGCGGCGAGCTGGTCGAGATCGGCGGTGCGTTCCGGATTCCCGACATCATGAGCCGCGCCGGCGCGCGCCTGCGCGAGGTCGGCACCACCAATCGCACGCATGCGCGCGACTACGCCGAGGCGATCGGCGCGCGCACCGCGCTGCTGATGAAGGTGCATTGCAGCAATTACGCGATCAGCGGCTTCACCAAGGAAGTCGCGATCGAGGAACTCGCGCCGCTCGGCCGCGAGCGCGGCGTGCCGGTGGCCGTCGATCTCGGCAGCGGCACTCTGGTCGATCTCGCGCAATGGGGCCTGCCGCGCGAGCCGACCGTGCGCGAGACCATCGCCGCCGGCGCCGACCTGGTCACCTTCAGCGGCGACAAGCTGCTCGGCGGCCCGCAGGCGGGCCTGATCGTCGGCTCGCGCGAGCTGGTGGCGAAGATCAAGAAGCATCCGCTCAAGCGCGCGCTGCGCGTGGGCAAGCTCACGCTCGCGGCGCTGGAGCCGGTGCTGCGTCTCTATCGCTCGCCCGAGTTCCTGCGCGAGCGGCTGACCACGTTGCGGCTGCTCACGCGCGCGCACGCCGAGATCGCGGCGGCCGCCGAGCGCGTATTGCCGGCCTTCCAACGCGCGATCGGCGAGGCCTACACGGTCAGCGCCGAGCCGATGTTCAGCCAGATCGGCAGCGGCGCGCTGCCGGTGGACGTGCTGCCCAGCCACGGGCTGGTAGTGCGGGTGGCTTCCGGCAAGCGCGGCGGTCGTGCGCTGGGCCAGCTCGAGACGCGCCTGCGCGGCTGGGCGCGCCCGGTGGTGGGTCGCATCGCCGACGATGCGCTGCGGCTCGACCTGCGCTGCCTGGAAGCCGCCGACGAGGCCGAGCTGCTCGCGCTCTGCGAGGCGGCCGCGACGCGGGGCGCGCGCTCGTGATCGTCGGTACCGCCGGCCATATCGATCATGGCAAGACCACCCTGGTGCGCGCGCTCACGGGCGTCGATACCGATCGCCTGAAGGAGGAGAAGGCGCGCGGCATCTCGATCGAGCTCGGTTATGCCTACACGCCGCTCGACAATGGCGAGGTGCTCGGCATGATCGACGTGCCCGGCCACGAGCGGCTGGTGCACACCATGGCGGCCGGCGCCTGCGGGATCGACGTGGCGCTGCTGGTGATCGCCGCCGACGACGGCGTGATGCCGCAAACCCGCGAACACCTCGCGATCCTCGAACTGCTCGGCGTCAGGCACGGCATCGTCGCGCTGACCAAGTGCGATCGCGTCGACGCGGCGCGCATCGCCGAGGTGTCCGCCGAGATCCGCGCCTGGCTGGGCGCCACCGCGTTGGCCGGCGCACCGATCTTCGAGACGCGCGCCACGCTGGCCGACGACCCCGGCGTGGCCGCGCTCGGCGCCGCGCTGCGCGAGCTGGCCGCGCAATGGCGGGCGCGACGCGACGATGGCCTGTTCCGGCTCGCCGTCGATCGCGTGTTTACGCTGGCCGGGCAGGGCACGGTGGTGACCGGCACGGCCTTCGCGGGCCGCGTGCAGGCGGGCGACAGCCTGCGCGTGGCGCGCGGCGGCGAAACCGTGCGCGTGCGCGGCCTGCATGCGCAGAACCGGCCCGCCGAGACCGGCCATGCCGGCGAGCGCTGCGCGCTCAACCTGGCCGGCATCGACAAGGCAGCGCTCTCGCGGGGCGATGCGATCGTCGACGCGCGGCTGGCCAGCACCTCGCCGCGCATCGACGTCGAGCTGCGCCTGCTGCCCGATGCCGACCTCACGCTCGCGCACTGGGCGCCGCTGCACGTGCATCTCGGCACCCAGCACCAGGTGGCGCATGTGGTGCCGATCGACGGCGAGACGATCGCCGCCGGCCAATCGGCACGCGCGCAACTGGTGTTCGACGAGCCGGTGTTCGCGATGCCGGGCGATCGCTTCATCGTGCGTAACGCGCAGGCGACGCGTACCGTCGGCGGCGGCCGCGTGCTCGATCCGTTCGGCCCGGCGCACAAGCGTCGTTCGGCGGCGCGGCGTGCCTGGCTCGACGCGATCGCCGCATGGCTCGACCAGGGCCGGCTCGATGCCTTGCTCGACGAGGCGCCGCTCGGCGTGCCGCTGGCTACCTTGATGCATCTGACCGGGCTGCCGGCCGAAGCGCTGCCGCTGCCGCCGGGCGCGGCGGTGGTGCCGGGCGGCGCGGGTCCGCGCGCGATCGCGCCGCGCCATCGCGAAGCGTTGCGCGCGCGTGTGCTGGAAGCATTGGCGCAGTTCCACCAGCGTTCGCCGGACGAGCCGGGCCCGGAGCTGGGCCGCCTGCGGCGCATCGCCTTGCCGCTGGCCGACGAGGCCCTGTGGCGCGCGCTGATCGACGAGATGGCGAACCAGGGCAGCGTGGTGCGCGACGGCCAGTGGGTACGCCTGCCCGCGCACACGGCGAACCTCGATCCGGCCGACGAGGCGCAGGCTCGACGGCTGCTGCCGCTGATCGCGGCGGGGCGCTACGATCCGCCCTGGGTGCGCGACCTGGCGACGGCCACCGGCAGCCAGGAGGAGGCGGTGCGCACGCTGCTGCGCAAGCTCGCGCGACGCGGCGAGCTGCACCAGGTGGTGCGTGATCTTTTCTATCACCGCGAGGTGGTGGCCGAGCTGGCGCGGCTGATCGCCGAGGTGGCGGCCCGCCATGGCGGCTCGCTCGACGCGGCGACGTTTCGCGACGCGAGCGGGCTGGGCCGCAAGCGTGCGATCCAGATCCTCGAATTCTTCGACCGCGTTGGGTATACTCGCTTCCATCGCGACCGCCATCTGTTGCGCATCGACGGCCCCGGGCAGGATCTTCACCAGGGCTAGGCGCGGCGGCGTTTCTTCATCGCGGAAGGCATTCGCATCCGGTGGTGCGGCCAGGCTTCAAACCTGGTTGGGGACGTCAATCGTTCCCGGGTCGGTTCGACTCCGGCTGCCTTCCGCCATCTAGCAAGGCCCATTCATCGTCAAACGCTCGGCCATCGTCGGAGTCGCCGATAGGCTGCTTTGTCGGTGAAGTCTCACTCCGCCGAAGGTGTGGGCGGATTCAATCCAGTCGCTTTTTCTCAGTCCTCGACGCTGGTGTAATTGTGATGGGGGGCGGCCCGCCCCGGCTGGCTGCCAGCCTACGGCGCGTCGCCTTGGTCGAAAGCCGTCGTCGTGCACAACGCGGACTTCGATGCGTCGCATCCCGCCAACAGCAAGGCGCCGCGCATGCGAGCGCGAACCGCGGAATCACGGTTCGGATCCTGATGTATTCCCTTGCATTCATATCGGGCCTCGCTTCCTGTTGAACATGCGGGCGCCGAGTCCGTCCATCATGCGTTCACAATGGCAGGTGCTTTTCGCTTTGTACTCCGTATCAGTGCCACGCCAAGAAAGCTTTTAATCGATATGGGGCGAGTCGGACAATCGGCCCTGTCCGAATTTCTCGTTTGCCGATCGGGAAACCGGCGCGGCGCGGGCGGCTGCCGAGCCATGCACGGCGCGATCGAGTGATCGGCCTGTCCGAAGCATCGGGGAAAACCCTCCAAGCCGCTGCCGGGCAGCCGTTTTTTTCGCTCGTCGCGAGCTTGACAACGGCCTTTCCCAACACGCGCCCGTCCCAGGCACCGGCCTTCGCCGGTGCCTTCCAGCAAGGCTTTCGTGGGCGATGAGTGATTATGAAAGGTATGGAGGAAGGCGAATTTTCACGAAAATCGATCGTGTCTCATACCTGAAAGGTATAAAAACGGGCGCTCAAAAGTATTGGACGCTGGCTTGCGCCGAGCGCTATAAATCCGCTCCATGACGGATTGACGAAGCACCTCCGACCGCCCGCTTCAGGCATCGAGGCCGTCATTCCCCAATACACGTGGAGACACCCCCATGACCGTCAAGACATTCGACACCAGCGAGCTGGAACAGCTGCTGTCCACCGCGGTGCAGGACGACCGCCAGGCCGGCGTGTTCCGCTGCCGCCGCGATATCTTCACCAACCCGGCCCTGTTCGAACTGGAGATGAAGCACATCTTCGAGGGCAACTGGGTGTACCTGGCGCACGAAAGCCAGGTGCCGGAGAACAACGACTACTACACCACCTGGATCGGCCGCCAGCCGATCGTGATCACGCGCGACAAGAGCGGCGAGCTGCATGCCGTGATCAATGCCTGCGCGCACAAGGGCGCGATGCTGTGCCGGCGCAAGCACGGCAACAAGGGCAGCTTCACCTGCCCGTTCCACGGCTGGACCTTCTCGAACACCGGCAAGCTGCTGAAGGTGAAGGACGAGAAGACCACCGAGTACCCCGTGCAGTTCAACACCCAGGGCTCGCACGACCTGAAGCGCGTCGCGCGTTTCCAGAACTACCGCGGTTTCCTGTTCGGTAGCCTCGCTGCCGATGTCGCGCCGCTGGAGGACTACCTCGGCGAGGCGCGCGTGATCATCAACCAGATCATCGACCAGGCGCCGAACGGCCTGGAGGTGCTGCGCGGCAATTCCTCCTACATCTACGAAGGCAACTGGAAGATGCAGATGGAGAACGGCTGCGACGGCTACCACGTCAGCACCGTGCACTGGAACTACGCCGCGACCATGGGCCGGCGCAAGGAGGACGGCACCAAGGCCGTCGATGCGAACGGCTGGAGCAAGTCGGTGGCCGGCGTGTATGGCTTCGAGCATGGCCACATCCTGCTCTGGACGCAGACCATGAATCCGGAAGTGCGCCCCGTCTACCAGCATCGCGAGGAGATCGAGGCGCGCGTGGGCGAGGCTCGCGCCGACTTCATCGTCAACCAGACGCGCAACCTGTGCGTCTACCCGAACGTGTTCCTGATGGACCAGTTCAGCACGCAGATCCGCGTGGTGCGCCCGCTCGACGTGGACCGCACCGAGGTCAGCATCTTCTGCTTCGCGCCGAAGGGCGAGAGCCAGGCCGATCGCACCACGCGCATCCGCCAGTACGAGGATTTCTTCAACGTCTCGGGCATGGGCACCGCGGACGACCTGGAGGAATTCCGCGCCTGCCAGTCGGGTTATGCCGGCATCACGGCGATGTGGAACGACCTGTCGCGCGGCGCGCCGCTGTGGGTCGACGGCCCCGACGAGAACGCGGCGCGCATGGGCCTGAAGCCGCGCATCTCGGGCGCGCGCAGCGAGGACGAGGGCCTGTTCGTGTGCCAGCACGAGTATTGGGTGGAGGTGATGCGCGAGGCGCTGGAGCAGGAACGCGGCGAGGTGCGGGCATGAGCTTCGACCACCACGCCATCTGCGCCGCGCTGTATCGCGAGGCACGCCTGCTCGACGATCGTCGATGGGACGAATGGCTCGCCTGCTATACCGACGACGTCACCTACTGGATGCCGGCCTGGGACGACGACGATCGGCCCACCGAGGACCCGCTGAGCCAGATCTCGCTGATGTACTACGCCGATCGCGGCGGCCTCGAGGATCGCGTGTTCCGCATCAAGACCGAGCGCAGCGGCGCGTCCACGCCCGAGCCGCGCACCAGCCACAACCTCGCCAATGTCGAGGTGCTGGCCGAGCGCGAGGACGAGGTGGACCTGCGCTGCAACTTCCTGACGCTGAGCCATCGTTACCGCGAGACCGACCAGTTCTTCGGCACGCTGTTCGTCACGCTGCGCCGGGTCGGCGACGCGCTGCTGATCTCGTCGAAGAAGATCGTGCTGAAGAACGACTATATCCGGCAGGTGCTCGATGTCTACCACGTTTGATACGCGTCGCGCCGCCGACGAGGGAAGAGGAGGAGAGGCCATGTCCGACTACCGGATCGCATTGAATTTCGAGGACGGGGTGACCCGCTTCATCGAATGCAAGGCGGGAGAGAAGGTGCTCGACGCCGCTTTCCGCGCCAGGATCAACCTGCCGATGGACTGCTCCGACGGCGTGTGCGGCACCTGCAAGTGCCGCGCGGAAAGCGGCCGCTACGAACTCGGCGACGACTACATCGAGGAGGCGTTGAGCGAGGACGAAAAGGACCAGGGGCTGGTGCTGACCTGCCAGATGGTGCCGCAAAGCGATTGCGTGATCGCGGTGCCGGCCTCGTCGCAAGTGTGCAAGACGGGGCAAAGCGGTTTCGCCGCCACCGTGAGCAAGGTGGAGCCGCACGAGGACGCGGCCATCGTGCTCGAACTCGAGGCCGATGCGTCGGCGCCCGTGTTCCTGCCGGGCCAGTACGTCAACATCGAGGTGCCCGGCAGCGGGCAGCATCGCGCTTATTCGTTCTCCTCGGCGCCCGGCGATACGCGGCTCGCGTTCCTGATCAAGAAGATTCCCGGCGGCGTGATGAGCCGCTGGCTGGAGGCGGCCCGGCCCGGCGACACGCTCCAGATGCACGGGCCGCTCGGCAGCTTCTACCTGCGCGAGTTGCGGCGGCCGCTGCTGTTCCTCGCGGGCGGCACCGGCCTCGCGCCTTTCCTGTCGATGCTGGAGGTGCTGGCGCGCAGCGCGCCGACGCTGCGGGTGCACCTGATCTACGGCGTCACGCGCGATCTCGACCTGGTCCAGGTCGAGGCGATCGAGGCCTACGCGGCACGGCTGCCGAACTTCAGCTTCGCCACCGTAGTGGCCGATGCGGCTTCGACGCATCCGCGCAAGGGTTGGGTGACGCAGCATATCCCCGCCGATGCGCTGAACGACGGCGAGGTCGACGTCTATCTGTGCGGGCCGCCGCCGATGGTCGACGCGGTGCGCCGGTATTTCGACGAGACGGGTGTGAAGCCGCGCAGCTTCCACTACGAGAAATTCACCCCCAATTCCAAGGCGAAGGCGGCATGAGCATGGCACGGTTCTCCGGCAAGGTGATCGTCGTCACCGGGGCGGCGCAGGGGATCGGGCGAGGCGTGGCCTTGCGCGCGGCGGCCGAGGGCGCAAAGGTGCTGCTGGTCGATCGCGCCGAATTCGTGGCCGAGGTGGCCGCGCAGGCGCCGCGCGATCAGGCGACCGGCTTCGTCGCGGACCTGGAAACCCATGAAGGTGCCCACGCGGCGATGGCCTTCGCCGTGCAAACCTTCGGCGGCATCGACATCCTGATCAACGGGGTGGGCGGCGCGATCCGCATGCGGCCGTTCGCCGAGTTCGAGCCGGCGCAGATCGACGCCGAGATCCGCCGCTCGCTGATGCCGACGCTGTATGCCTGTCACGCGGTGCTGCCGCATCTGCTCGCGCGCGGCGGCGGCACCATCGTCAATCTCTCGTCGAACGCCACGCGCGGCATTCGACGCGTGCCCTATTCGGCCGCCAAGGGCGGTGTCAACGCGCTGACCCAGTCGCTGGCGATGGAGTATGCCGAACACGGGATCCGCGTGGTCGCCACCGCGCCGGGCGGCACCGACGCGCCGCCGAGACGGGTGCCTCGCAATGCCGCTGGCGACACCGAGCAGGAGCGGGCCTGGATGGGCGAGGCGGTCCGGCAGGTGACCGATTCCACCTTCTTCAAACGCTACGGCAGCCTCGACGAGCAGATCGCGCCGATCCTGTTCCTCGCCTCCGACGAGGCCAGCTACATCACCGGCACGGTGCTGCCGGTGGCGGGCGGCGATACGGGTTGAACGCCCGGGTCTGAGCGGCACGGCGCGCGGCGTCGAAAGACCGCCGCGCATTCGTCGTTGCCGTTCAGCCTCGCGAGCCTGGTTCGCCGCGTTCCGTCGGCGGCAGGTAATCCATGCCTTTCTCGTCGTACAACTCGTAGATCAGGCGCAGCATGCGCTCGAGATCCTCGGATTCCTCCAGCATGCGCATGCTCATGATGATCGGCGATACCAGCTTCACATCGTCCAGGTCCTTGTATTCGACGTCGTCGCGCTTCAGGCCATAGACGCTGCGCGGTACGATCGACACGCCTTCGCCGGCCGCCACCAGGCCGAGCGCGACCTGCAGCTCGCGCGTCTCCAGCACGCGGGTGGGCTTGAGCGCGCGATCGTGGAAGGCGGTCAGCACCTGGTCCGCGTAACTCGGGCGCGGCGCCTTCGGGAAGATGATCAGGGTTTCGTTGAGCAGGTCGTGCAGCGACAGCAGCGGCTTCGCCTCGCACAGCCGATGGCCCACCGGCAGCGCCGCGATCATGCGCTCCTCGCGCAACACCACGCGGCGGATGCTCGGGTCGTTGAGGCGGATACGGCCGAAGCCGACATCGATCGCACCTTCCTTCAGCGCCTTGACCTGGTCCATCGTCGACATCTCGTGCAGGCTCAGCTCGACCTCCGCATAACGCTGGCGATAGCGGCGTATCACCTTCGGCAGCATGCCGTAGAGCGTCGAGCCGACGAAGCCGACCGACAGGCTTCGTTCGATCTTGCCGACGCGGCGCGTCATCGATTCGAGCTCGACCGTCTGCGCGAGAAGCTGCACCGCGTGCTGATAGAAGAAGCCGCCCGTTTCCGTGAGTTTGAGCGGGCGCGAATTGCGCTCGAACAACTGCACGCCGAGGATCTGTTCCAGTTGCTGGATCTGCCGGCTCAGCGGCGGCTGCGCGATATGCAGGCGTTGCGCCGCGCGCGTGAAGCTCCGTTCCTCGGCGACCGCAATGAAATAGCGGAGATGGCGTAGCTCCATGTTTCCTTGCCGTCGAAGAGTGAGTTGGGCGAAACCTGGGCCGCTTGCCTTGCCTGGCGGCAGGCGAGCCGATGTGGGGTGATCCGCATTCTACTGTAGCCGTGGCTTGCAGGCGGTGCTTTTCTGGCGGCATGGCGTTTCATGCGCCCCGAGAGGGCCTATATACCCGAGAGATATCAACCGATACCCAATCGGTGTTGGACCCATCGGAAATGGCCTCGCTAGTATCGACGCCATCCGATTGAGAGCGATTCCTTAGTCATACCAAGAAAATCGGAACATCCCTATAAAAGTTTGGAGACAGTATGAGATTTCGGTATCTCGTGGGCGGCGCCTTGCTCGGCTTCGCGACCAGCGGTTTCGCGCAGGGCAGCGTGACCTTGTACGGCATCCTCGATACGGGCGTCGAATATGTATCGCATGCCAATTCGGCCGGCAAGGGCGTGGTCCGAATGCCGGCGATCACCGGCGAGCTGCCCTCGCGCTGGGGACTGCGAGGCTCGGAGGATCTCGGCGGCGGCTACAAGGCGGCGTTCCCGTCACGGCGGGGCCGGTGCAATCGGCCGGCACGGTGCCGCTGCCGGCGGCGGCACCGTCAGGATCTCTACGCGAACCTGGTCGACTGGGTCGAGAACGGCAAGGCGCCGACCAGCATTCAGCTGAGCTCGGCGGACGGCAGCGCCAGCCAACCCATCTGCATGTATCCGAACGAGGCCACCTACAAGGGCACGGGGTCGATCCGGGATGCGACGAATGACAGTTGCCAGTGAGTGACGGCGGCCGGACCTGCGCCTGGACAGACCGGTTTCGATTCGGGCGAAAAAAAACCGGTCTCGCGAGAGACCGGCCGAAAAGGCGTCCGGGGCGGATCGACCCCGGAGACGCTCGGATTGTCGTGATGCTCAGAACTTGTGCGTCATGCCGACGATGGCGGCCACCGCGTGCGGCGTCGCCGAGACCGTCGAGCCGCTGAAGTTCGCGACCGCCTTGGCACCCGTCGAGTCCGTGCCGGATGCGGCTTCGTAGAAGCCGATCGCGTACAGCGAGGTGCGCTTGGACAGCGAGTAGATGGTGCCGAGGTTGAACTGGTTGTAATGCGCGCTGCCCACGCCGTCCGCGCCGCTGTTGTGCGTGTAGATGTAGGCGCCCGCCAGCGTCAGCGCCGGCGTCAGCAGGTACTTCAGGTTCACTTCGCCGGAGTTGAAGGTGGCCGTGCCGCCGTTGTACTTGGTGCCGAAGCTGCCGACCGCGTTGACCGTGCCGAGGTTCTGGAACTGCGTGTTCGAGTACAGTACCGCGACGGTGGCCGGGCCGAAGGCATACGAGCCGCCGGCCGTGATGATCTGCTGCGAGCCGGCCGAGGCGTAGCCGCCGAAGATGCGGCTCGGCATGTTGTTGTTCGCGCCGGTCGCCGACGAGGACGGCGAGGACGAGTTGCCCTGGTCGCCGAAGGTCGCGTAGTACGGGTCCTTCGTGTACATGTAGCTCGCGCCGAGCTTGACCGGGTCGTTCGAGTAGGCGACGCCGGCGTCGAGCACCTCGTTCTGCGTGGCGTGGCCGGCCTGGCCGCCCAGGCTGTACAGCAGGCCCACCGTGATGCCCTGGATGCTGGGGCTGGTGTACTTGATCGCGTTCTGCACACGGTTCGAGGTATCGACGTTGTCGACGTCGGCCGCGCGCGTGCCGAAGCCCAGACCCGATGCCGCCCAGTCCGCGCCCGATGCGAAGTTCGCGGTGGCGTCGTTGCTGGCCGAGTACTGGCGGCCGAGCGTGAGCGTGCCCCAGTGGCTGCTGGCCAGGCCGACGAAGGCCTTGCGGCCGAACTCGAGGCCGCCCTGGCTCAGCGTGCCGGTACCGATCGTGTAGCCGTTTTCGAGATCGAAGATGGCCCGCACGCCGCCGCCCAGGTCCTCGGAGCCGAGCAGCCCCCAGCGCGACGAGGTGGCGCTCGACAGTGCGTACTGCTTGGCACCCTTCACGTTGTTGTTGTACAGGAAGCCGGCGTCGGCGATGCCGTACAGCGTGACGCTGCTCTGTGCGTGTGCAACCCCTGCGAACGCGCCCATCGCCATGAGGGCGGCCGTGATCTTGTGAACTTTCATCCTTTTTCTTTCAATTCTTGGAGGTGAAAAACAAGCCTCATTGAGCGCGCCGGAAAATCTGGATCTTCCCGTCGATCCCGCTGCCTCGTGTGTAGCGATGTGTGATGGGGAGACGATGAATGTCCTTCGGTATTATTTTTTTTCCATTCGTTTTGCTTTCCGGTCGGCGTCCGATCATGAGTCGGCTCGGGATCGCATGGCCGCAGCCGGCGTTTGCGCACGCGCATCGTCGAGGCGGCCTTCGATGCCGTCTCGACGATAGGTGATACAGGAATCCTTACTTCCGCCCGGCGCGTTCCGGCGATACCGCGCCGCAGGCGCGCAGCACCAGTTGCACGACCTGCTCGGTCTTGGTCTCGAAGGCTTTTTTCGTGAGCGCGCGCTTGCCGCTGAGCGCCTGGATCTGCGCGTCGAAATCGGCGTAGTGCTGGGTGGTCGCCCAGATCAGGTAGAGCAGGGCATGCGCATCGACCGGCGCCAGCAGCCCGCGCGCGATCCAGTCGTCGATCGCCTTGGCGCGCGTATCGAACCAGGGCTTCACGCGTTGCGCGAGGATGTCCTGCATGTGCTCCGCGCCGCGGATGATCTCGTTGGCCCAGACCTTCGAGCCGAGCGGGCGCCGCCGCGACAGTTCCATCTTGGCGCGCACGTAGCCGCCGATCGCCTCCACCGGATCGTCGCCGCCCTCGAAGGCGCCGGCCGCCTGGTGCCAGTCGTCGAACAGGTCCTCGAGCACGCGGCGGTACAGCGCCAGCTTGGTCGGGAAGTAGTAATGCAGGTTGGCCTTCGGCACCCCGGCGCGTTCGGCGATCAGCGCGGTGCTGGCGCCGTCGAGCCCGCGTTCCGCGAACACCGCCTCCGCGCAGGCCAGCAATTGCGCTTCGTTCGACTCGCGAATGTGTGCCTTGCGCCGCCGCAAAGGGGCGGCCGTCTCCTCGTCTGCCGGCACGCCGGCTACTGCTTCGTCATGTTTCATCCAGGGCCTCGCGCGGCGCGGATGCCGCGTTGCGCGTCATTCTAGCTGCTCGGCTGGCGCCTGGCACGCCTGGCTCGCGGCGGCCTCGCGCCCGCTGCTGCAATGCAGTGGCACGCTTCTCGCTCTGTATCCGTCGAAAAGAAAGTAGTTGATTTGCCAATATTTTCGACTTAAAACCTGTCCGATCGGACAAGATTAGACAAGCGGCGAAAGCGATGTCCTCCCGCGTCGATCGCGATCCGAGCCATGACGAGAACATGCACCGTGCGCGTGCGGCGATGCCCCTTGATAGACCGGGCATGCACCGGCGGCGACCGAAGCAGGCAGCGTGACAGATCCCCTGGGAGAGATACGAGTGAACGCAATATCGGAAGCAGTGAAGCGGGCAGGCCACGACCCGATGCTCCAGGTCGACGGCCGGCGCCTGTGGGAGAGCCTGATGACGATGGCGAAGATCGGCGCGACGCCCAAGGGCGGCGTCTGCCGCCTGGCGCTGACCGACCTCGACAAGCAGGGCCGCGACCTGATCGTCGAATGGGCGAGGGCGGCGGGTTGCAGCATCGGCGTCGACCGGATGGGCAACGTGTTCATGCGTCGCGAAGGGCGCCAGCGCGATGCGGCGCCGGTGGTGACCGGCTCGCATGCCGATTCGCAGCCCACCGGCGGGCGCTTCGACGGCATCTACGGCGTGCTGGGCGGCCTGGAGGTGATCCGGTCGCTCAACGACCACGGCATCGAGACCGAGCACCCGATCGAGGTGGTGATCTGGACCAACGAGGAGGGCTCGCGCTTCGCGCCGGCGATGGTTGCCTCGGGCGTGTTTGCCGGGGTGTTCTCGCTCGAATACGGGCTGTCGCGCAAGGACGTGGACGGCCGCACGATCGGCGAGGAACTGGAGCGAATCGGCTACGCGGGCGAGCTGCCTTGCGGCGGCCGGCCCTTGCATGCCGCCTTCGAGCTGCATATCGAGCAGGGGCCGATCCTGGAGGCCGAGCACAAGACCATCGGCATCGTCACCGATGCGCAGGGGCAGCGCTGGTACGAGATCACGCTGACCGGCCAGGAGGCGCATGCGGGGCCCACGCCGATGCCGCGCCGGCGCGACGCGCTGCTGGGCGCGGCGCGCGTGGTGGACCTGGTGAACCGGATCGGGCTCGATCACGCGCCCTTCGGCTGCGCCACGGTCGGCATGATGCAGGTGTACCCCAACTCGCGCAACGTGATTCCCGGCCGCGTGTTCTTCACCGTCGACTTCCGGCATCCCGACGATGCCGTGCTGGCCGAGATGGATGCCGCGCTGCGCGAGGGCGTGGCGCGCATCAGCGCGGGCATCGGGCTCGACACCGCGCTCGAGCAGATCTTCTACTACAAACCGGTCGCCTTCGATGCCGCCTGCGTGCAGGCCGTGCGCGAGGCCGCCGAGCGCTTTGGCTACCCGCATCGCGAGATCGTCTCGGGCGCGGGCCACGACGCCTGCTACCTGGCGCAGGTGGCGCCCACCTCGATGGTGTTCGTGCCCTGCGTCGACGGCATCAGCCACAACGAGATCGAGGACGCGACGCCCGAGTGGATCGAGGCCGGCGCGAACGTGCTGCTGCACGCCATGCTGTCGCGCGCCTGCGAGCCCGTCTCATGAAGCACCCGCCCTAAGTCGGCCGGCGGGCCCGTCATCGCCCGCTCGCCCCAAGCCTGAAACGTTCGAAAAACAACCGCCCCCGACTGCGCCCGCGCAGCCGGCAGGGACGGTGTCGTCCCCAAACCCGTCGAAGGAACGCGTATGAGCACCCAGCCAGCCGGCGATATCGCCGCGCATCGCCTGTCGTCCACGCAACTGTCCTGCGAATTCTCCGATATCGCGCCGCTGCTCGATCCCACCGCCGCGGCCGCCGCCGCGAGCCGCTGCCATTACTGCTATGACGCGCCCTGCGTGCAGGCCTGCCCGACCGGGATCGACATCCCGAGCTTCATCCGCAAGATCGGCCACGGCAACCTGAAAGGCGCGGCCGTCGACATCCTGTCGGCCAACCCGCTCGGCGGGATGTGCGCGCGGGTCTGCCCGACCGAGATCCTCTGCGAAGGCGCTTGCGTGCGCAACTATCAGGACAGCCAGCCGGTCGCGATCGGCGCGCTGCAGCGGCACGCCACCGACTGGGCGATGGAGACCGGCGCGGTGACCTTCCGGCGCGCGCCCGATACGGGCCGCCAGGTGGCCGTGGTCGGGGCCGGGCCGGCCGGGCTGGCCTGCGCGCACCGGCTCGCGCTGGCCGGGCATCGCGTCACGCTGTTCGACGCGCGCGCGAAGGCCGGCGGCCTCAACGAATACGGCATCGCCGCCTACAAGACCGTCGACGATTTCGCCCAGCGCGAAGTCGAGTGGCTGCTGTCGGTGGGCGGCATCACCGTGCGCACGGGCCTGGCGCTCGGCCGCGAGCTGACGCTCGAGGCGCTGCGCGAGCAGCATGACGCGGTGTTCCTCGCGATCGGCCTGGGCGGCGTGCGCGCGCTCGGAATCGAGGGCGAGCCGCTGGCCGGCGTGATGAACGCGGTCGATTTCATCGAGGGGTTGCGGCAGGCCGAGGCGCTGGAGCAGGTGCCGGTGGGCCGGCGCGTGGTGGTGATCGGCGGCGGCAATACCGCCATCGACGCGGCCGTGCAGAGCCGCAAGCTCGGCGCCGAGCGCGTGACGATGGTCTATCGGCGCGGCGTGGAATCGATGAGCGCGACCTGGGCCGAACGCGAGTTCGCGCAGAAGAGCGGTGTGAGCCTGCTCACGCATGCCAGGCCGCTGCGCATCACGGGCGAGGGCGGGCGGGTCAGCGGCGTCGAGTTCGAGACGGCTTCGGGCGAGCGCTGCCTGATCGAGGCGGACATGGTGCTGAAGGCGATCGGCCAGACGCTGCTGCCGGCCGGCGTGGAAGCCGGCTTGCTGACGGCGGACGGCACGCGCATCGCCGTCGACGCCGAGGGACGCACGGCGCTGCCCGATGTGTGGGCCGGCGGCGATTGCGCGGCCACCGAAGGCATCGACCTCACGGTGCAGGCGGTGGAGGACGGCAAGCGCGCGGCCGCCGCGATCGACGCGACGCTCGCGCGGCGCGACGCCAAGGCCGCCTGAACCGCCGGCCACGCCCCAGCCACGCACACGACCAGGACCCCACCTTCACGGAGCCGAACATGGCCGATCTTCGCTGCAGCATTGCCGGCATCACCTCGCCCAATCCCTTCTGGCTCGCCTCCGCGCCGCCCACCGACAAGGCCTACAACGTCAATCGCGCGTTCGAGGCCGGCTGGGGCGGCGTGGTCTGGAAGACGCTCGGGCTGGACCCGCACGTCGTCAACGTCAGCTCGCGCTACGGCGCCGTGCAATGGAACGGCCAGCGCATCGCCGGGCTCAACAACATCGAGCTGATCACCGATCGTCCGCTGGAGGTGAACCTGCGCGAGATCGCCCAGGTCAAGCGCGACTGGCCGGATCGCGCGCTGATCGTCTCGCTGATGGTGCCCTGCAACGAGCAGGACTGGAAATGGATCCTGCCGCGCATCGAGGATACCGGCGCCGACGCGGTCGAGCTGAACTTCGGCTGCCCGCACGGCATGAGCGAGCGCGGCATGGGCGCGGCGGTCGGCCAGGTGCCCGAATACGTCGAGATGGTCACGCGCTGGGTGAAGGAGGGCACCAGGCTGCCCTGCCTGGTGAAGCTCACCCCCAACATCAGCGACATCCGCATGGGCTCGCGCGCGGCCTGGAAGGGCGGCGCCGATGGCGTGTCGCTGATCAACACCATCAACTCGATCGTCGCCGTCGACCTGGACCAGATGGCGCCGATGCCGACCGTCGACGGCAAGGGTACCCACGGCGGCTACTGCGGCCCGGCCGTGAAGCCGATCGCGCTGAACATGGTGGCCGAGATCGCGCGCGATCCGCAAACGCCGAACCTGCCGATCTCGGGCATCGGCGGCATTTCCACCTGGCGCGACGCGGCCGAGTTCATCGTGCTCGGCGCCGGTAGCGTGCAGGTCTGCACGGCGGCGATGCATTACGGATTCCGGATCGTCTCGGACCTGGCCGACGGGCTGTCGAACTGGATGGACGAGAAGGGTTACGCCACGCTCGAGGATGTGCGCGGGCGCGCGGTGCCGAACGTGACCGACTGGAAGTACCTGAACCTCAAGTACGACATCAAGGCGCGCATCGACCAGGACCGCTGCATCCAGTGCGGGCTCTGCCATATCGCCTGCGAGGACACCTCGCACCAGGCGATCACGCGCGAGAAGGACGGGCAGCGCCACTTCGAGGTGATCGACGCCGAGTGCGTCGGGTGCAATTTATGCATGCATGTCTGTCCGGTCGAGCAATGCATCACGATGGAGCGCGTCGACGCCGGCGATTACGCGAACTGGACCACGCACCCGAACAATCCGGCGCGCGTGGATGCCGGCGCGGCGTCCACGGCACCCGCCGAGCCGCACGTGAAGGCAGCCTGACCGGCGTCCGGCACGCGAGGGCAGGCCTCTCGCGCGCCGCCAGCGAACGGTTCACGCCGCGGCCCGGGCCTTGCCGGGACGGCGCGAGCGATTCCGTGGAGTCGATTCGATGAAGCTCACAGCGCAGTCCGCCGGCCTGGCCGGCGAGGCAGGACCGGCCGTGGCCGGCGGCAGTCTCTACAACGAGGACCTGGCGCCGACCACGGCCGCGCAGCGCAGTTGGCGCTGGTATCACTTCGCGGCGCTATGGGTCGGGATGGTGATGAACATCGCCTCCTACATGCTGGCGGCGGGGTTGACCGAGCAGGGCATGTCGCCGTGGCAGGCGGTGCTGACGGTCCTGCTCGGCAACCTGATCGTGCTGGTGCCGATGCTGCTGATCGGCCATGCCGGTGCCAGGCACGGCATCCCCTACGCGGTGCTGGTGCGCAGTTCGTTCGGCACCCAGGGCGCCAAGCTGCCCGCGCTGCTGCGCGCCATCGTCGCCTGCGGCTGGTACGGAATCCAGACCTGGCTTGGCGGCAGCGCGATCTACACGCTGCTCAACATCCTGACCGGCAATGCGCTGCATGGCGCGGCGCTGCCGCTGGTTGACATCTCGGTCGGGCAACTGGCCTGCTTCCTGGCGTTCTGGGCGCTGCAGCTCTATTTCATCCTGCACGGCACCGATTCGATCCGCTGGCTCGAGAGCTGGTCAGCGCCGGTCAAGGTGCTGATGTGCGCGGCCCTGGTCTGGTGGGCGACCTCGAAGGCGGGCGGGGTGGGCTCGATGCTGTCCACGCCTTCGCAGTTCGCGGCCGGCGGCGCCAAGGCCGGGCGCTTCTGGGCCACCTTCTGGCCGGGGCTGACCGCGATGGTCGGCTTCTGGGCTACGCTCGCGCTCAACATTCCCGATTTCACGCGCTTCGCGCGCAGCCAGCGCGACCAGGTGATCGGGCAGTCGATCGGCCTGCCGGTGCCGATGGCGCTGCTGTCGGTGGTCTCGGTGGTGGTGACCTCGGCCACCGTGGTGATCTACGGCAAGACCATCTGGGATCCTATCGATCTGGCGAGCCGCATGACCGGCATCGGCGTGGGCATCGCGCTGGTGATCCTCACGCTCGACACCATGTGCTGCAACCTCGCGGCCAACCTGGTGGGGCCCGCCTACGATTTCTCCAGCCTGTGGCCAAAGGGCATCTCGTATCGCGCGGGCGGCATGATCACCGCCACCATCGCGATCCTGATGATGCCGTGGAAGATCCTCGCCACCACCGACGGCTACATCTTCACCTGGCTGGTCGGTTATTCGGCCCTGCTGGGCCCGGTCGCGGGGATCCTGATGGTCGACTACTTCCTGATCCGCGGCACGCGGCTCGATGCGCGCGCGCTGTTCGACGCGGCGGGGCCGTTCAGCTACGTGCGCGGCTGGAACCCGGCGGCGCTGGTGGCGCTGGCCGCCGGCGTGCTGCCGAACCTGCCCGGTTTCCTGCACGTCGCGTTTCCGGCCGCGTTCCCGAACGTGCCGGCGTTCTTCAACACGCTCTATACCTATGCGTGGTTCGTCGGCCTGGTGCTGGCGTCCCTGGTCTATGGCAGCTGGATGAAGCTCGGCGCGAGCCGGCGCGCACAGGTGGCGAGCGCCTGAGCGCGTCGCCCGATCCAGCTCGTTCCAGTTCATTCAGATAACGAGGAGGCATTGCGATGACAACCCTGATTCGTGGCGGTACCGTGGTCGATGCCGAGCGCAGCTACCGCGCCGACGTGCTGTGCGCCGACCCCCGGGATGGCGGCACGATCCTGCAGATCGCCGAACGGATCGAGGCACCGGCCGGCGCCGAGATCGTCGATGCGCACGGCCAATACGTGATGCCCGGCGGCATCGATCCGCACACGCACATGGAGTTGCCCTTCATGGGCACCACCGCCAGCGACGATTTCTACAGCGGCACCGCGGCGGGTCTGTCGGGCGGCACCACCAGCATCATCGACTTCGTGATCCCGAGCCCGCGCCAGTCGCTGATGGAGGCCTTCCACACCTGGCGTGGCTGGGCGGAAAAGTCCGCCGCCGACTACGGCTTCCACGTGGCCGTGACCTGGTGGGACGAATCCGTGCATCGCGACATGGGCACCCTGGTGCACGAGCACGGCGTGTCCAGCTTCAAGCACTTCATGGCCTACAAGAACGCGATCATGGCCGACGACGAGATCCTGGTGAACAGCTTCGCGCGTTCGCTCGAACTCGGCGCGCTGCCGACCGTGCATGCCGAGAACGGCGAGCTGGTGTTCCAGTTGCAGCGCGCGCTGCTCGCGCGCGGCATCACCGGGCCCGAGGCGCATCCGCTGTCGCGTCCGCCCGAGGTGGAGGGCGAGGCGGCCAATCGCGCGATCCGCATCGCGCAGGTGCTGGGCGTGCCGGTCTACATCGTCCACGTCTCGGCCAAGGACGCCGTCGACGCGATCGCGCGTGCCCGCAACGAGGGCCTGCGCGTGTTCGGCGAAGTGCTGCCCGGCCATCTCGTGATCGACGAGGCGGTGTATCGCGATCCGGACTGGAATCGCGCGGCGGCCCACGTGATGAGCCCGCCGTTCCGTTCCGCCGAGCACCGCGACGCGCTGTGGCGCGCGCTGCAGGCCGGACAACTGCATACCACGGCGACCGATCACTGCGTGTTCTGCGCCTCGCAGAAGGCGATGGGCCGCGAGGACTTCACGCGCATCCCGAACGGTTGCGGCGGCGTGGAGGATCGCATGGCGGTGCTCTGGCATCACGGCGTCAACCAGGGGCGCCTCACGCCGAACGAATTCGTGCGCATCACCTCGACCAATGCCGCGCAGATCTTCAACCTGTATCCGCGCAAGGGTGCCGTGCAGGTGGGCGCCGATGCCGACCTGGTGGTCTGGGACCCGGCCGCGACCAAGACCATCTCGGTGAAGACGCATCACCAGCAGGTCGACTTCAACGTGTTCGAGGGCATGACGGTGCGGGGCCTGGCCACGCATACCTTCACGCGCGGCGCGCTGGCCTGGGCCGACGGCGAACTGCGTGCCGTGCGCGGCGCGGGCCGCTACCTGAAGCGTCCGCCGAATCCGGCCTATTACGAGGCCACGCGAATCGCGAACCGGCTGCGCGAGCCGCAGGCGGTCGAGCGCGAAGGCTGAGCGATCGAGGCTTTCGGCACGAGGTTTCCGGCTCCGCCGCCAGATTCTTGCGCCTTGGCTTACGCGCGGGCCCATTGGTTTATACTGCGCGCCGCCGGTTGGAGACACCGGCGCTCGAGCTGTCCGATCGGTCAACATATGGCACGGATCCTGCATTGGTCTGCCCGCCCGGCAAGACCGGCAGCCGCAAGCCGTCCGGTGGGCGATCTCGAAGCAAGGACGCACCCGAAGCAGGCGGCGCGCGCGAATATAGGGCAGCGCGCCGGCCCGCGACCCGAGCCGACATCGATCGGCCGGGAACCCGATACCAAGAACCTGAGAGAGCGGAGTCACCTGTATGCATGCAGGAATACAGAACAAGAAAAAGAAAACAAAAAAACGGCCGGCGGCAGCCTGGCTGGCCGTGTTGGCGGCAGGCGTGGCGGCGATGGCGGCCCTGGCGTCCACCTCGGCCATGGCCGAGCCGCCGGCTGGCGCGACGATGCTGGCCGAGAGCGAGGTGGTGGCGCCCGCGGCGACGCCTTTGCCCTATGCGCCGCCTTCGCCCTATCTGTCGGACTGGTTCCACCAGAGCATCGGGCTGATCGGTTCGAAGAACATCCGCTTCGGCCCGCACCGGACCAACGACCTCTATCTCGAGTACGAGTATTTCGGCCGCAAGGGGCCGTTCGATCTCTACGGCTACGTGGACGTGCCGCGCGTGCTCGGGGTCGGCAACGGCTACGACGGCGGCTTCACCAACAAGGGCTCGCCGGTGTTCAGCGAGCAGGAGCCGCGCGTCTCGATCGACCACCTGCTCGGCAAGTCGCTCGCCATCGGGCCGTTCAAGGAATGGTACGTGGCCTTCGACTGGATCTACGACCAGGGGCACAACACGCCCGGCCGGCAGAACACGCTGTATGCGGGCATCGGCACCGATATCGACACGCATACGCCGCTGATGCTCTCCGCGAATCTCTACCTGCATCGCCAGTGGGAGAACTACGGCGCCGCGAACCAGAACAGCTGGGACGGTTATCGCGCGCAGATGAAGTACATCCTGCCGCTGGGCACGTTCCATGGCGGCAACCTGCTCTACGTCGGTTTCTTCAACTACGACTTCGGCTCGAAGCTGCGCGAGGAAACCGGCGACAACACGCGTACCGATACCGCCTTCGTGTCGACCAACGTGCTGATCTACTCGTTCAAGCACTGGCGTTTCTGGACCGCGGCCCGCTATTTCCACCATGGCGGCCAGTGGGCCGGCACCGAGCTGAACTTCGGCGACGGCCCGTTCCAGAACCGCTCGAACGGCTGGGGCTATTACGCGAGCGTCGGCTACCAGTTCTGATGACGGCCCGCGTGCCTATCCGCAGGAACCCGCTTGCGCCGCGACGGCAAGGGCGCATACTGCTCGGCGCGAGCCGGGCACGACATGAGCATCGAAACGATATCGAGGCGCCCGGGCAGGGCGCCATGACATGAAGAGACAAGAGGAGAGCGAGGGTGGATATTCTGCGTAGTCTGTTGGGAATGGCTTGCCTGCTGGCGATTGCCTACCTGCTGTCGAACAATCGGCGTGGCGTGAGCCTGCGCACCCTGCTCGCGGCCCTGGCGACCCAGCTCGTGCTCGGCGCCCTGGTGCTGTTCGTGCCGACCGGCCGCGCCGCGCTGGCGATGGCCGCCAACGGCGTGAACCAGGTGCTGGAGATGGGCAATCACGGCATCGCCTTCGTGTTCGGCGGCCTGGTCGGCAACAAGATGTTCGACCTGTTCGGCGACGGCGGTTTCGTGTTCGGGCTGCGCGTGCTGCCGATGATCATCTTCGTCACCTCGCTGATCGCCGTGCTGTACTACATCGGCGTGATGAAGTGGATCGTGCGCATCTTCGGCGCGCTGCTCTCGAAGCTGCTCGGCGTGAGCCGGATCGAGGGTTGCTCGGCGGTGGCCACCATCTTCCTCGGCCAGAGCGAGATGCCGGCCCTGGTCAAGCCCTTCGTGCGGCAGATGACGAGCGCCGAGATCTTCACCGTGATGGCCAGCGGCATGGCCTCGATCGCCGGCTCGGTGCTGGTCGGTTACGCCGGCCTCGGCGTGAAGATGGAATACCTGCTGGCGGCCTCGGTGATGGCGGTGCCCGGCGGCCTGCTGTTCGGCAAGCTGCTGTATCCGACCGACGAGCCCAGCCGGGTGGTGATCGAGGGCCTCGACTTCGACGAGAAGCGCGCCGCCAACGTGATCGAGGCGGCCGCCTCGGGCGCCTCGGTCGGCATGCGCATCGCGATGAACGTCGGCGCGATGCTGATCGCCTTCGTCGGCCTGATCGCGCTGATGAACGCGATCGTGAGCGGTATCGCCACCCTGGTCGGCTTTCCGCACCTGACCCTGCTCGGCATCCTCGGCGTGGTGTTCGCGCCGCTGGCCTGGCTGATCGGCGTGCCCTGGCACGACGCGGCGCTGGCCGGCAACTTCATCGGCGAGAAGCTGATCTTCAACGAGTTCGTCGCCTATGGTGATCTCTCGCCCTACCTGAAGGACAGCACCAAGGTGATGGCCGCCGGGCTGCAGGTGCTCGACCCGAAGACCATCGCGATCGTGTCCTTCGCGTTGTGCGGCTTCGCCAACTTCTCGTCGATCGCGATCCTCGCCGGCGGCTTCAGCGCGGTGGCGCCGGAGCGGCGCTCCGAGGTGGCCCGGCATGGGCTGCGCGCGCTGACCGCCGCCACGCTGTCGAACCTGATGAGCGCGGCGATCGCCGGCCTGTTCTTTTCCCTGCATTGAGGCGCGAGATTCGCATGACGGTTCCCGTAGTCGACCATCGGGCACGCAAGCAATTGGCGCAAGCCGCGTTGAAGGCGCTGCACCTGATCGATCTGACCTCGTTGAACGACGACGACACGGACGATGGAGTCCGGGCGCCGGCCACGCTTGGCCACGGCCCCGGCAGCGCGCCGTCCCTCACTTATTGAAAGGAATCCGATATGTTTCTGCCCCAGGAATTCATCCGCAAGAAGCGCGATCGCCAGCCGCTGAGCCGCGACGAGATCGCGGCCTTCGTCAGCGGCATCACCGACGGCAGCGTGACCGAGGGCCAGGTGGCCGCGTTCGCGATGGCGGTGTTCTTCAACGACCTGGCCGTCGAGGAGCGCGTGGCCCTCACGCTCGCGCAGCGCGATTCCGGCCAGGTGCTCGAATGGCGCTCGCTGGCGCTCGACGGCCCGGTGATCGACAAGCATTCGACCGGCGGCGTGGGCGACGTGGTGTCCCTGATGCTCGGGCCGATGATCGCCGCCTGCGGCGGCTACGTGCCGATGATCTCGGGGCGCGGGCTCGGTCACACCGGCGGCACGCTCGACAAGCTGAGCGCGATCCCCGGCTATGACGTCACGCCCGATCCGGAGCTGCTGCGCCGCACGGTGCGCGAGGTCGGCGTGGCCATCATCGGCCAGACCGCCCAGTTGGCGCCGGCCGACAAGCGCATCTACGCGATCCGCGACGTGACGGCGACGGTGGAATCGGTCGCCATGATCACCGCCTCGATCCTCTCCAAGAAGCTGGCGGCCGGGCTCGAAGGGCTGGTGATGGACGTCAAGGTCGGCTCGGGCGCCTTCATGCCGAGCTTCGAGAAATCGGTCGAGCTGGCGCAGAGCATCGTCGATGTCGGCAACGGCGCCGGCATGAAGACCACCGCCGTGCTGACCGACATGAACCAGTCGCTGGCGCCCTGCGCCGGCAACGCGATCGAGGTGCTCTGCGCGATCGACTACCTGAGCGGCAAGTCGCGTCCGGCGCGGCTGCACGAGGTCACCATGGCGCTCACCGCCGAGATGCTGGTGACGGGCGGCCTGGCCACCGACGAGGCGCAGGCGCGGGCCGCCTTGCAGCGCGCGCTCGATTCCGGCGCGGCGGCCGAGCGTTTCTCGACCATGGTGGCCGCGCTCGGCGGCCCGAAGGACCTGGTCGAGGCGCCGGCGCGATACCTGGCTGCCGCCGCGGTGAAGGTGCCGGTTCCGGCGCCGGCCGGCGGCGTGGTGCAGCGCGTCGACTGCCGCGGGCTCGGCCTGGCGGTGGTGGCGCTCGGCGGTGGCCGCACGCGCGCGGAAGACTCGATCGATTATTCGGTCGGCCTGTCGGATCTCGTCGAACTCGGGCAGCAGGTCGACGCGGGCGATCCGCTCGGCTACGTGCATGCGCGCGACCAAGCGGCCGCCGCGCGCGCGCTGGCCGAGGTGCAGCGCGCCTATACGCTCGGCGCTACCGCCGAGCCGCTGCCGCCCACCATTCACCGGCTGGTTCGTTAAGTGACGCCGGACAAGGAGCGAGCATCATGCGTGCGCTAGTTCTGGTTCTCGATTCGCTCGGCATCGGCGCGGCGCCCGATGCCGAACGCTTCGGCGACCAAGGTTCGAACACCTTCGGGCATATCGCCGAGCATTGCGCGGTCGGCCGCTGCGAGGGCGAGGCCGGCCGTAGCGGACCGCTGCGCGTGCCGCATCTCGAACGGCTCGGCATCGGGCTGGCGAGCGAGCTGGCCGGCGGCGCGCTGCCGGCAGGGATGTCGTCGGCGCCGGCGGTGCTCGGTGCCTACGGCGCCGCGCGCGAGTGCTCCTCGGGCAAGGACACGCCGTCCGGCCACTGGGAGATGGCCGGCGTGCCGGTGCGCTTCGACTGGGGTTATTTCAGCGAGCGCGAGGCCTCGTTCCCGCCGGCGCTGCTCGACGCGATCGTGCGGCGCGCGGGCCTGCCGGGCTACCTCGGCAACTGCCACGCCTCGGGCACCGACATCATCGCCTCGCTCGGTGCCGAGCACATCGCCACCGGCAAGCCGATCCTCTATACCTCGGCCGACTCGGTGTTCCAGATCGCCTGCCACGAAGGCAGCTTCGGCCTCGACCGGCTCTATCGCCTCTGCGAGATCGCCCGCGAGGAGGTGGATGCCTACAACATCTGCCGCGTGATCGCGCGGCCCTTCGTGGGCGACGCGCCGGACAACTTCGCCCGCACCGGCAATCGCCGCGACCTGGCGGTGCCGCCGCCGGCGCCCACCGTGCTCGACAAGCTCGCGCGCGCGGGCGGGCAGGTGATCGCGATCGGCAAGATCTCGGATATCTACGCCGGGATGGGCGTGACGCGGAAGATCAAGGCCAACGGCCTGGACGGCCTGTGGGACGCGACGCTGGCGGCCGCGCGCGAGGCACCGGACTTCAGCCTGGTGATGACGAACTTCGTCGACTTCGACCAGAACTTCGGGCACCGGCGCAAGGTGGCCGGTTACGCGGCGGCGCTCGAGTATTTCGACTCGCGGTTGCCGGATCTGTACCCGCTGCTGCGCGAGGACGACGTGCTGATCCTGTCGGCCGACCACGGCTGCGACCCGACATGGCCCGGCACCGATCATACGCGCGAGCACGTGCCGGTGCTGGTGTATGGAAAGCAGGTGGCGCCCGGCAGCCTCGGCGTGCGCGACAGCTTCGCCGACATCGGCCAGAGTCTCGCGTCGTGGTTCGGGCTGGACGCGTTCGAGGACGGCAAGTCTTTCCTGGCCGCGCCGCGGGCGGCCGGCGCCACGGCGCGATAGGCAGCTTATCGACAACACGAGGATATCGACATGGAACGGGATACATTGGTCGAACAGGCGAAGCTCGCGCGCGAGCGCGCCTATGCGCCGTATTCGAACTTCAAGGTGGGCGCCGCGCTGCAAACGCGCGACGGCAAGGTCTTTCACGGCTGCAATGTCGAGAACGGCTCGTACGGTCTCTGCAATTGCGCGGAACGCACGGCGCTGTTCGCCGCGATCGCGTCTGGCCATCGCCCGGGCGATTTCGTGCGGCTGGCGGTGACGGGCGACACCGACGGGCCGATCGCGCCCTGCGGTGCCTGCCGCCAGGTGATCCACGAGCTGGGCGGGGCGGACCTGGAGGTGGTGCTGAGCAACCTGAAGGGGCAGACGCAAGTGACCACGGCCGATGCCCTGTTGCCCGGAGCCTTCCGGCTCTGACGGCCGAGGCGGGCGCTATCGTTCGAGAATGCGCTGCAGCAGCATGGCCAGGCGCGCCGTGTCCTGCGCCTCGAAGCCCGCGAACAGCCGCTCATGCGCCTCGCGGAACGCCGCCGGCGTGCCGGCGGCCACCGCGTGCCCCCGCGCCGTCAGCACTAGTTCGACGACGCGCCGATCGATCGTACCGCGCCGGCGCTGCAGGAAGCCGTCGCGTACCAGCCGATCGACCATGCGGGTGATGGCCTTGGGATCGACCTCGCATTGACGCGAGATCTCGGCGGCGCGGGTCAACTCGGCCCGCTCGACCAGGTACAGCACGCGAGCCTGCTGCGCCGTCACCTGCAGGGCGTCCTGCGTGCATCGCGTGATGGCTTGATGCAAGGCCAGGTCGGCACGCAGCAGCAGGCGGCCGAAGGCATGGGCCTCGTCGCTGGCGCGCGAGCCGATCGCGGTTCGAGGGGCGCGTGCCATCGCGAGTGCCGTGAACGCGCTCGCGACTCAATCCGCCGCCTCGAACGGGCGCAGCAGCAGGAAGGCGAGATCGACGACATGCTCGGCGCTCTGGTGCGGCGCGACGCTCGCCTGTTCCGCCAGGCTGCGAAGGAAGAAGCCCATCAGGCTGGCGTGCGTGAAGGCCGCCAGTTGCGCGATATCGGCGTTGTCCGCGAGCTGTCCCTGCGCGTGCGCATCGGCCAGCGCATCGACGATGCGCTGTTCGGCGGCCCGGCGCCCCCTATGCACCTTCTCCCAGAACTCCCGGGTCTCCTCCGATACTTCGCAGCGCGAATGGACGATGCTGTAGACGCGCCGCGCGACGCCATTCGACAACACCAGCGCGAGATGGCGGACCAGGGCCGCCCGCAGTTGTTCGAGCGGGTCCGGCTCCGGCGCGTGCCAGGCGATCAGGAAGGGATCGACGGGCAGCCCCGCATGCTCGAGCATGGCCTCGAACAAGGCGGACTTGTTCCTGAAGTGCCCGTAGACGGCGCCGCGCGTGACGCCCGCCACGCCGGCGATATCGGCCAGCGAGGTATGCGACAGGCCTTGCCGCAGGAAGGCCTGGACCGCGGAGTCGAGGATCCTGGCACGCGTGTGCATGGCCTGCTCCTGCGTACGCCTCATCGAAGGCTCCCGGTTGTGCGATGACGAGTTGGGACATCGAGGTTGGGTGCGACGTCCGCGGACCGGACGTGCAGCTCGTTGCCGCTGTCCCGATCCGGCGCTGCCAATCTAGCGAGCTTCGGCGCCTCGGGCTAGTGCCCGAATCCGGGTGACTGACCTCCACGCGGCACAGTAATTTTCCCGACAGCCGCGCTTCAGGTTTCAGACAGTCAGGCGCGACGCCGCCTCGCGCAGCGCGCGGGTACTCCGGATCTTGTCCTGGATGTAGTCGACGAAGAGGGTGGTGACGCGCCGGATATAGCGATGGCTCGGAAACACCGCACAGAACTGGGCGTTCGTCGCGCGATAGTCGTCGAGGACCGGAACCAGGCGTCCCGCATCGATATCCGCCTGCATGCAGACCTCGGGAAGCAGGGCGATGCCGAGCCCCTCGATGGCCGTCTTGCGAATCAGCTCGATCGAACTGCTCAGAAAGCGCCCACTCACCTCCACCCGCGCATTGCCCTGCGGCCCGCTCAGATGCCAGACCTCGAGGCCGGGCGTGCGCGACAGCAACAGGCAGTCGTGCCGCGACAGCTCGTCCGGCGTGCGCGGAATCCCATGAGCGGCGAGATAGGCCGGCGCGGCGACCAAGCGGCGCTGCGCCGAGGAGATGACCCGGCGCACGGTGTTGTCCTCCAGGGCGAAGACGGGGCGGAAAGCCACGTCGACGGCGTGCGTGACCAGATCCGCGCGTGCGTCGTCGGTGAGGAATTCGAGGTTGACTGACGGATAGGCGGACAGGAATTCGGTGATCCAGGCGACAGGAAAAACATGGAAGAAGTCGCCCGGGAGAGCGACGCGCAGGGAACCGCCGGGCGTCGCATGGATATCGCTGACTTCCTGGCTGGCCTGCACGATGTCGGCGACGTTCTGCGCGCATTGATCGTAGAAGGCCTGGCCGATCGCGGTGAGTGTCAGCTTGCGCGTGGTGCGCAGGATCAGCGGGCTTTTCATCTTGCTTTCAAGGGCCTGGATATGCCGGCTGACGGTGTTCGCGGGCATGCCGAGACGGCGCGCGGCTTCGGCGAAGCTGCCGGCTCGTATCACTTCGACGAACAGGTAGATCTCGTTGAGGTCGATCATCGATTCCTCTCAATTTCGGACGACATCAATGCGAATAGCTCGTCTAGTGGGGTCAAAAAAAACGCTCTAAGCTGCGAGCCAGACAAGTTGATTAGACCACTATTCCCGGCTCGCCATCGCCCGATGCGAGGGCTTTTCGCGCGGCGCGGCGAGCTTGCTCATTTCTGGCGATTACGACGCGTGGGCCGGGAAACCAGGACAGGACGAGCCGCATGGCCCCAGCAGATCGACAAGACACGGATTCCGGCAAGCATGCATCGCTTAGCGATCCGAAAGTTTCTGTAATGGAAGCGCGACGCGCGGCGCGCTGGCTGGCGACGGCTGCCGTGGCCGTCGCGCTGAGCGCCTGCGCGGTGGGGCCGGACTACCGGAAGCCGACCATGGACCTGCCGCTCGCCTTCAAGGAAGGGGCCAACTGGCAGCGCGCCGAGGCGAACCCGCAGGCCTCGCTGTCGAGCCGCTGGTGGCTCGATTATCACGACGCCACGCTGACCGACCTGATCGAGCGCTCGCAGCGGGCCAACCAGTCGATCGCGCAGGCCGAGGCAGCCTACCGGCTCGCGCTGGCGACGGTGATGGCCGACCGCGCCAGCCTGTTCCCGACGGTGGGCGCGAACCTGTCCGGCACCCGCTCGGGCAGCGGGGCGAACGCGGCATCGAGCGGCAGTTCGCAGGCGGGCGTGAGCAACCTGGCTTCCACTTCGCTGACGGCGAGCTGGGAGCCTGATCTATGGGGCAGCGTGCGCCGCCAGATCGAGTCGAGCAAGGCCAGCGCGCAGGCCAGCGACGCGCAACTGGCGGGCGAGCGCTTGTCGATCGCGGCCAGCCTGGCCATCGATTATCTGGAGCTGCGCCAGGCCGACATGGATATCGACCTGCTGACCCAGCAGCGCCGCATCGACGAACGGATCCTCGAGATGACGCGCCGCGGTTTCGCGCTCGGCACCTCGTCCAACGACGACGTGCTCAACGCGCAGGATACGCTCGAGCTGGTGATCGCCTCGCTGCAGTCGACGCGGATCACACGCGAACAGGACGAGCACGCGATCGCGGTGCTGGTGGGCGTGGCGCCCGGCGGCTTCTCGATCGAGCCCAGGCCCGACTATGCGTTCGCGCTGCCGGCGGTGCCGCTGGCCCTGCCGTCGCAGCTGCTGGAGAGACGCTACGACGTCGTCAGCGCGGAGCGCACCGCGGCGGCGGCCAACGCCAAGATAGGTGTGGCCGAGGCGGCCTTTTTCCCGACGCTCACGCTCTCGGCCGAGGGCGGCTTCCAGCACAACACGCTGGCCAACCTGTTCACGGTGCCGAGCCGCTTCTGGACCCTGGGCCCCACGCTGGCCGCGACGATCTTCGACGGCGGCGCGCGCACGGCCGCCGTGCGCGAGGCGCGCGCGACCTATGACGAGGATGTCGCCAGCTATCGCCAGACGGTGCTGGGCGCGTTCCAGAACGTCGAGGACAGCCTGTCCTCGCTGAACCACCTGCAGGACCAGGCCCGTTCATATGCGGGCATCTACCGCCGCAACCAGCAGTTGTTCGACAGCGCCAGCGCGCAGCAGCGCATCGGCACGGCCAGCGAGCAGGACCTGCTGACCCAGCAGCTCACGCTGATCCAGGCGCGGCAGAACCTGGAGGACACGCGTGCCTTGCTGTCGCAAGGCAGCGTCAGCCTGATCCGCAACCTCGGCGGCGGCTGGCAATGGGACCACGCGCACGAAACGGACGACGCGCACGGCGCGCAGCTGGGTTCGTCGACGCGCCCCAAGCCGGCGGGTGCCGCCTCGACCGGCCTCGAATGAGCGGCGGCGCGGGTCGCGCAGTCGACCGATCCGCTCGCGAGCCCGACTCCCGCGCTTTCTCCATCCGGCGGCGACGGCTTCACCGCGCCGCGCGGGTTTTCCATTTCACGAATTCGGTGTGGTGTGACATGAATCGATCTTTCCTGGGTGCATCGCTGCTGTCCACGGGTTTGCTGGCGCTGGCCGGATGCGGCAAGAGCGGGCCGCCGCCCGCGCCGCCGCCGGTGGTGGCCACCGTCACGGCGCAGCCGCGGGACGTGCCCTTGACGCGCGACCTGGTGGGCCGCCTGTCGGCCTATTACAGCGCGAACGTGACGGCCCGCGTGTCGGGCGTGCTGCTCAAGCGCAGCTACGCCGAGGGCAGCGAGGTGAAGGCCGGGCAAACGCTGTTCGAGATCGACCCGAGCTACTACAAGACCGTGCTCGACAACAGCCTCGCCACGCTGGCCGAGGACCAGGCAACCTACGTCAACGATCGCATCACGGCCGAGCGCGACCATCAGCTGCTGCCGGTCGGATCGGTGTCGCAACAGACGGTCGACAACGCCGATGCGGCCGAGCGCAGCGCGGCCGCCAAGGTGCAGGCCGACCGGGCCTCGGTGGAAAGCGCCCGCGTGAACCTGGGCTACACCAAGGTCACCTCGCCGATCACCGGCATCGCGGGCGAGCAGCAGGTGACCGCCGGCACCGTGGTGGGCAGCGGCGTGTCCGACGCCGGCGCGAGCGGCACGCTGCTGGCCACCGTACAGCAGATCGATCCGCTCTACGTCAACTTCACCCTCAGCGCGGCCGACCTGGTGACGCTGCGCCAGGCGCAGGGCGCGGGCCATGTCGCGCTCGCGGGGCAGGCCGGCACCGCCGTCAGCGTCACGCTGCCGAACGGCAGCACCTACGGGCAGGCGGGCACGCTCGACTTCTCCGATGCCCAGGTGAACGCGACCACCGGCGCGGTCAACCTGCGCGCGCGCATCCCGAACCCGCAGCACCAGTTGCTGCCCGGCATGTTCGTCACCCTGAAGGCCGACTTCGGCCGGCGCAACGGCGTGTTCCTGATCCCGCAGCAGGCGATCCAGCGCGACGTGGTGGGCGCCTACGCGATGGTGGTGGCCGGCGGCAAGGCGCAGCGCCGCAACGTGGAGGCGAGCGCCAGCTATGGCAACGACTGGATCGTCACCAGCGGGCTGTCCGCCGGCGACGAGGTGATCGTCACCGGGCTGCAGGGCGCGCGCGAGGGCGTGACCGTCAAGGCCGGCCCCTGGCAGCCGCCGGCCGCGGGCCAGGGCGCCGCCTCCGCGTTGCAAGCCGGCCAGGCATCCTGAGGAGAACGATCCATGCCGCGCTTCTTTATCGATCGTCCCGTGTTCGCCTGGGTGATTCCGATCCTGATCTGCCTGATCGGCACCATTTCGCTGCTGAAGATGGGTATCGACTCCTATCCCGACATCGCGCCGCCGCAGGTGACGGTGACCGCCACCTATCCCGGCGCGAACGCCGCCACGCTCGAATCCACCGTCACCCAGGTGATCGAGCAGCAGCTCACCGGCATCGACAACCTGCTGTATTTCAGCTCGGCGTCGAACGGCAACGGCCAGGCCACCATCACGCTGAGCTTCGCCACCGGCACCAATGCCGACATCGCCGAGGTGCAGGTGCAGAACAAGGTCGCGCTCGCCGAGCCGCTGCTGCCCACCGAGGTGACGCAGCAGGGCCTGCAGGTGGCCAAGGCGAGCCCGGACATCCTGATGTTCCTGAGCCTGCAATCGAGCAACCCTGACATCGACGCGGCCCGCCTGAGCGACGTGATCGCCTCGCAGATCCAGCCGGTGATCGCGCGTATCAACGGGGTGGGCAATACCTTCATGCTCGGCGCCGAGTACGCGATGCGCATCTGGCTCGACCCGGACAAGCTGCAGGCCTATGGGCTGTCGACCACCCAGGTGCAGAGCGCGGTCAGCGCGCAGAACGCGCAGTTCGCGACCGGCTCGGTGGGCGCCGACCCGGCCGTCAAGGGGCAGACGTTCACGGCGACGGTATCGGGCGACACGCTGTTCTCCTCGCTGCAGCAGTTCCGCGACATCATCCTGCTGTCGAAGAACGACGGCACGGTGGTGCGCCTGGGCGACGTGGCGCGCATCACCTTCGGCGCGCAGAGCTACGGCACCTCGGCCATCTACCAGGGCAAGCCGGCGGGCGGCCTGGGCATCTACCTGCTGCCCGGCGCCAACGCGCTGGCGGTGGCCAAGGCGGTCAAGGCCGAGATGGCGGTGCTCGCCAAGGACCTGCCCAACGGCGTCACCTGGGACGTGCCCTACGACACCACGCCCTTCATCACGGCCTCGATCCTCGACGTGGTCAAGACCCTGGTGGAAGCGATCGTGCTGGTGTTCTTCGTGATGCTGATCTTCCTGCAGAACATCCGCGCCACCCTCATCCCGACCCTGGTGATCCCGGTGGCGCTGCTGGGCACCTTCATCGGCCTGTCGGCCCTGCATTTCTCGATCAACCAGCTGACCCTGTTCGGCATGGTGCTGGCGATCGGCATCGTGGTGGACGACGCGATCGTGGTGATCGAGAACGTCGAGCGCATCATGCGCGAGGAGGGGCTGGACCCACGCGCGGCCACCCGCAAGGCGATGGGGCAGATCACCGGCGCCATCATCGCGATCACCGTGGTGCTGGCCGCGGTGTTCGTGCCCTCGGCCCTGCAGCCGGGCGCCACCGGCATCATCTACGCGCAGTTCGCGCTGACCATCGCCGTGTCGATGGCCTTCTCGGCCTTTCTCGCGATGTCGTTCACGCCCTCGCTGTGCGCCACCATCCTGAAGCATGACCGGCACGGCGAGCCGAACCTCGTGTTCCGCCGCTTCGAGTCGGGCTTCAACCGGCTCAGCGAGACCTACATCGGCCAGGTGGCGCGCGCGGTGCGCCATGTGCCGCGCTGGATGATGGCCTTCGTCACCGTCTGCGTGCTGGCCGGCTTCCTCTACACGCGGCTGCCGACCTCGTTCGTGCCCGACGAGGACCAGGGTTTCGTGCTCGCGCTGGTCAACCTGCCGCCCGGCTCGACGCTGCAGAGCACCGACCGGGTCATGAAGGAGGTGCGCGAGCGCTTGAAGCACAGTGCGATCGGCAAGGATATCGACGACGTGTTCGGCATCGAGGGCTTCAGCTTCGTCGGCAGCAGCGAGAACGTCGGCATGGCCTTCATCAAGCTCACCGACTGGGGCCAGCGCTCGGAGACGGCCATGCAGCTGATCCCGAAGGCGAACGGGATCCTGCACGGCATCAACGACGCGCAGATCTTCGTGGTGAACCTGCCGACCATCCGCGGCCTGAGCCAGTTCGGCGGCGTCGACATGTACCTGCAGGCGCGCGCCGGACAATCCCGCGCGCAGCTCGGGCAGGCCGAGGGCATGCTGCTCGGCGCGGCCGCGAAGAGCGCGGTGCTGTACGGCATCCGGCCGAACTCGCTGCCCGAGGCGCCGCAGCTCAAGCTCTCGGTGGATCGTGTGCAGGCCGAATCGATGGGACTGTCGCTGTCCGACGTCTACAACACCATCCAGATGGAGCTGGCGCCGTTCTACGTGAACCAGTTCACCTACGCGGGCCGCGTCAAGCGCGTCTACCTGGAGGCGGATGCGCCGTTCCGCATGAGCCTCGATGCGCTGGGCCACTTCTACACGCCGACCAATGCGAGCGCCTCCACCACGAGCGGCGGCACCGCCTCGGCCTCGGCCTCGAGTTCGGGCACGGTCAGCACCTCCACCGCGCCGGTCGATCCGTCCTCCAGCAACGCGGCGATCAGCCCGTACAACATGGTGCCGCTGTCGAGCGTGATCCATTCGGGCTGGAGTGTCGGCCCGCAGGCGCTGCCGCGCTACAACGGCTATTCCGCGGTCGAGATCGTCGGCAACGCCGCGCCGGGATATTCGACCGGCCAGGCCATGCAGGCGCTGCAGCAGATCGTGGACAAATCCCTGCCGCCGGGATTCGCGGCCGACTGGACCGGGCAGTCGTACCAGGAAATCATCGCCGGCGATTCGGCCACGCAGTTGATGCTGCTGTCGGTGGTGGTGGTGTTCCTGTGCCTGGCGGCGCTCTACGAGAGCTGGTCGGTGCCGGTTTCGGTGCTGCTGGTGGTGCCGCTCGGCCTGCTGGGGATGCTCTCGTTCTGCCTGCTGACGAATACGCCGAACGACATCTACTTCAAGATCGGCATGGTCACGGTGATCGGGCTGGCCGCGAAGAACGCGATCCTGATCGTGGAGTTCGCGATCGAGGGGCAGGCCGAGGGCCTGACGCTGTACGACGCGGTGCTGCGCGCGGCGAAACTGCGGCTGCGGCCGATCCTGATGACTTCGATGGCCTTCATCCTCGGCGTGCTGCCGCTGGTGCTGTCCAGCGGGGCGGGCTCGACCTCGCGGCACGAGATCGGTGTCAGCGTGATCGGCGGGATGCTGTTCGCCACGGCGCTGGGCGTCCTGCTGATCCCGGTGTTCTACGTGGCGGTGCGCCGGATGCTGGGCGACAAGCTCGACGAGGTGACCCACAAGCTGCGCCGTCCGGACCCGGCGGATGGGGCCGAGGCTCGTTCCTGAGCGGGCCGAGCGAGGTATCGCCAGGCCTTGCGATGCATTCCGACGTGATTCGTTTCATCGTCGACGGGATGCATCGCATCGACCGGATGTCGAATTGAGGCCACGAAATTGATTCAGTTGATTTAATCATTTTTTGGTGAATGATTTATAAAAATCCAATAAGAATTGGATGATGAATTCGAGCTTTCCGACGTGGCCGCCGTCGATGCGTTGCGGGTCATGTCGGCTGGATCCTGCGCAATGGTGTAACTACTTAACATGCAAATTGCTTGCCGGGCGGTGCGTCTGTAGTTTGTGAAGCAACTACATACAGACGAACCCCGGGCCCGGCGAGAAATCCGGAAAACCTGATATTCCTGCCAGCTTCCTGATTGCGGATAATCTTCAATAATGCAACGCCGCCATCGAAATCGATGGATGAGCGAATAAGAATGCAAGAAGATTCGTGATACCCATCCTCTCCCATTGATCAGGAATACAAGAAATGAATATCAAAATGAAGAGAAAGAGTCTGGCATTCCCGGCCTTGGTGCTGAACGCGGCGGCGGCCCTGCTGCTGGCGACGGCCGCCCCGCACGCGGCGATGGCTGCCGCGGCCTGGGCGCCCGATACCTTCTACGCGGCCGGCACCATCGTCACCTACAACGGCAGCGACTACCAAGCGCTCGTCAACCAGACGGACTACACCGGCACCGGCTGGAACCCGACCGTGGCCTCGCTGTGGACGCCGGTCTCGGGCTCCGGCACCGGCCCGGGCAACGGGGGCGGCACGGATCCCGGCAACGGCGGCGGCAGCGGGCCGGGAACGGGCTCGCCCACCGGCACGGCGGCCGGCTTCATCTATGGCCCGTACAAGGACACCTCGATCTCGCTGAACTGGAACACCAACACCATCTCCACCAACGTGACCGGCTCGCTCAAGCCGATCGCCTCGGCGCTGCCGACGGGCACCCACACGCTCACGCTGGCCTTCGCCAACGGTGAATGCGGCAGCGAGAACTGGGGCGGCGTGGCCGGCAATACGCTGGCTTCCGTCAACGTGCCGCTGCTGTCGGCCGCCAACGTCAACTACATCCTGTCGACCGGCGGCGCGGCGGGCGTCTTCACCTGCGGCACCGATGCGGGCATGACGACGTTCATCAACCGCTACGCGTCCAAGAACCTGGTCGGCATCGATTTCGATATCGAAGGGGGCCAGTCGCAGGCCGTGATCAACAGCCTGGTGCAGCGTGCCGCCAACGCCCAGCAGCAGTTCCCGAACCTGCGCTTCAGCTTCACGCTGCAGACCGTGGCCCCGGCACCGAACGGCGCCACCCAGGCCACGTCCTGGGGCGCCAGCGCGCCGGACAGCTTCAACGTGCTCGGCGACTGGGTGATGCAGGCGATCAAGAGCTCGAACCTGAAGAACTACACCATCGACCTGATGACGATGGATTACGGCTCGGCCCTGCCGGGCAATTGCGTGCTGGTGGGCGGCGCCTGCCAGATGGGGCAGTCGGCCATCCAGGCGGCCATGAACCTGCATGATCACTGGGGCGTGCCGTACAGCCAGATCGAGATCACGCCGATGATCGGCGGCAACGATTCGGCCGGCGAGAGCTTCACGCTCTCCGATGCCGACGCGGTGTCGGCCTTCGTGATCAAGAACGGCCTGGCCGGCCTGCACTTCTGGTCCTTCGACCGCGATGCCGATTGCGCGCCGGGTACCGCCTCGCCGACCTGCAACACCATCGGCGGCGTCGGCACGCTCGGCTACAGCCTGCGCTTCGCCAAGGATCTCGGGCAGTAATGCGGTGATCCCGATGCCGGGGCCGATGGAGGCCCCGGCGTGACGCCGGCGGCCCTCGCATCGCGGGGCCGCCGTTTCCTCATCGTTGAAACGGCATCGCGGCCGGACGCGAGGTGGCCGCGTCATGAGGCGAGATCATGAAAACCAGACTGATTCCCGTCGTCTCGGCCGTGATGGCCTGGGCGGCACTCGGCGCGACCGCGTCGATCGCGGCCACGCCGGGCGATTCGCCCGGCGCGCCGGCCGCCGCGGTGGCGCAGCCCGCGAATTCGCTCAATGTGGCCGATTACGGCGCGATCGGCGACGGCAGGAGCGACTGCACGCAGGCCATGCAGAACGCCTTCAACACGGCGGCCTCGCAGCACCGCACGGCCTATATTCCGGCCGGCACCTACCTGCACAGCGCGGTCCTCACGCTCGGCGGCGTGACGGTGACGGGCGCCGGCGCCCAGACCATCCTGGTGGCGAGCAATCCGGACCAGGAGGCGCTCCGGCTCACCGGCAGCGCGACGCTCTCCAATCTCGTGACTTCCACGCGCGCGCCCAACCGCAGTTCGCAGCCGCTGGCCGCGGCGATCGACGTGACCGGCGCGAACAACCGGGTCGAGCACGTCACCACGCTCGGCGCGGCCTCGAACGGCATCCGCCTGGACGGCGCGAGCGGCGCGCAGATCGTCAGGAACCTGGTGGAAGGCAGCAATGCCGACGGCATCGCGCTGATGAACGGCTCGCTGAACAACACGGTCGACAGCAACGAGGTCTACCAGGCCGGCGACGATTCCTACTCGGACGACTCCTACACCTTCGACAGCCGGCAGGATTCCGGCAATCTGTTCACGCATGACTACGCGCTGGCGAATGCCTATGGGCGGGGTTTCGCGCTGATGGGCGCGACCGGCGACACGATCCGGAACTCGGTGACGGACGGCTCGCAATGGATGGGCATCGTGGCCGGCACCGATTCGAACAGCCGTACCATGAACGGTTCGAACGACACGATCGCCGACAACCTGATCCTCAATGCCAAGGGCGACGCCGTCGCGGTGATGAGTGCCGGCGGCGGGCTGAGCCAGGGCGGCGCCGGAATGCGGATCTCGGGCAACGTCACGAGCGGCTCGGCGGCGTCGGTGCTCGGGTTCACGCCGGCCACCAACCTGGTCGACCGCAGCACGATCAGCAATTACCAGCCCGGCACCGGCGACGGTTCGCACAACGGCGGCGGCTGAGCGCGGCGCGTCGTGCCGTGGCCCGGCTTCAGTCGCCGGTCCGCCGCGGCACCGCGCCGAACACCGTGCCGCGCGAGAGTGCGACGAGGATCTCGCGCGCGTAGTCGACCGAGGGCAGGGCGCGGCCGAAGTAAGCATCGAGCCCATGGGGATTGCGGCACCACAGGCCTTCGTCGCCGATATGGACGAAGGTGTGTGCGCATGCATCGATGCTGCGCCCGGCGGCCAGGATGCGGACGAACTCGTGTGGATCGATGGGCTGGCTGGCGTTCAAGCGTTCGTCCCTTGCGGTTCGCTTCGGCGGATGGCCGGTACCCGCGCGAGGCGCGGCGGGAGTGGAAGAAAAATGTTGCGCGCGTCGCGGTCCTTGCGGGCGTGAATGGGCGCAACGAGACCGCCTGATTCCGAGGATGGAAGCGTCAGAGCACACAGGCGGGACGCGAGCGAGAGGATCTCGCGTCGAAACCGGGGACGGTGGCGTGACAGGTGGCCTTCGCGCCTCGACATGCCGGCCGGGCCGGGGATGGCGCGGGCAGGGAGCGATGAAGACGGTTCGGCCACGGGCGTTTCTCACACGTCGAAAGGGGGCATGCCGGCGCGATCCTGCCGATGCCGACCGGAGCGCGACGCGAAGCGCCGGCGAGGCACCGCCGACCGCATCGCAGTGGCTTGCAAGCGGAGGATTCTAGGCGCCCCGGACGCGGAGGTTCAACCCGCTTGAACCTCCGGCGAGGAAATGCTAGGCGCGATTATTGACGATTCAGGTGCGAGGCATCGAGCGCGCCCCAGGTGCCGGAATCGTCGCTGGGCCCCTCGCTCGACAGGTGCCCGGGCTCCCAGCCCGGCAGGCCCGCCGCCAGGCATTCCTGGCGCGTGGCCACGCTGGCGGTGTGATGCACGTCCACGCGCCGCATCACGTAGGCCGCGGAGCCGCCGCGCGGCTGGAAATAATGGCGGGCCGCCTCGGGATCCTTGAAGATCTGCGCGCGGTCAATGCCCGACGGGTTCAGTTGCGACCAGAATTGCGCGCCGTATTCCTCGCGCAGGAAGATGCCGTAGGTCTCGCTATAGACGATGTAGGCCACCTTGCGCTCGCCGATCGCCATCAGCAGGTTGTGCTTCTCGGCTTCGCGCACGGCCTCGCCGATCCGCGAGACCGAGAATTTCGCGCGGATCGCGGGCAGCAGCCGGTCGCGCAGCACCGTGTTGCCGATCTCGAGCGTGTCGGCGATCAGCTCGAGCGGGAATTGCCGCGACAGGCCGCTGAGCACGCGCAGCTCCTGCGAGCTCAGCCCCAGTTCGATGATCTTGTCCGATCGCGCGCGGCTTTCATACCACTCGAAGATCTCGCGCGAGAGCGTGCGGAACAGGGCGACGTTCCTGCGCAGCGGTGCCTCGCCCTCCTGCGAGGGCAGCGTGTCGTTGGCCACGTAGAGCACGCCGAAGCGTTGCGAGCGCGGCTCGTGGGCCGGCGCGGCCAGCCAGCTCTTCATGCCGTTCTCGCGCGCGAACTCGGCCATTTCGCGCCAACTGCCGCCGAGGTTCTCGATCAGGCCGACATCGGAGGAAAAGCACACGCGCTGGGTTTTGCGCGCGTGGATCAGGAAGGGATCGGTCGAATACCAGCGGCGATGCACGTAGGTCTGCATGGCCTTTCCGAAGGCCGGCGAGAGGATGATGATTCGATACGCGCGGATTTCGCCTTCGTCGTCGGTGTCGACCAGGAAGTAGAACGCGGTGCTTGCCTTCAGCGCCTGGATGATGCGCCAGGCCTGCCTGGCGAGCCGGGCCTCGTCGGGCAGGTAGGCGATCTCGCCGATCGCCGACAGCGCGTCCGGCACGCTCGGGGCGGCTGCCGCGTCGGCCTGCTCCGACATGTCGAGCGCGATGTCGGCGATGCGCGGCCCCACCACGTGCTCGATGGCGGCGGCATGCGGATCGGCGCGCAGGAAGTCGAGCAAGGGCGCACCGCCGGCGCAGATCGCCTGGGTTACGCGGAATTCGCTGCCGCCCGCGCCCGACATCAGCATGTCCCGTTCGACGAGGGTCCCGCCGTCCTGTTCGCGCAAGCGATAGGTAAAGGAATCGGCGCCGATCCTGAACGTGTTTTCAGCCATCTCTGCCTCGGAACCGCTTCATTTCAATTCGTAATCCGCGCGTGATTGCCGGCTTGCCGCGCGGGGCGATGCGCATGGTAACGCGATTGCGGCGCGCGAATCGGCCGGCGATGAAGGGGCTGGCGAGGGAGATGGGTTTCGAACAGGGAAAGGCTCGGGCGGGACGATGCGGCCGGACTGATCCAGGGCGCGCGGCGGCGGGCGCCGCCGGCGAATCAGCGCGCTTCGCCTTCCCGCCCGAGGCTGGTGAAGCTGGTATAGGCGCGCACGATATCCTGCGGCTGCGTATCGTGGTCGGCGCTGAGGAACAGGCCGCGATAACCGCAGTAGATCTGCTTGCGCAGACGGCGCGCCAGTTCGACGATCGCCACCGCCACCTCGTGCAGGCCGACGGAAGCCGCCGCGGTGGTGATCACGTTGCCGTGCCGGTCGTGGGACAGCACCGCGAGGCTCAATTCGGCGGCGACGGGCTCGCCCGAATCATGCCGGCTCCATCCCATCACGGGCGTGCAACCGCCGCCCGGGCGACGAGACGGGAGCGGGGCGAGCTTGCCTGCCTCGGAATGCATGTTCTCCACGTGAGCCGGTCAATTCGTGATGGAAGGGGTGACGATGAAGGCAGATCGTAATGGCTTGCCTGAACGCACGACGCGTCCTTCGACGGGAGCATAGACGCTCGACCCGGTTTCGGGAGCTGTCATTAAATGCAGGGTGGATGCTTATTTTTCGCCGGGCGCGAAACAACTTCGGCTCGTCGTCCATGCCTTCCCGATGCGCTTCGGGCGGGGGCGGGATTCACCCGTGCATCGCATGCCGGCGTCACGCCCGGGAGCCAAAATGATACGCGGCCACGGAGCCGCGCGAGCATGAAAGGTCTTGAAGAATGGTCAAGCCGACCGGCGTGCCTGGCTTCGGTTTTTACGAAGTATTGTGACAATAATCTCTGCTTTTTCCGATATCCGGATTCGCCGACACTGGTGCCTCACTCACGAGGCGGCATCCACCGCAAAGGAATCGGCAGCATGAGAAGCTATCCCCGCAACAGCCCCCAGGCGGCAGCCCGCATCGTGGCGCTGGTGCTGATAGCGGACGGTCATATCGATCGTCGCGAGGAACAGGTGATCGAGACGCTGGGCATTGCCCGCAAGCTCGGGCTCGGCACGGCCGAATTCGAGCGCATCGTGCAGGCCTTGTGCGAGGACCAGGCGCTCGGCCAGGCTTCGTCCGGCACCATCTCGGCCGTTCTCGACCCAGCCTCGCTCAAGCCGCTGCTCGCCGAAATCGACGATCCCAAGCTGCGCAAGCGGACCATCGAGCAGTGCCTGGCCGTGGCCTCGGCCGATCGACACCTGGCGGATGCCGAGATCGTGGTGCTGGCAGCGATCCTCGACGCCTGGACGCCGCGCCCGCATTGAAGCAGACTGGGCCGCGCCCGTCGACGACGCGCCGGGCTCAGGCCGGGCGCGAGGCCTCGGCGACCCGGGCCCGGCGCGCGCGCCATTCCGTGCGCTGCCAGACCGCCAGCCCCGGCAGGTAGAACAGCAGGTCGCGCAGGCGTCGCGCGCCGGCCAGCGCGAGGCACAGGGCGGGATCGAGGCCGAACAGGCCGCCGATCACCACGAAGCCGCCTTCCTGGATGCCGATCCCGGCCGGCACCAGGAAGGCCATGCTGCTGAGGAACTGGATCAGCGCCTCGATCGCCATCGCGTCGACGAAGCCGGCCTGGGCGCCGAGCGCATGCAGGGCGAGCCAGATCTCCAGCGAAAACCCCATGAATTGCAGGGTCTGCCAGATCAGCAGGTAGCGCAGCACCATGCCGGTATTGCGCCACAGCAGCATCACGGCGAGATCGATGCGCGCGGCCGAGGCGCCGATGCGCTCGACGAAGCCGCCGCTGGTGACGCGATTGAGCATGCCCGCCAGGCGCCGGAAGGGCCGCGCGTGCTGCACGGCCGCGAACAGGGCCAGCACCGGCACCGCGAGGGCCAGCCCGGTGAGGATCTGCCGGAACGTGTCGCCGCTGCCCGCGCCGTTGCCGTGCAGCAGCCAGGCGCAGGCGAGCAGGGCGAACACCACCTGGCTGATCAGGGTGAGTTGCATGTCCACCACCAGGCTGGCGATGGCGGCGCTCGGGCCGATCCGCAGCCCGCGCAGCAGCCGGAACGACACCACCTCGCCGCCGATCCGCGCCACCGGCAGCAGCCCGTTGATCGATTCGCGGATCAGCACCAGTTTCAGCATGGTGGCGAGCGGCGGGCGGCGCGTGGGACGCAGCAGCAGGCGCCAGTCGGCGGCGTTGGCGAGCATCGGCAGGCCATGCGCGGCCGCGGCGATCAGCAGGCCGCCGCCGGCCTCGCGCAACAAGGCCAGGATCGCCTCGGGCCGGTCGCGGCAGATCAGCCAGACGGCGATGGCGAGCCCCAGGGCCGCGGCGACGGCGCCGATCGATTTCATCTCAGCTTGGCCTCGCGGCGTCGATCCGAGCCGGCGCGGCGACCTGGCGGCAAGCGCAACGCGCGCTCACTCGTCCAAGCGCGGCGTGAGGCGGCCGCCCGGATCGACGCGAAAGCGCCGGCCGCGCCAGACCACGTCGCTCAGGCCGAAGCTCGCGACGTAGATCAGGAATTGCATCAGGTCGTAGAGCGGCAGGCAGGCCCAGTCGCTGAAGGGCTGGCCGAACACGCGATCGACGCGCCACTTGAGCATCCAGCGCGCGAGCAGGGCCGCGCCGGCCAGCAGCCAGGCGTGCTCGCTGCCGCCCGAGGCGAGCAGGGCGAGCAGCGCGAAGGGCAGTGGATGCATCAGCGCGGCGCCGAGATGACCGAGCGGATCGGCGGCGCGGATGGTGCGGCTCCAGCGCGATTCGTGCCTGAAGTAGATGCGCGAGCTCGCCTCGACGCAGGCGTGGTCGACCAGCAGCGGCGGGATCGCGACCAGTGCGCCGGTGGCGCGCACCGCCTCGCCGATCGCGTGATCCTCGGCGAGATGATGGACGTAGTGGCCGAGGCCGCCGATCCGGTTCAAGGTGGCGCGATCGATCGCGATGGTCTGGCCGAAGCAGGGCCGCGCGAGCCCGGTGGCCAACCCGATCACCACGCCGGGAAAGAAGCCGTAGTTGGTCGAGGCGGCCGAGGCGCGCGGCCAGAAGCCGGGCGCGCTCACGCCGCGATAGGCGCTGGTGACGAGCCCGACGCCGGGCAACTGCAGCGTGCCGACCACGATGCGCAGGTAGTCGCGTCCGACCCGCACGTCGCTGTCGGCGAAGCAGAGCAGGTCGTGGCGAGCCTGCTCCAGCATGTTGACCAGGTTGGAGATCTTGCGGTTGGGGCCGTACAGGCGCGCGTCGACGACGGTGGCGATATCGGCCGACGGATAGCGCGCGCGCAGTTCGGCGATGGCATGCAGCGCCGGATCCTCGGCATCCTGCACGCCGAACACGTATTGGATCGGGCCGGGATAATCCTGTTCGAGGAAGCTGGCGAGATGCTCGACGAGCCGCCATTCGTCGCCGTGCAGCGGCTTCATCAGCGTGACGGGCGGGAAGGCGACCGGAGCCGCGCGCGGCCGTGCCAGGAAGCGGCCGACCAGCGAGGCGGACAGCAGCGTGTAGGCGACGCCGAAGGCGGCGCAGGCCGAGACCAGATCGACCACGATCCGCTGCACCTCGGCGGCCGGCACCCGGTGCCCGGCGATCAAGGCGGTCATCGCGACCAGTGCGATCAGCGTGACCGGCATCGCGTGGGAAATCCGCCGCAGCGCGGCGGCGCGCAGGGTGTTGAGCGATTGGCGCTCCAGCATGGCGGCTCAGGCCTCGTGCGCGCGCAGGAAGCGGAAGAACTCGACGCCTTCGCGCAGGCGCCGCTTCATCATCTCCCAGCTGCTCAGCATCTCGCGCACGATCTCCCAGATCTTCGCGGGCCGGAAGTAGAAGGCCCGATAGAAGTGTTCGAGCTCGTGGTAGATGTCTTCCTTCGACAGGTGCGGATAACCGATCGCGGCGAGCTGCACGCCTGCCTTGCTGACCAGGTTGATGGTCTTGTTCTCCTCCAGCCAGCCGTTCTCGATCGCCTGCTCGTAGAGCCGCGTGCCCGGGTAAGGCGCCGCCAGCGAGACCTGGATCGTGTGCGGATTGATCTCCTTCGCGTATTCGATGGTCTTCCGGATCGTGTCTTTGGTCTCGCCCGGCAGGCCCAGGATGAAGGTGCCGTGGATCTTGATGCCGAGCTTCCTGCAGTCCTCGTTGAAGCGGCGCGCGATGTCGGTGCGCAAGCCCTTCTTGATGTTCAGCAGGATCTGGTCGTCGCCCGATTCGTAGCCCACCAGCAGCAGGCGCAGCCCGTTCTCCTTCATGATCTTCAGCGTCGCGTACGGCACGTTCGCCTTGGCATTGCAGGACCAGGTCACGCCCAGCTTGCCGAGCCCGCGCGCGATCTCCTCGACGCGCGGCTTGAAGTCGGTGAAGGTGTCGTCGTCGAACATGATCTCCTTGACTTCCGGCATGTTGTCGCGAATCCACTTCACCTCGGCCAGCACGTTCTCGACCGAGCGCACGCGGTAGCGATGGCCGCCCACCGTCTGCGGCCACAGGCAGAAGGTGCACTTCGAGCGGCAGCCGCGGCCGGTATAGATCGACACATAGGGGTAGTTCAGATAGCCGATGAAGTAGTTGTCGATCTTCAGGTCGCGCTGATACACCGGCGCCACGAACGGCAGCGCGTCCATGTCCTCGATCATCGGGCGCGCGCCGTTGTGCTCGATCGCACCGTCGGCGGTGCGGTAGCTCAGGCCGAGGATGTCGGCGAAGGGCTTGCGCTCGGCCACGTCGCGGCAGGTGTAGTCGAATTCCTCGCGGCAGACGAAGTCGATCGCGTTGGAGGCCACCAGCGAGTTGTGCGGATCGACGGCTACCTTGGCGCCGACCATGCCGATCAGCACCGAGGGCTTGCGATGCTTGAGGTCTTGCGCGAAGGCCGCGTCGGTCGGGAACGAGGGCGTGCTGGTGTGGATGATCACCAGCTCGTAGTCGGCGGCGATCTCCAGCGTTTGCGCTACCGACAGATCGTCGGCGGGCGCGTCGAGCACGCGGCTGCCGGGCACCAGGGCGGCGGGCTGGGCCAGCCAGGTGGGATACCAGAACGAGCGGATCTCGCGCTTGGCCTGGTAGCGCGAGCCGGCGCCGCCGTCGAAGCCGTCATAGGACGGCGCCTGCAGGAACAACGTCTTCAGGACAGGCACCTCGGTTTGCGCGCCGGATACGGCGAGCGGGGCGTGGCTGGCTACGGTCGGGGCTGGGGACATGGCTGGCGTTCGCTGTCGTGGGTGGCGCGATATCGAAGCATCGCGTGGATACCGCGTTTCGTTCGCGATCCTACGAAGGCGAACCTGAAGACAAGCTTAAGGTCGCTTGATGACAGCTGTTCCAGCCAGAATCCTTGTCGCCGGGTTACGAAGCGCGAGTCGACGTCGGATCGATGTAATGAAATATTCACGCATTCGAAATGCGGATGCGTTTCGGCCGTGCTCGATACCGGATCCGCGAAGGCTGCCCGGCTGGAACGCTCGGGCAGCCGCTCGCGTCAGGGCGCGTCGAGGAAGTCGATCACGGCCTGGTTCAGCGGTGCCGCGCATTCCTCCGGCAGCCAGTGGCCGCAATCGGGCAGCACGCGGCCGCTGACTTGCGTCGCGTAGCGGCGCAACTGATCGGTCTCGAACTGGCCGAGTCCGCCATGGCCGCCGCCGCCGATCGCCAGCATCGGCATCGTCAGCTTGCTGCGCGACAGCTCCGCGTTGTCCCGCACGTCCTGGTTCAGCTCGCGGTAATAGCCGAAGGCGGCGTGCAGGCTGTGCGGCTTGCTGTAGGAGCGCGCGTAGCGGTCTAGCAGGGCCGGCGTGAACACCGCCTGGTTGCTGGCGTGCTTCTTGATGAAATGCTCGAGGAAGAAGCGCTGCTTGCCGGCGATCAGGGTTTCGGCCAGGTCCTCATCGGCGGCGAAGAAGCTGAAATGCCAGACCAGCGATTCCCCTTGCGGCGTGAAGGCCGGGAACGAATAGATCGATTCGTCCGGAATCGGCGCCTCCATGTAGACCGCGCGGCGGATGTCCTCGGGATGCCGGACCAGCATCGGGTAGGTGTTCCAGATGCCGATGTCGTGCGCGACCAGATCGAAGGGGCGCTGGCCGCTGAACCGCAGCGCCAGTTGGTGCAACAGCGGCGCGACCTCGGTGGCGCGATACGAGCCGGGTTCGGCGGATTGCCCCAGCCCCGGCAGGTCGGGAGCGACCACCGTGTGATTGCGGGCGAGTTCCGGCATCAGCTGGTGCCATTCGTACCAGGTCTGGCCGAAGCCATGCACCAGGTAGACGAGCGGGCCGCTGCCGCCCTTCACGTAGTGCAGGCGAACGCCGTCGATGGTCTCGTAGCCGCTGGTGAAGCCGGGCGGCAAGGGGAACTCATCGGCCGCGAACGAGGGGCCGGCGAGTAGCAGTGACAGGGTGAAGCCAATGCCTTGCAACAGGCGTCGAAACATGATGAAGACTCCTTATGAAAAAAGTGAAGTGGATCGAATGACTCAGTGACCTTCGATATGGCGTGGGCCGGGGCGGAAACCATGGGCGCTGCCGCACCAGGCCGTGACGAAACCGATCGCGAGCAGCAGCACCAGCGCGGGCGCGAACGAGGCCGCGCCCCAGGCATCGAGCAGCACGCCGCCGAGCAGGCCGCCGCCGGCGATCGCGCCGTTCCAGGCGACTACGTTCATCGACAGGGCGACATCCGCGCCGTCGCCGGCGGTATCGGCCAGCGCGGTCTGCAGCAAGGTCGCGGCCCCGCCGAAGCTCAGCCCCCAGGCGGCCGCGCCGCCATAGAGGACGGCCGGCAGCGTCGCGAACCCGGCGAACAGCAGCGCGACCAGCGCGAAGCCGGCCAGGCTGGCCAGCACCGCGGCGCGCAGGTGCCGGTCGACCAGCCGGCTGGTGACGGCGATGCCGGCCAGCGCGGCCAGCCCGAACACCAGCAGCACCAGGTCGACATGGCGGGCCTGGCCGGCCAGGGCCGCGAACGGCGCGACATAGGTGTAGAGCAGGTTGTGCGCGAGCATCCAGGCGATCACCACGCCGAGCACGCGGCGCACGCCCGGCGTGACGAGGACCTTGCGCAAGGGCATGCGTTGATGCCCGGCCTGCCCGGGGTAGTCGGGCACCTTGGCGAGCACCCAGGCGATCAGTACCAGGCTCAGCACCGACATGATCGCGAACGCGCTGCGCCAGCCGATCGCGCCGCCCAGCCAGGTGCCGAGCGGCACGCCCAGCGACAGCGCGATCGGCGTGCCGACCATCGCCACGGCCATCGCGCGGCCTTGCTGGCGCACCGGCACCATGCGACGCGCGTAGCCGGCCAGCAGGCTCCAGGCGAGGCCGGCCGAGGCGCCGGCCAGCAGGCGCGCGAGCAGGGTCAGCGCGTAGTTGTCGGACAGCGCGGTGAGCGAGTTGAACACCAGGAAGCCGGCCAGCGTGAGCAGCAGCACCTTGCGGCGGCGCCAGCGCTGCGTGGCGATGGTCAGCGGAATGGCGGCCAGCAGCGAGCCGGCCGCGTAGGCCGTCACCGTCTGCCCGGCCAGCGAGGTGGAAATGTCCAGGCCGGCCGCCATCTGCGGCAGCAGGCCCGCCGGCAAGGTCTCGGTCATGATGCAGACGAAGCCGGTCATCGCCAGCGCCAGCAGGGCGGCCAGCGGCAGGCGAGCGGATCCGGCTTGCGTGGTGGTGGAACTCAGGGTGGTCACGGTCTTGGTTTCCGGTCGTTGATGATAGATACATACCACTCGATACAAAAATGGACGAACGTCGGCCACGACGCATTGGCGGCTGCGCTGATGCAAGTCTTACTTATGTATCGATCGGTAAACTAAAGGGGATGCCTGACCTTGTCAACGATATATGTATCAATTAGTATAAATATCTCGCGAACCACCCACTCATCGATCGGGAGAAGCAATGGAAATCGGCATGCTGGGCCTTGGCGCCATGGGGGGCGCGATGGCGCGCAATCTGGTTGCGGCCGGCCATCACGTGAAGATCTGGAACCGCTCGGGCGGGGCGGTCGACGGGGCGAGCGCGGTGGACGCGCCCGCGCAGGCACTGCAGGCGGACCTGGCCATCACCATGCTGGCCGACGATGCCGCGATTCGCGAGGTGCTGCTCGACCAGGGCGTGCTGTCCACGGCACGCGCCGGTCTGGTGCACGTGGTGGCCTCCACCATCTCGGTGTCGCTGTCGCGCGAACTGGTCGGCCATCACCGCGCGGCGGGCATCGATTACGTGGCCGCGCCGGTGCTGGGGCGGCCCGACGTGGCCGCGGCCGGCGAACTGAATATCCTCGCCGCCGGCGCGCCCGCGGCGCTGGACAAGGCCAGGCCGGCGCTCGAGGTGCTCGGCAAGCGCATCTGGGACATGGGCGAGGCGCCGCCCACCGCCCATGCGGCCAAGATCGCCTGCAACATGATGATCACCATGGCGATCGAGGCGATGGCCGAGGCGGTGGTGCTGACCGAGGGCAACGGCCTGGAGCGCGAACGCTTCTTCGACCTGATTCTGGGCACGCTGTTCGGCAGCCGCTCCTACCAGGTCTATTCGGGCAACATCCTGCGCGAGCAGTACGAGCCCGGATTCAAGGCCCGGCTGGGCCTGAAGGACCTGCGCCTGGCCGGCGCGGCAGCCGAGGCGCTGGACCGGCAGTTGCCGATGCTCGATGCGGTCAGGCAGCAGATGAGCCGGGCCGTGGAGGCCGGCGGCGGCGAGCGCGACTGGTCGATCATGGCCGACTACACGATCCGCGCAAAAGAGCGGGGCTAGCCGTCGGTTCGGGAGGTGTGGACGAGGCACCGGAGGGTGTCGAGGGGCACGGCGAACACGGGCCGACGCGCAGGCGAGAGCGGACGTATGATGTCGCCTTCGTTTGCGCCGTACCCAACAAAGCACCGATATCGAGACCCTCGGAGGAGACCCCGTGATTTCCCGTATTTCCCGCTTTTTCACCCAGATCGTGCACAAGGTCCTGCCGGATCCGCTGATTTTCGCGATCTTCCTCACGGTCGTCACCTTCGTGCTGGCGTTCTCGCTCACGCCGAAGGCGCCGGCCGAACTCGTGCTGCTGTGGGGCAGCGGGTTCTGGAACCTGCTCGCCTTCACCATGCAGATGGCGCTGATCCTGGTGACGGGCCATGCGCTGGCCAGCTCCGGGCCCGTCAAGCGCCTGCTGGTGGCGCTGGCCAGCTCGCCGAAGACACCGGCCGGCGGCGTGATGCTGGTCGCCCTGGTGGCCGGCATCGCCTGCGCGATCAACTGGGGTTTCGGCCTGGTGCTCGGCGCGATGCTGGCGCGCGAGGTCGCGCGGCGCGTGCCCGGCTCCGACTACCGGCTGCTGGTGGCTTCGGCCTACATGGGCTTCCTGACCTGGCACGGTGGTTTGTCCGGCTCGGTGCCGCTGGTGGCGGCCACCAAGGGCAACCCGATGGAGAAGCTGGTCGGCCTGATTCCGGTGTCGCAGACCATCTTCACCGGCTACAACGCCTTCGTCACGATCGGCCTGATCGTGATGCTGCCGATCCTGGCGCGCCTGATGATGCCCAAGCCGCACGAAGTGGTCTCGATCGACCCGAAGCTGCTGGAGGAGGCGCCGAGCTTCGAGCGCGTGCTGGGGCCGAACGCGACCTGGGCCGAGCGCATGGAGGAGAGCCGCCTGCTGTCGCTGCTGGTCGCGCTGCTGTGCGTGGTGTTCCTGGTGATCCGCACTCGCGTCAAGGGCTTCGTGCTCGATATCGACACCGTCAACCTGGTGTTCCTCGCCGCGGGCCTGGTGCTGCATCGAACGCCGATGGCCTATGCACGCGCGATCGGCGCGGCCGCGCGCGGCGCCGGCTCGATCATGATCCAGTTCCCGTTCTATGCCGGCATCCAGGCGCTGATGGATCATTCGGGGCTGGCCGGCGTGATCACCAAGTGGTTCGTCGACGTCGCCAACGTGCACACCTTCCCGCTGCTGGCCTTCCTGAGCTCGGCGCTGATCAATTTCGCGGTGCCCTCGGGCGGTGGCCACTGGGTCGTGCAGGGGCCCTTCGTGATGCCGGCCGCGCAGGCGCTGGGCGCCGATCTCGGCAAGTCGGCGATGGCGATCGCCTACGGCGAGGCCTGGACCAACATGGCCCAGCCGTTCTGGGCACTGCCCGCGCTGGCGATCGCCGGGCTCGGCGTGCGCGACATCATGGGTTACTGCGTGACGGCGCTGTTGTTCTCGGGCGTGGTGTTCGTGGCCGGCATGTATCTGTTCTGATCCCGGCGGGCGGGGCCGGCAGCCACGCTGGCGGCTCGCCGGCTCGCATCCACGTCGCGCTCAAGCCTTGGCGGCGTCCCAGACGGTGAGGACCTGCGTGATCGCGGCCTCCATCGCCGCGTGGCGCACGCCGTCGCGCGCCAGGGTGCTCAGGCCGAGCAGGAAGCTGTCGAACACGGCCGACAGCGCGGCGGCTGGCACCTCGGCGCGCAACTCGCCGCTGTCGATGCCACGCTGCACGCAGGCGACGAAGCCGTTGCGGGTGCGCGTGCGCGACTGCTTCAGCGAGGCGGTCACGCCGGCGTGTTCCTCGGACGGCGCGCTCATCACCCCCAGCGCCACCATGCAGCCCTTCGGATGGCCGCGCTCGCACTGCATCTTCGCCGAGCGGCGCAATGCCGTCTCGATCGCCTCGCGCGGCGGCAACGCGCTATCCCACAGACACTCCGTCACCTGCGCATAGGTGCTCAGGTAGCGCTGCACGCATTCCTGGAACAGCGCTTCCTTCGAGCCGAAGGCCGCGTAGAAGCTCGGCGCGGAAATCCCCGTCGCGATGCCGGCCTTGAGCTGGCTCAGCGAGGTGGATTCGTAGCCGTTTTCCCAGAACAGATGCATTGCGTCCTCGATCGCCTGGTCGCGATCGAAGGTACGGGGACGCCCCATGCTTGCCATGTCGAACTCCGCAAAGACGATTCGATATAGATACTAAACGATATGGAAGTCGCTGGCGATGGCCCGATCGAGGTCGGCGGCCGGGTTGCGCACGCTTTTTGTCGATGTGGTACTGTACGGTACCGTTACTTGCCTCGCGCTGCCGGATGACGGGACGAAGCGCTTTTCAGCCGCGACCGGACAGTCTGTCGGTGTGTTTGAAAGCATATCGAAAGACCTCTTCCTCAGGAGTCCTCTGATCAATGGCGAGGCGAGGGTGATGTCCGATTCTTGTCCCGCGGCGGGCATCGATATGCCGATGTATTTCGACCTTTTTCACCATCGACAGGAGATGGCGCATGACCGATTTGAACGATCGCGCCCGGCGCGGCTTCCTGAAAACCGCCGCGGTGCTGGGCGGCACGTCAGCGCTGGGCGCGCTGTCCGGGCCGGCCGAGGCGCAGGGGGCGGCGCCGGGCATGACGCCAACGCCCGAGGTGGCACCGACCCGGCTCGACGAGGTGCCGCTCGCCTCGGGCGCCAAGCTGAGCGTCGAGCGCCGCGGGCAGGTCGTGCTGCTCGGCATCAACCGCCCGGCGAACCAGAACCGCGTCGATCCGGAAACCTTCGAGCTGCTGGCCCAGGCCTATTACCGCTACAACCACGATCCTTCGTTGCGGGCCGCGGTGCTGTTCGGGCATGGCGAGCAATTCTCGCGCGGCATCGATATCGACGGCTTCCGCGCGCTCGGCAACAAGACGCCGATCGCGCTGAGCGGCACCATCAACCCGCTCGCGACCACGCCCAGCCCGCGCCTGACCAAGCCGCTGGTTGCGGTCGCGCATGGCGATACCTGGGACATGGGCCACGAGCTCTTCCTGGTGGGCGACATCCGCGTCGCGGCGGCCGATACGCGCTTCGGCCAGGACGAGAACACCCACGGCCGCTTCCCCGGCGGCGGCTCGACCGTGCGTTTCGTGCGGGAAGCGGGCTGGGGCAATGCGATGCGCTACATCCTGACCGGCGATCACTGGAGCGCGGAGGAGGCATATCGGATGGGCACGGTGCAGGCGATCGCGCCCGATGCGAAGGCGGCGCTCGAACTGGCGGTGCAGATCGCCGGCCGGATCGCGGCCTGCGGGCCGCTGGGCATCCAGGCCTCGCTCGCCTCGGCGCACCTGGCGATCGACCCGGCCGAGAACGCCGCGCTGTTCAAGCTGACCGAGCAGTATCGCGGGCTGTTCCAGTCGCAGGACTTCGTGGAAGGGCGCCGCGCGGAACTCGAGGGGCGCCAGCCCGTGTTCCAGGGCAAGTGAGCGCCTGAACGACGCTCAGGCGCCGGCGCTGCGGCGCGCGCGCGGCGCCGGCTTGCCATGCAGGCGCATGAAGGCCGCGGCTGCCTGGCGTGCCTGCTCGGCCAGCGCCTCGGCCGAGGGCCGCGGCGCCACGCCGAGCAGCAGGTCGGTGCGCAGGTCGTTCCAGGCGAGCGCGAGGAACTCGGCCGCCAGCGCGGCTGCCTCGCCCTCGCCGAGCAGCGCGTCCTGTTGCGCTTGCGCGAGCCACGTCGTCAACGCCTGCTGCGAGGCCTTGCGGCCGATCCGGTCGAGCGTCCGGGCGATTTCCGGCGCGCGCGCCACCTCGGCGATCGCCAGGCGGTAGATGGTGATGATGATCGGATCGGTGACCTCGACCAGCAGCCGCGAGGCGAAGCTCGCGAGCACCTTTTCGAGCATGGCGGCGGAGGTGGCGCGCGGCAGCGCGGCGCCCAGGTTCATGCGCTGGCCGCGGCCCTCGATGCAGGCCAGCAGCATGTCCTGCTTGTTGCTGAAGTTGGCGTAGATGTCGCGTTTCGAGACCTTGGCCTGGGTGGCGATCGCGAGCGTGCTGGCGCTCTCGTAGCCCTTCTCGGCAAAGATCCGGAAGGCCGCCTCGATGATGCGCTGGCGGGGGGAGCGTTCGCTGCCTGCGTCCTCGGTATCGGGCGCGAGGTTCGCCTCCTGGTCGGCTGTCATGGCGGGTTCGGTGAGGGCGTCGCGATGCGTGTTCGAGGGATGCGGCGCCGGCGGGCCGGCGAGTAGCGCCCATTATAAGAGCGAGTCGGCAAGCGAATGTGCCGGCCGCTCGTCGGTGCAACAGATCCGGCGCGAGGCGCCGGACAACCAGGAGCATGACCATGAATCATCCAACCGGGATCGACCTGCGCCGCGGTACACGCGTGCTGCTCGCCGTCCTTATCTTGTGGGGGCTGGCCGTGGCGGGCGCCGCGCTCACCGGTCTCTACAGCCTGCTGCCGTCGCTGTCGCTGGCGGCGCTGATCGCGCTGGGCATCGTCGTGCCGGTGGCGATCTATGCGATGTCGCGAGGGTTTCGTGCCTATATCGCGGCACTCGGCTTGAGGCCGCTCACCAGCTTCCATATCTGGCGGATCGGTGCCGCGCTGGTGTTCTTCTGGTACGGCGGGCACGACCTGCTGCCGGAAGCCTTCGTCCGCAACGCCGGATGGGGCGATTTCATCGCGGGCGTGCTGGCCTTGCTGGTCACCTTGCTGCCGGCCAGCCGCGGGCGCTACCTGATGTTCCACCTGTTCGGCTTCGCCGATTTCGTGGTGGCGGTGGGCACGGGGCTGACCTTCTTCCTGCTGCACGATCCGCGCATGGCCAATATCCAGACGCTGCCGATGGCGCTGATTCCGCTGTACGGCGTGGGCATTTCGGGGGCGAGCCACCTGATGGCCTTCGATCTGCTCAGGCGCGGCGCGCGGGGCGGGCGCTCTCGCGAGCGCGCCGCCATCGAGGCGTAGCGGCGGCAGCGCCGCGTGGATGGGTTCAGCGTGCGCGCGTGCGCCGGGCCTTCTTCGCCGGCGCGCTGCGCGGCGCTTCCTTCGCCGTCGCCGCGGCCGGATCGGCCTGCATGTCCTCGAGCCAGGACAGCGCGTCGGCATAGGACAGGAACTGCCGCAGATACTCGGGCGAGAGCTCGCGCATCAGCAGCAGCGCGCGATGCACCAGGCTGCTCGAATTGAGCGGGCCGGCGTTCTTCGGCACGATGTCGAGCGATTGCTGGACCTGCTGGTCGGCGCTCAGTCGCGACCAGATTTCGCGGAAGTAGTCGAGCAACTCGGGCGGCGGGCCGCTGCGCGCGGTGCGTGTCCTGTCGAGCGCGAGCGTGGCGAACGGGCTCGGTGCAGCGGTACGCGGGGGCGGTGTCTGCCCGATGGCATCGGCCGCTTCCGGGACATGTGCCTGGCGCGCGTCGAACGCCGCCGCGAAGGCTTCGATCAGCGCATCGAGACGCGCGTCGAGCACGCGCCCGACGGCGCCTCGATGAGCACTCGCGCGCCGCAGCAGCGCCTCGATGCGCGCGAAACCGGCCGGATCGAGGTGCTCGGCGCCTCGTTCGCGCCAATCGTCGAGCCGGGCGCGGGTGGGTGCATGCCGATCCTCGCGGAATGCGGGAACGGCCGGCGCGGCGGCGTCGCCGACCGGCTCGGGCAGCGGCTCGTGCATGGCGCTCATCTCAGTTCGCCGCCTTGGCCGCGGCGCCCGAGGCAGGCGAGGCGCCCGCCGTCGCCGCCGTCGAGCTGGTCGGGCGCGGCACGGCCGCGATCTCCACGCGCCGATTGCGCGCGCGTCCCGCTTCGTCGGCGTTCGAGCTGACCGGCTGCTCCGAGCCGAAGGCCGCCGCGAACACCGAGGCGGCGGGCACGCCCGAATCGATGAAGGCGCGCGTCACGGTCAGCGCGCGTTCGGCGGACAGTTCCCAGTTGTCGGCGAAGCGGCGATTGCCGGCGCGCACCAGTTGGTCGTCGGCGAAGCCGCTGACCATCAGGATCTGGTCTCGATCGTGCAGGTAGGCCGTGAGCGGCCCGGCCAGGCTCCTGAGCAGGTCGCGGCCCTCTGGCTGCAATTGATCCGAGTTCACCGCGAACAGCACGTTGCCGGCGATGCCGATGCGCCCGTCCACCAGGGTCACGCGGCCGGCCGCGAGCGGGCCGGCCAGCGCCTGCTCGAGCGTCTTGCGCCGCTGGGTTTCGACTTGCCGCTGCCTGACCTCGTCGGCCAGGCGCGAGGAGGCCTCCAGCTGCATGCCGATCACGCCCACCAGGATCAGCACGAAGGCGCCGAGCAGGGCCGCCATCAGGTCGCTGAAGGCGGCCCAGACGGGCGCGGTCGGCTCCACGCCGCCGTCGATTTCCTCGTTCATGCCGGCTTCGCTCCGTCGAGGCGCTGCAGGTTCTCGACGATCTGCTTCTGCGACATCAGGCTCAGGTCGATCACGTCCTTGGCCTGCGCGACGTAGTAGGCGAGCTGTTCGTCACTGCGCGCGAGCGACTTGTCGAGCGAGGCCTCGATGCGCGCGAGCTGCGTCATCAGTTTCTGGTTCGAATCGCCGAAGTGCTGCACGGCCTGGCCGAACGCGTCGGCCAGGCTGGCCATTTCCACCGCGCTGCCGCCGACCTGCGCCGAGGCGCCTTCCAGCACCTGCGCGCCGACCTCGACCTGCTGGTCGAAGCGGGTGCCGACGCGCTCCAGCAGCTCGGCCGAGGTCGAGACCAGCGCGTCGATCGCCGTGCGCTGTTCGTTGCTGGCGTGGCTCACCGCGTCGAGCAGGGTGGCGACCGTCGACAGCAGGCGGCCGCGCTCCTCCAGCATCGCGGTGTCCTGCACCATGCTCTCGGAGAGCTTCTGGCGCAGTTCCGCGACCACGTCGGCGGCGGCGCGCGGCGCCGCCGAGGCCGCATCGACCAGGCGGCCGATCTCGGCGATGGTGCCGTTCGCGTGGTTTTCGGTTTGCGCGGCGATCGTGTCGGCGGTTTGGGCGAGCGCGTCGCAGATGCTTTGCTGGCGCTCGGCGGCTTGCCGAGCGGTATCGCGCCAGGCGGCGGCATTCGCTTCGGCGGCGCGTGCGATCTCGGCGATGGTGCCGCTGGCGTGGGCTTCGGTTTGCGCGGCGATCGTGTCGGCGGTTCGGGCGAGCGCGTCGCAGATGCTTTGCTGCCGCTCGGCGGCTTGCGTGCTGGCCGCCTGCCACGCGTCGGCGTGGGCCGCGGCCGCGCGCGCGATTTCCTCCAGCGTGCCCTTGGCCTGCGTTTCGCCGTGCGTGGCGATCTCGGCGGCGGTTTTTTCCAGGGCGTCGCAGATCCGCTGCTGGCGCTCGGCCGCTTGCGTCGCGGCGAGCTGCCATGCTGTTGCATTGGCTTCGGCGGCGCGGGCGATTTCGGCGATGGTGCCGCTGGCGTGAGCTTCGGTTTGCGCGGCCACGTCGTTGGCGGTCTTCGCGAGCGCGTCGCAGATCGCTTGCTGGCGCTCGGCCGCTTGCGTCGAGGCGAGCTGCCATGCCGTTGCGTTGGCTTCAGCAGCACGCGCGATTTCGGCGATGGTGCCGCTGGCGTGAGCTTCGGTTTGCGCGGCCACGTCGTTGGCGGTCTTCGCGAGCGCGTCGCAGATCGCCTGTTGACGCTCTGCCGCCTGCGTCGAAGCAAGCTGCCATGCTGTTGCATTGGCTTCAGCCGCTCGCGCGATCTCGGCGATCGTGCCGTTCGTGCGCAACTCGGTCTGCGCGGCCACGTCCTCGGCCATCCTGGCCAGCGCATCGCAGATCGCCTGCTGTCGTTCCGCCGCTTGCGTGCTGGCTGCCTGCCAGGCTTCCGACGACGTAGCGGCCAGGCGGGCCATCTCGGCCAGCGTCGTGTTCGCCTTGGTTTCGGCGCTCGCCGCCACCTCGCCGGCCGTCTTCGCCAGCGCCTCGACCACCGCCTGCTGGCGCTCGGCCGCCTGCGTGCTGGCGGCCTGCCAGGCCGAGGCAGCGGTTTCGGCCGCGCGCGTGATCTCGCCGAGCGCGCGATCGGCCTGCGTCCCGGCTTGCGCGGCGATCCTGCCGGCGGTCTGTTCGAGCGTCGCGCAGATGGCCTGCTGGTGCCGCGCGGCCTGCGCATTGGCCGACTGCCATTCCTCGCGCAGCGTCGTGCTCATCGCGGCCAGCGTGCCGGTCCAGGCTGCCAGGCGCGTCTCGTCGCGTTCGGCCAGGCCTGCCTGCAGCTCGCCTTGCGCGGCGCGCAATTCCCGCAGCAGCGCGCCGGCATGGGTCTCGAAGGTGGCGGCCGCGGCGCTGAGCGCCTGGCGGTTGTCGTCGGCGAGTTTCTCGCCGCTGGCCTCGTGACGCGCCAGCACGCTGTCCCAGGCCCGCGAGGCGCCTTCGGCGGCCAGCGCCTGGCGCTTCTCGACCTCGCGCAGCAACGCGGCCGAACGATTCTCGAAGCTGCTGTTGAAGCCTTCCAGCGCATCGCGCAGCTCGCCCGCGAGCGCTTCGCCCGAGCGGCGATGCTCGGCCAGCGCCTCGTTCCAGATGCCGGCCACGCGCGCGGTATTCGTCTCGAAGCCGGCCGTCAGGCCGTCGAGCTGCCGGTCGACGGCCTGCATCAGCGTGCCGTGCAGCTTGCCGCTTTCCTGCGCGAGGCCGGCCATCGCCGCCTCGACCACCGGCACGATGGCGGCGCCCGCGGCGCGCGCGCTGTCGGCCGCGCTGCGGGTCAGCGTCTCGCCGAGCATGGCGGCCAGGCGCGTGTGGCTGGCCTCGGCCTGCTCGATGAAGGCCTGCTGGCCGGCGAGCTGGCGTTCGCCGAGCGTGGCGCCCTGGCGCTCGATGGCGGCGATCATCGCCTCCAGCCGCTCGACCAGGGCCGGCATGGCCTCGGCCTGCCGCTGCATCAGCGCGAAACCCGCCTCGCGCTGATGCGCGTGCGAGAACGGCCGCAGCGTGGACGCCACCAGCGCGTCGAGCTTCTGCACCGTCTCGAGCCGTTCGCGACGGCACAGCGCGGAGAGCAGCCCGAGCATCGCCGAGCTCGCCACGCCGGCGATCGAGGTGCCGAACGCGAAGCCGAGCCCGCGGATCGGCGCGTAGAGCGCGGCGCGGATCGCGTCGAGCCCGGTGGCGCCGTCCAGCGCGGCGCTGGTGCCGCGCAGCGTGGCGACCATCCCGAGCAGGGTGCCGAGCATGCCCAGCAGCACCAGCAGGCCGACCAGGTAGGACGTGAGCGCTGGCGCGGGCAGGGCGGCGCGCTCGCCTTCGACGCGCGCGCGCACGGCGCTGCGCAGGCTCGGGTGCAGCGGCTGCAGCCAGGCATCGAGCGAGGCGGGCGCGGCGGCCGAGCCGAGCGCGCGCGCCAGGCTCGCGGTGGCCTGCCGGTAGCGATGCAGTTCGAGCGCGCCGCCCAGGTAGAAGGCGGCGATCAGCACGGTGACGGCCAGCGCGAGCGGATTGCCGCCGAGGTAGCCGGCGCCGATCCAGCCCACCACGGCAAGGCCGGCGAGGAAAACGAGGAGATCGATACGAAGTCGGGACATAGGCTTGGGATTAGCGGGCGCGGAGGGCCGCGAGCAGCCCTCCCACCGGTTGAAACCGAAGATCGAGTTCGGCGAGCAGGACGCTCTGCATGTCCTTGCGGAAGGTGTCGAGCCAACTGTCGGGCGCGCTGGCCTGGGCCAGGCGGGCACGCAGCGGCGGCGCGACTTCGGCGGCCCGGGGCAGCGGGGCAGCGGCCGGCGTCGCGGCAGGGCCGTTTGCATGGCCGCTTGCATGGCCGTTAGCCGGGCCGCTGCCACTGCCGCCATCGTTGCCACGGTGGTTGCCGTCGCCGCCCGCTTGCGCGGCTTCGCCGTTGCCATTGCCATCGGTGGCTTCGGCTTCGGCTTCGGCTTCGGCACGCGCTGCTTTCGCATCCGCGCGCAGTCGCTCGAAATAGGCGCCGAGCAGGCCCGGCACCGCGCCGAACAGGCTGCGCTCGCGCGCGGCGAGCGCGCGTTCCATGGTGGCGTCGAGCGCGGCCAGCTTGGCCAGCGCCGGCGATTGCGCGGCCAGTCGCGGCCGCAGGCGCGCGCGCAGGTCGCCGATCTCGCTCTCCATCTTCTGCTGCAGGCTGAGGCAGCACTGACGATAGAGCGCGAAATCGGCGTCCGTCTCCGCCGGTTCGGGCGGCCGCGCCAACTGGGCCGGCGCGAACGCGCCGCCGCGCCGGAGCTGGCGCGCGGGCGCGAGCAGCGCGTCGTTGGCGATCGCCTTCGACAGCGAGGAACGCAGGCTCAGGCCGCGCGCGGCCTCGTCCTCGCCGTTGCCGCGCAGGCCGGCCACCACCGGCGCCGGCGCGGCCAGCACCGAGGAGAGCGCGATCGCGTCGGTCCAGGCCACCCACTGGCTGAGCCGATCGGCGAGCGGCTGCGCCGTGCGTTGCACGTCGGTGCCGCCGAGGCGGGTCAGGATGCGGACGAGGGCCGGCGCGTGCAGGGAGCTGCGCTGCGGGAGTGACGACATGCTGCGAACGTGAAAAAAAGGCAGCAGTTTACACAAGGGCGCGGGCCGGGTTGCTTTTTTGGCGAGCGGGGGCCGGATCGCGCGCGGGCGCGCACGCGCCGGGGCGTGTGCCGCGATGGCCGGCCACTACGCCGAGGGCCCCGCCGGGCGGGGTTCCCGGCCCGGCGGCAGCCGGCCGTGGCGCCCGATTCGCGTGCCGGCTCAGAGCGGGCGCAGCGTCTTCTTCATGAACATTCGCGAGAAGCCCGGCGGATAGTCGGGCAGCTCGGCGAAGCATTGGTAGCCGAGCCGCTCGTAGAACGGCCGCGCCTGGAATTCGAAGGTATCGAGCCAGGCCGCGTGGCAGCCGCGCGCGAGTGCCTCCTGCTCCGCCATCCGCATCAGGCGCGTGCCGACGCCGCCGCCGCGCGCGCTTTCCGGCACCACCAGCAACTGGATGGCCAGCCAGCCGTAGGCGGTCGAGGCCCACAGGCCGCCCGTGACTTCGCCGGCCGCGTCGCGCAGGGCCACCACCAGCGGGCGATTGCCGCTCGGGCCGCCGTTGCGGTCGTTGTAGGCCACCAGCGGGGCGGCGATCTGCTTGCGGACGGTGTCGTCCGCGACATCGGTCAACGTGTAGGTATAGGTCATGGTGTGTCGTCCGAATGGAGAAAACGGCGGGCACGGCCCTCGGGCCCGCGTCGGCGAACCGGCATGTATAGCGAGGTTCCGCGATTCCCGCAATGGCGGCGCGGGTCGCTCGGGGTGGGGCATGGCGGCGGCGCCGTTCTCCCGGCACCCGGCAAGCACGGCGGCGCGGTTTTGTACCGCGACGTATCCAGCGCGCGTCGCGAAACATCGGCATGCAAAAGCGGCCGGGCGCGGAAACAGACGGGATACGTGGGCGCGGTCTACTGACGGTACGCGATCAGCATCCCTGCGTACCGAAACCCGCAACCGAATGCAGTCCCATCGAACCCAGGAGAAACACCATGAAGCTTGCCCACGTCCTCGCCCTTGCCGCCCTCGCCACCGCCCCGGTGCTGTCCTTCGCCCAGACCAGCCAGCAAGGTCTCACGCGCGCCCAGGTCCGCGCCGAGCTGGTCCAGCTCGAACAGGCCGGCTACAACCCGGCCAGCGACCACACGCAATACCCGGCCAACATCCAGGCGGCCCTGTCGCGCATCGACGGCGCGGCCGATGTCGAGGCCCGTGCCCGGACGAGCCCGGCCGCCGGCGATGTGATGCAGATGCCCTCGGCGCGGCGCGACCAGGCCGAGATCGACGCGATCTACGCGCATTCCTGATGCGGGGCGCGCGCCGCCGTGCCGCCCGGCACGCGCGGCACGGCCCGGCGCCATCGACCGGCGATGTCGACGCCGAGCCCGCCCGGCTCGGCTTTCGCCGTTCGCCGTCGTTCCGCTCGCCGAAAACTTCGTCACGCGACTATATCGCATCCGATATATAATTCGCGCTTCGACACCATGCATCGACAGGGGCGCCCATGACCCGCAAGGACAAGGCCGAGCCGGCCATTCCCAAGCTCGCCGATTTTCTCTGCTTCGCCGTCTACTCGGCGAACCTGGCGTTCGGCAAGGCCTACAAGCCGGTGCTGGACGAGCTGGGGCTCACCTACACGCAGTACATCACGCTGGTGGCGGCCTCCGAGCAGGACGAGCAGACCGTCAGCCAGCTCGGCGAGAAGCTGTTCCTCGAGTCGAACACGCTCACGCCGATCCTGAAGAAGCTCGAGGCGATGGGCTACCTGCAACGGCAGCGCGCCGCGCACGACGAGCGCCAGGTGCTGGTCAGCCTGACCCGCAAGGGCTGGCGGCTGCGCGAGGATCTCGCCAGCGTGAGCCTGGTGGATGCCTGCGGGCTCACGCCGGAGGCGTTCGACAAGACCCAGAAGGCGGTGGTCACGCTGCGCGACAACCTGGTGAAGTCGGTGCGCGAGGGCGCGCAGTGAGGGGAGGGGGCGGCGCGCGACGGCGCGGGCGCCGAGCCGGGCTCGATTGCCCGCCCGCGAGCCGGATCCTCGAATCGAATCCATGACGACGGCGCCGCGTGCGCCGTTTTTTCGTGATCCGCGCGTATCGCGCCGTTCCAGACGAAAGCGGCCCTGGCCTTGTGCCCACGACCCGGATCGGGAGCACAAGGCCAGGGCCGGCGAACATCGCGGGCACGAACGAGGTGGCGGCGCGACGGCGAGCCGGACAATCCAGCCCGGATGAACTCGCCGCCACGCGGCCGGCGCGCCACGCGCTCAATGCCCGTAGTACACCGAACGCTCCACCACGCGCGTGATCACCACGCGGCTGCCCGATTCGGCGATGGCCGGCATGTCGGCGCCGTAGCTGCTGGCGGCGGTGTCGTTCGAGGCCATCTTCATGTCCTGCACACGCTTGAGCGCGGCCTGCACGTTGTCCGGGTAGTAGGGATCGTTGGGGCGGCTCGGCGAATAACCGGCGGCGACGATCTGCGCGAGTTCGGCGCGCACCTGGGCGCGCGTGAGCGGGCCGGTGCTTGCCTGGCGGGTGGCGGCGGTGTCGCTGCCGGGGCTGGCGAGCGGGGCGGCGGAGGCGGTGGCGACGCTGTCGCCGAAGCTGCCGGTGACCTGGCCGGCGGCCATGGCGGGTGCCGCGAGCGCGGCGGCGAATGCGACGAACAAGGCGGAAGCGGCGATGCGCAGTTTCATGGTGGACCTCAAATGTCGGAGGTTTGGGTAGTCGAGTGATACGGGCAGGGCTGGGACTTGCCGGATTCACGCGCGGCGGCGGTGGGCGAGGGCGCCGTGCCCGCCGCCGCGCGTGAGTCGATCAGAGCAGGTTCAGCGTGACGTCGATGTTGTTGCGGGTGGCCTTCGAATACGGGCAGGCCTGGTGCGCCGCGTCGACCAGCGACTGCGCCACCTCGCGATCGAGGCCCGGCAGGCTGACGTTCAGGCGGGCCTGGATGAAGTACTGCTCGTCGCGGGTGCCGAGGTCGATCTCGGTATCGACCGACACGTCGGCCGGCACCTTGACGCCCTGGCTGCGCGCCACGGCCTGCATCGCGCCGATGAAGCAGGCCGACCAGCCGGCGGCCAGCAGTTGCTCCGGGTTGGTGCCGGCGCCGCTGCTGCCCGGGGGCGACAGGCGCACGTCCAGCCGGCCGTCATCGCTGCGCGAGGCACCGTCGCGGCCGCCGGTGGTGTGGGTCTTGCCGGTGTACAGAACCTTGTCGATCTTGCTCATGGTGTGCTCCTGGTGGTGTAGTTCAGTGGTGTCGCGCATCGCCGCCGATATCAATCGGATGCGATGCGATCGTGCGATCAGTAATTCATGCCTTGCTGGACTCGAATCGTGCGGCCTGGCTTTCCTGCCCTGTCGCGCGGCTTCCCGCGTCCCGTTCGGCATGACGAGATTGGAACATCGGCACTTGTCCGCTTTGTTTCGCGGCGGGCCCGAATTGCATGTGCATGTATCGTCGATCGAGCCGGATACAGTGCGATACAAGCCGGCTGCCGGCGCGGTGCGCTGTGCCTGGCGCGCGCTTACTCGACGGCGGCCACCGCCTGCTCGATCACGCGCGCCACGTCGGCCGGACGCGAGCGTTGCGGCACGTGGCTGGTCGGCAGCTCGGTGATCTTCGCGCCGATCGCCTTGGCCATCGAGCGTTCCAGCGAGGGCGGAATCATCCGGTCGTGCTGGCTGACGATGTAGTACGAGGGCTTGTCGTGCCAGGCGGCGCTCGAGACCGCCTCGCCGAACGCGCTGCCCTTGATCGGACCTTGGGTGGCGGCCATCACGCGCGCCTCGCGGGCCGGCACGTCCTGCGCGAAGTCCTCGGCCACCGCCTGCGCCGGCAGGCTCAGCCAGCCCTGGCTGTCGGCTTCCACGCGGGCGATGCCGGGCGACTTGGGCGCGTCCTTCGAGACGTCGGCCACCGATTGGCCCGCGTCGGGCGCGAAGGCCGCCACGTACACCAGGCTCGCCACCTTGTCGTCGCGGCCGGCCTCGGTGATTACCGTGCCGCCCCAGGAGTGGCCGACCAGCACCACCTTGCCCGGCTGCTTGTCGATCGCGCGCGTCGCGGCGGCCACGTCGCCGGCCAGCGAGTCGAGCGGGTTCTGCACCACGGTGACGTGGATGCCCTTGTCCTGCAGCAGCGGCACCACCTTGGCCCAGTCCGAGCCGTCGGCGAAGGCGCCGTGGACGATCACCACGGAGGCGGCGGGTTCGGCCGCGGCGGCGGCTGCCGAAAAGCCGGCCAGGCCAGTGGCAAGGCCGAAACCGGCGATCAGGGCTGCGATAGAATGGCGCTTCATGACGATCTCCTGGGTAAGTGGTGCGAGTCGCGATATCGGCTCGACTGGTAGCCAGTGTCGTGGTTGGCGCCTCGCGCCGGTATCGGTCGATCGACCGACCCGGTCGCCCGGGCCGCCGGGCCGTCCTCATGGCGCCGTTCGCGCCTCGATCCGAACCTTCCTCCCGCCATCCCGATCACGATGTCCGCAAGCACGGCAAGCCTCACCGACGCGATCCTCGCGCTGGCCTTCGTCGGCGACCTCAGCATGGGCCGCTCGACCGATCATTCGCGCCGCACCGCCTGCCTGGCCGGCTGGCTGGCCGCCGAGGCCGGCGCCGGCCCCGAGGCGCAGAACCATGCGCGCGCCGCCGCGATGCTGCGCTGGTCCGGCTGCACCGCCAACGCGAGCGGTTTCGCCGACCTGCTCGGCGACGACGTGGCCTCGCGCGAGGCGATGATGGCGCAGCGCCTGCCGCCGATGAGCGCGCAGATGCATTCGCTGATCGTGCCGCTGGCGCTGATCCACTGCGAGATCTCCGGCGACATCGCGGTCACGCTCGGCATGCCGGCCGGGGTGGTGCTGACGCTGAGGCGCATCTTCGAGCGCCACGACGGCAAGGGCATGCCCGAGGGACTCGACGGCGACGCGGTGCCGTCCACCGTCTATTTCGTCAATCTCGCCAGCGACCTGGAAATCCTCGCCCGCGCGCACGGCCGCGAAGCGGCGCTCGCCTATCTGCGCGCGCAGGGCGGCGCGAAGTATCCCGCCGCGCTGGCCGAGCTCTGCATCGCCCATGCCGAAGCCTGGCTCGACACGCTCGATGCCGGCGAACCCGACACCGCCGGCTGGCGCCTGGCCGACCAGCAGGACACGGCCGACGTGGCGCTGAGCCTGCTGGCCGACGTCACCGAGCTGAAGCTGCCCTGGCTGGCCGGGTATGCGCGCCGCGTGGCCAGCCTGGCCTCGCGCGCGGCGGCACGGCTCGGCCTCGATGCCGCGATCGGCGCCGAGCTGGAGGCGGCCGCGCTGCTGCACGGCATCGGCCGCGCGGCGCTGCCGAACCGGCTCTGGGATACGCCGGGGCGCCTGTCGAGCGACCAATGGGAGCAGGTGCGGCTGGTGCCGTACTGGAGCGCGCGCGCGGCGCAGCAGATCGGCGGCCTGCGCGGCGCGGCGGGGCTGGCCTCGCATGCCTACGAGCGGCTCGACGGCAGCGGCTATTTCCGCGGCCTGTCGGGCACGGCGCTGGACGTGCCGCAGCGCCTGCTGGCCGGCGCGGTGGCCTGCCAGGCGCTGCTCGACGCGCGGCCCTGGCGCGCCGCGCATTCGATCGACGCGGCGGCCGGCCTGCTGCAGGCCGAGGCTGCGGCCGGGCGCTTCGATCCCGAGGTGATCGCGGCCGTGGTGGAGACCGCGGGCGGCCCCGCGCCGGCACCCAGGCGGCCCGCCACGCCGCTGCTGTCGCCGCGCGAGATCGAGGTGCTGCGCCAGATCAGCGGTGGCCTGAGCAACAAGGAAGCGGCGCGCGTGCTGGCGTTGAGCCCGAGCACGGTGCGCACGCATGTCGAGAGCATCTTCCGCAAGCTCGACTGCTCGACGCGCGCGGCCGCCACCCTCAAGGCGCTGACCACCGGGCTGCTGTAAAGCCAAAGGCGCCCGCATCCGAGCTGACGGATGCGGGCGCCTTGGCGCGGACAACTTCGAAAAAGGCCGGGCCGCCGGCCGCCACGCACACGGGTTGCGCGGCGGCCGGCGGCCCGGCGCGCTTCAGGCGGCCGCCGCCTGGGCGCGCCTGGCCGGCGTCAGCGCCGACACCACCAGGGTCACGACGATGTTGATCGCCAGCGCGATCAGGCCGATGTAGAGCGTCCACGAGGCCGAGCCGAGGTGCAGCGTGTAGACCGGCTTCAGGCCCTGCGAGGCGGCCAGCGAGGTGCCGACCACGATCCCCGCCAGCCAGCCCAGCAGCAGGCCCGTCGTGCTCAGGCGGCGCGTGTAGAGCGAGAACACCACGGCCGGCAGGATCTGCAGGATCCACATCCCGCCCAGCAGTTGCAGGTCGATCGCGTACTGCGTGGGCAGCACCACGATGAAGATCAGCGCGCCGAACTTCACCAGCAGCGAGACCAGCTTGGCCGTCGAGGCCTCGCCGGCCGCCGACTGGTTCGGCGAGACCAGCGGGCGCCACAGATTGCGCGTGAACAGGTTGGCCGCGCCGATCGACATGATCGCGGCCGGCACCAGCGCGCTGATCGCGATCGCGGCGGCGGCGAAGCCGACGAACCACGACGGGAACAGCGTGTGGAACAGGGCCGGCACCACGTCGGTGGGCGAGCTCACGTGGATGTCGGCGGCGATCGCCATGTAGCCGAGCAGGGCGATCAGGCCGAGCAGCAGCGTGTAGGCCGGCAGGAAGATCGCGTTCTTCTTGACGGTGGCCGCCGAGCCCGAGGCCAGCACGCCCGTCATGGTGTGCGGATACATGAAGGCGGCCAGCGCCGAGCCCAGCGCGAGCGAGGCGTAGGCGGTGAACTGCGTCGGCTTGAGCAGGATGCCGGTGGGCCCGCCCTTGGCCGCGAAGTGCGCGTCGGCCAGTTCGAACACGTGCGCGTAGCCGCCGAGCTTCACCGGGATCAGGCAGACCGCCGCGATCACCACGATGTAGATCATGATGTCCTTCACGAAGGCGATCATCGCCGGCGCGCGCAGGCCGCTCGTATAGGTGTAGAGCGCGAGGATCAGGAAGGCGATCACCAGCGGCAGCTCGCCGCTCACGCCCAGGCCCTTGATCACCACCTGCATGCCCACCAGTTGCAGCGCGATGTAGGGCATGGTGGCGACGATGCCGGTGACGGCGACCGCGGCCGGCAGCAGCTTGCCGCCGAACTCGCCGTGCACGTAGTCGGCCGCCGTGATGTGGCCTTTCGCGTGCGCGATCTTCCAGAGCCGCGGCATCACCGCGAACACGAAGGGATAGACCACGATCGTGTAGGGCAGCGCGAAGAAGCCGTAGGCGCCCACCGCGTAGACCAGGGCCGGGACCGCGATCACCGTGTAGGCGGTATAGAAATCCCCGCCCACCAGGAACCAGGAGATCACGGTGCCGAACTGCCGGCCGCCGAGGCCCCATTCATGCAGCTGGGTGAGGTCGCCGCGCTTCCAGCGCGCGGCCACGAAGCCGAGCACCGTGACCAGCGCGAAGAATGCGATGAAGACGGTCATCGCGACCGGATCGATGGCGATGTTGCCGTTCATTTCTCACTCCGGTAGACGAGGTACAGCAGGACCGAGGTGACCGGCACCCACAGCAGTTGATACCAGTAGAACATCGGCAAGCCGGCGAAGGCGGGCTTGCCGTAGTTGTAGAACGGCAGCCACAGCAGGGCGGCATACGGAATCAGCAGCGCGACCCAGACCCATAGCGGTTTCCGTTTGCGTGCATCGTCTTGAGGGCTGTCAGCCATCGGTCTCTCCTCCAGGTGTGGTGGGCATTCGTCATCGATTTATTGCAACGCCGCCGTGCCTTTGGCAAGGCGCCCCGGGGCATGGCGCGCGGCGTGGCGGGCATGATTGTGAGCCATTCCGAAATAGCTTGCAGCAGGCAAACGATCCTCTTCGCCGTGATCCCTCGTCATCCTGACCAAATCCTTTCAATTTGCTTTTGATGCTTACGGCGGGCGCCGGATGCGGCCAGTGTAAGGGGCCCACGTGTATCCGGACGCGGCGATTTTGATTCGCTATGTGTCGTGTTCCGGCATGGACACACTGCGATACAAAGCGGCTTGCGGGCTCCGCTATAAATGCGGCCAGACGTTCGCTGCATCGCATCCGCCAAGGCGGAGCGGGCGGTCGGGCGGATCACTGGGGGGCGTGCCGCAAGGGGGCGCGACTCATTCTGCAAAGACGAAACTCGCGTCATTCGCGCGATTCGCATCAAGGAGAACGGAACATGTCGGACAACGTCAATCTGCGGCGCCGTCGCATTCTCGGTACCACGCTGGCCAGCGTCAGCTTGATCGATCTCAGCCTGAGCAGCCTGGCCCAGGCGCAGACGCCCGAGGCCGGCGCGGCCATGCGCGCCGGCAGCGGCAGCGCGGGCTTCTCCGATATCCAGCAGATCAAGGCCGGCGTGCTCGACGTCGGGTATGTCGATGTCGGCCCGAAGACGGGCCCGGTGGTGGTGCTGCTGCACGGCTGGCCCTACGACATCCATTCCTATGCCGAGGTGGCACCGCGCCTGGTGGCGGCCGGCTACCGCGTGATCGTGCCGTACCTGCGCGGCTACGGCTCGACCCGCATCGTGTCCGCCGATACGCCGCGCAACGGCCAGCAGGTCGTGACGGCCGTCGACACCATCGCGCTGCTCGACGCGCTGAAGATCGACAAGGCCGTGTTCGGCGGCTACGACTGGGGCGCGCGCACCGCCGACGTCATCGCGGCGCTGTGGCCCGAGCGCGTGGTCGCGCTGGTGTCGGTGAGCGGTTACCTGATCGGCAGCCAGGCGGCGAACAAGGCGCCGCTGCCGCCGCAAGCCGAGTTCCAGTGGTGGTACCAGTTCTACTTCGCGACCGAGCGCGGCGCGGCCGGCTACGCGGCCAACCGCGATGCCTTCAACAAGCTGATCTGGCAACTGGCCTCGCCCAAGTGGAACTTCGACGACGCCACCTATGCCCGCAGCGCCGCGTCCTTCCATAACGACGACCACGTCGCCGTGGTGATCTCGAACTACCGCTGGCGCCTCGGGCTCGAGCGCGGCGAGGCCAAGTACGACGCGCTGGAACAGCGCCTCGCGGCCGCCCCGTCCATCTCGGTGCCGACCATCACCATGGAAGGCGATGCCAATGGCGCGCCGCACCCGGCGCCGGCCGCCTACGCGAAGAAGTTCACTGGCAAGTATCGCCACCAGACGCTGAGCGGCGGCATCGGCCACAACCTGCCGCAGGAAGCGCCGCAGGCGTTCGCCGAGGCGATCCTGCAAGTGACCAAGCTCTGATGGACGGAGGTGTGTCCATGTCCTTCGCTCGACTGACTTCCAGGCTTGCTGTCGGCGCCTGCCTGCTGTCGGCCTTCGCCGCCCAGGCGGCGCATGCCGACGAGCCGGCGAAACCGGCGGCAGCCTCGGCCGCTTCGCCGATCTACGGCGTGACGATTCCGCCCGGCTACCGCAAGTGGGAAATGATCGCGCCGGCCGAGGAGCCCGCGCCGCTCGACGAGCTGCGCGTGGTGCTCGGCAACCCGATCGCGGTGGCCGCGCTGCAGAAGTCGACGCTGCCGTTCCCGGACGGCACGATCCTCGTCAAGCTGGCCTACAAGCGCAAGCAATCGGAGGAGTCGCCCACCGCGACGGTGGCCGGCAAGGCCACCACCGTGCAGGTGATGGTCAAGGATTCGAAGCGTTATGCCGCCACCGGCGGCTGGGGCTTCGGCCGCTTCATCAACGGCGTGCCGGTGGACGAGGCGCAGCACAAGACCTGCTTCGCCTGTCACCAGGCGCTGGTGAAGAACCACGACTACGTGTTCACGCGGCTCGCGCCCTGAAGGCCGGGCGCAGCGCCGAGTGAATTGAAAGCGCTCCGAAAGTGTTTCGGATTGCTTTCCGTGTTGCTGGGCGTGGTTCGCGTCCTTGCAAGGGCCGGATCTGTAACAGGTTTGTCGCTTCGGTAAGCAAGGGCATCGCCGGTGGACCGGCGCCGGGTCGACCCGCACAATGCGCTTTCCATCGCGACTTGCGTGTCGCGATTCACACGCTCGAATACGGAGTTCGACCATGAAACGTCTGTTGATCACCCTCTCGTGTATCGGCCTGCTCGCGGCAGGCGCCAACGCGAATGCTGCCGGCTGCCTGAAGGGCGCGGCGGTGGGCGGCGTGGCCGGGCATGTGGCCGGCCATCACGCGGTGCTGGGCGCGGCTGCCGGCTGCGCGATCGGCCATCACGAAGCCTCGAAGAAAGCCAAGCAGGAGAAGGCCGCGAGCGCGGCAGCCGCGTCGCATTCCTGATCGGGAAGCGGTTGCGGGATGGTTGCGGGGGCATCGGAATGCGGTTTGATGCCCCCGTGTTGTGTCTTGAGGGGGGCTGCTCCGCGGGGACATGGCTTGGCGTTGGCGGTTGTTCAACTGTGCTGGTTTTCTAAATGAGGCAGTGTCAATGGCGGCAATCGACCCTGAGCGGTCATATAGTTTTCACGTACGCGGCCACTAGTGGTTAAGTTCATCGACGCCCCGCCCGTAGGCGGCGTGTCGGTCCGAAAGACTAACCATTGGGACGGATACTTCCCCTGAACATATCGATTCTTCTCGATTCCTTTTTAGGTAGGAGGTCAGTCGCTTCCGAGGCAAATGGCTTTGGAAGATCGGCACCAGTAGTGATCCTGCTATCGATATACCAGTCCGCACGGTGATGGCCGAGGGCTTTTTCGATGAGAAAGCAGTTAGCCATCGCCCAACTTGAGGTCTTCAACACAACTGCACGTGGTTGCCAAGCAACTTGTCCATCGAAAACGGCCGGTGCAGTAATGTCGTTGGGAAACGCCAACCCCTTGACCGATATTGCGTAAATCGACGCGCCGCACGCTTGCTGAAGAAAGGACTTGAATTCGTTCAACTCGGCAAAGAATCCATTCTTCGACCAGTTCGGCTCGGTCATATAAGAAAGAAGGAGAACCGAATCATTCCAAATGTATCCATGACTGTGTAGCGGGAGGCCATGATTGATCTTTGCCACTGCGCGACTGTGCATCGTCATCATGGCCGATGACCCCTTGCCGGACGCGGCAAGGCTTCTTGTGCCGACGAGATCAAATGCGGTGACTATGCAGGGCGGCCAATTGTCAGAGTTCATGTTTCTTAATGGCTAGGTGGATAAATCGCGCATAATCTCGGGGACGGAAAAAGGAGATTAATTCGCTGGATCGGGAGGCATTGCACTCTCATCGCACGGCGTCGGCGCAAGCTGCAAGTACTTCTGCACGATCTCGATGCCGACTCGTGCTTGTTCGTTCACGAACCACGATAAGGATTGAAACTCAAGCGGGATTCGTAAAAACAGATGTTCGGAAATACGAGACATCTCGTTATCCGAAGCATCTGAGCGTCGCGACAAACCTAAAAACCATGTACCGTCGTTGATAACCGTGGCGCAAAGGCCATGAGCCGAAAATTGGTCCTGCAATTCCTTGAGATCGACGAGAACGACGATGTAAATCTCGCCCTTGATGAAGCGCAGGACATGCTCGGGGTCGATCGACAACGTGAACGGGCAATACGGTATCCAGGCGCATGCTGCCTTGGTCTGATTGAGCAAAAAGGCCACGCACGTTTTGGGAGGCGCCGGTGACAACTGTTCCGGGTCGAAGTCCCCGGAACATACTACATAGTACAGTCCCCGCTCCGGTGAGATCACCACAGCGCCCTCAGTGTACGACCGTTTTATGGCGGAGTTCAGCGCCTCAGTGTGGATAAGTTCGTCGCCGCCGTGAGCGACCCGCCGCACATTCTGAAAGCCGCGGAATTCGTCGGCATGGTCTTCGGCGAAGAATGTTCCAATCGCCTGCAAGTGGCGAAGTTGCCGATCTACCCTCTCGTTCCGATTTTTGCTCGACTTGACTTCGATCATGAACGGGTCGCTGCCAGTCATCAGACAGACGTCACCGTGACGTAGGACGTGTGTGATATCGCACAAGAGAGCGGGTTTGCCGCCAGCGATGGCCGCCCGGACTATTCGCCATTCCATCCGGAAGCCGTCCTTGCCGGTTAAAAAGCCTGCGTCCTCCTTAACGGAATAATCTTCGACGCTGTAGAAGGTGTGTTTTAACGCGAATTTATCGAAATAAATGTGTGCAATACCGTCGCCAAAGCACCGCCAAACGAAGAGAAGGTAGCGGTGTTCGTCGATGCGTTTGTTGGCGGCTTTGATCAGTTCCTTAATCGCCTTCGCCTGTTGCTTTGGTAGGCGGTCGCATGACAATGATTTCTTTCGCTGCGCAATGATCTGCTTCAATCGAAGGGCCGCACGCTCGGTTGCGGTGATCCGACGAACCAATAGACGGTGAAGGTCGAGCAATACCGAGACGTTCGCCGGATCGGCTTTAAGCGCGTGCAGCAGCACGGCGGCTTGTTCCACGTTCGCTTCCTGACGCTCGATCATTCGAAAGCTCCGCGAAATGATTGGAGGGGGCCCACGTTCGGTTCAACTGCTCGGCTTGGCGCTTACTCAAGGCTTGCGGACGACCGCTGCAAGCTGGGAGTTTGGTAGATATCGCCGATTGTCAACGATCCAGGATCTCATGTCGACTGTCCCTTCATGGCCGGCAAGCGACCGCTCGCCGGCCGAGGTACATCAAACCTCGGTTTGCTCCGCCATCTCAAGGGCATCATCGACCTCGATGCCGAGATAGCGAACCGTGCTTTCTAGTTTCGTATGCCCGAGCAGCAGTTGTACTGCCCGAAGATTCTTCGTTCGCCGGTAGATCAGTGAAGCTTTAGTGCGGCGCATAGTGTGGGTACCGTATGCGGTATCGTCGAGTCCAATCGACGCGACCCAGCGATGCACCATTCGGGCGTATTGCCGGGTCGACAGATGCGGTGACGTATGCAACCGGCTTGGAAACAGAAAATCCGCGGCCATCAGCCCTCGCGCTTCGATCCAAGCTTCGAGGCTATCACGGGTCTGTTCCGTGATCTCGAATTGGACCGGCCGCTGGGTCTTCTGCTGCATGACGGTGGCCCTCGCAGCCACGCGGCCTCCGTGACGGACGTCCCGCACCTGCAATCGCGTGAAATCACACGCTCGAAGCTTGCTGTCGATTGCGAGATTGAACATCGCGAGCTCACGGACGTTCGACGCCATCTGAAGCCTCGTCCGGATCGCCCAAATTTCTCGGAGCTTTAGCGGCGGTTTCTGTCCGGTGAGTTTGCCCTTGTTCCATGGCACACGATGGCTAACGGCGACACTTTCGGATTTCATAACAATCTCCTTTCAGGCAAAGGGAGATTGAGTGTGCGCCTACGGACGGTCCCTACCCGACCCTCTTCGGGCGTTGCGACGCGATGTGCCGAGCGACGGGTACGGTCAAAGAGCTGACATCGCGCGATTGCCTGACCAGAAGCGCAATATGACGAAGAATGGCCGGGAGCAGATCGGCGGATTTCGGCGCCCCTGCAGAAAGCAGAAATCGAGGTATGAGATTCGAATGCCAAATCGCTGCCGTGGCGGGCATGAAAATCTCCCGCGGGAACAAATCAATTGCTTTTCGAAGCGCCTCGTTTGGCGCGTGTCGCCCGCTTCTTCTCGCCCGGCGCGACTATCTGGGAGACGTCAAAGGTCTCGATGATCGGCTGCGAGCCCATCGCGGATTGCTCGCGGATTGTGCGAGCGAGCTGGCGCAGGCGCGTGAGGACCGTCTCATACGGGATGAGCGTCTTGCCGCCCTCGAGCAGCCAACCCTCTTTCCGCGCATGCTGATGGACGATAAGGAGGATACCGTGCCGCGCCCCGTCGTTCCGGAGATATTGGCCGCATAGTTGAGTCACCAGTGCCGCTTCAAGCTCCCTGATACTCATGCGGTCGGCCACCTTAATTTCGATTGGCAACTCGACGCCGCTGTGCCGGCTGATCAGGGTAATGTCCGGTTCCTTCTCGCCAGCATAATGCGTCTCGCGCTGGACGGTATAGGCTTCCTTCTGGCGCGCCTCTAGCTGCGTCGCGATCCAGCGCTGGACCGAATTCTCGTCAGGAAGGAGTTTCAGGGTATCGCCCTGCGCGAACTTGCCGTGGATGAGGTCGTGCTGGATAACTTGGATCCGCCGACGTGCGAGCAGCTGAAGATCGCTCGTGGTTGTCGGAGGACGATCGGAGGTGCGTTCAAACGTCATCACGTCCTCGGGTGCCCACGGCGGCAGGACGGCGTCGGCCTCGGCGCGGCGGAGCGCGTGGACGCGCATCCATTTCGGCCGGATCGGGAATTCAGGAATCTGCTCTAGCCGCTTCAAGGCGGCGTGGGTAGCTTCGCCGGGAATCTTGCACAGCCGGTCGAATATCATCTCGCGCGCGTCTTGCGCTTTGTCGCGAAGGTCCGGCGAATAGACAACCCCGTTGGCGCGTTCGACATCCTCGCTTGGCCGCACGCCTTCAAACGCCATGATGAGTAGCTGTTCGAGCCGGGCAACCGAGAGCGTCGTCGGGGAGGTGACCTCGGGATTGAACCGGCTCCCGACCAGACGGGGCAGCAAGGTGCAGCACAGCGCGGCCTTTCTGGGCGGATCGAGTCTAATCATCTTCGCGCGTAGCGCGTCGACAGCTGTGTCTCCCTCGAGCCCGAACAATATGAGCAGATAATAGCCGGCGGAAACGGGATCATGTGTGTCGGTCACGCGGCTGGCGATGGTCTTGTGAAACCCGTCTGCGGTGAACGGCATGGCGCGCAGGAGCACCGACGCGACCTTTTCCAGCATCACCGCGTCGATTTCAGGATTATCCGCAAGCTGATCGATAAGGTCGGGAACGATTAGCCGACCAAGCGACGGATCGGCATATTCGAGCCGGTCCAGCATCCCATGCGCTTGCGGATCGGCTGCGGCGAGCTGCGCTGTCACACCGCGGACTAACGCGGCACGGACCGCCGCAGGGTAAACCGCTGCCAGCGCGGTCAGATAGTCCGGAAAACCGTTGAGCTCGATTATCGCAAGTTGCGCCGCCTGCGCCGCCTGATCGGGACTGAGCGTCCCAACCCAGTTAGGCATGGTCGCGGCGGCGAGCGACAAGCCACCGAGCGCCATGATGTCGAAATTTGTCACGCGTCTCCGTTCGACCGCATCATTGGACAGTGCCACGGACAGCCGGTTATAGGCAAAGGCGATGAGCGCCTCGCCGAACCGCCGGGTCAGCTCGGGTCCAAAGATCGGCGCGACCATGTCGAGGTTGTCGATCGAATAGCAGTTGCGCGAATGCGTCCTCCAAGACAGGAACTTCCAAAGGTGGAACAGGCGGGAGTCGACGGACGCCTCGGTCTGTGGCGACAGATTGTCGAAGACAGTCGGGTCCGCGCGCAGCTCGGCGATGAGATCGACCCAGCTCTTGTCGCGCTCTTCCACCCTCGCCTCGGTGCGTTTTCGCGACTCCTCGAACTTAGCCATCTGCTCGACGTGCTCTGGCGGATCAGGCGGCGGGTTACGCCAAAGCACGAGCTGGGCGGCCATCGCGTCGTTGACAGCGGCAGCGCGCGTGATCTGCTCGGCAATATCGGGATCCTCGTCGAACTGGCGCCACAGGGTGTGAGCACTGCGCAGCGCCACCATCCGATCGCGCTGTTCGGTTCGGTCGCGGATATCCTCGATCAGCCAAGCTAGGTCGTCCTTGGCGAGCGTCACCGGCCAGCCGAGATGCTGGACAAACCAGATGTTGAGATTGTCGGCGTCGGTGACATACGGGTGCGTCCGCAGCAGCTCGATCGTGCGCCAGAAGGAAGTTCGCCGTCGTCCGAGCGACGCCTCAAACAACCTCCCAAGCGCGCGAAAATCACTATCGCCTCCCGAATAGCGGTTCGTTTCGTGCATCAGGAGAATAAGGTCGGTAACCTTGTCAGGAATATCTTCAGGGTGCCATTGCAAGAGCTTAATAGACGCGAGCGCTGCGATCCGGGAAAAAGCCTCGCGGAACGGATGGTCCTGGCCGTCACCCGTAAACTTGCCCGCTCGGGCGACGATCGCGTCGACAAAGGCCCCGACGAGTTCGGGCGTCGAGAGCCGGTCCACGATCTCGCCGTCGATCGGGAGGATCGCCTTCAGGCCGTCGTCCGCCTCGACGCCTACCTGATCGACGAGCATGAAGAATTCGGCGACGGTGATATGCGCTGGGAAGAGCTCAGATAGGCCCTCCAGCACGATGGATCGCGGGAGCGTCGCAACGTTGTCGGCGATGTACCGCGCCAGCCGCTCCTGGTCGCCTGTATCGCCGAGCGCGACGAGCGCCCGCACGCCGAGCAGCTGGGTGATGTCGTCTGTGCTGTCGTCGAAGGCGGCGGTGCGAGCGATTTCAAGCCCGCCCCGTTGCTTGCCATGCCAGATCAGCCGGAGGATGAGATGCCGCGCTTCATCATTTCCGACAGCCCGCTGCCACCAGTCTGGGAAATGCGGATCGAGCGCCGGGTCGGCAAATCGCTGGAGGCTGTCCTCAATAAACCACAACTTCTGGTTGTCGATCGTCTCGAGCTGCGCCAGCGCGGCCCCGAACGCGCGAATGCGCACCGGGATCGGGAGCGAACCGGGATCGCCGTGCCGGACGAGATTGAACGGCGCCCGCGCGATCAGCTCCTCGGCCACTGCGATGTTATCGCCGGCCAGCCAGGCCGAGCATTCGACCATGTCGGGGCGCACGAGGCGATAGCCATAAAGGTCGGCAAACAGGATATCGAAGACCGTTTGGAGCGGGCAATTATGCTGCAGGCGTAAATTGAGCCAGCGCGCCGCTAGATAGCAGCGCAAGGTCCCTTCATTGTCGTTATGCAGGCGTATGCGGCCGAGCGTTGCCGGATCGAACACCGGACGGCCAAGCAGCAGCAAGCGGTTAATGTCGGCCCAGTCTGGGAGGATCGCCTCGATCGGCATTGCGTTCTCCGCTGGCGCACGGTCGAGCCCGCTTGCCGGAACTCGGAGCGAGTCCTTGCCACAGAAGAGAAAGCTGGCCCCGACCCGGTCCAGCGCGTGACCGGCAGTCTTTGCGTCGATCGGGTCGCGCCGCCGACGCCTGGTATCAGGGTCGAGCAAACGCGCGTTTAGGCTTGCCTCGATCATCTGGCGGAGCGTGCCCAGCCGGCCGTGCGTACGCCAATAATCGACCATCCAGCCGAGATCGAGCGGCCGAGCCGCGAAGGTCCACAAATTGCCATGATCGACGGCGGCGAGGAAGGCATCAGCGCTGTCGATCCCGCTGCCGTCGGCGAAGCGCCTAACCTGGTCGCGCTCAAGCGGCTCTAGCACCAGCACGGCAATCGGGTCCGCCGGATCGACCGGCGCCGGTTTTTCCTTGTTGTGTAGTGTGTCGCGCACTTCCTGCTCGAAACCGGGTGCCAATGGCGGTGGCCGATCGGGCATCGCCAGCCACTTTTCCATCGATGCACCGTCGGCGGTCGAGTCCCAGTCGGTGAAGCGGCTGGAGATATAGATATGCGTGCGCTCTTCGTAGCCGGCGATGGAATCAGCGAGGGTGCGGGCGGCTGCGTCGAAATAGACACCTTGGTCGCGCGCTTCGTCGACGGAATCGATAAACAGCCAGCACTCAGCCGTCTCGTCCGCCTTCCACGCCGCAAGACGAGCACGGTCCCCGGGCACGAGTCCGCCCTCCAGTCCGACACGCGCGACGTCATGGACGCTTGCCGTGAAGGCGAATTTGTTGGCTGCTTTGAGCTCGGTACATTGAGTCTGGAACTCGGTCGATTTACCGCTACCCGCCTCGGCGAGGATAACCACGCGGCGCATCTCCAGTAGATCGCGCCAGGATACGTACAGCTTGAAGTCACTACCGAATAATCCGCGGAATGGCCGCTCGTCACTCTCGGTGGCACGTCGAAACCGGCGATTGAGGGAAACGGCGTCGTTGTTCTTCATTGTTGCTGTTCATAGTTCAGTCGACCCGGGCACCATAGACGTTAGCATAAGACAGAAGCAATCACCGACGCTGCTTGGGTTCTGCAAAGCTTGTAGCGAGCAAGTCCGTTGCAGCATTGTGACTGACTCAAAATCGGTGCTCAGCCGTCGTTGATTCTCGTAGTCGCTATGGCCGGTTTTGGCCGAACATGGCCGGCCGACGTTCTGCAATGTGCGGCCGTCGCAGATCGACCCGTTGCAGCCAGTCGACCCGGCGTGACAATTTGGGCAGCTTTCAAGGTACAACGGACGCTCGTTGGGTCGCAGTGGAAGACGGAGGTTCGGCCAGAGCGACTGCTCAGAACCCCAGCGACCGACAACTAAAATGAACCAAGAAGCAAACGTAGCCGGGCAAAGAGTGGGGAGTTCGATCTCATAGTCGGCTATCGACCGATTGCCGTCGGGCGCGTAGCGCTCGGATTCACAATCAATTACCGCTATTTCGAACAGGCTTTCACGATTGCCGCCCCTTGACCATAAACTATTGTTTTACGTGAGCTAAAAAAATGAGCGGAAACGAATCAGGAGTCATTGATGCCTTCAATGACTACATGCGGGAGACTGCCGCAGACAATGGAGTCACCTATCAACCGTTTGCCCTTGGATCAGCAGATAGGGATCTTGCAGATTACTTACTTTCTAGCGAGAGCCGATACGTACTCGTCGAGTTCAAAGACTCGGAAGATGACTTGAACTCCGAGAGAAAGAAGCCTAAACGACTAAAGCTCTGCAAGGCTCTAGAGCACGAACCTTCGATAGCAAAACTTCATGACAGATGTCATTTCATCTCGTGGGCGGGCCAACGAGACAATCGTCTATGGCTGAATATCTACAGACACGAAGTATGCAACTGCAAGCGAATGGGCAAAGAGTGCGGGTTGGCAAAGAAAGAACCGAATAAAGACGAGCGAATTGGCGCTGACACCTTCGCTCAAAGCTTCTTCGCCAAGATAAGCACCAGAGGTGTGGAATTTTCGACCCTTCGTAGTTATGTAGATTGGGTTATCAAACAGCAAGGCGGACAGGAAGACGTAAGTCTTGTCATGCGAGACAAGGGCGTCGCGACGATCAAGAGAGTTGGACTAGATGAGTTGCATCGTGCGCTTCAACAAACACCGCCGCCCAGTCCTCCGGTCGCGTCGAAGCGCCCAAATGCGAAGCATTGATCGACGAGGCGTCGGTTCCATGCTGTGTGGAGCAAGGGCTCGTCGGTTCGAGCATCGCTGTTGCGACTGGTAAGACTGACCATCCCCGTTCGCGCCAGAGCGCAAACGGGGACATAGCTTCGTGCAACTGCCGGACGAGCTTCCGATGCTGAACGACTTCAAAGGCCAATGATCAAGTGCTCGCATTGACATTCAGACGGCCGGTTACGAAGCGGAGCAGACGCCTGAGCGACTTGCCGGCAACGTATGTGACCAGCAGTTTTTGGCCGGAAGGCGCCCTACGTCTCCACGCCCGGGCTCGGCCGGCGGCAGCCGGCCCGAAAGAGATGATGAGGCTGCTCCAAACCAGACACCCATCGCACAACGTTAGTGATCGGTGCTGATTTGAGCAGATCCGCAGGCGATCGGTAGATAGGATGAATGAGATACGTCCCGACTCAACAAAGCATCATCAGGGAACCAGTTTTGCCCATCGATGCGCTTGACGACATGCCAGGCGAGCGAGCCGTTGCGGAGAGTAATCGTCGCGACACCGATTGCTCCAGTCCAGGCCCGGAACCGCACAGTCGCCACGTTGCCAGTGACGGTGCCGGCAATCGATGGACCTCTGCCGGTCAAGTCTCCTTCGTCGACTTTCTGTTGCCCGTACGAGGTAGCAATGTGATATCCGCAAATGCGATTTCCATCCTGAGTGAGCCTGTACAGGGAGAAGAAATCTCCTTCCCCCCGCAGGAACTGTTCTGCGTATGGACTGGTCGCGTTATCGCAGGAATACTTGAACGTCCAATCACCCTCAAATAAACCAGAAGCTTTCGCTGGACACATCGCTGCCAAAGCAAAAATAAGCAGCGTGGCACAAGGCAAAACGAAGAATCGTACTGAGCGGTTTTTACACATCGAGCGGGATTGATGTCGGATAAGATCACGCTGGAGCAGCCCCACGCGCTCCGCACAGCGGCAGCCTCCCCAACGGCTGTCGCACGCAAACATCCCGTCCCTCATCAAATTCATCCAACCCGGCGATTCACGCCCACCGCGCGCCCGCGTCCAACTCAACGCAGGCTCAATTCTTCCAGGAGAGATCGATGACGACGATTGACACCTCGGGCGGCGAGTTCGAGTTCGCCGTATATGCCCCCTACAATTCGAACCCGAACGAACCGCCGGGCGGGCGCATCAACGTGGGCGCCGATACGGCGCTCTGGTTTCGCGCCGAGCGGGACAGCGACAACGTGCGCTTGGTCCAGCTGATCCGGCCGCAGGGACAATGGATCAACGACCGCGAACGGGATCGCGCGGCGAACGGCTGGTCGCTCGACTCCAACAGCTTGTCGCCGTGGTACGGCTCGAATGACCAGGGCGTGCCGCGGCCGATCCGCGACCTGACGCCGAATACCACGCCGGAGTTGCGCGCCTGGATCAAGCAGAACAACATCCAGACCTTGTCCGGCGCGGGCTCGCGGCGCGGCAAGGGCTACCAGCGCGCATGGATCGTCGATACGCCCCGGCACATGGCGGCGCGCGTCGGTGAACTGGTGCAGGTGCGGCTCGTGACGATCGCGGTGGATGTGCAGCACAGCGCCTATCTGGGCGGCGTGGAGTGGGGCTTCAATCTGTCGGAGCCGGGCGTGGCCACGGTGTCGTCCGCGAAGCTCGCGTTCAAGGTGAATCCGGCGGGCGATTATCTGCAGGCGCTCGACAACTGGAACCAGCAGGCCGGCAATACGCCGATCGTGCTGCCGGCCTGAGCGGGATGGGATCCGAGTGCAAGGAAGAGGGGAGGCGGATGCTTGGTGCGGCAGGCATTCGTCCTCTTATCTGCGAGGGAGGTGTTGCTTTGCGAGGTTGCCGCGGGCGCCGGTCCGCCGAGGTTGCTGCCCGTCGATGCCGTAGTGATCGTTCTGCTGGGCGTCTACGCAATCTGGCTGCGTCGGACCCGAAGCCGCAATCCACGATAAGCCCACCCAATAAATCAAGCCTGGCGCTTGCCCCGCCCACCATCAGGCTTACCCGCCGGCTTGCGTGAACCACCCGCAGCCGGCTTCCCGCCAGCCTTCCCACGCGGCTTTTGCATGCTGAACGGGCTGCCGATGGTGTGAATCGTATCCATTCCCGTCACTTCAGCCCTTTGCCCCACCGCCTGCCCGAGCTTCGGCTTCTTCGGTTTTTTCGGCTTCTTGATGAGTTCGCCCGAAGCGCTGGTTTCCGGCACGCGATGCTCGGCTTCAAACCCCGGCTCTTCCTCCCGGCGCAGCGTTTGCCGGATCAGCGCCTCGATCGCCGCCAGTTGCGGCGCCTCGTCCGCGCACACCAGCGACACCGCCACACCGCTCGCACCCGCGCGTCCGGTCCGGCCGATACGATGCACATAGTCCTGCGCCACGATCGGCAGATCGACGTTGATCACCAGCGGCAGATCGTCGATGTCCAGCCCGCGCGCGGCCACGTCGGTGGCCACCAGCATCTGGATCTCGCGCGCCTTGAAGCGCTCCAGCGCACGCAGCCGCGCCGGTTGCGGCTTGTCGCCGTGAATGGTGTCCACCGCGTAACCCGCTTGCTCCAGCACGGCCGCCAGGTAATCCACGCCGTTGCGCGTCTTGGCGAACACCAGCGCATGCTCCCATTTGTTGCGCGCCACCAGATGCATGAACAACTCGGGCTTGTGCCGCTTGTCGACCGTCACCACCCATTGCTTGATCTTGCTGGCGGTCGCGTTGGGCGCGCTCACGCTGATATCGACCGGCTTGCGCAGGATGTTTGCCGCCATGGCGCGGATCTCGTCGCTGAAGGTGGCCGAGAACAGCAAGGTCTGGCGCCGCTCGGGCAGGGCGGCGAACACGGCATCGAGCTCGCGCGCGAAGCCCAGGTCCAGCATGCGATCGGCTTCGTCCAGCACCAGCGTCTGCACCTGGTCGAACTGCACGGCGTTCTGGCGGTTCAGGTCCAGCAGGCGGCCCGGCGTGGCGACCAGCACGTCCACGCCTTTGCGCAGCTTCATCATCTGCGGATTGATGCTCACGCCGCCATAGGCGGCCAGGAAGCGCAGATCGAGGCCCTTGCCGTAGTCGACGAAGCTCTGCAGCAGTTGCTCGGCCAGCTCGCGCGTGGGCACCAGCACCAGCACGCGCGCGCGATTGCTGGCCACTGCCGGGCCGTGTTGCACCAGCCGCTGCAACAGCGGCAAGGCGAAGCCCGCCGTCTTGCCGGTGCCGGTCTGCGCCGCAGCCATCACGTCCTTGCCGCCGAGCACGGCGGGGATCGCCTTGGCCTGCACCGGCGTGGGTGTCTGGTAGTTGAGTTCCTGCAGGTTGCGCAGCAACGGAGCGATCAGGCCGAGCGAGGCGAAGGACATGGACATATTCCGGACGAAAACGCTAATTCTAGCGGTTGCCGAGGTGATCGCGCCAAGCGGTTCGACCGGAGGATGGCGTCGTACTGCCTGGCGATGATCCGCAGGCGCGTCGGATCCCCGAGCGCGGCGAATACCGGTGCCGCGCCGGAAAGCTGCGCGGCGGCGGGCATCGACGCGCGCCTCTGCCGAACGCCGCTCGAGGTATTGCTCGACGGGGTTCACCCGCCGCGCCGGCGCTCCGCCGGCATGCCGAGCATCTGCGGCAGCCGCGTCCCGAGAAAATCGATGAAGGTGCGCAGCCGCGCCGAGAGCTGGTTGCGCTCCAGGTAGACCGCGTAGATATCGGCATTGGGCAGGCTCCAGTCGGCCAGCAGCGGCATCAGCGAACCCTCGCGCAGCAGCGCATCGATTTCCCATTGCGAGCGGATCGTCACGCCGTGCCCGTCGAGCGCCCATTTCAGTACCGCCGCGCCGTCGTTGCTGCTGAGCGGGCCGCGCACCTTCACGGTTTCCTCCTGGCTGCCGCGCGTGAAGTGCCAGCTTCCATAAGCGGAATCGTTCTCGCGCAGCACCAGGCAGGGATGCTGCGCCAGCTCGCGCGGCGTGCGCGGCGTGCCGTGTCGCGCCAGGTAGGCCGGCGCCGCGCAGACGATGCGCCGGTTGCGCAGCAGCCGCCTGGCGTTGATGCGCGCCTCGGGCACGTCGCCGAAGCGGATGCCGACGTCGAAAGCCTGTTCCTGCAGGCTCAGCGGCCGGTCGGTCAATTGCAGCTGGATCTCCATCGAGGGATGGCGGGCGACGAATTCGGAAATCGCCGCGGCCACCCAGGTGCGACCGAAACCGAACGAGGCGTTGACGCGCAGCAGCCCGGCCGGCGCCGCGCGGCTGCGGCTCACCAGTTGCTCGAGCTCGGCCAGCTCGGCGAGGATCCGCGAGCCGTTGTTCAGGTACAGCTCGCCCTCGGTGGTCACGCTGATCTGGCGCGTGGTGCGGTTGAGCAGGCGCACGCCCAGCCGCAGCTCGATCTGCTTGAGGCGCTTGCTGACCGAGGGCGGCGTCACGCCCAGCTCGCGCGCGGCCGCGCTGAGGCTGCCCTGACGCACCACCAGCTCGAACAGCGCGAGATCGGAGATCGCGTCCATTTGTTCCCTCAAGTTAATACCGGTTTGCTTTCGCCGATACCATGGCGTTCAAGGCAGCAATTAGACTACAAAAAACGCTGGAGGAACCATGTTCGACGACTTCGAATCCGTCTCGGTGGAGACCGACGGAACCCATATCCAGGCCTGGAAGGGCGGCACCGGCCCCGCGCTGTTGCTGCTGCACGGGCATCCGCAGACGCGCGCGATCTGGCATCGCGTCGCGCCGGTGCTGGCCCGGCACTTCACGGTGGTGGCCGCCGACCTGCGCGGCTACGGCGACAGCGGCAAGCCCGCCGGCCTGCCCGATCACGCGAACTATTCAAAACGGCGCATGGCGCAGGACCAGGTGGACCTGATGCGCGCGCTCGGTTTCGAGCGCTTCGACGTGCTGTCGCACGATCGCGGCGCGCGCGTGGCGGTGCGCCTGGCGCTGGACCATCCCGAGGCGGTGCGCCGGCTGGTGACGCTCGACATCGCGCCGACCCTGGCGATGTACGAGCAGACCTCGTTCGCCTTCGCGCGCGCCTACTGGCACTGGTTCTTCCTGGTGCGCCCGGCGCCGTTCCCGGAAACGCTGATCGAGGCCGACCCGGACCTCTACCTGAAGCAGACCATCGGCGCGCGCAGCGCGGGGCTCAAGCCCTTCACGCCGCAAGCCTATGCCGAATACCTGCGCTGCCTGTCCGCACCGGGCACCGCGCACGGCATCTGCGAGGACTACCGCGCCTCGATCACGATCGACCTCGAACACGACCGCGCCGACCTGGCCGCGGGCCGCAAGCTGGCCTGCCCGATGCTCGCGCTGTGGGGCGCCGAGGGCGTGATCGGCCAGTGCTTCGATCCGCTGGCCGAATGGCGTCGCTGGTCGGATGCGGTGACGGGGCACGCCTTGCCCTGCGGCCACTACATCCCCGAGGAAGCGCCCGAGGCGCTGCTCGACGCGGCCTTGCCGTTCCTGCGCGGCTGAACACGAAGCCGGCGCGGCCCACGCGCCGCGACCCATCACACCCACGATACGAAAGGAGCCGGGATGGCGATCCGGACGCTGTACCAGAAACTGGTCGATTCGCACACGGTCGAGCCGCTCGACGCGGACAACGTGCTGCTCTATGTCGACCTGCACCTGATGAACGAATACACCAGCCCGCAGGCCTTTGCCGGGCTCGACGCGAAGGGCCGCGCGGTGCGCCGGCCCAGGCAGCAGGTGGCGGTGGTCAGCCACATCATCCCGACCCACGCCGAGCGCCCGCGCGTGATCCTCGACGCGGATTCGGCCAATCAGGCCAGCAATCTCGCGCGCAACTGCGAGCGCGCCGGGATCCGCCTGTTCGGCACCAACGACCCCGACCAGGGCATCGAGCACGTGGTCGCGCCCGAGCATGGCTTGGTGCGGCCCGGCATGGTGATCCTGTGCGGCGACAGCCATACCACCACCTACGGCGCGCTGGGCGCGCTCGGTTTCGGCATCGGCACCTCCGAGGTCGAGCACGTGCTGGCGACGCAGACCCTGGTCTACCGGCTGGCGCGTACCATGCGCATCGTGATCGACGGCGAACTGCCCTTCGGCACCTCCTCGAAGGACCTGGTGATCTGGCTGGTGGCGCGCATCGGCGCGCAGGGCGCGCGCGGCTACGCGGTGGAATACGCGGGCACCACCATCGACGCGCTGTCGGCCGAGGCGCGCATGACGCTCTGCAACATGACCGTCGAGGCCGGCGCGCGCGCCGCACTGATCGCCCCCGACGCGACCACCTTCGACTACGTGCGCGCGCATACGCGCTTCGACGAGGCGCAATGGGCGGCCGCCCGCGCCGACTGGCAGGCGCTGGCCAGCGACGTGGGCGCCGTGTTCGATGCCGAGCACCGCTTCGACGCGGCCGAGGTGGCGCCCTTCGTGACCTGGGGCACCAGCCCCGATCAGGCGATCGCGATCGACGCGCTGCTGCCGGCCGCCGAGGAGCAGGCCACGCCGAGCGAGGCCGAATCGACACGCCGCGCGCTCGACTACATCGGCCTGGCGGCGCGCGAGCCGATTGCCGGCACGCCGATCGACCGCGTCTTCATCGGCTCCTGCACCAACGGCCGCATCGAGGACCTGCGCACGGTGGCCGGCATCGTGCGGGGCCGGCGCGTGGCGGCCGGCGTGCGCGCGATGGTGGTGCCGGGCTCGGGGCGCGTGCGCCGCCAGGCCGAGGCCGAGGGCATCGCGCGCGTGCTGATCGAGGCCGGCTTCGAATGGCGCGAGCCGGGCTGCTCGATGTGCCTGGCGATGAACGACGATTTCCTGGCCGACGGCGAGCGCTGCGCCTCGACCACCAACCGCAACTTCGAGGGGCGGCAGGGCCGTGGCGGCCGCACCCACCTGATGAGCCCCGCGATGGCGGCCGCCGCCGCGCTGACCGGCCGCATCACCGACATCCGCACCCTGGAGCGCTGAGATGAGCCTGCTGACCACCATCGAGGGCCGCGCCTTGCCGCTGCCGATCGAGAACCTCGACACCGACCAGATCATGCCCAAGCAGTTCCTGCGCGGCATCGACAAGGCCGGCCTCGCGCGCGGGCTGCTGTACGACCTGCGCTACGACGCGCAGGGCGTCGCGCGCCAGGATTCGGTGCTGAACGACGCGCGTTACGAAGGCGCCGCCGTGCTGCTGGGCGGCGCCAACTTCGGCTGCGGCTCGAGCCGCGAGCACGCGGTCTGGGGCCTGCTGCAATACGGCTTCGCGGCCGTGATCGCGCCGAGCTTCGCCGAGATCTTCTACTCGAACGCGATGAACAACCGTCTGCTGCTGGTGGCGCTGCCGCGCGAGCAGGTGGATGCGCTGACGGCCGACGCGCGGGCGAACCCGCAAGGCAGCCTGCGCATCGACCTGGAGGCGCAGACGGTGCACTCGGCCAGCGGGCGCAGCTATGCCTTTCCGCTTGGCGCGCGCCACAAGCGGATGGTGATCGACGGCCTCGACACCATCGACCTGACGTTGTCGATGCGGGACCGTATCGAGGCCTTCGAGCAGGCGCATCGCGCGGCGCGCCCCTGGGCGCTGATCGACGCCACCCAGGCAAGCGCCGCGGCCTGAGCGCCGCGGCATCCGTCGCTGCCCGCGCTACCGGGCAGCAGGCGGCTGCGCATCCAGCCGGCCGCCGGTTTTTCCGAAACCCGTCGCTTCGACCGCCCGTCAACAGGGCGGCGGGGACGACGCACGCCTACCTTCCGGAGGAGACAATGGCGACTCGCACGCAATCCGTGCCGCTCTGGCGGCATCTTTATCTGCAGGTCCTGGTGGCGATCGCGCTCGGTGTCGCGCTCGGACATTTCGCGCCCACGGCCGCGCAGGCGCTCAAGCCGCTCGGCGACCTGTTCGTGCGGCTGATCCGCATGGTGATCGCGCCGGTGGTGTTCTGCGCGGTGGTGACCGGCATCGCCAGCATGCGCGACATGAAGGCGGTGGGCCGCGCCGGCGGCAAGGCGCTGCTGTACTTCGAGCTGATCTCCACCGTCGCGCTCGGCTTCGGCCTGCTGATGGGCCATCTGCTGCAGCCGGGCGCCGGCTTCAACGTGTCGATCGCCTCGCTCGACGCCTCGGCCGTGTCGGGCTACGTCTCGCGCGCCGCGCACGGCGAGGGGCTGACCGGCTTCCTGATGCAGGTGGTGCCCGATACCTTCGTCGGCGCCTTCACGCACGAGGAGATCCTGCCGGTGCTGCTGCTCGCGCTGCTGTGCGGCTCGGCGCTGTCGGTGCTGGGCGAGCGCGTCAAGCCGGTGGTCGAGCTGGTGGACGGCGCCGCGGCGATGATGTTCCGCATCGTCGGCTTCATCACGCGCGTCGCGCCGATCGGCGCCTTCGGCGCGATCGCCTTCACGGTCGGCAAGTTCGGGGTGGGCTCGCTGCTGCCGATGTTCAGGCTGGTCGCCTGCTTCTACCTGAGCGCGCTGCTGTTCGTGTTCGTGGTGCTGGGCGCGGTGGCGCGGCTGGCCGGCTTCAGCATCCTGCGTTTCCTGGTGTTCATCCGCGAGGAGCTGCTGATCGTGCTCGGCACCTCGACCTCGGAGAGCGCGCTGCCGCAGCTGATGCTCAAGCTCGAGCAGCTCGGCTGCCGGCGCGGCGTGGTGGGGCTGGTGGTGCCGACCGGTTATTCCTTCAACCTCGACGGCACCAGCCTCTACATGACGCTGGCCGTGCTGTTCCTGGCCCAGGCCACCAACACGCCGCTCACGCTGACCCAGCAACTGATGCTGCTGGCCGTCACCATGCTGACCTCGAAGGGCTCGGCGGCGGTGGTCGGCGCCGGTTTCGTGACGCTCGCGGCCAGTCTCTCGGTGGTGCCCACCGTGCCGGTGGCGGCGATGGTGCTGGTGCTCGGCATCGATCGCTTCATGTCGGAATGCCGCTCGCTGACCAACCTGGTCGGCAACGGCGTGGCCGCCATCGTGGTCTGTGCCTGGGAGGGGGCGCTCGATCGCGAGCGCCTGCGCGCGGCGCTGCACGGCGAGTTGCAGCACGAGCATCGCTCGGCGGCGGATGGTGCGATGCCGGCCGCGGCCGGGCGTGAGGGCGAGGGTGTCGAGGGTTTGTCGGCCGAGGCCGCGCGGCCGGGGCGCTGAAGCCACGATGGAGATCGACCCGGCAAGCCGGCGCTGCCGATTCGCCGATTCTCCGAGTCAAGCGGCGCGGCGCCTCGGGACGGATGGCCCAGGCGAGCGCCCCCGAGGCGCTGCCGCTCAACGCCCCCGCGCGAGAATCTTCTCCCCCGCATCGCGCGGCAGCAGCAGGCTGTCGACGATCGCCAGCGCGGCCAGCACCCCGATCAGGTCGAAGGCGAGCTGGAAGTCGCCGGGCCCCGGGTTGCCCGGCGAGGAGCCGCCCATGATGCCGGCCACCGACAGCGCCAGCGCGCCGACCGCGATCCCCATCCCCGCGTTCATCTGCTGCAGCACCGAGAACAGCGTGGTGGCATGGCTCATCTGCGCCTGCGGCACGTCGGCGAAGCCGATCGTGTTGAGCGCGGTGAACTGCATCGAGCGCGTCATGCCGGTGGCGAACAGCAGCAGGCAGACCAGCCAGTGCGGCGTGTCGGCGCTCAGCATCGAGCAGGCCACGAAGCCGAGCGCGACCAGCACGCCGTTGCCGATCAGCACCCGGCGAAAGCCGAAGGCATGCATGATCCGCGTGGTGGCCGGCTTCATCGCCAGGTTGCCGGCGAACAGCCATAGCAGCAGGGTGCCGGCCTCCACGGCGCTGTAGCCGAAGGCGAGCTGGAACATCAGCGGCAGCAGGAAGGGCGCGGTGCCGATCGCGGTGCGAAACAGCGAGCCGCCCACGGCCGTGACGCGGAAGGTATCGATCGCGAGCGGCGCCAGGCCGAACAGCGGATGCTCGGCGCGCGCCAGGTAGCGCGCCGATATCACCAGCAGCGCGACGCCGGCCGCCAGCATCAGCAGCGCCAGCAGGCGCGAGACGTCGTCGCGGCTGGCCGCCTCCAGGCCCGCCATGAACAGCCCGAAACCGAGCCCGGTGAGCACGAAGCCCGTCAGGTCGAACGGCGCGCGCTTCGCCTCGCCGTTGCGCACCAGCAGCAGCGCGGCGGCCAGCGCGATCGCGCCCAGCGGCAGGTTGAGCAGGAAGATCCAGTGCCAGCTCCAGTGCGTGCTGATCCAGCCGCCCACCGGCGGCCCGAGGATCGGCGCCACCAGCGCGGGCCAGGTGAGGATCGCGATGGCGCGCACGATCTGCTCCTTCGGTGTGTTGCGCAACACCACCAGCCGGCCGACCGGCACCATCATCGCGCCGCCCAGGCCCTGCAGCGTGCGCGCCGCGGTGAAGGCCGGCAGGCTGCCGCTGGCCGCGCACAGCAGCGAGGACAGCGTGAACACGATGATCGCCGCGGCGAACACGCGGCGCGCGCCGAAGCGGTCGGCCATCCAGCCGCTGATCGGGATGAACACGGTGAGCGCCACCAGGTAGGCCGACACGCCGATCGACAGATGCGCGGCCGCGGTGCCGAAATCGCGCGCCATGGTGGGCAGCGCGGTGGCGATCACGGTCGCGTCGAGGTTTTCCATGAAGAACACGGCGGCGACCAGCAAGGCGGTCGCGGTACGACGATCGAGGGTGGCGCGCATGAGGGGATGAGCGGATCGGGCGACGCGACGGGGCGCGTCTGGCGGGCCGGCCGGCGAGGCCGGTGCGGGATCGAGCGGCAAGTATAGCGGCAGGACGTGAATCAACGTCGGCAGGCGGTCGTTCAAGTAACCTTTAAAAATTACTTTGACAGGTTACTTTGCGGTGTGTAACCTTCGATTCGTCGTTGATCGGGTTACTCGCGACAACGCGATCCCGGTCCGCACCCGGTCCCATCCCGCCCGCCATGCCGTGTCCTGTCGCGGTGAAGCGGGCGGGCTCTCATCCCCCTGCAAGGAAACCCATCATGCGCGCGATCGTCCTGGACAAATTCGGTGGCCTCGACAGCCTCGTCTACCGCGAGATCCCCGATCCCGAGCCGCTGGCCGGCCACGTGGTCATCGAGGTCAAGGCCTTCGGCATCAACCACGCCGAGATGCACATGCGGCGCGGCGAATGGGCCGAGGCCGCGCCGGTCAGCGGCATCGAATGCGTCGGCATCGTCAAATCCTGCCCGGGCGGCGAATTCCCGGTGGGCGCGAAGGTGGCCGCGCTGATGGGCGGGCTGGGGCGCACCATCAACGGCAGCTACGCGGAATTCACGCGCGCGCCGGTGTCGAACGTCGCGCTGATCGAGGCCGAGCTGCCCTGGGTCGAGCTGGCCGCGATTCCCGAAACCTACGCGAGCGCCTGGACCTGCCTGTTCCGCAACCTCGAACTCGCGGCGGGCGAGTTGCTGCTGATTCGCGGCGCGACCTCCTCGTTCGGGCAGGCGGCGCTGAAGCTGGCCGTCAATGCCGGCGCGCGCGTGATCGCCACCACCCGCAACCCCGAGCGCTTCGCGATGCTCGAACGGCTCGGCGCCGCGCGCTGCGAGATCGAGCGGCCCGACCTCGCGGCGCACCTGGCCGAGGCGCGGCAGGTGGACAAGGTGCTCGACCTGGTCGGCAATTCGGTGGTGCTCGATTCGCTCTCGCTGCTGCGCCGGGGCGGGCGCGCCTGCCTGGCCGGCTGGCTGGGCGGGCTCGATCCGATCCGCGATTTCAATCCGCTGCTGCAGATGGCCAGTGGGGTGTCCCTGAGCTTCTTCGGCAGCTTCGTGTTCGGCACGCCCGGTTTCCCGCTCTCGGACGTGCCGCTGCAGGCGATCGCGGCCGACGCGGCGGCGGGCCGGCTCGACGTGAAGCCCTCGCGCGTGTTCGGTTTCGACCAGATCCACGAAGCGCACCGCGTGATGGAGGCGAACCAGGCCGGCGGCAAGATGGTGGTGGTGCGCTGCTAGCCGGCGGTGCCGCGCTCGGCCGTGCCGCGCCTCGATCGCGGCGCGCTGGTCCGCATCTTGCTCGAACCGACGCGTTTTCCCCGCGCCTTCGTCGCGCCGCCCGCCAGCCGCCATCGCGGCGCGGGCGGCGCGGCGACGGCGTACCAGGACGACAATCCGGTGCGCGCGATTGTAGTTTTTACAGCAACCGCCCGGCGTGTCGATCCGCTTCGTCAGACATCGAGCATTTCACGGAGACCGGCATGTCGATCAATCGATGGTTCCTCGGGCGGGCGCTGCGCATCGCCTGCGAGCGGCAGGTGGGGCAGTCCGGCGGCCGCATGCAGGTGATCGCGCATCTGGCGGCGCGTGCCGGCCACGATCGTCATCTGCGGGTCACGGGCCTGGTCGGCGAGACCATCAGCGGCCGGGGCCTGGCCGCGGGCGGCGAGGCGCCGCCGCCGGTGGCGCTGACGCTGAGCGAGGCCGCCGCCGGCCGGGCGCGCTACGTGGTCTACCTGCGCCGCCACGAATTCCACGAACACGATTCCGCGCGCCTGGTGCTGCGGGTCTGGCTGCGCTGGTACTGGCTGGCGGCCTGGCTGGACGATTTCGCCTCGCGCGGTTTCCGGCGCGCCAACGTGATGCGCGTGGCGCGCATGGAGGTGGCCAAGCGGGTTGCCGCGCTGTCGGCCGAGCTGCAGCAGCCGGTGGCGCCCTCGGCGCTGCTGGCGCTGGCCGACGGGCCGCAACTGCCACACGACGCCACGCTCGAGGAGCGCCAGGGTTTCGTCGATCGCGTGCTGCGCACGCTGGTGACGGCCGGGCTGGTGCAGGCCAGGGGCGAGGGTTTCGAGATCGCGCCGCGCGCGGCCGTCGCGCTCGAAGCCTACGACGCCGATCTGCAGCGCTACCGCCAACTGGCGGCGATGCGGCGCGCGATCCACGCGCTGATCCTGGCCACCGGGATCGCCGCGCTGGAAGTGGGCGGCACGGTGGCACCGGCGCCGGCGCCTGACGAGGCGGACCTCTCGGCCGCGACCTGCCGCTCCGGTTGCGGCGCCTGCGATCCCGATTTCAGCGGCGGCCCGGCCGAGCTTGCACCGGCCGCGGCGCTCGACACGGCGGCGCGGCGCCCGGGCGTGTCGACCGGCGGCGCCGGGTTCGCCGGAGCGCGTGCCTCGCGGACCGGCGCGGCGGCACATGCCTCGGCGCCGATACGTGCGTTGACGGCGCGTCGTCTCGCGGCGGCGGGGCAAGGCCGGGCTTGATGCGCTGATGGAAGCCGGTCGGGCGGCAGGGCGCGACGGCGGCGCGAATTCGCCTGTTTCGCATCCCTGAAGAGCGATGCGTGCGGCGATCGCGACGTGAGTCGATCGACGCGTTCGTAGGCGGCGGAGGAGGGTGGGGAAGAGAAAGGACAGCGGAAAGGGAAAGGTCCGGCGGGGAACCAGCACCGGCGGCGCGTGCAGCCGGTGCTGTCGTGGCGGGATACCGCCTGGCTTACTGGCCCGAGGCGGCCTTGGCGGCCGCCGCGCGCTGCTGCGCCTTCTGCAGGTCGTCCGGATAGTTCGGATCGTTGGCCGAGGGCTTGTAGCCGTTCTTCTCGAGTTCCTTCAGCTCGGCGCTGTTCTTGGCACGCGCGGCCTTGCGTTCGGCCTTGTGCTTGGCACGGGCGGCCTTGCGTTTCTCGGCCTTGGTGGGCGTGCTGGCCGCGGCGGCTGCATCGGCGCCGGGGGCGGCGGCGTCGGTCTGGGCCAGGGCGATACCGGAAATACCGAGCGAGAGGGACAACGTCAGCGCGGCAAGAGACAGCTTGCGGGTCGTACGCATCTTGACTTTCTCCTGAAGATTGATGGTTTTGGTGGTACGCGCAACGACAGGGGCGAGACAGGCACGCGGCTCGCCTCTGTCTAACGCATCCGTGGGCCCGCGGGCCGGTGGATGGATGCAATGTAGCAGGACAAATCGAAAGCCGCAGCGATACCCCTGCAAGCCGCTCGCCAGCCGTTCGTATGGCGCGCCATGGCGCCGCGCGCGCTGCTAACGATATGCGATATCGATGGTTAGCCGCCCGGCCCGGCTTCGCTATAGTTTCCGGCTCACCCGCTCCGGAGTCCTGTTCATGTCGTCGTGGTCCATGCCATCGTTCGCCGGCCGGCGTCGCGCCGTGCTGCGCCTGCTCGGCCGTTCGCTGCTGGCGCTCGGCGTCGGCGCCGCCGTCGCCTCGTATTCGAGCGCCGCGCTCGCCCGCGATACGGTGTCGATCGGCTACCAGCGTTCCTCGACGCTGTTCATCCTGCTCAAGCGCAACGGCGAACTCGAGCGGCGGCTCGGCGCGCTCGGCTACGACGTGCGCTGGCACGAGTTCTCCAGCGGGCTGCTGGAGGCGATGAACAGCGGCAGCGTCGACCTCAACGCCGACGTGGCCGACGCGTTCGCGCTGTTCACCCAGGCGGCCCATGCGCCGCTCACCTACTATGCCGAGGAAACCTCGGCGCCCTCGGCGCAAGCGATCATCGTGCCGGCCAACTCACCGATCCACGGCGTCGCCGACCTGCGCGGCAAGCGCATGGCGGTGGCCAAGGGTTCGGGCTGCCACTACCTGCTGCTGGCCGCGCTCAAGCGTGCCGGGCTCGCGCCGGGCGACGTCGATATCCGCTACCTGGAAGCGTCCGACGCGCTGGCCGCGTTTCGCGGCGGCAATGTCGATGCCTGGGTGATCTGGGATCCGTTCCTGGCCGCCGAGCAGCGCGACGACCACGTTCGCGTGATCGCCGACGGGCGCGACGGCCTGGCCGAGTACAACCGCTTCTATACCGCCACCGATGCCTTCGTCGAACGGCACCCGGATGCGCTGCGCGCGGTGTTCGAGTTGCTGAACCAGACCGGCAAGTGGGTCAAGGCGCATCCCGACGAGGCGGCGAAAATTCTCGCGCCCGTGTGGGGCAACCTGCCCGAGGCGACCGTCACGCTCGCCAACAGCCGGCGCAGCTACGAGATCGTGCCGGTGCGTCGCGACCAGCTCGCCGAGCAGCAGCGCATCGCCGATACCTATCGCGCGGCCGGCATGATCCCGGTGGCCGTGAAGGCCACCGACATCCGCATCTGGACGCCGGGGCCGGCCGGCGCCGCCGCCGCCGTCAAGGCCAAGGCGCCCTGACGTGCCGCGGCGGGGCGCGCCCGGCCCGCGCCGCTTCAGAACGGCTTGGTCGGCAGGTACTTGCCGTCCAGCGTGATCACCGCGCGCGAGCCGCCTTCGGGATCGTCGACCTTCTTGATGTCGAGCCGGAAGTTGATCGCGCTGATGATGCCGTCGCCGAACTGCTCGTGGACCAGGGCCTTGAGCGTCGAGCCGTAGATCTGCACGATCTCGTAGAAGCGATAGATGGTCGGGTCGGTCGGCACGCCGCCGGGGATGCTGCCGCGCAGCGGGATGGTCTGCAACTGGCGCACCGCGTGCTCGTCGAGATCGAGTTTGGCGGCCACCGCGCGCGCGGCCGCCTCGGGCAGCGCGTGCTGGCCGAGCAGGGCCGCGGTGACGAAGGCCAGGCTCAGGCCGGTGCCTTCGTTGATCTGCTCGAAGCTCAGGTCCTTGCGGATCTTCGCGTCGAGGATCGTGTCGGTGAGGGCCTGGCGCGGCGCCTGGCTGGTTTGCGACTGGGGCATGCTTGACTCCTTTCTGGGTGAAGGCGACGGAAATCGTCGATGAACGATGAGGGGAAGGGCGTGGCTCAGGCGGCCGCGCCGAGTCGCGCCGGCGTGGCGCGTACATTCGGATGTCCGGCGAGCGACACGAAGCGGCCGGTGGCGCCGTCGAGCGCCTCGATCGAGCCCGTGCCGATCTCGTAGACCCAGCCGTGCAGGGCGAGCCGCCCCTGGTCCAGCGCGAGCCGCACCGAGGGATGCGTGCGCAGGTTGGCGAGCTGGGCGATCACGTTCTCGCGCACCATCGAATCGACGCGCGCGCGCTCGTCGGCATGCTCGCGCGCCTCGTTCACCACCTTCGCCGAATCGGCATAACGCAGCCAACTGCGCACCGCCGGCATGTGGTCGAGGCAGCGGCAGGTGGCGATCGCCGTCATCGCGCCGCAATCGGAATGGCCGCAGATCACCACGTCGCTCACGCCCAGCGCGGCCACCGCGTATTCCACCGAGGCACTCACGCCGCCAGGCTCGGGGCCGTAGGACGGCACGATATTGCCGGCGTTGCGGATCACGAACAGGTCGCCCGGCTCGCGCTGCGTGACCAGCTCCGGCACCAGCCGGCTGTCCGAGCAGGAGATGAACAGGGTGCGGGGATGCTGGCTGCCGGCCAGCTCGCGGAACAGCGCCGAGCGCTGCGGGAAGGCCTCGCGCTGGAACTTCAGGAAGCCGTCGATGATGTCCTGCATGGTCGCTCCTTCATGGTCCGGTGATGAACCGATGAGCGCAGCATGCGCCGCCGCTGCCATAGCGTCCAAGACCGGTTTATTATCATCGGCATTGGTAAAACCAATAGTTCAGGGACCTTCATGCTGCTGCGGCACATCCGGTATTTCCTCGCGGTGGCCGAACACCGCAACTTCACGCGCGCGGCCGAGGCGCTGCACGTCTCGCAGCCGACGCTGTCGCAACAGATCCGCCAGCTCGAGGACGCGCTGGGCGCGCCGCTGCTCGATCGCTCGGGCCGCGCGATCGGCCTGACCGACGCGGGCGTCGCCTATCTGCAGCATGCGCGGCGCGCGCTGCAGGACCTCGAGGCGGGGCGGCGCGCGATCCACGACGTGCGGGAGCTGAGCCGCGGCGCGCTGCGCATCGCGGTCACGCCGACCTTCACCGCCTACCTGGTGGGGCCGCTGTTCGACGGTTTTCATCGGCGTTATCCGGGCATCACGCTGGACCTGGTGGAGTCGACCCAGGATGCGATGGAGGCGATGCTCAACGAGGATGCGATCGATCTCGGCATCGCCTTCAGCCAGACGCAGTCGCCCGAGATCGAGGTGCGGCCGCTGTTCGTCGAGACGCTGGCGATGGTGGTGGGGGAGGCGCATGCGCGCGCGCGGCGGCGCACGGCGCTGCCGGCGCGGGAGCTGGCGGACGAGGCGCTGGTGCTGCTGCATGGCGAGTTCGCGACGCGCCATACCATCGACCGCTACCTGCGCGCGCAGGGCATCGCGGCGCGTATCGCGATGGAGGTCGATTCGATCGGCGCGAGCATCGAACTGGTGCGGCGCGGCACGCTGGCCACGCTGCTGCCGGCGGCGATCGCGCGCGAGCAGCCGGGGCTGCGCCTGGTCAGGCTGGAGCCGGCGCTGCCCGAGCGCACCGCCGCGCTGCTGCTGCGCAAGGGCGCCTATCGCAGCGTGGCGACCGAGGCCTTCGTCGAGATGGCGATCGCCGAGGGCGGCAAGTTGGCCGGGGATGGCGGCGGCAAGGTGCGCCGTCGGGACGCCGAGCCGGCCGAGTGAGCCGCTAGAGCCGCTAGAGCCGCGCGAATTTCGTGATTCGCGGCGGCGGCCTGCCCGGGCTCAGGCGCGGGCCGTCGCCGTGTCGATGCGGAACACCGCGATGCTGGCATTGAGCTGGCGCCCCTGGTCCTCCAGCGCCGTCGAGGCGGCCGCCGCTTCCTCGACCAGCGCCGCGTTCTGCTGCGTGACCTGATCCATCTGCGTGATCGCCTGGTTGACCTGCTCGATGCCGCGGCTCTGCTCGGCCGAGGCGGCGGCGATCTCGCCGACGATATCCGTCACCTGGCCGACCGCCTGGGTGACCGCCGTCATGGTGGCGCCGGCCTCGTCGGCGAGCCGGGCCGCATCGCCGATCTGCTGCACCGAGCCGCCGATCAGCTCCTTGATCTCGCGCGCGGCGCTCGACGAGCGCTGCGCGAGGCTGCGCACCTCGCCGGCCACCACCGCGAAGCCGCGCCCCTGGTCGCCGGCGCGCGCCGCTTCCACGGCCGCGTTCAACGCCAGGATATTGGTCTGGAAGGCAATGCCCTCGATGATGCCGGTGATGTCGGCGATTCGCGCGGACTTGCTGCTGATCTCGCCCATCGTCTCGACCACGCGGCCCACTACCGCGTTGCCGCGCGTGGCCACCTCGGAGGCGTTGGCCGACAACGTATTGGCCTGGCGCGCGTTGTCGGCGTTCTGCTTCACGGTGGCGGTGAGCTGTTCCATGCTCGAGGCGGTTTCCTGCAGCGAGGCGGCCTGCTGCTCGGTGCGCGAGGACAGATCGGTATTGCCGGCCGCGATCTGGCCGGAGCCGGAGGCGATGTTCTCGGCGGCCGAGCGTACCTGGGCCAGCAGCGTCACCAGGCTGCGCTGCATCTCGTCCATCGAGGCCAGCACGCTGCCGGCGGGCGCCTGCCCGGCGCCCGGCACCGGGCTCAGGTCGCCGGTAGCGACGCGCTGCGTGATGCTCGCCAGCTCGGCCGGCTCGGCGCCGAGCTGGCGCAGCAGGCGGCGCGTGATGAAGACGCCGGCCGCCACCGCGATGGCGATCGCGACCAGGCAGATCGCCACCAGCAGCGCGCGTTCCACCGCGTAACGCGCCTCGGCCTCGACGATCAGCTCGGCCGAGCGGCGGCTGGTGGCATCGGCATAGGTGTTCGAGGCCTGGATCAGCGCGGCCAGCAGCGGCCGGCACTTCTCGATGATCTCGGCGATCGCGGCGTCGTGCTGGCCTGCCAGCGCGAGGCGGTCGATGTCGAGCGCGACCGGCCGGTACAGCCCCTCGATGCGCGCGATCTCGGCGGCCTGCTGGCGCGACTCGTCCGACATGTCGCGCGCGTTCGCGACCATCCGGCCGAATTCCTCGAGATGGGTTTCGACGCGTTGCTCGGCCGCGAGCACGGCGGCTTTTTCCAGCTCCACGTCGGCCGGCGAGCTGACCAGCACGAGGTTGCGCACGGCCACCGCGCGATCGTCGACGGCGGCGCGGATCGCGCGGGCCATGTCGGCGCGTGCGTTGATGCCGTTGACGTAGCGATAGAAACGCTGGTTCGCGTCGCCGAGCGCCTTCAGGGAGAAGCCCGAGACGATCAGGACGACCAGGCTCAGCGCGCCGAACGTGAGCAAGAGGGAAGCCTTGGCAGAGAGATGCTTGAGACGCATGGGATGGTCCGTTCCTGGGCCGTGAAAAGAAGCATGGGGAATGCACGGGTCGGGCGAATCGATGAGGTGCCTATCGAATTCCGTGTCCGTGGCCTTGCTTATCGGCAGCGCAGCGGGCTGGCGCAGGGTGCGCGAGGCCCGTTTGCGCGCGCAAAGGTTTGCTTTTGTTTAAGGATTGTCAAATCGGGGCGCGGCGCGGCTGATCGCAAGCACGAAGGGCGCGTCGTGCCCAGCGGGATCGGCGCGAAAAACGGAAAGACAGTGTTTTCCGTTTTTCGATATATCTTTGGAAATATTGCGGTAAGAATGCGACGCTTCGCATTTCCGTTCGCAGGAACCCCCGCAATGAAAAGAAAGGACTGGCTGATCGGGCCCGCGGTGTTCGCGGTCTCGGCCGGTAGCTACGCCGCGTCCACGCCCGAGGCCGCCGCCTTGCCCGAGATCAGCGTCAGCGCGCCGGCGCCGCTCGGCGGGTTCGCCTCGGTGCCGCGGTACGACACCGAGCAGGTCCGGCTGGGGCCGTTCGGCACGGTGTCGCTGCGCGATACCGCGATGTCGGTCACGGTGGTGCCGCGGGACCTGATCGTCAACCAGCAGGCGCGTACCGTGAACGACACGCTGCGCTACCTGCCCTCGGTCGAGATCCGCAACCAGCAGGGTTACGAGGTGTCGCGCCCGCAGTCGCGCGGCTTCCAGGGCAGCATCGTGCAGAACACGCGCCTGAACGGCTTCAACGTGATCGGCACCACCGCGATCGCCGCCGAGAACCTGGACAGCGTGCAGGTGCTCAACGGCATGGCCGGTTCCTTGTACGGGCCCGCCACGCCCGCCGGCGTGTTCGACTACCAGACCAAGCGGCCGACCGACAAGCCCCTGCTGCGCTTCACCGAGGGCTACGATTCGGACAGCGAATTCACCGAGAGCCTCGATGCCGGCGGGCGCGTCGGGCCGGCCGGCGCGATCGGCTATCGTTTCAACCTGGTGCATGGCGAGGGCGGCAGCTGGGCGCCCGGCAGCAGCAGCAACCGCAGCTTGCTGAGCGCCGCCTTCGATTTCCACCTCGACAGCCGCACCGTCGTCGAGACTGATGTCAGCCATTACTCGACGCGCATCACCGGCTTGCCCGGCAGCATCACCTACGACAGCGGGCGCAGCACGCTGCTGCCGCCCGCCGTCGACCCGACACGGCTCGGCTACGGCCAGCCCGGCGCCGGCACCGACCTGACCACCCATACCGCCTCGATCAAGCTCCGGCACGCGTTCAACGACGACTGGAGCCTCGAGGTCGGCTTCCTCTACCAGAACGCCGAGCGTGGCCTGTACGGCATCACCAACAACCTGGTCGACGACAGCGGCGACTACAAGGTCACGCGGAACTTCAACGCGGTGCCGCATTTCTCGATCGCCAGCAACCTGCTGTCGCTGAACGGCCGTTTCAGCGTGCTCGGCATGGAGAACGACCTGACGCTGGGAACCAATGGCTTCGTCAACGGCCAGTATTCGTACCGCAATTCGATCGCCACGCCGCTGGGCAGCGCGAACCTGGCCAATCCCGCGGTGTTCGCCTTGCCGCCCGTGCCCGGCAACGGCGGGCAGTATCGCTCCGCGACGCTGACCGAGCAGACCATCGTGGTGGGCGACACGCTGCACCTGAACCGCCAATGGGCCGTGCAGGGCGTGCTCGGCACCTCGTTCATCGACCAGCGCAGCTACAACGCGGCCGGCAAGACCAGCAGCGCCGATTCACGCGATGCGCTGCTGAGCCCGACCGTGAGCCTGATCTACACGCCGCTGAATTCGCTGACCACCTACGCGAGCTGGTCCGACAGCGTGGAGGAGGGCGAGCAGGCGCCGGCCGGCACCGCCAACGCGAACCAGTTCATGTCGCCGTATCGCGATCACCAGATCGAGATCGGCGCCAAGTACGCGGTGTCCGACAGCCTGCTGCTGTCGCTGGCGGCGTTCCGCATGACGCGGCCGCTGGCCAGCACCGGCGCGGCGGACAATCTGTTCTCGGTGATCGGCTCGCAGCGCAATACCGGCGTCGAGCTGTTCGCGCAGGGCGATGCGCTACCGAGCCTGAGCGTGTTCGGCGGGGTGACCTACATCGACGCGAAGCTGCTCGATACCGGCGTGCCCTCGACCAACGACCAACTGGTGGTGGGCGTGCCGAAGCTGAAGGCGGATCTGGCGGCCGACTTCCACCCGGCCTTCGCGCACGGGCTGGCGCTGACCGGTGCGGTGCATGTCGAGTCGCGCCGCGCGGCCACCAATACCAATAATTCGTTCGCGGCCGGTTACGCCACCTTCGACCTCGGGCTGCGGTATTCGGATCGCTTCTGGGGGCACCACGACACGCTGCGCTTCCAGGTCGTGAACCTGACCAACAAGGATTACTACGCGTCGGTGGCCGATGGGAACATCGTCGGCAGCCCGGGGGCGAACACGGCGTATCTGGGGATGCCGCGGGTGTTCATGGCTTCGTTGGAGCTGGATTACTGAGCGGCGGGACGGAGGCGGGAGAAGTCGCGAGGCGGGCGCCGCATCGAACGCGCCGGCCTCGCGCAGCGGGCGTTCAGTTCACCGCCACCACCAGCCCCCGCGCGATGGCCGCCTTGTCCGGCTCGCCCAGCGCGGCGGCATTGCGATACAGCGTGCGCATCGCCCAGCAGGTATCGGCCGGCGTGGCGGTGGCCGGCTTGCTGGTGGCGTCGAGGAATTTCTGGCGGTCCGCCTGCGGCACCTGCTGCACGATCTTCTGCAGGGCGACCGTCACCGCCGCGCGATCGGGCTGCGCGATCGGCGTGTTGTCGAGCACGGCCTTGGCCGAGGCCAGCGAGAAATCGAACCAGGCCGTCGCGTCGGCTTCGTTGAAACGCGCGATCGCGTCGTCGAGCATGCGCTGCTTGTCGGCGGTGTTCACGGTGGGCCGCGACAGGGCCTGGCAATCGCCGTCGGGCATCCCGCCCACCACCTTCGACATCAGCACCAGACGCTGTTCGAGCTGCGCGTCGGTCAGGCGCGGCAGGCCATCCTGGGCGAGGCCGAAACCCTTCTCGCGGCCGCTGCCCTGCTTGTCGCCGGCCAGCAGCAGCTTGAACTTCGGATCGTCGCCGAGCTTCTCCATGAAGCTGTCGTAGGCGTCGTGGGCCGGCACGTTCTCGGCGAAGGGGTTGTCCTCCTCCTCGGCGCTGTCTTCCTGCTTGCCGTTCGCCGTGACGGGCGGTGTCGAGCCGTCGGGCTCGCCGCGGATGTGCTGCACCACGCGCACCGCGATCACGCCGAGCAGGGCGGCGAGCAGGTACACCAGGAAGCGATTCTTGCGTGACGTCATCGATCCACCGTCTGATTCGGATGAAGGGGCGCGAGACGGCCGGCCTGCCGCGAATCGCGTCCTCGGGCCTGCTGCGCGATGCGTCGTCGCGCGAGGCGTGGTGCGTAATATATCGACGCGCCCCGGGCGTGGCAACGTCGTCGCGGCCCGCGTGGCAGGCGCCGGACAGTAAGTTTGTGAACGATGGAAAGCGGCTTTCGATGCGAAGGCGTGAGCGGCGGATGCGCGGCGGCGCGCAGGATCGCGCATCGTCGCGCATCGTCGCGCATGGTTGCGCGACGGCGCTTCAGAAACCGCGCCCGCTGCCTGCCTCGACATCGCGCGCGTGCCGGGCGGCGCGCGTGTCCGATACCGCCGGCGCCGAAGGCGGCAGCTTCACCGACGTGTTCCAGCCGCTCGCCTGCACCTCGCGCATCTCGCGCGCGGCCAGCGCGGCCACGCATTGACGGCCCGGCATCGGCAGGTCGAGCACGCGCCAGCTGCCGGCATCGTGCGTATGCACGCGATGCGCATGTTCCTCCAGCGGCTGCGACAGATAACCGGCCGCCGACAGCGTGCCGGCGGCATGCGCGACGCTGGCCAGCCGGATGCGATGCTGCTCGTCCCGGTCGACCGCCTCGCCGACCGAGAACGCGGTGGCCAGGCCGAGCGGCTGCGTGCTCACGCCGATCAGGATCCAGATGCCGGCATAGGCGACGGCGATCTCCAGCGGCTCGGCCGTGGCGGGCGAGTCGAGCGTGACGCGCCCGCTTTCGTGGTCGGCCAGCTCCAGCGCCTGCGGCGCCACCCCGAGCATGCCGCCGAGGATGCCGCGCAGCACCGCGCGCCCGACCGCGAAACGCTTGCCGATGGCCGGCTGCGGAAAGCACTTGGCGCGCTTGCGCTCGAACGGCGAGAGCCGCGCGAAGGCATCCTCCTTCGACAGCAACTGCCATTCGGGGCGCAGCAGCCACAGGCGCAGCTCGCCGTCGCGCAGCGGCTGCGCGCAGAACGGCGGCTGCTCGGCGAGGGCATGGGCGCTGAAGGTGACATCGGCGGCGAGCTGGATGGCGCGCTCGGGCAGGGCGCCCTCGTCGGCCTTGCCCTCGTCGGCCGTGGCGGGCGGCAGGCGAGCGCTCATCCGCGCCGCTCCCGGGCCGGGTTGGCGCGCACGGCCCTCGGGACGGACACTGGCGCGGCGGCATGCGGTCGGATCTCGGCATGCATGGTGTTCGGCTCTCTCTGGTTCTGTCTTGAAGTGGCGCTATGTTCCGACAGTTTGAAAATTAATGCAAATGGTTCTCATTTGCAGATTGTAACCATCAACCTGCACGCAAGAATCTGCGCGGAACGCCTCCGGATCGGGCCGGGGATGCCTCGAACAGGATTCTGTTTCGAATCGATGAAAATCCGCCAAACGGCCGCCGGGCGGGCGAAAAGTCCCTCGCCAAAGCGCGAAGTCACTTGACAAGGCGGGGCGCGGCCGTCAGAGTACGCAACCAAATGCCAATGATTCTCATTTGCGGGACGAGAAGCTTCGCGGCGGCCCCAGGGGCCGGCGACGCCGCCTCGATTCGCTCGACGTAATGGGCCACGTCACACCGAGGTGTGTAAATGAGATTCGTTTATTCAATCTTTCACTGGCCGGCAAGCCGGTCGAACGGAGCAAGCGATGAGCTGGGGCGATGACGATACGACGTTTCATGTGGTCGTGAACGACGAGGAACAGTACTCGATCTGGCCGGAATACAAGGCGATTCCCGCCGGCTGGCGCGAGGCCGGCAAGTCGGGCAAGAAGGCCGAGTGCCTGGCCTGGATCGACGAGGTCTGGACCGACATGCGCCCGGCGAGCCTGCGTCGCGCGATGGACGACGACGCCAAGCGCGCGGCGAACTGATCGATGTCGGCGATGTCGGTCCACGCCGGCCTGCCGGCGGCCTTGCCGCCCGTGCAACTGTTCTGTTTCGCCCACGCGGGCGGCGCCGCCTCGCTGTACCGGCGCTGGCCGCAAGCGCTGCCGCGCGGCGTCGAGCTCATCGCGCTGGAGCTGCCCGGCCACGGCCTGCGCCGCGCGCTGCCGGTGCTGAGCGACTGGCCCAGCCTGCTCGACGTGCTGGGCGCCGAATTGCTGGCGCGCCGCGATCGCAGCCGGCCTTACGCCCTGTTCGGCCACAGCATGGGCTCGCTGGTCGCCCATGAGCTGATCCATGCGCTGCGCGAGCGCGGGGCCGAGCTGCCGCTCTGGCTCGGCGCTTCCGCCTCGGTCGCGCCGTCGCGGCGCAAGCACGAAACCCACTGGCTTACCTGCTCGCACGAGCAGATGGTCGACAAGCTGCGCGCGCTCGGCGGCACGCCCGAGACGCTGCTGCGCGATCGCGACTTCATCGAGCTGCTGTTGCCCACCTTGCGCGCCGATTTCCATCTGTGCGGCATCTATCCCGCCGCGTTCCCGGCCGATGCCGGCCGCGCGCCGCTCGACTGCCCGGTGACGGTGTTTACCGGCCGCGACGACAGCGCCACCGCGGACCCCGACAAAGTCGCGCGCTGGCGCGACACGACGCGCGGCGAATGCGGCTTCCACGCCTTCGCCGGCGGCCATTTCTATCTCGAAGCCGAGCTGCCGGCCCTGCTCGAGCGCGTCGCCGAATCGCTCGGCCGCGCGCTGGCGCGGCCGGCGGCGCCGGCTGCCTTGCCGACGGAGGCAGGATGGACGCAATGACGACGACGCGCCCGGCGCTGGCGCTCGATACCCGCGAACTCGAACAGAACGGCACGCGCGTGCTGGTGCTGAGCCCGGCCGAGGCCGGCGGCGAGGCGGCCGCGGCACCCGCGCTGGCGAGCGCCGCCGAGGCGCTGGCCGAGCTGGCCGCGCGCGAGAAGACGCGCTACGGCGGCGTGCTGGTGCGCGGCTTCGCGCCGGTCGGGCCGGCCGGCTTCGAGGCCTTCGCCGGCCGTTTCGGCGAACCGATCCACGAATACGAATTCGGCTCGACGCCGCGCAGCCGCGTCGACAAGGGCGTGTTCTCCTCGACCGAATATCCGGCCAGCCAGTGGATCGACCAGCACAACGAGCAGTCCTACACGCTCAAGTGGCCCGGCTCGATCGGCTTCTATTGCGAGATCGCGGCCGAGCAGGGCGGCGCCACGCCGGTGGCCGACAGCCGGCTGGTGTACCAGCGCATCGACCCGGCGCTGCGCCGCCGCTTCGCCGAGCACGGCGTGATGTACGTGCGCAACTACGGCAACGGCCTCGACCTGCCGTGGCAGCAGGTGTTCGGCACCGAGGATCGCGCCGAGGTGGAGCGCTACTGCGCGGCCAACCGGATCGCCTGGGAATGGCTCGACGACGGCGAGGCGTTGCGCACGCGCCAGGTCTGCCAGTCGGAGCTGGTCCATCCCGCCACCGGCGAGACGGTCTGGTTCAACCAGGCCCACCTGTTCCACGTGACCAACCTGCCGGAAGGCGTGCGCGAGGCCATGCTCGAAGTGGTCGAGCCCGAGCGCCTGCCGCGCAATACCTATTTCGGCGACGGCACGCCGATCGACGACGCGATCCTCGACGAGGTCCGCGCCGTCTATCGCGACACCATGCTGTCGTTCCCGTGGCAGGCGGGCGACATCCTGCTGCTCGACAACCTGCTGATGTCGCATGGCCGCGCGCCCTTCGCCGGCAAGCGCCGCGTGCTGGTGGCGATGACGCGCTGAAGCGAGCCCGCCCCGCGCCGCGCGCCGCCCGCGCGCGACGCGCCTCGGCCCGGCCGCCGGCAGCAGCTGCCAGGCGGCCGTCGGCCGTTCCGAAACCGAACCTGAAGAGTGAATCCGTGAGCGAAGTGTCGAACGATCTGCTGTCGATCTCGACGGCCTATGTCGCCCTGCCGCCCGAGAAGCGCGCCGTGTTCCGCGGCCGCCTGCGCGAGCGCGGCATCGACGCCGCGCGCCTGCCGATCGTGCCGTTCCCCGGCGCCGAGCGGCGTTTCCCGCTGTCGCATGCGCAGGAGCGGCTGTGGTTCCTGTGGCGCCTCGATCCGGCCAGCGCCGCCTACAACGTGACGGGCGCGGTGCGCCTGCGCGGCCGGCTCGAGATCGGCGCGCTGCGCGCCGCGCTGGCGCGCGTGGTGCAAGCGCACGAGAGCCTGCGCCAGCGCTTCGACGAAGTCGACGGCATCCCGTACCAGACCACCATGGCCGGCGAATTCGGCTGGGAAACCGTGACGGCCGAAGGCGAGGGCCCCGCGCTCGACCTGCTGCTGGCCAGCCGCTCGGCCGCGCCCTTCGATCTCGAGCGCGGGCCGTTGCTGCGCGTCACGCTGGTCTCGCTCGGCGCCGACGATCACGTGCTGCATGTCGCGCTTCATCACATCGTCTCGGACGGCTTGTCGATCGGCGTGTTCGTCGGCGAGATCGCGACGGCCTATGCGGCCTGCCTCGGCGAGGCGAGCGGCAAGGGCGACGGCGCGAATGCGGCGCCGTCTTCGACGGCCGGGATCCAGTACGGCGACTACGCGCTCTGGCAGCGCGAATGGCTCGACGACGGCGCGCTCGCGCGCCAGCTCGACTACTGGCGCGAGCGGCTCGGCCAGGACCATCCGGTGCTGGAGCTGCCCAAGGCACGCACCCGCGCCGGGCTGCGCAGCGGCGCCGGCGCGCGCATCGCGCGGGTGCTCGCGCCCGGGCTGCACGCGGCGCTGATGCGTGTCTCCACGGCCGCCGACGCGACCCCCTTCATGACCCTGCTGGCCGTCTACGAGCTGCTGCTGGCCCGCTACAGCGGCCAGCAGGACATCCGCGTCGGGGTGCCGGTGGCGGGCCGCGACCGGCCCGAGGTGGCGCGCACCATCGGTTTCTTCGTCAACACGCTGGTGATCCGCGCCGAGCTGGCGGGGGTGCCGAGCTTCGCGGCCCTGCTCGAGCAGGTGCGCGAGCGCGTGCTGGAAGCGCATGCGCATGCCGACCTGCCGTTCACCAAGCTGGTCGACGCGCTGCAGCCGCAGCGCAGCTTCGGCCATACGCCGCTGTTCCAGGCCATGTTCAACTACCTCGGCGAGGATGGTGGCCCGATCCGCCTGCCGGGGCTGGAGGTGTCGACCCACGAGATCGGCACCCAGACCGCGCGTTTCGACCTGGTGCTCGACGCCCGCGAGCGCGCCGGCGGTTTCGAGGTCGCGCTGACCTATGCCGAGGACGTGTTCGAGCGCGCCACCATGGAGGCCATGCTCGACCATTACGTGCTGCTGCTCGAGGCCGTGCTCGACGCGCCGGACCAGCCGCTCGGCGCGCTCGGCGCGGCCGCGCCCGAGCAGGCGCGCGTGCCGGCCAAGCCGTATCGCTCGGTGCCGGCGCGCTTCGCGGCCAGCGCCGCGCGGCACGCGGCGTCGCCGGCCGCGCATTGCGAGGGGCAGCACGCCACCTACGCGCAGCTCGACGGCCATGCCGCGCGCGTGGCGCGTGCGCTGGCCGCCGCCGGCGTGGGTCCCGATGAACGCGTCGGCATCTGCATGACGCGCTCGCTCGGCATGGTCGCGGCGCTGCTCGGCACGCTGCGCTCGCCGGGCGCCTTCGTGCCGCTCGACCCGGCCTATCCGGCCGAGCGCCTGGCGATGATGCTCGACGACGCGGGCGTGAAGGTGGTGCTGACCGATGCCGACGCGCAGGCGCGCTGCGGCGAGCTGTTCGCCGGGCGCGTGGCGATCGACGTCGGCGCGCTGGCTGCCGCCGAGGCCGAAAGCGATCACGCCGGTTCGACGCCTGCGGACCCGCATCCCGACCAGCTCGCCTACGTGATCTACACCTCCGGCTCGACCGGCCGCCCGAAGGGCGTGGCGATCTCGCACGGCGCCTTCGCCGCCCACCTCGACGACTTCATCGCCGCGCACGCGATCAGCGCGGCCGACACGCAGCTGCAGTCCTCCACCATCAATTTCGACGTCGCGCTGCACGAGATGCTGCCGGCCCTGCTGCAGGGCGGCCGGATCGAGATGCGCGGCCCCGAGGCCTGGGACATCGACACCACCAGCCGCCACCTGATCGACGCGCGCGTGACCTTCTCGCGCCTGCCGACCGCCTACTGGCAGCAGTGGCTGCGCACGCCGCCGCCGCCCGAGGCGCTGGCCGCGCTGCGGCAGATCACGGTGGGCGGCGAGGGCCTGCCCGGCGACGCGCTGGCGCAATGGCAGCGCGGCCCGCTGGGCCGCATCGGCCTGGCCAACCTGTATGGCCCGACCGAAACCACGGTGGCCTGCATGTACCGCGCCACCACGCCCGAGGATGCCTCGCAGGCGATCGTCTCGATCGGCGTGCCCTATGCCTCGCGCACCGCGCGCGTGCTGGACCGCGACGGCAACGAGGCGCCCATCGGCGCGCTCGGCGAGCTGTGCATCGGCGGCCACACGCTGGCGCGCGGTTATCTCGATCGCCCCTCGCTGACGGCCGACCGTTTCGTGCCCGATCCGCTCGGCGCGCCGGGCTCGCGCCTGTATCGCAGCGGCGACCTGTGCCGCCGCCGCGCCGACGGCGCGATCGATTTCCTCGGCCGCCTGGACCAGCAGATCAAGCTGCGCGGCTTCCGCATCGAGCCCGGCGAGATCGAGGCGGCGCTGCGGCGCCTGCCCGGCGTGGCCGAGGCGGTGGTGGTGCTGGCCAGCGAGCGCGGCGTGGCGCGCCTGGTCGCCTACGTGGTCGGCGCGGCGGGCGTCGCGCTCGACGGCCCCGAACTGCAGCGCGCGCTGGCCCGGCAACTGCCGGCCCACATGGTGCCGGCCGCGATCGCCGTGCTCGCGCGCATGCCCTTGATGCAGAACGGCAAGGTCGATCGCGCCGCGCTGCCGGCCGTCGAGATCGCGCCGGCCGAGGGCTCGCGCGCCGAGCCGCGCAACGAGGCCGAGCGCCTGCTGCTGAGCTGGTGGCAGGCCGTGCTCAAGCGCGAGGATCTCGGCATCGACGACGATTTCTTCGCGGTCGGCGGCGATTCGATCCTGAGCCTGCAACTGATCGCCAAGGCCCGCGCGCAAGGCTGGCTGCTGAGCCCGCGCCAGGTGTTCGAGCAGCCCAGCGTGGCGCGCCTGGCGGCCGTGATGCGGCCGCTCGACGGCGAGGCCGAGCAGGTCGAGATCCGCGAACCGCTGCCGCTCACTCCGATTCAAGCGTGGTTCCACGCGCGTTATCCGCAAGGCGAGGCGCACTGGAACCAATCGGTCCTGCTGCGCGTGCGCGGCGAACTGGACCTGCCGGCCTTCGAGCGCGCGCTGGCTGCCGTGATCGCGCGTCACGACGCGCTGCGGCTGCGCTTCGAGCGCGATGCCGACGGCCTTTGGCAGCAGCGTGTGCTGGCCGAGGCGCCGGCCGTGCCGCTGCAGTCGATCGACCTGCGCGCGGCCGGCGAACGCTGGGCCGCCGCGCTGGAACAGGCGGGCGAGGAAGCGCAGCGCTCGCTCGATCCTCTCGCGGGCCGGCTGGTCAAGGCGGTGGCGTTCCGCGCGCCCGAGCTCGCCGGCGGCGCGGTCGAAGGCCGCCTGCTGCTGGTGATCCATCACCTGGTGGTGGACGGCGTGTCCTGGCGCATCCTGCTGGCCGACCTGGCCGCCGCCTACGAGGCGGCCGTCGCCGGCCGCGCGATCGCGCTCGACGCGGCGCTGCCCTGGAGCGTGTGGGCCGCGGCCCAGCGCGAGGCGGCCACGCCGGCGCGCATCGCCGCCGCCTTGCCGGCCTGGCAGGCGGCGCTGGCCGACGCGGTGGCGCCGCTCGAGGCGCCGGCCGGCACGGCCGCCACCAGCGACCTGATCGACTGGAAGCTCGAACGCGAGGACACCGAGGCGCTGCGCCGCGCCGCGCCGCGCGCCTACCGGCTCGGTATCGACGAACTGCTGCTGGCCGCGCTGTCGCGCGCGGTGGCGGGCATCTTCGGCGGCGGCGGCGCGCTGGTCGCGCTCGAAGGCCATGGCCGCGACCTGTACCAGCACCTGGCCGGCCCGGCGCGCGAGGATCTCGATCCGAGCCGCACGGTCGGCTGGTTCACCACGCGCTTCCCGGCCTGGCTGCCGGCGCTCGCCGACGACGCGCAGACGCTGATCGGCGCCAAGGCGCGGCTGCGCGCGCTGCCCGACGGCGGCGCCTCCTGGGGCTGGCTGCGCAGCTATGGCGACGCCGCCGTGCACGACGCGCTGGCCGCGCTGCCGGCGCCGCGCATCAGCTTCAACTATCTCGGCCAGTTCGACGGCAGCCTCGCCGAGGACGGCCCGTTCGGCTTCGCGAGCGAGAAATCGGGCAGCCAGCAGCCGGCCGACGAAACCCTGGTCTATCCGGTCGAGCTGAACGGCCTGATCGTCGAGGGCCGCTTGTCCTTCACCTGGCGCTTCGATCCGGCGGTGGTCTCGCCCGAGCGCCAGCATGCCCTGGTGGCCGCCTTCGGCCGCGAGCTCGCGAGCCTGGTGGCGCATTGCGAGCAGGCCGCGCCGCGCGCCACCGCGGCCGATTTCCCGCGCGCCGCGCTCGACGAGGCCGGCTTCGAGGCACTGGGCCTGGCCGGCACCGCGCTCGACGATCTTTATCCCGCCACGCCGCTGCAACAGGGCCTGCTGTTCCACAGCCTGATGGAGGCGGGCGCGTACCTGAACCGCAAGCGCCTGACCCTGTCGGGCGCGGTCGACATCGAGGCGATGCGCGAGGCCTGGCGCACCGTGATCGAACGGCACCCGGTGCTGCGCACGCGCTTCGTGCGCGCGCACGGCGGCACCATGCTGCAGGCCGTGCAGGCCTCGGTGCCGCTGCCCTTCGAGGTGCACGACTGGCGCGAGCGCGCCGACTACGAGGAAGCCTTCGCGCGCTGGTTCGACGAGGAGGCGCCGCGGCGCATCGATCTCGACGCCGCGCCGCTGATGCACGTCGCGCTGTTCCGCCGTCCCGACGGCGCGCATGACCTGGCCTGGCTCAACCATCACGCGCTGTCCGACGGCTGGAGCCAGTCGCAACTGCTCGGCGAACTCACGCGCAGCTACGCGGCGGCCTGCCAGGGCAAGCCGCCCGAACTCGAACCGGTGGTGCCGTTCGGCGCCTATCTCGACTGGCTGGCGCGCCAGCCCGAGCCGGCCGACTGGTGGCGCGAGCGGCTCGCCCAGGTGGACCGGCCGGCGCTGCTGCTCGACGGCCTGCCCTCGCTCTCGACGGCCGAGGCGCAGGCGCATCTCGCGCAAGGCGGCCCGGGCTTCCGGCATCGCGACGCCCGGCTCGACGCGGACCTGTCGGCCGCGCTGGCCGAGACCGCGCGCCGTCGCGGCATCACGCTCAACACGCTGATCCAGGGCGCCTGGGCGATCGTGCTGGCGCGCCTCGCGGATCGCCGCCAGGCGGCCTTCGGCGTGACCGTGTCGGGCCGTCCCTCGGAGCTGCCCGGCGCCGCCGCGATCCAGGGCGTGTTCATCAACAGCCTGCCGATGTGGATCGAGGTGCCCGCCGACGCGCCGCTGCAGGATTGGCTTGCCGCCATCCAGTTGCGCAATGTCGAGCTGCGCCAGGTCGAGCACACGCCGCTGACCTCGGTGCGTCGATGGGCGGACGGCGGCGAGCTGTTCGATTCGCTGCTGGTGTTCGAGAACTACCCGATCGACCCGTCGCTGCGCGATGGATCGCTGGGCCTGACGGTGGATGCCTCGACCTCGTTCGAGCAGACCCACTATCCGCTCACGCTCGGCATCCTGCCCGGCGAGCGGATCGGCCTCGAATGGAGCTGGGACGCGACGCGCCTGGCCGAGGCCGGCATCGACGCCTTGGCCGAGGCTTATCAGGCGGTGCTGGCGCAACTGGCGCGGCCCGGGGTCGAGACGCTGGCCGCCTTGCGCATCGCGGGGCCGGCCGGCGAGGCCGGCAGCGCCGTGGCGGCTTCGCAGGGGACGAGCGAGGCGGGCGGGGCGCCTCCCTATCGAGGCGTGGTCGCGCGCTTCGAGGCCGCCGCGCTCGCGCGTCCCGATGCGCTGGCAGTGCGCTGCGGCGACGAGACCATCGACTACGCCGCGCTCAATCGCGCCGCCAACCGCATCGCGCACCGCCTGGCCGCGCTCGGCGTGGGCGCCGAGTCGCGCGTGGGCGTCTGCGTCGAGCGTTCGCCGGCCCTGGTGGCCGCCTTGCTCGGCGTGCTCAAGGCCGGCGGCGCCTATGTGCCGCTCGATCCCGACTATCCGCGCGAGCGGCTGCGCGAGCTGTGCGAGGACGTGGGCATCGCGATCGTGCTGGCCGACGCGCTTACCGCGCCGCGTCACGCCGACTGGCTGGCGCAGGCGGGCCGCACCGTGCTGCAAGTCGGGCCGCTGCTGGCGGCGCCCGAGCTGGCCGAGGGCAATCCGGCCGGCGAGGCGCATCCCGAGCAGCTCGCCTACGTGATCTCGACCTCGGGCTCCACCGGCCGACCGAAGGGCGTGGCGCTCACGCACGGCGCCCTGAGCCGCCATATCGACGATTTCCTCGCCGACCACGGCCTGCGCGTCGACGATCACGTGCTGCAGTTCTCGACCATCAATTTCGATGCCTCGGTCGAGCAACTGTTCCCGGCGCTGGCGATCGGCGCCTCGGTCGAGATGCGCGGGCCGTCGCTATGGAGCACCGAGGAATTCGACCGCGTGCTGGCCGAACGCGCCGTCACCTTCGCCGACCTGCCGACCGGCTACTGGAAGCAATGGGCGCGGCAGGCGCGGCCGCGGCCGGGCCTCGCGCTGCGCCGCATGACGATCGGCGGCGAGGCGCTGCCCGGCACGGCCGTCGCGCAATGGCGGGACGGCCCGCTCGGCGCGGTGCAACTGGTCAATACCTACGGGCCGACCGAAACCGCCGTGGTGTCCTCGGTGCTGCCGGTCGAGGATGCACATCGCGACAGCCTCGCGGTGCCGATCGGCCGGCCCTCGGCCTCGCGCCTGTACCGGATCCTCGATCGCGACGGCGAGCCGGTGCCGCCGCTCGGCGTGGGCGAGCTCTGCATCGGCGGCCACACGCTGGCGCGCGGCTACGTGGGCCGCCCGGGCCTGAGCGCCGAGCGCTTCGTGCCCGATCCGCTCGGCGCGCCGGGCTCGCGCCTGTACCGCACCGGCGATATATGCCGCTGGCTGCCCGATGGCGGCGTCGCCTATGTCGGCCGGCTCGACCAGCAGGTCAAGGTACGCGGCTTCCGGGTCGAACTCGGCGAGATCGAGGCCGCGCTGGTGGCGCTGCCCGAGGTGGCCGAGGCGCTGGCCCTGGTGCAGGGCGAGGACGAGGCGCGCCGCGTGGTGGCCTACGTGGTGCCCGCGCGCAATGGCGCGGCGCCCGATCCGGCGCGCTTGCGCGAGGCGCTGGCGCAGCGCCTGCCCGCGCATATGCTGCCCTCGGCGATCGGCGTGCTGGATGCGCTGCCGACCCTGCCCAACGGCAAGCTCGACCGCCGCGCGCTGCCGGCGCTCGACGCCGCGAGCGCCGGCTACGTGGCGCCCGCCACGCCGCTGGAGGCGACCGTCGCCGAGATCTGGCAGGCCGTGCTCGGCATCGAGCGGGTCGGCGCCCGCGACGATTTCTTCGCGCTCGGCGGCCATTCGCTGCTGGCGCTGCAGGTGGCCGCGCGGCTGCAACGCGCATTGGGCCGCGAGGTGCCGCTGCGCGCGCTGTTCGACCATGCCGAGCTGGCGGCGCTGGCCGCCTGGCTGGAAGCCGGCGCGGCACCGGGCGCGCGGGTGCTGCCGCCGGTGCGTCGCACCGGCCGCCGCGAGGCGCCGCCCACCCACGGCCAGACCCGGCTGTGGTTCCTCTGGCGCCTGGCGCCGGACAACCCGGCCTATCACCTGTCGCTGGCGGTGCGCATCGACGGCGCGCTCGACGCGCGCCTGCTGCGGGCCGCGCTCGACGCGGTGGTGGCGCGCCACGAGATGCTGCATGCGCGCTTCGACGAACGCCAGGGCGCGCCCTGGCTGGTGATCGACGACACGCTGCGCGCCGGCTGGGAGGAGGCGGGCTTCGCCTCGCCGGAAGCGCCGGCCTGCACGGCCTGGCTGCGCGAGGGCGGCGCCATGCCGTTCGACCTGCGGCATGGGCCCTTGCTGCGCGCGCGGCTGGCGCGCGTCGGCGGCGACTCGCATGTGTTCCAGCTCACGCTGCATCACATCGCCACCGACGGCTGGTCGATGAACCTGCTGGTCGACGAACTGAGCGCCGCCTACGAGGCCGCCATGCGCGGCGACGCCGGCGCCTATGCGCCCGCGCTGCCGGTGCAGTACACCGACTACGCGGTCTGGCAGCACGAATCGCTCGACGCGGGCGTGCTCGAGGCGCAGCTCGACTACTGGCGCGACACGCTCGGCGACGAGCAGCCGGTGCTGGAGCTGCCCGCCGACCGGCCGCGGCCGGCCCGGCGCGACGGCCTCGGAGGCCAGGTCGGCGCGGAGCTGGACCGGGCGCTGGCCGATGCCCTTCAGACTTATGCGCGCCATCATGACGCGACGCTGTTCATGACCCTGCTGGCGGCCTTCCACGCGCTGCTGCATCGTTACGGCGGGCAGCGCGACATCCGCGTCGGGATCCCGCTGGGCGGGCGCGAGCGGATCGAGATCGAGCCGCTGATCGGCTTCTTCGTCAACACGGCGGTGATTCGTGCCGAGCTGTCGGGCGCGCTGCCGTTCGAGGCGCTGCTGGCCCAGGTCCGGCAGCGCGTGCTCGACGCGCAGGCCAACCAGGACGTGCCGTTCGCGCGCATCGTCGACGCCCTGCAGCCGCAGCGCGTGGCGAGCCAGACGCCGCTGTTCCAGGCGATGTTCAACTACGACGTGCAGCAGGGCGCCACCGAGCGGCGCGTGGCCGACACGCTGCGCCTGAGCCCGTTCGGCAGCCAGCGCACCGCCGCGCAGTTCGACCTCACGCTGGGCGTGTCGGTGGGCGAGCGCATCGGGCTGTCCTTCGGCTACGCGACCGACCTGTTCGATCGGGAGACTGTCGAGCGCCTGCTCGACGACTACCGCGCGCTGCTGCGGCAGATCGTGGCCGGCAGCGTCGGCGGCGGCCCGCGCCTGCGCGAACTGGCGCTGGTGGCCCGGCCGGTGGCGAGCCGCGGCAGCTTCGAGGCGCAGCCCTTCGTGGCGGCGCACGAACGGATCGCAGCGCAGGCGCGCCGCTCGCCCGAGGCGATCGCGCTGCGCTGCGAGGGCGAGGCGCTGAGCTATCGCGAACTCGACGAGCGCGCCAGGCGCCTGGCGCTGAAGCTGCGCGCCGAGGGGATCGGCGCCGAGGCGCTGGTGGGCGTGTGCACCGCGCGTTCCGGCGCGATGCTGGTGGCCGTGCTCGCGGTGCTGAAGGCCGGCGCAGCCTATGTGCCGCTCGACCCGGCGTATCCCGATGCGCACCTGGCCGGCATGATCGAGGACGCCGCGCTGGCCTGCACCCTGGTGGACGCTGCCGGCCGCGAGCGGCTCGCCGCGCTCGGCACGGCGCATCGGCAAATCGAGATCGACGCGGCTGCCACGCAGTCGCCGGCCGACGCCGATCCGCAGGCCGCGCTCGACCTGCCGCCGCTCGATCCGGCCCGGCTCGCCTACGTGATCTACACCTCGGGCTCGACCGGCCGGCCGAAGGGCGTCGGCGTCTCGCACGGGGCGCTGGCGCGCTTCCTCGACAGCCTGCGCTCGCGCCTGGCGTTGAGCCCCGACGACGTCTGGCTGGCGGTCACCACGCTGTCCTTCGACATCGCTGCGCTGGAGCTGTACCTGCCGCTGGCCTGCGGCGCGCGCATCGAGCTGGCGACGCGCGAGACCGTGGTCGACGGCCCGAAGCTGGCGGCGCTGGCCGACACCTGCGGCGCCACCGTCATGCAGGCCACGCCGATGGGCTGGCGCGTGCTGCTCGACGGCGGCTGGCAGGGCCGGCGCGGGCGCTTCACGGCGCTGAGCGGCGGCGAGGCGCTGCCGCCCGACCTGGCCGAGGCGCTTCATGCGCGCGGCGTGACGCTGTGGAACCTGTACGGCCCGACCGAGACCACCATCTGGTCGAGCGCCGCGCGGCTCGAGGCCGGCGCGCCGATCACGCTGGGCGCGCCGCTGGAGCACACCACGCTGCAGGTGCTCGACGAGAGCGGCCAGCCGGTACCGGACAACGGCATCGGCGAGCTCTGCATCGGCGGCGCGAACCTCGCGCGCGGCTATCTCGGCCGCCCGGGCCTGAGCGCCGAGCGCTTCATCCCCGATCCGCACGGCGCGCCGGGCGCGCGCCTGTATCGCACCGGCGATCTGTGCCGGGTGCGCCGCGACGGCCGGCTCGAATACCTGGGCCGCGCCGACCAGCAGGTCAAGCTGCGCGGCTTTCGCATCGAGCTGGGCGCGACCGAGGCGGCGCTGCGCGGCATCGAGGGCGTGAGCGGCGCGGCCTGCCGGATCGTCGGCGAGGGCAGCGCGCGGCGGCTGGTGGCCTACGTGACCGGCGAGGCCGATGTCACTGGCCTGCGCGCGCAACTGGCCGAGCAACTGCCGATGCAGCAGGTGCCCGCGCAGATCGTGCGGCTCGAGGCGCTGCCGCTGACCTCGAACGGCAAGCTCAATCGCAACGCGCTGCCGGAGGTCGCCGCGCATGACGAGGATAGCTACGTGGCCCCCAGCACGCCGACCGAGGCGCTGGTCTGCGAGACCTGGGCCGAGGTGCTGGCGCTGCCGCGGGTCGGCATCGACGACGACTTCTTCGGGCTGGGGGGCCATTCGCTGGCGGCCGTGCGGGTCGCCGCGCGGCTGGGCGAGCGGCTCGGCCGGCAGGTCGAGCTGGCGCTGCTGTTCGCGCATCCGCGCGCGGCCGATCTGGCGGCGCGGCTCGATCGCGAGGGCGGCGCGGGCGATGCCGGCGGCGGCTCGGCGCTCGACGCGATGCAGGGGCTGCTCGATTCGCTGTAAGCACGTAAAGCCCGAACGAGGGCTAGCGATGCGCGGCGGCCGCCGGGACGACCCGGTCGGGCCGCCGCGCATCCCCGGTCCGGCGCCTCGCGAGCGGGGCGCCGGCCGACAGACTGGAAATCAATGACGTGACGGACAACACCTCTCCCGCCCGGCCCGACGCGCTGCGGCTCGCGACACAATACGCGGCGCTGCCCGAGGACAAGCGCGCGCTGTTCCGCGCCCGCGCCCGCGCGCAGGGCATCGACACCTCGGCGCTGCCGGCCGTGCCGCTCGCGCCGCGCCCGGCGCGCTTCCCGCTGCTGCCGGCCCAGGAACGGCTGTGGTTCCTGTGGTGCCTCGATCCGGCCCACGCCGGTTATCACCTGACCCAGACCTTGCGGCTGAGCGGTCCGCTCGACCTCGCGGCGCTGCATCGCGCGCTGCGCGCGCTGGTCGAGCGCCACGAGGCGCTGCGGCTGCGCTTCGAGGCCGGCGACGGCGTGCCGATGCAATACCCGGTCGAACTCGCGCCGGCCGGCCAGCAGGCGCCCGGGCGCGACTACGGCTTCGCGGCGCACGCGGTGGGCCGCGATCCCGAGGCGCTCGCCGCCGCCTTGCACGCCTTCGGCTGCGCGCCCTTCGACCTGACGGGCGGCGCGCCGATCCGCGTCGGCCTGTTCGAGATCGGCCCCGACGAATGCGTGCTGCAGTTCGTGGTCCATCACATCGTCGCCGATGCCTGGTCGATGGACCTGCTGTTCCGCGACCTGCTGGCCTTCTATCGCGGCGAGACGCCGGCGCCGCTGCCCGTGCAGTTCGCCGACGTGGCGATGTGGCGGCGCGAATGGCTGGCCGCCGACGAGCTCGACGCGCAGATCGCGCATTGGCGCGGCGTGCTCGGCGGCGCGCCGGGCGCGATCACGCTGCCGCGCGATCTGCCGCCGCGCCAGCAGCGCTCGCACGAGGGCGGCACGGTGCGCCGCGTGCTGGAGGCGCCGCTGGCCGAGCGGCTGCGCGCGATCGCGCGCGAGCAGCGCAGCACGCCGTTTACGCTGCTGCTGGCGGCCTGGGGCGTGGTGCTGGGCCGTTACGCGGCGCAGCGCACGGTGGTGGTGGGCGTGCCCTCGGCCGGGCGCGAGCGGCGCGAGACCGAGGCGCTGGTCGGCTTTTTCGTCAACACGCTGATCGTGCGCACCGACCTGGACGGCGCCCGGCCCTTCGTCGAGCTGCTGCGTGCCACGCATGAGCGCGTGCTCGATGCGCAGGCCCATCGCGACGTGCCGTTCGCGCGGCTGGTGGATGCGCTGGCGGTCGAGCGCGACCTGGACAGCTCGCCGCTGTTCCAGGTGATGTTCGACCTGGCCGTCGAGCGGGCCGGCGGAGCCGCCGCGCTGCCGGCCGGCCTGCGCGCCGAGCCGGTGGCCAATGCCGCGCCGACCGCGCGTTTCGATCTCGCCTTGAACGGCCAGGATCGCGGCGCGGGCGGCAGCTTCGAGCTGGCGCTGACCTATGCGAGCGACCGCTTCGTCGAGAACACGGTGGCGCGCCTGCTCGACGACTACGCGGCGCTGCTGGCGCAGATCGCGGCCGAGCCGTCGCGCCGCGTGGCCGATCTCGCCGCACCGCGCGAGCACGAGGCCGCGCGTGCCGACATCGCGCGCGGCCCGTTCGAGCCCGCGCATCGGCGCGTGACTGCGCGTGCCGCCTTGTGCCCCCAGCGCGTCGCGCTGCGCTGCGAGGGCGCGACGCTGCATTACGCCGAACTCGACGGCTGGGCCGCGCGCCTGGGCGCCGCGCTGCGCGCCGACGGCCTCGCCCCGGGCGAGCGCGTGGGCCTGCTGCTGACGCGCTCGCTGGCGCTGCCGGCCGCGCTGCTCGGCGTCTGGCACGGCGGCGGTGCCTTCGTGCCGCTCGACCCCGAATACCCGGAAGCGCGGTTGCGCGCGATGATCGCCGACGCCGGCGTGCAGCGCGTGATCGTCGACGAGGCCACGCGCGCGCAATGGGGCGAGCTGCTCGCGCCGCTGCGCGCGATCGACGCCTGGTCGTGGCGCGAGGCGCCGGCGGGCGAGGGCGCCGATCGATGCGAAACGGCCGCGCCGCCGACGCTGCATCCCGAATCGCTGGCCTATGTGATCTACACCTCGGGCTCGACCGGCACGCCGAAGGGCGTGGCGATCGCGCACGGCGCGCTGGCCCTGCACCTGGAGGACTTCCTGCACGACCACCGCATCGCCGAGACCGACACGGTGCTGCAATCCTCCACCATCAATTTCGACGTCGCGCTGCACGAGCTGCTGCCGGCGCTGATCGCGGGCGGGCGCGTGGTGATGCGCGGCCCGCGCGCCTGGGAACTGGACACGCTCAACCGCACGCTGATCGACGAGCGCGTCAGCTTCGCGCGGATCCCGACCGCGCTATGGCAGCAATGGCGCATCGCGCTGCCGGCCGCGCAGGACCTGTCGCTGCGGCAGATCACGGTGGGCGGCGAGGGCCTGCCCGGCGATGCACTCGCGAAGTGGCTCGACGGCCCGCTGGCGAGCGTGGCGATCGACAATCTCTACGGGCCCACCGAAACCACGGTGGCCGCGCTGCATCATCCGGTCGGTGTCGCGGACGCGTCCAGCGCGATCGTCGCGATCGGCCGCTGCTACCCGTCGCGCCATGCCTATGTGGCCGACCTGGACGGCAACCGCGCGCCCGACGGCGCGCTCGGCGAACTCTGCATCGGCGGGCCGACGCTCGCGCACGGCTACCTGGGCCGGCCCTCGCTGACGGCCGAGCGCTTCGTGCCCGATCCGACCGGCGCGCCCGGTTCGCGCGTCTATCGCAGCGGCGACCTGTGCCGCGCGCGGCCCGACGGCGTGATCGACTTCCTCGGCCGGCTCGACCAGCAGATCAAGCTGCGCGGCCATCGCATCGAGCTCGGCGAGATCGAGGCGGCGCTCAGGCGCGCGCCCGGCGTGCGCGAGGGCGTGGTCGAGCTGCGCGGCGCGGGCGAGCGCAAGCGGCTGGTGGCCTACTACACCGGCGAGGCCAGCCCGCAGGCGGTGCGCGAGGCGCTCGCGGCCGGCTTGCCGGCCTCGCACCTGCCGTCGGTCTGCGTCGCGCTGGCCGCGCTGCCGACGCTGCCCAACGGCAAGCTCGACCGGCGCGCGCTGCCCGAGCCCGACGATACCGTCGAGACCGGCGCGGTGCCGCCCGAAGGTCCGCTCGAAACCGCCTTGCTGGCGATCTGGCAGTCCGTGCTCGGGCGCGGCGATTTCGGCGTGACCGACAGCTTTTTCGCGCTGGGTGGCGATTCGATCTCCAGCCTGCGCGTGATCGCCCAGGCGCGCTCGGCGGGCTGGATCGTGACGGCGCGGCAGGTGTTCGAGCATTCGAGCGTGCGCGAGCTGGCGCGGGTCGCCGAGCGCGCCGAGGCGGGCGAGGGCGGTGCGGGTGGCGAGATCGACGATGCTGCCTCGGACGTGCCGCTGGCGGTGCCGCTCGTGCCGATGCAGCACTGGTTCTTCGAGCAGTTCCCCGATGCGCCTTCGCGCTGGAACCAGTCGGTGCTGCTGGCGAGCGCCGAGCCGCTCGATGCCGGTGCCCTGCGCGGCGCGCTGGCGTCGGTGCTGGCCACGCACGACGCGCTGCGCGCGCGTTTCACGCGCGAGGCGGCCGACCAGGCCTGGATGCAGACCATCGTGCCGGCTTCCGACGCGCTGGCCGAGGCGGCCTTCGAGACGATCGAGCTGGGCGAGGGCGCGGTGGCCGGGGCGGCCGACGACTGGCGCGCGGCCCTGGCCGCGCACGCCGATCGCCTGCACGGCAGTCTCGACCTGGCCGCGGGCCCCTTGCTGCGCGCGGCCGCGTTCGCCACGCCCGAGGGCGCGCGGCTGTTGATCGTGGTGCATCACATCGTGGTCGACGGCGTGTCCTGGCGGATCCTGCTCGACGACCTGCTGAGCGCCTACGACGCCCTGCGCGCCGGCCGCGCGCCGGCGCTGCCGAAGCCGTTGACGGGCTGGCGCGACTGGTCGCGGCGCCTGGCTGCCTATGCCGCGCAGCCGGAGCTGCTGGCCGAGCTCCCCTGGTGGCAGGCTCGGCTCGGCGCGGCCGAGGATGCCGCGCCGCGCGCCTTGGGCGGCCAGCGGCATCGGGCCTGGACGCTCGACGCCGAGGCGACCGCCCGGCTCACCCAGGCCGGCTGGCGCATCGACGAGGTGCTGCTGGCCGCGCTCGCGCATGCCTGCGCCGAGGTGCTGCCGGCCGTGCCGGTGGTGGTCGAGCTGGAAGGTCACGGTCGCGGCGACCAGGTGCCCGGCGTCGACCTGAGCCGCACGGTCGGCTGGTTCACCACGCAATATCCGCTGCGCGTGAGCGCGCACGAGGATGTCGATGCCACGCGCCGCGCCATCGGTGCCGCGCGCGCCGAGCTGCCGGCCGAGGGGCTGCACTACAACCTGCTGCGCTACGCCGGGCTGGCCTCGTCGCGCGCGGCGCTGGCCGCGCTGCCGGCCACCACGGTCGGCTTCAACTACCTGGGCCGCTTCGAGGAGCGGCTCGGCGCGGGCCGCTTCACGTTTGCCGCCGAGGACAGCGGCGACGGCACGCAGGGCCGCGTCGCGGCCGGCGCGCGCCACTGGCTCGACCTGAACGGCCTGATCGCCGAGGGCTGCCTGAAGGTGGACTGGAGCGCCGCCGATGGTTCGGTCGACGAAGCGATGCTGGCGCGCCTGGTGACGGTGTTCGACGCGCAGGTGCGTGCGCTCGCCGGCATGGCGCACGGCGCAGCCGATCCGACGCACGCGGCACCGCGCCGCTTCGGCGATCTGCCCGAGGGCGCGCCGGGCGAGAGCGTGACCGTGGGTGACGCCGCCGCCGCGGCGGCCTTCGCGGTCTGGCGCGAGCGTTTCCACGCCGAGGCGCGTCTCGCGCCGGCGCCCGACGCGAGGCTGCAGCCGCTCAACGCGGCACGCGCGCCGGTCACGCTGTTCTGCTGTTATCCCGGCTTCGGCCTGACCGGCGAATACCGCTACCTGGCGGCGGCGCTGCAGGGCGTGGCCTCGGTGGTGGCGCTGCGCGCACCCGGCTTCGCCCGGCCCGAATCGGTTCCCGCCGATTGGCCCGCGAGCTTCGAGGCGCTGGCCGAGGATTGCACGCGCGCCATCCTCGCGGCGCAGCCGGCCGGCCCGTATCGGCTGCTGGGCTGGTCGTTCGGCGGCCGCATCGCCTTCGCGGTGGCCGCGCGCCTGCGCGCGCTCGGGCACCGGGTCGATTTCCTCGGCCTGCTCGACACGGCGATCCGCACCGCCGATGCGCACGACGAGCCGGGCGCCGAGGCCGAGGTGGCCGGCGCCGACGCGCTCGCCGCGCTGCCGGCGTGGCTGGCCGCGCAGCCCGACGGCGCGGCCCTGGCGCCGCTGTTCGCGCGCGCCGCCGAGATCGACGGCCTGCATTACCGCTTGCGCGTCGCGCACGCGCTGCCGCGCATCGACGTGCCGCTGAGCTTCTGGCATGCCACGCGCGATGCCGTGGCGGGTCGCGAGCGCGATTGGCGGCCGCATACCAGCGCCGAGGTCGAGGTGATCGAGGCGGATGCGACGCACAGCGGGATCGTGCTGCATCCGGAGGTGCATGCCGGTGTCGCGCGCCGCCTGCGTGCGCTGGCGGCGGCCCCGACGGTTCCCGCTGCGCCGGCGGCCGGCGAATCGGCGGAAATCGGCGGCGACGACGCGCGGCACCGCGGAACTGTCGGATAATGACGCCCCGGCGGGCCTCGGCCCGCCGTTCCCGCCAGACCAAGCAGACGATGGAACCGAAGCCGTGACCACATCCGCCGGCGATACGCCGCTCTACCGACTTTCAGGTGTCGATTTCGCGATCGGCGACAAACTGCTGTTGCAGGACATCACGCTGGACATCCCGGCCGGGCAGGTGGTCGGCCTGATCGGCCACAACGGCTCCGGCAAGACCTCGTTGATGCGCCTGCTGGCGCGCCTGCACGCGCCCACGCGCGGCAGCATCGCGTTCGGCGGCGAACCGCTGGCGGGCTGGCCGCACCGGCGCTTCGCGCAGCAGGTCGCGCACCTGCCGCAATACACGCCGGCCACCGACGGCCTGCTGGTGCGCGAGCTGGTCGCCCTCGGTCGCTATCCCTGGCACGGCGCGCTGGGCCGCTTCACGCGCGAGGATCACGAGCACGTCGAGAACGCGATGGTCTCGACCGACGTCGCGCATTACGCCGAGCGTCCCGTCGACAGCCTCTCGGGCGGCGAGCGCCAGCGCGTCTGGCTGGCCATGCTGATCGCGCAGGACAGCCGCTGCGTGCTGCTCGACGAGCCCACCTCGGCGCTCGACATCGGCCACCAGCTCGAGGTGCTGCAACTGATCCGCACGCTCTGCGAGGCACGCGGCATGACCGCCGTGGTGGTGCTGCACGACGTCAACATGGCCACGCGCTTCTGCACCCAGCTGGTATCGCTGCGCCACGGTCGCGTGCTGATGCAGGCCAGCCCCGAGGAGATCATGCGCGAGGACAGCCTGGAGGCGATCTACGGCGTGCCGATGGGCGTGATGACCGATCCGGTCGGCGGCCACCGCATCGGTTATCCGCGATGAGCCGCGTTCGTCTTCACCCGGATGCGGGCCGGCGCCGCTGGCTCGCGCGCGGCGGGGCGCTCGGCCTGGCCGGCGCGGCCGCCGCGCTCGGCGCGCTGGCGCGGCCCGGCATGCTGCAAGCGGCACCGGCCGCCGTCGATCCTGCCTCCGGTGCCACCGAATCCACCGCGATCCCGACGCGCATCGTCACCATGAACTGGGAACTCACCGAGACGCTGCTCGCGCTCGGCGTGGTGCCGATCGGCGTGACGCTGCCCGACTGGTATCGCAGCGCGATCGTCGAGCCGCCGCTGCCGCCGGGCATCGCCGATGTCGGCCTGCTGTACCAGCCGAACTTCGAGGTGCTGCTCACGCTCAAGCCCGACCTGCTGGTGCTCACGCCGGGCCACGCGCCGGCGATCCGCATCCTGCAGCGGATCGCGCCGACCATCATCCTGAGCCAGTACATGACCAGCGAGACGCCGTATCGCGATCTGTGCGACGAGACCGGCAAGCTGGCCGCGCGCGTCGGCCGCCCGCGGCGCGCCGTCGAGCTGGTGGCCGAGGCCGCGCGCACCATCGAGACCGTGCGCGCCGGGCTCGCCGCCCGGCCGGCGCGGCTCGGCAAGCCGGTGATCGTGGCCGACCTGGTCGACGACCGGCACCTGCGCGTCTATGGCCGCGGCAGCCTGTTCGACGAGATGCTCGGCAAGATCGGCGTGCGCAATGCCGCGCATCCGCGCGACGGCGGCCCGGTCTGGCCGACCCAGGCCGGTTATTCGCTGGTGCCGCTGCAGCGGCTCGCCGAGGTGCCCGAGGCCAGCGTGCTGCTGGTCGGCCCGGTCAAGGCGCCGGCCCGTGCCGGCCTGGCCGGCAATGCGATCTGGCACGCGCTGCCGGCGGTGCGCGAGCGCCGCGTGGCCGAGCTGCCGGTGATCGCGCCGTATGGAGGATTGGTGTCGATGCAACGTTTCGCGCGGGCGATCGACGCCGCGCTGGGCACGATCGAGGCGGGAGGCGGCGGTGTTGCGTAACCTGATGAGCCTGCCGCGCCAGGCCGCGCCGCGCGACACGCGCTGGTGGGTGATCGGCGCGATGATCGCGGTCTCGCTGCTGCTGGCGATCCTCGGCATCCGCGCCGAACTCGACGGCGCCTCCTTCTGGCAGGCGCTGAGCTCCCCCGATCCGCACAACCTGCGCGAGATCCTGGTGCGCGACAGCATGCTGCCGCGCATCGCCATGACCCTGCTGTGCGGCGGCGCGCTGGCGCTGGCCGGCACCCTCGCGCAACAGGTGCTGCGCAATCCGCTGGCCGAGCCGATGACGCTCGGCGTGTTCCCGGGCGCCTATCTCGCGCTGATCATCGCCGATCTGTGGGGCCCGTCCTGGCTGGTGGCGGGGCGGCCCGTGATCGCCCTGGCGGGCGGCCTGCTGGCGATGCTGGCGGTATTCGCGCTGTCGGCGCGGCAGCGCATGGCGCCGCTCGCGGTGGTGCTCTCCGGCATGATCGTCAACCTCTATTGCGGCGCGATCAGCCTGGCGCTGTCGATGGCGCACTTCGAGCTGCTGCGCGGCCTGATGATCTGGGGCGGCGGGGCGCTCGACCAGACCGGCTGGCACGAGAGCCGCATGCTCGGCCTGGCGGTGCTCGGCTGCGCGATCGTGACCGTGCTGCTGCGCCGTCCGCTCGGCGTGTTCGATGCCGGCGACTCGACCGTGCGCAGCCTCGGCGTCGGCCTGCACCGCACGCGCGTGGTGGCGCTGCTGGTGGCGGTGGTGCTGACCGCCGCGGTGGTCTCGACGGTCGGCGTGATCGGCTTCGTCGGCCTGGCCGCGCCCACCCTGGCGCGCCTGGCCGGCGCGCGCCGGCTCGGCCAGCGCCTGGTGTGGGCGCCGCTGCTGGGCGCCGCGCTGCTGTGGCTGACCGACGAACTGGTGCGCGTGGTGTCGTCCGCCGAGCTGTTCTCCGCGCATCTGCTGCCGACCGGCACCGTCACCTCGCTGATCGGCGTGCCCCTGCTGCTGTTCCTGCTGCCGCGCCTGCGCGCCCAGCCGGACCTGCACGCGGCCGGCATCGCTGCGCCGGCGCCCGCGCGGCTCGCGCGCCGCCTGCCGTTGGCCTTGCTGGCGCTGGTGGTGGTGCTCGCGCTCAGCTTCGGCGTGACGCGCACGGTCGACGGCTGGCGCATTGGCGATCTCGAGCAGATCCGCGCCATCATGTTCTGGCGCCTGCCGCACACGGTGGCGGCGGCCGCGGCCGGCGTGCTGCTGGCGATCGGCGGCACCCTGATCCAGCGCATCACCGCCAATCCGATGGCCAGCCCGGACCTGCTCGGCGTCAGCTCGGGCGGCATGCTCGGCCTGGTGGTGGCGCTGTTCATGGGCGTGACGCCCGGGCCCGGCATGCTGTTCCTCAGCTGCCTGGTGGGCGTGGTGGTGACGCTGGCGGTGCTGATGTGGCTCGGCTCGCGCGTGGCCTTCGCGCCGGAGCGGCTGCTGCTGATCGGCGTGGCGATCAGCGCGCTGCTGCAGGCGGTGGTCAGCGCCATGATGTCGAGCGGCGATTCGCGGGTCGGGCTGCTGCTCAACTTCATCGTCGGCTCGACCTATTACGTGCAGGCGCCGATCGCCTATGCCGCCGCCGTGATCGCGCTGCTCGGCCTGGTCTGCGCGCCGCTGATGAGCCGCTGGATCGAGACGCTCGGCCTGGGCGCCGGCGTGGCGGGGGGGCTCGGCATCCCGGTCGGGCGCGCGCGCCTGCTGATCCTGCTGCTGGCCGCGGTGCTGACCGCCGCCTCGACCCTGCTGGTCGGCCCGCTGTCCTTCGTCGGCCTGATCGCGCCGCATATCGCGCGCTTCTCGGGCGCGCGCCGGCCCGCCTCGCAGATCCTGGTGGCGGCGATGATCGGCGCCTTGCTGATGACCTTCGCCGAATGGCTGGGCCGCCAGTTGGTATTTCCGGAGGAGGTGGCCTCGGGCCTGGTGGCCACCCTGATCGGCGGCCCTTACCTGATCGCGCTGATGCTGCGCAAGACGGCCACCTCGACCTGAGGCCGGGGCGGCTCGCGCATGCCCGTCGAGGCGTGCGCGTGCCGTGCCCGCGTCCGCGCCCCGGCTCGCGGCGATCGGTTCCGATCGTGCCGCGCCATTCCCCAGTCCCTATCACGATCGTGACGCGCCGGGCGGCTTGCCGCCGGCCGGCGCGTCGCTGCGTCGATTCATCGAATTGCCGCGCGTAATCGGCTTGACGCATCGTTACGCCATTCCATTCGATAAGTAACCCGTCGATGCGGGCCCGGGGCGGCAGGGCCGGTGAAATACGCCGGAAATGCCCGGCAAATGCACGCCGCCTCTCGCATCCTGCCGCCTCGCTCCGCTGCGGCGCCGATGCATTCGAACGATTGGAAACCAGGGTCCGCAAGGGCAATTTCATCGTGTTTGCGTTCGTAAATGAATTGCAAATGAGAATCGTTATCGGTAATATTCCGTCTCGCGTTCCGGCGTGGGGAAGGTGCGTAGGCCGACCGGACGCGATCAACCGTATCTCGAAATGTCATTGCCAGCATTTCGCTTGCATTCGGTGAATCTTACAAACGGCCGCCGGGTCGTTGTTCCGGGCGACGGCGGACGAAACCACACTTGGAGCGCAGTCAACAAATGGGAATCTCGATGGACGTGTGGCGACGCGGCAGACGCGTTTCGTATCGACAGGCAGGGGCGATCCGGCTGACGCCGATCGCGATCGCGTTGTGCGCGACCTGGGCCGGCGCGGCGCACGCGCAGCAGGCGGCCAGCGCGGCGCAGAGCAACGTGCTGCCCACGGTCTCCGTGTCGGCCACGGCCGATGCGACCACGGAGGACAGCGGCTCGTACGTGGCGCGCAATGCCACTGTCGGTGGCCGCACGCCGACCGCGATCAAGGAGATTCCCTATTCGGTCTCGGTGCTGACGCGCCAGCGCATGGACGACCAGAACCTGACCACCATCCAGGATGCGCTGCGCTATGTGACGGGCGTGACCTCGGTCAACTACGGTGACGGCACGGCCTACTTCCGCGCGCGAGGCACGCAGCTCGGCATCGAATTCGACGGCACCTCCATCGTGGGTGGCCTGCAATACCTGACGCAATTCGATCTCGGCATCTACGACCGCATCGAAATCCTGCGCGGCCCGTCGGGCACCTTCGACGGCGCGGGCGAGCCGGGCGGCACCGTCAATCTGGTGCGCAAGCGTCCGCAAAAGGAATTCCATATCGGCACCGAAACCCAGATCAGCTCGTTCGGCGGTGTGCGCCAGATGGTGGACGTGACCGGCTCGCTGAACAAGGACGGCACGCTGCGCGGCCGTGCCGTGATCGTCGGCGCCGACCAGCATCAGTCGATCGATCGCTCGCGCACCAAGGACGTGACGGCCTACGGCGCGCTCGACTGGGATATCACGCCGCGCACGACGCTGTCGCTGTCGGCCGGCTACCAGGTCTCGCCTGCCTCGGGCTTCGATTACGGCGCATCGGCCGCCTTCAACAACTCGCTGACGAGCATCGTCGGGCGCGTGCCGAGTTCGTACTCGCAGAACTTCGCGCCGGACTGGAACTACAGCTACACCTCGATTCAGGAAGTCAACGGCAACCTGGTCCACAAGTTCGAGAATGGCTGGAAGTCGCAGACCACGCTGTTTTATCGCCACATGCTGGCCAAGGGCGACTACGCGGATACCGGCCCCGGTGCGCTGGTGAATGGCACGACCCGGTTCAACGAGCGTACCCAGCGCAATACCTACGACTGGTTCGGTGCCGACACCAACGTGTCGGGCCCGGTGCAGCTGTTCGGCCGCACCCACACGCTGACCTTCGGCGCGAATTATTCGGTGATGTCTGAAACGGCCTATTCGGGCTTCGCGTCGTTGGGCATCGGCAACCTGTTCGATCCGAATGCGATGAACAAGGTGGTGGTGCCCACCACCTTCGGCCAGAACGTGCGGCAGGTGCAGTACGGCTTCTACACGCAGGCGCGCGTGAAGCTGCTCGATCCGCTCACGCTGGTGCTCGGCGGTCGCCTGGCGTTCTACCAGCAGCGCTCGCAGAGCCTGGTGCCTACCACCCAGGACTGGTCGACCGACGCCGACGTGAATCATCGCTTCCTGCCTTCGGTCGGGCTCGTCTACGACATCACGCCGACCACCACGGCCTATGTCAGCTACTCGCGTTTCCTCGCCGCGCAGACCGGCGCGGAGGCGGGCGGTGGCGCGATTGGTCCGCGTACCGGCGAGCAGTATGAGGTCGGCGTGAAGAACACCTTCCTCGGCGGTCGCCTGTCGACCACCGCGGCGCTGTTCCGCATCAACGACAACGGCCGTTCGATCACCGATCCCAACAACCCGACCTTCGTGGTGCCCGGCGGCAAGGCGCGCGACGAGGGCTTCGAGTTCGAGGTCACGGGCCAGCCGGTCGAGAACTGGAACATCTACGCCGGCTACACGTACCTGAACGAGTCGTTCGAGAACGATACGGCCAACCTGACCGACGGCACCGATCCGCGTCACCAGTTCAAGCTGTGGACCAACTACGAGTTCACGCGCGGCATGGTGCGCGGCCTGTCGATCGGCGGCGGCGTGCTGGCGCAGACCCAGATCACCCGTAACGTCTCGCAGGGCGCCTACGCGATCTTCAACGCGCAGGTCGGCTATCGCTTCAACAAGCATGTCCAGGCGACGCTCGCATTGAACAACATCTTCAATCGCGATTACTACATCCGTCCGCCCGGCAACTTCTACAGCGTGTTCGGCGATCGCCGCAACGTGATGCTGACGGTTCGCTCGGACTTCTGATCGAACCGACCCGGCGGCGGGCAGGTCCCGCCGCCATGCAACAAGCCCGGGCGCTCCGCCAGCCCGGGCGGTTTCACCCGGTTGCTCCGGGAGCGTGTACCGGCAGTGAGGGTATGCGTGACAGCGGCGGTCACGAAGTGGTCGTGAAATTGAAACATAGAATGCGAATCATTCCGATTTGCATTGTGAATTTTTATAACTTACCCGCGTACGACAGCTTCGGGCCGAAGCGAGGGTCGTGCAGTTGACTTGAGCGGCGGCGCCAACGATGCCTGGGCGCGACCGCGCACGGGCAATGGAGGGAACATGAATCTCGCTGACGTGTGCATGACGATGTCGATTGCAGTTCGTCCAGTCCACCCGGGCGCCTCGCGCCGGGTATTCGATTTCAGCGCGCCGCCGGCATCGCCGTCGCGCTGCTCACGCGATTCCGCCCGGCGCCGCTTCGCCGCGCGCGATGCCGCTCGCCGGCACTCCCGGCTTCTTTCCGCGCCCGTCGGCCGCCTGGCCGAGCGCGCGCTTCCGAGATCTCTTCACAGGAACCTTCGTCATGACGCAAGCCATGCCTTTGCTATTTGATTTTTCGCCGTTCGTCGGCCAGAGCGAACGCTATGTCGAGCTGATCAAGCAGTTCTCCGCCGCGCACGCGTTCCGCAGCGCGCATGTCAGCGAACTGCTGCTCGAGGACGACTTCCACCGCCGCCCGCTGCGGCCGGAGGATTTCGAGTTCCTGAAGTTCCAGAAGCCGGTGCGCATGCACAACGTCAGCCGCCTGCCGGCGCTGGCTTCGGGACGCACCCTGCTGTCGATCTACGAGCTGGGCGTGGCGCGCCTGCCGCGCAGCGCCGACGCCGAGGAATGGCAGCACTTCAGCGGCTTCTACGGCGACGACGTACAGGTGTTCGGCGCGCAGATCGTGCCCTTCCTCGAGGCCTATGCCTTCGAGTACCTGTCGCAGGAGCAGGCGCTGGAGGCCGAGCCGGCCGCCGCGGCCGCGCGCCTGAAGCGCATCGTCGACGACGAGACGGCATTCTGGGGCGAGAACTTCGCGCGCCTGATGCGCAACGACTACCTGCAGGAAGGCCTGCGCTTCATCACCGTGCAGCGCTGGGCGCTGGCGCCGTCCAGGCGCCGCGCGCTGGCCCGCGCCACCGCCAGCGGCTTCCTCGACATGCTGCCGGAATCCTTGCGCCCGCAACTGCAGGGCGACCTGCCGTCCGACACGCTGCTCGAGAAGGTGGCCGCCTCGGTGGGCGTGACGCGCCAGCAGCACGCCTACTGGCAGTTCTACCTGCCGACCAGCACCGCCAAGGCCAACCTGCTGTACGCGCTGGGCCGCCGCCCGGATCGCGCCTTCGGCCTGGTCGGCGCGGCCTTCGCGGCCGAGGCCGAGTGGCTGGCCTTCGGCGCCGCGCTCGAACGCGCCTGCGCGCACCTGGTGCCGGCCGGCCGCGAGCCGGGCGAATTCGCGCGCCGTGCCGACGAACTGGTGGCGCGCTTCGAGCAGGCGCTGCAGGCCATCGCCGCGCAGTTCGGCACGCCCGCCTACACGCAGGCGGTGCAGGGCGCGGCCGCGGCCGAGCGGCTCTGCGAGCGCGCCCGCTGGGACCTCGGCGAACAGTTGCTGTGGCTGTCGTCGATCCGCCACTACATCAAGTTCGCGCATCGCATCAGCGAGCGCATCGACGTCGAATGCCCCGGCATCGATCGCGAGACCTTCGTCGAACCCTTCGAGATGTGCTCGACCACCCATGTCCACAACGACCACCGCCTGGTGACCATCGAGGAAGGGCAGATGCTGTTCTGGGGCAACGTCGGCATGCAGTTGAAGATGAACGTCGGCGACAAGGTGCTGATCCCCGACGGCCGCCTGCACGGCTCGACCGTGCTCTCGGGCGAGTGCACCTACCACCAGCCGATCATCCCGAACGACTGGGTGCAGGCGCTGGTCGCCGAACTCGATGCAAACGCGAAGGCCGGCGCGTCCGCCTGAGGGCGGGCGCCGCCGTCCGCTCTTGACTGGTGGGCCGCGCATTCCGCGCGGCCCGGCACGTTCGCCCGCGCTGGCGACGAACAAGGATATGAAATGCGATCAACCGAGGATGAGGTCAACGTGATGCCGCAAACCGACGTGGCGACACCGGACGGCGAGGGCTTTGATCCGGGCGACTGGAAGAGCCGCATCATCGCGGGCCGCGCGCTGGGCGCCGCGGCGAACCCGCCGGCCTGGCTCGACGCGGCCTACGCGACGCTGCGCGAGCAGGTGATGCACCCGGAATACCCGTGCTTCTTCGGCACCATGGCCGAGAAGCGCGGCGAGATGTTCTACGGCTACGTGAACGGCAAGGACATCGCCGAGCTGCCCGCCACCATGCAGACCTTCTCGGAGCTGGTGTCGCGCCCGGAGTATCGCAAGAACAACATCGCGATCTTCTTCGAGCCCGACGCCGAACCGCTCTCGCACGAGACCTACCACCAGCACTTCTGGCGGATCCTGCAGCACCTGCACGACGTCGATCCCGATCCCAAGGCCGACCAGCAGCCGCCGCCCTCGGACGGCGCCTGGGAGTTCTCGTTCGCCGGCGTGGAGACCTTCGTGGTGTGCGCCTGCCCGTCGTTCCGCGCGCGCCACAGCCGCAACCTCGGCCCCGGCATGGTGCTGCTGTTCCAGCCGCGCAGCGTGTTCGTCGACACCATCACCAACAAGGTGATCGGCCGCGAGGCGCGCAATCAGGTGCGCAAGCGCCTGCAGAGCTGGGACGAGATCGGCGCGCATCCGGACCTCGGTTTCCACGGCGACCCCGGCAACCTGGAATGGAAGCAGTACTTCCTCGACGACGCGAACGTGCCGGCCGACGATCGCTGCCCGTTCCTGAAACGCCAGAAACAGGATGCCGAGGCCGCGCGCAACGCGTTCGGCGACGCGCCGCGCGAGGTGGTGATCGCCGCCGATTTCGCGCCCAAGCACCAGGCGGCCGAGCCGGTGGTGGTGCAGTCGAGGCCGGCCGCCGCCGACGAGGCCGGCGCGCGCCACTGGCAGCAGCACAAGATCGTCTCGCCCGACAGCCCGTATGCGCCGCATCCGGCCTGGCACGGCAAGGAGCATCGCCATCTGCCGCACGGCAGCCACGAGCATCACGAATACGGCGAGGAGTGACGGCTGCTTGTCCGATGCATCGGATTGGTCGGATTCGTCGGCCGTGACCAGACGAGGGCCGGGCGCGATGGCGCCCGGAAACGCCGCGCATGACGCGGCGGGGCAATGAAGGTAGGGCGAGGTACGGAAATGGCAGAGAACATGATCGAACGGCTGCGCGCGCTGGCCGGACAGCGCGCGGCGGACACCGCGCTGGTGACCGTCGACGCGCAGGGCGACACCCGTTACGACTACGCGGCGCTCGATCGCCGCGCCAGCGCGCTGGCCGCGCTGCTGCGCGAGCGCGGCGCCGGCGCGCAGGCGGCCCGCGTGCTGCTGGCGATGGACAGCGGCGTCGACTACGTGGCCGCGTTCTTCGGCTGTCTCTACGCCGGCGCGGTGGCCGTGCCCGTCTATCCGCCCGAATCGCTGCGCGGCCAGCACCTGGCGCGCCTGGCCGCGATCGCGGCCGATGCCGAGGCGGCCTTCGTGGTCACTACGCGCGCGCTGGCCGGCAAGCTCGGCGAGGCCTTCGCGAGCATCGCGCCCGGCGCCGCGCTGATCGAGATGGATGCGATCGAGCATGAGGGCATCGACGCCCGCGCCTTCGAACCCTATCGCGCCGCGGCTTCCGACATCGCCTTCCTGCAGTACACCTCGGGGTCGACCTCCACGCCCAAGGGCGTGATGGTCACCCACGGCAGCCTGTGGGCCAACGAGATCGCGATCCGCGAAGGGCTGGGCGTGACGGCCGAGGACGTGTTCGTCAGCTGGCTGCCGCTCTATCACGACATGGGCCTGATCGGCACGCTCTCGCAGCCGGTGTTCAGCGGCATTCCGCTGGTGCTGATGTCGCCGCAGTTCTTCCTGGAACGGCCGGTGCGTTGGCTCGAGGCGATTGCGCGCCATCGCGGCACTATCTCGGGCGGCCCCGATTTTTCCTATCGCCTGTGTGCCGACCGGATCGGCGACGAGGCGCGCGCCGCGCTCGACCTGTCGAGCTGGCGGCTCGCCTTCTCGGGCTCCGAGCCAGTGCGCAAGGCCACGCTGGACGCCTTCGTCGAGCGCTTCGTGGCGCAGCGCTTCGATCCGGCCGCGCTGTTCCCGTGCTACGGCCTGGCCGAGGCCACGCTCTACGTGAGCGGCGTGGGCCGCGGGCGCGGCGCGCATGCGCCGGGTTTCTCGGTCGAGGCGCTCGAAGCCGGGCGTGCCGAGGCGGACGCGAACGGCACCGAGCTGGTTTCCTGCGGGCGCGTGCCGAGCGAGCACGCGATCGAGATCGTCGACCGGGCCAGCGGCGCGGTGATGGCCGATGGCGCGATCGGCGAGATCCTGGTGCGCGGGCCGAGCGTGGCGGCCGGTTATTGGCGCCGAGCCGATGCCACCGCCGCCAGCTTCGTCGAGCGCGAGGGCGCCACCTGGCTGCGTACCGGCGACCTGGGTTTCATCCACCAAGGCGAGCTGTACGTGGCCGGGCGCATCAAGGATCTGCTGATCGTGCGCGGCCGCAACCTCTATCCCCAGGATCTCGAACTGGGCATCGAGCGCGAGGTGGAGCTGGTGCGACGCGGCCGCGTGGCCGCCTTCGCGGTGGAACTGAACGGGCAGGAAGGCATCGGCATCGCGGCCGAGGTCTCGCGCAACGTGCGCAAGCTGGCGACGCCCGAGGCGATCGCGGCCGCGTTGACGGAAGCGGTCGCGCTCGCCTGCGGGGAGCCGGCTGCCGTGGTGGTCCTGCTGAACCCGGGCGGCCTGCCGAAGACTTCGAGCGGCAAGGTGCAGCGCGCCGCCTGCGTGCGCGGCTGGCAGGATCGCTCGCTCGACGCCTATGCGTGGCTCGAGCACGGGCAGCGTGTCGATCGGCAAGGCGACGCGGCTTCGGCCCCGGTGGCGAATGAGATCGAGCCGCCGGTGCATCCCGACATCGAGGCCGCGCTGGCGGTGCTGTGGCACGAGGCCCTGCCTGCCTTGCCGGCTTCGCCGGCCGGCTCGGCGAGCTTCTTCGCCCATGGCGGCAATTCGTTGGCCGCGGTGCAACTCGCCTCGGCGGTGCAGGCGCGCTGGGCGATCGACTACACGGCGCGCGACGTGTTCACCGCGCCGAGCTTGCGCGCCTCGGCGGCGCGCGTCGCCGAGCGCCTCGCGCAAGGCAGCGTGGCTGCCGGCGCCGATTTCAGGCCGCTCGACGCGGCGGCGCGCCGGGTGGCCGTCGCCTCGGATGCGCAGCGCAGCCTGTGGCTCACCTGGCTGCACGATCCGGCCAGTGCCGCCTACAACATGAGCGGCGAGCTGCGCCTGGACGGCGCGCTCGACGTCGACGCGCTGCGGCTCGCGCTCGGTGACGTGGTGCGCGCGCACGAGGTGCTGCGCGCGCGTTTCGAACTGGGCGAGGAGGGCGAGGCGCTTCAAGTCATCGAAGACGAGCTGGCGATCGCGCTGCCCGTCACCACGTTCGACGGCTTGCCCGAAGCCTCGCGCGCGGCGGCGCTCGACAGCCTGACGCGTGAAGCCACGCAGGCGCCGTTCGATCTCGAAACCGGGCCGCTGCTGCGGGCGCACCTGCTGCGTGTCGCGCCCGATTCGCATCGCCTGCTGATCGTGCTGCATCACATCGTGGCCGACGGCTGGTCGGTCAACGTGCTGCTCGACGCGCTGTCGCGAGCCTACGCGGCACGCGCCGGCCGGGCGGCCGATGTCGATCCGGCGGCGCAACGCGACGCCTCGCTCGCGCCGGCCTGGCAATACACCGATTACGTCGCCTGGGAGCGCGCCGCGCTGGGCGAGGCAGCCCTCGCGCGACAGCTCGATTACTGGCGCGGCCAACTGGCCGCCGACGGCGATCCGTCCGCCGCGGCGCGCCTGTTCCCGCGCGAGGCCGGCGCGCGAGGGCGGCAGCGCGGGTTCGAATTCTCGCTGCCGGGCGGCACCGCCCAGGCGCTGCGGCGCTTCGCGGCCGAGCGCCATGCCACGCCGTTCATGGCGATGCTGGCGGTGCTCGACGCGGTGCTGCACGAGCTGAGCGGCCGCGACGACATCCGCGTCGGCGCGCCGGTCTCGCTGCGCAAGCGGCCCGAGGCGCAGGCGCTGATCGGCTATTTCATCAACGTGCAGGTGCTGCGCACGCGGATCGACGCGACACAGGGCTTTGCGGCGCTGGTCGATGCGGCGCGCGATACGGTGCTGGCCGCGCACGAGCACCAGGACGTGCCGTTCGACCGCCTGACGAGCGCCTTGCTGCCGAATCGCGCGAGCGGCGACGAAGCGCTGTTCCAGGTCAAGCTGACCGAGCAGCGGCCGTTCGAGACGCGCGGTTTCGCGCCGCTCGAGGCGCGCCTGCGCGTGCTGCTCAACGACGCGCCGCATTTCGATCTCGCACTCGACTTCACCGATCGCGGCGAGGCGATCGATTGCCTGCTCGCCTATGACGACGCGGTGTTCGATGCCGCCTTCATGGCGCGCTTCGCCGCGCGCTTCCAGGCATTCGCGGCGCGTCTGGTGATTGACGCAGAGGTACCGCTCGCGCACGCCATCGCCGATGCGGTGGCGATCGCCGAAGCCGCGCAGGCCAACGCGACTGACGATTCGGCGCATACCGACTTCCTGGCGATGTGGGATGCCAGCGTCGCGCGCGACGGCGCCGCGATCGCGCTGCGCGACGGCCTGGAAGGCGAGCGCGGCCTGAGCTATGCCGCGCTCGACGCGGCGGCCGATGCGCTGGCCGCGCAACTGCGCATGCAGGGCATCGCCGACGAATCGCGCGTGGCCGTGCTGGCCGAGCGCTCGATCGAGCACGTGCTGGCGATGCTGGCCGCGCTCAAGGCCGGCGCCACCTGGCTGCCGCTCGATCCGCGCGCGCCGGCCGCGCGCCTGGCGGCGCAACTGGCCGACAGCGGCGCGGCCGTGCTGCTGCACGCGGTGCCGCTGCCCGACGGCTTCGTGCTGGCGAACGCGGTGCCGATGGCCCTGCGCCTGGAGGTGCCGGCGGCGCCGGTGGCCCATATCGTGCCGCGCTCGCGCCATGCCGATCGCGCCGCCTACATGATCTACACCTCGGGCTCCACGGGCGAGCCGAAGGGCGTGATCGTCACGCATCGCGCGCTCGAGAACTATGTGCGCGGCATGCTGGCGACGCTCGATGCGCAGCCCGAATCCTCGTTCGCGATGGTGTCGACGCCGGCGGCGGACCTGGGTCACACCACCTTGTTCGGCGCGCTCGCCTCGGGGCGCACGCTGCACCTGATCGCGCCGGATCTCGTATTCCAGCCCGATGCCTTCGCGCGCTACATGGCGGCGCATCGCGTCGGCGTGCTGAAGATCGTGCCGAGCCATCTGGCCGCCTTGCTGTCGGCGGCGCAGCCGGAGCAGGTGCTGCCGGCCGACGCGCTGATCGTCGGCGGCGAACGCACGCCGGCCGCGCTGCTCGCGCGCGTTTCGGCCTTGGCGCCGGCCTGCCGCGTGTTCAATCACTATGGCCCGACCGAAACCACGGTCGGCGTGACCATGCACGGCTGGCAGGGCGGCGGCGCGGAGCGCGACCTGCCGCTCGGCCGCGCGCTGCCCGGCATGCGCCTGCACCTGCTCGATGCCGGCATGACGCCCGTGGCCGATGGCGAGGATGGCGAACTGTATGTCGGCGGCCCCGGCGTGGCGCGCGGTTACCACGGCCGCGCCGGGCTCAGCGCCGAGCGCTTCGTGCCCGATCCGTTCACGCCCGGCGAGCGGCTCTATCGCACCGGCGACCTGGCTCGGATCGGTGCCGACGGCCTGCTCGAATATCGCGGGCGTGCCGACGACCAGGTCAAGATCCGCGGTTATCGCGTCGAGCCGGCCGAGGTCGAGCGCGGGCTCGCGAAGCTGGATGGCGTGCGCGCGGCGGCCGTGCTGGCCTATGAGACGCCGGCCGGAACGCGGCTGGCCGCCTTCGTGGTGGGCGGCGCGGCGGGCAAGGCGCTGCTGGATGCGGCGGCGGGCGTGTTGCCCGACTACATGGTGCCGGCCGAGGCGATCGCGCTGGACGCGCTGCCGCTCAACGCCAATGGCAAGCTCGATCGCGCCGCGTTGCGGGCTGGCCTGGACGATCATCTGGCGCAAGCGGCGAATGCGCCGACGCAAGCCGAAGCCGCTGCCGGCGAGGCGGCCGATGCGGCGCCCGGCGCCGACGACGCTCCGCGCGGCGAGACAGAGCAAGCGATCGCGACGATCTGGGCCGAGGTGATCGAGATCGATCGCGCCCGAATCGGCCGCAGCCGGAATTTCTTCGAGGTCGGCGGCGATTCGCTGCTGGGGCTCAAGGTGGTGGCGCGTGCACGCAAGCTCGGCATCACGATCACGCCGAAGCAATTGTTCCAGCGCCTGACGCTGGCCGAACTGGCCGAGAAATCGGCGGCGGCCAAACCGGCGGCGAGCAAGCCGGTATCGTCTTCGGCCGGGGTACAGCCGGCGCTCGCGCCGATCCAGGCGGCGCCCGCCGCGCCGCAGGAATCCGCTGCCGAGCTGTCGGCGATTCCGCGCCTGCCGGAGGCGACGCGCCAACGCGCGCCGGCATCGTTCGCGCAGCAGCGTCAATGGTTCCTCTGGCAACTGGCGCCGGTGAGCCGCGCGTATCACGTCTCGGGCGGCCTGTGGCTGACGGGCGAGGTCGACGCGGCGGCGCTGCGCGAGGCCTTCGCGGCGATCGTGGCGCGCCACGCGGTGCTGCGCACGCGCTTCGTCGCGAACCAGGCCGGCGAGGTCGAGGCGATCATCGACGATGCCGTGTCGCTCGACTGGCGCGCCGAGACGGTGCCCGCCGATGCGCTCGAAGCGTCGGCCCGCTCGCTGGCCGACGCGCCTTTCGATCTCGCCGCGGGGCCGCTGTTGCGCGCGGCGCTGTACCGGGGCGAGGGCGGCCGTCATCTGCTGGCGGTGTCGATGCATCACATCGTCTCGGATGGATGGTCGGTGCAGGTGCTGCTCGACGAACTGGTCACGCATTACCGCGCCCGCGTGACGGGCGAGACCCGGGTGCTTGCCGAACTGCCGATCCAGTACGCCGACTACGCCGCCTGGCAGCGCGACTGGCTTGCTGCGGGCGAGCGCGAGCGTCAGCTCGACTACTGGAAGGCCGCGCTCGGCGATACGCATCCGGTGCTGGCCCTGCCGATGGATGGCGCACGCAGCGCCCAGGGCGGCTACACGGCGGGTCGTCATGCGCTGAGCCTGCCGCCCTCGCTCGCGCAGGCCGTGAAGGCCCGCGCGCAGCAGCAGTCGGCCACGCCCTTCATGTTGTTGCTGGCGGCGTTCCAGGCGCTGCTGCATCGCTACACGGGGCAGGACGATATCCGCGTCGGCGTGCCGGTGGCGAACCGTCATCGCGTGGAGACCGCCGGGTTGATCGGTTTCTTCGTCAACACCCAGGTGATGCGTGCGCGCTTCGACGGCGACGAGACGCTCGCCACGCTGCTCGATCGCCTGCGCGAAGCCACGGCCGGCGCGCAGGCGAACCAGGATCTGCCGTTCGACGTGCTGGTCGAGGCGCTGCGTCCCGAGCGCAGCCTCAGCCACAGCCCGCTGTTCCAGGTGATGTTCAATCACCAGCGACGCGACTGGCGGGTGCTGGACGGGCTGCCTGGCCTGGCGATCGAGCCTTGCCGCCTGCCGGCGCCGATGGCGCAGTTCGAGCTGATGCTCGATACGCGCGAGGACGTCGACGGCACGCTGAGCTTCGAGTTCAGCTATGCGCGCGAGTTGTTCTCCGAGGCGACGATTGCCCGGTTCGCCGCGCATTACCAGCGCTGCGTCGAGGCGATGGTCGGCGCCGATGGGCGGGTTGCCGATATTGCGCTGACCGATGACGCCGAGCGCGCGATGCTGGACGGCTGGAGCCGCAATCGCACGCGTTACGACGAGATCGAGCCGGTATTCCGTGCCTTCGAGCGTCATGCCGCTGCGCATCCCGAGGATGACGCGCTGGTGTTTGGCGAAACCCGGCTCAGTTATGCCGAGTTGAATGCGCGCGCGAATCGCCTTGCGCATTGGCTGCGTTCGCGTGGGATCGGCGTGGAGTCGCGGGTTGGTGTTGCTGCCGAGCGCTCGCTGGAACTGGTGATCGCCTTGTACGCGATCATGAAGGCCGGCGCGGCCTATGTGCCGCTCGATCCTTCGTATCCGGCCGGTCGGATCGCCGCGATGATCGACGATAGTGGGATTGGTTTGCTGCTTGCACAGGGCGGCCTCGACCTGCCGTCGCGAGAGGGCGTCGAGCGCGTCGATCTCGGCACGCTGGACACGTCGTCATTCCCGGCCACCAATCCCGATGTCGAATTGCATGGCGCGAACCTCGCCTATGTGATCTTCACCTCAGGCTCGACGGGGCGCCCGAAGGGCGTGGGCAACCGCCACGATGGCCTGTCGAACCGCCTGATCTGGATGCAGCGCGAATACGGGCTGCAACGCGGCGAGACGGTGTTGCAGAAAACGCCGTTCAGCTTCGACGTCTCGGTCTGGGAATTCTTCTGGCCGTTGATGGTGGGCGCGCGGCTGGCGATCGCGGCGCCGGGCGCGCATCGCGATCCGGCCGAACTGGCGCAGACGATCGTGGCGCATGACGTCAGCACGCTGCACTTCGTGCCGTCGATGCTGCAGGCCTTCGTGGCGATGCCCGACGCGGCCGCCTCTTGCGGCAAGACGCTCAAGCGCATCGTCTGTAGCGGCGAGGCCTTGCCGGCGGATCTGCGTGAGCGCGTGGCGGCGGTGCTGCCGGGCGTGGAGTTGCACAACCTGTATGGGCCGACCGAGGCGGCGATCGACGTGACGGCCTGGGCTTGCGTGGACGAGGCCGGCCGCGCGGTGCCGATCGGCCGCCCGATCGCGGCCACGCAGACCTGGGTGCTCGACGCGAGGCTGAATCCGGTGCCGCCTGGCGTGCCGGGCGAGCTGTACCTGGGCGGAGCGGGGCTGGCGCGTGGTTATCTGGGCCGCCCCGACCTGACGGCGGAGCGCTTCGTGCCGGATCCGTTCGCGGACGAACCGGGCGCGCGGCTCTATCGCACGGGCGATCTGGCGCGGTGGCGTGCCGATGGCGCGATCGACTATCTGGGCCGGATCGATCATCAAGTGAAGATTCGCGGCCTGCGGATCGAGCTGGGCGAGATCGAATCGGCGCTGACGGCGGATGCTTCGGTACGCGAGGCCGTGGTGATCGCGCATGAAGGCAGGCTGGTGGGCTACGTGACAGGCACCGCGCCCGATGTCGCCGCACTGCGAACCTCGCTGGCGGCTCGGCTGCCGGACTATATGGTGCCGTGGCGCATCGTGGCACTGGACACGCTGCCTTTGAATCCGAACGGCAAGGTGGATCGCCGCGCGTTGCCGCTGCCCGCCGCCGAAGCCGATCCGGGCGCGCATTACGAAGCCCCTCATGAAGGCATCGAAACCGAACTCGCGACGCTCTGGACCGGTTTGCTCGACATCGAGCGCATCGGCCGCCATGACGATTTCTTCGACCTGGGCGGGCATTCGCTGCTGGTCGTTCGCCTGAACGCCCGGATCGGGCTCGAACTGAACGCGAGCCTGCCGCTCGCCACGCTGTTCGAGGCCCGCACGCTGGCCGCGCAGGCCGAGGCCATCGCGCAGGCGCGAGGCAGCCAGCCCGGCGACGACGCGTTGCGCAGCCTCGATCTCTTTATGGACACGCTTTGAACGCATTCATGGACAAGACCACGGCCGCCCGCATCGCCGCCCGCTTCATCGAGCTGGCACCGGAAAAACGACGCCTGTTCTGGGAAAAGATGCAGGCTGACGGCGTGAGTTCGGCGCAGTTCCCGATCGTGCCGCGCACGCGCGCGGCCGGGCAGCCGGTGGAGGTGTCGTACGCGCAGCGCCGCCAATGGGTGCTCGCGCAACTGTCGCCGGACAATCGCGCGTACCACGTCTCGGGCGGCCTGTGGCTGACGGGCGAGGTCGATGCGGCGGCGCTGCGCGAGGCCTTCGCGGCGATCGTGGCGCGCCATGCGGTGCTGCGCACGCGCTTCGTCGCGAACCAGGCCGGCGAGGTCGAGGCCTTCGTCGATGAAGTCATCTCGCTCGATTGGCGTGAGGAGACGGTGGCCGCCGATGCGCTCGAAGCGGCGGCCCGCTCGCTGGCCGACGAAGCCTTCGATCTGGCGGCGGGGCCGTTGTTGCGCGCGGCGCTGTACCGGGGCGAGGGCGGCCGTCATCTGCTGGCCTTGTCGATGCATCACATCGTCTCCGATGGATGGTCGGTGCAGGTGCTACTGGAAGAACTGGTCGCGAATTACCGCGCCCGCGTGACGGGCGAGACCCGGGCGCTCGAGGAACTGCCGATCCAGTATGCCGACTACGCCGCCTGGCAGCGCGACTGGCTCGAAGTCGGCGAGCGCGAGCGCCAGCTCGACTACTGGAAGGCCGTGCTCGGCGATTCGCATCCGGTGCTGGCCCTGCCGATGGATGGCCTGCGCAGCGCGCATGGCGACTACACGGCCGGCCGCTACGCCCTGGGCGTGCCCGCCGAACTGGCGCAAGCCGTGAAGGCTCGCGCGCAGCAGCAATCGGCCACGCCTTTCATGCTGCTGCTGGCGGCATTCCAGGCGCTGCTGCATCGCTACACGGGACAGGACGATATCCGCGTCGGCGTGCCGGTGGCGAACCGGAACCGCGTCGAGACGGAGCGCCTGATCGGCTTCTTCGTCAACACCCAGGTGATGCGCGCCAGCTTCGACGGCGACGAGACGCTCGGCATGCTGCTCGATAGGCTGCGCACGGCCACGGTTGGCGCGCAGGCGCATCAGGACCTGCCGTTCGATGCGCTGGTCGAGGCGCTGCGTCCCGAGCGCAGCCTCAGCCACAGCCCGCTGTTCCAGGCGATGTTCAACCACCAGCGGCGCGACTGGCGGGTGCTGGAAGGCTTGCCGGGCCTGGGCATCGAGCCGCATCCCCTGCCGAGCGCGATGGCGCAGGTCGAGTTGATGCTGACTACGCAGGAGGATGGGCAGGGCGGGCTTGGCTTCGAATTCAGCTACGCGCGCGAATTGTTTTCGGAAGCGACGATCGCGCGCTTGGCCGCGCATTATCGGCGCTGTGTCGAGGCGATCGCGCAGGGCGACCTGTCGATGCGTATCGCCGATGTCGTGCTGACGGACGCGGACGAGCGCGCGACGCTGGACGGCTGGAGCCGCAATCGCACGCGTTACGACGAGATCGAGCCGGTGTTTCATGCTTTCGAGCGTCATGCCGCTGCGCATCCCGAGGATGACGCGCTGGTGTTTGGCGAAACCCGGCTCAGTTATGCCGAGTTGAATGCGCGCGCGAATCGCCTTGCGCATTGGCTGGGTTCGCGTGGGATCGGCGTGGAGTCGCGGGTTGGTGTTGCTGCCGAGCGCTCGCTGGAACTGGTGATCGCCTTGTACGCGATCATGAAGGCCGGCGCGGCTTATGTGCCGCTCGATCCTTCGTATCCGGCCGATCGGATCGCCGCGATGATCGACGATAGTGGGATTGGTTTGCTGCTTGCACAGAGTGGGCTCGATCTGCCGTCGCGAGAGGGTGTCGAGCGTGTCGATCTCGGCACGCTGGACACGTCGTCATTCCCGGCCACCAATCCCGATGTTCAATTGCACGGCGCGAACCTCGCCTATGTGATCTTCACCTCAGGCTCGACGGGGCGCCCGAAGGGCGTGGGCAACCGCCACGATGGCCTGTCGAACCGCCTGATCTGGATGCAGCGCGAATACGGGCTGCAACGCGGCGAGACGGTGTTGCAGAAAACGCCGTTCAGCTTCGATGTATCGGTCTGGGAATTCTTCTGGCCGTTGATGGTGGGCGCGCGGCTGGCGATCGCGGCGCCGGGCGCGCATCGCGATCCGGCCGAACTGGCGCAGACGATCGTGGCGCATGACGTCAGCACGCTGCACTTCGTGCCGTCGATGCTGCAGGCCTTCGTGGCGATGCCCGACGCGGCCGCCTCTTGCGGCAAGACGCTCAAGCGCATCGTCTGTAGCGGCGAGGCCTTGCCGGCGGATCTGCGTGAGCGCGTGGCGGCGGTGCTGCCGGGCGTGGAGTTGCACAACCTGTATGGGCCGACCGAGGCGGCGATCGACGTGACGGCCTGGGCTTGCGTGGACGAAGCCGGCCGCGCGGTGCCGATCGGCCGCCCGATCGCGGCCACGCAGACCTGGGTGCTCGACGCGAGGCTGAATCCGGTGCCGCCTGGCGTGCCGGGCGAGCTGTACCTGGGCGGAGCGGGGCTGGCGCGTGGTTATCTGGGCCGCCCCGACCTGACGGCGGAGCGCTTCGTGCCGGATCCGTTCGCGGACGAACCGGGCGCGCGGCTCTATCGCACGGGCGATCTCGCGCGTTGGCGTGCCGATGGCGCGATCGACTATCTGGGTCGCATCGATCATCAAGTGAAGATTCGCGGCCTGCGGATCGAGCTGGGTGAAATCGAATCGGCGCTGACGGCGGATGCTTCGGTGCGCGAGGCCGTGGTGATCGCGCATGAAGGCAAGCTGGTGGGCTACGTGACAGGCACCGCGCCCGATGTCGCCGCACTGCGAACCTCGCTGGCGGCTCGGCTGCCGGACTATATGGTGCCGTGGCGCATCGTGGTGCTGGACACGCTCCCGCTCAATCCGAATGGCAAGGTGGACCGCCGCGCGCTGCCGTTGCCCGCCGCTGAAACCGAGCAGGGCGCGAACTACCAAGCACCACATGAAGGCATCGAAGCCGAGTTTGCGTCGATCTGGTCGACGCTGCTGCGCGGCGCGCGCATCGGCCGTCACGACGATTTCTTCGAACTCGGTGGCGACTCGATCCTGGCCTTGCAGATCGTCGCGCGCGCCCGGCAAGCCGGCTACCGCCTGACTGCCCGGCAGATTTTCGAGCAGCCGACCGTCGCGGAACTGGCCGCCGTGGCCGAACCGCTGTACCAGGGCAGCGCGAATCCGCGGCCGATGGCCGCCGAGGAAGCCGACGCGACGGCAGACGGCGCGTGCGTGCCGCTGATGCCGGTGCAAGCCTGGTTCCTGTCGAAGGCGTTCGCGCAGCCGAATCACTGGAACCAGTCGGTGCTGCTGGCCACGGAAACCGCCCCCGACGCAGCGCGCCTGGAGCAGGCCCTGCGTGCCGTGATGACGGCGCATCCGGCCTTGCGCTTGCGCTTTTCCTCGACGCCCGAAGGCTGGCGGCAGTACCTCGCGGCGCCGGATGCGGCACCGCTGGTCGCGACGCTGAGCGGCATCGAACCCGCCGCGATCGATGCGGCTTGCGACACGATCCAGTCGGCGCTCGACATCGAGCGCGGCCCGCTGCTGCGCGCGCTCGTGATCGGCGTGAGCGACGGTAGCTGGCGTATCGCGATCGCGATCCATCATCTGGCGGTCGATACCGTTTCCTGGCGCATCCTGCTCGACGACCTGCATCGTGCCTACGGCCAGCTGGATGCCGGCGAGACGGTCACGCTACCGGCGCCGACACTGTCCTATCCCGGCTTCGCACGGCGCCTGCACGAGGCGGCGCAAGCCGACGAGGTGGCTGGCAGCCTCGACTACTGGCGCACGCTCGGCGGGATCGACGCGTCGCTGCCGGAGTGTGCCGGCACGCCGGCCGGCGCCTGCAGCGCCACCGTCACGCTGGAGCGCGCCGCCACGCAAACCCTGCAACAAACCGCCAACGCGGCCTACCGAACCCAGCTTGCCGATCTGCTGCTGGTGGCCACGGGCCGGGTGCTGTGTCGCTTCGCCGGCCGCGAGGTGCTGCGCATCGACGTCGAAGGCCATGGCCGCGACGCGCCGCTCGGCGAGCTGGATGTCAGCCGCACGGTGGGCTGGTTCACCAGCCTTCATCCGCTGCCGCTGGCGGCGAGCGGCGAGCTCGGCTCGGCCATCAAGCGCGTCAAGGAGGCACGGCGCGCGGTGCCGCATGGCGGCAACAGCTTCGGGATGCTGCGATATGCCGGCAGTGCCGCCGCACAGGCAGCGCTCGCCGACATCCGCGATGCCGACGTGCTGTTCAACTACCTGGGCCAGCTCGACGGCTCGCTGGGCGCGGGTGCCTGGCGCCTGGCGGCAGAACGCGGCGGCCGCGGCGTCGGCGCCGAGAACCGGCCGACCCACGCGCTCGACATCGCCGCGCAGATCCGCGACGGCGAGCTGTCGATCGCGTTGCGCCACCCGGGCGGTGATCGCTACGACGCGGCCACGCTCGACGCGCTGGCGGTGGAGCTGCGTGCCGAGCTGACCGTCGTGCTCGAACACTGCACCAGCGGCGCGGCCGGCCTCACGCCGTCCGACGTGCCGCTCGCGGCGATCGACCAGGCGCGTCTCGACGCGCTGCCGGTGCCGGCCGCCGAGCTGGCCGATCTCTATGCACTGGCGCCGATGCAGGCCGGCATCGTGTTCCACAGCCTGCTCGGCGCCCAGCAGCATGCCTATGTGAACCAGTTGCGCGTCGACGTCGAGGGGCTCGACGTGACACGTTTCGAGGCCGCCTGGATGGCGGTCGCCAAGCGTCACGACGTGCTGCGCACCGGCGTGCTGAGCTTCGACGATCAACCGCGGCAGTGGGTGGCGCGCGAGGTGACGACGCCGTTCTCGCTGGAGGATTGGCGCGACGGCCCGGCCCCGCTCGCCGAGCGGCTCGACCGCTTCTCGGCCGACGATCTGGCGCGCGGTTTCGACCTGGCGCGCCCGCCGCTGTGGCGCGTCACGCTGCTGCGCACGGGCGAGGCGCGGCATCACGTGGTCTGGACCTTCCATCATGTGCTGCTCGACGGCTGGAGCGCGGCGCAACTGCTGGCCGAGGTGCTGTCGATCTATGGCGGCGCCGTGCCGACCGAGGCGCCGGCCCGTTATCGCCGCTTCATCGGCTGGCTGGCCGAGCAGCCGCGCGAGGCCAGCGATGCCTGGTGGCGCGCGCGGACCGCGCGTCTCGACGGCCCGACCTTGCTGACCCAGGCCCTGCCGGCGCCGGGCGCCGAGGCCGCCCACGCGGCGCGCCATGGCGTGCTGAACCTGCGCTGCGACGCGGCTCGCACCGCGCGCCTGGCCGCCTTCGCGAAATCGCAGCGCGCCACCTTGAGCGCACTGGTGCAGGCCGCCTGGCTGGTGCTGCTGCAGCGCTACACGGGGCAGGCCACCGTGAGCTTCGGCGCGACCGTGGCAGGCCGGCCCGATGCGCTGCCGGGCGCCGATCGCATGCTCGGCCTGTTCATCAACACGATTCCGGTGATCGGCACGCCGTCGCCCTCGATGCGCGTGGGCGAGTGGCTGGCGGCGGTGCAGCGCGACGGCGTGGCCGCGCGCGAGCACGAGCACCTGCCGCTGGTGGAGATCCAGCGTGGCGCCGGCATCGACGGCGGCCAGCCGATGTTCGACACCTTGCTGGTGTTCGAGAACTACCCGGTCGACGCGATCCTCGACGATGCCTCGCCGCACGGCCTGGGTTTCTCGGGGCTGCGCAACGAGGACCGCACCAGCTTCCCGCTGACGCTGTCGGTCACGCAGGCTCGCGCGGCGCATGCCGCGACGCCCGGCGAGAGCCCGGCGGGCCGGCTCGACATCGAGTTCGCCTATGCGGGCGACCTGTTCACGGCGGCGCAGATCGCGCGCCTGGCCGGCCAGCTCGGCACGCTGCTCGACGCCTTCGCGGCCGACCCCGAGGCGCGGCTCGGCGCGCTCGATCCGCTGCCGTCGGAAGAGCGCGCCACGCTGGCCGGCTGGGGGCGCGGTGCCGAAGTCGCGCCCTTGCCGCCGGTCCATCGGCGGATCGCCGAGCAGGCGGCGCGTCGGCCCTCGGCCGTCGCGCTGGTGCATGACGGCGAGACGATCGACTACGGCACGCTGGACGCGCGCGCGAACCGCATTGCTCACGCCCTGCGCGCGGCCGGCGTCGGCCCCGACGTGCGCGTCGGGATCGCGATCGAGCGCTCGGCCGGCATGATCGTGGCGATCCTCGGCGTGCTGAAGGCGGGCGGCGCCTACGTGCCGCTCGATCCGTCCTATCCGGCCGAGCGGCTGGCGATGATGATCGAGGACAGCGGCATCGCGCTGGCGCTGACCGAAGGCGCGGGCGCCGACGATCGCGGCCGCATGCCGGTACCGACGCTCGATATCGCCGAGCTGGCGGCCGCGACGAGCGGCCATCCGTCCAGCGCGCCCGTGTGCGCCGTGCAGGGCGACCACCTGGCCTACCTGATCTACACCTCCGGCTCGACCGGGCGCCCCAAGGGCGTCGGCATCACGCACGATGCGCTGGCGCGCCATGCCGAGGTGTCGATCGGCATGTTCGGCATCGGCGAGCAGGATCGCGTGCTGCAGATCTCGACCTTCAATTTCGATGGCTTCGTCGAGCAGGTCTTCCCGACCCTGGCTTCGGGCGCGGCCCTGATCGTGCGCGGCCCCGAGCTGTGGAGCACCGGACGTTTCGCCGAGGAGGTCCAGCGCGAGCGGATCACCGTGGCCGACCTGACCACCGCCTACTGGAACGCGCTGGCGCAGGATTTCGCCGCGCGGCCCGAAGCGCGCGCCGCGCTCGCGACGCTGCGCTGCGTGCATGCCGGCGGCGAGGCGATGCCGGCCGACGGCGTGCGCGCCTGGCGCGCGGCCGGGCTCACGGCGCTCACGCTGGCCAATACCTATGGGCCCAGCGAGGCGACCGTCACGGCGACCTACTTCGATTGCAGCGCGATGCTGAAGGACGCGGCGGCCGAGGTGCCGGCCCAGGTCCCGCTCGGCGGCCCGCTGCCCGGCCGCAGGCTGGCGGTGCTCGACATGCAGGGCAACCCGGTGCCGCTCGGCGCGGCGGGCGAACTCTGCATCGGCGGGCCGTTGCTGGCGCGCGGCTATCACGATCGCGCGGGCCTGACGGCCGAGCGCTTCGTGGCCGACCCGTTCGCCGCCGTGCCGGGCGCGCGGCTCTATCGCACGGGCGACATCGTGCGCTGGAGCGAGGACGGCACGCTGGCCTATCTGGGCCGCGCCGATCATCAGGTGAAGATCCGCGGTTTCCGGATCGAGCTCGGCGAGATCGAATCGGTGCTGCTGCAGGACGCGCGCGTGCGCGAGGCGGCCGTGATCACCCGCGAGGGCCCGAGCGGGCTGCGCGTGCTGGCCTATGTCGCGCCGGCCGCCGGCGCGGCGGTGGAGGGCGCGGCCTTGCGTGCGGCGCTGGCCGAACGCCTGCCCGACTACATGGTGCCGTCGGCGGTGATGGTGCTGGAGGCGCTGCCGCTCAACCCGAACGGCAAGATCGACCGGCGCGCCTTGCCGGAGCCGGCCGCGCAGGCCGGCGAGGAGACGGGAGCGCTGCCGCGGGGCGAGACCGAGCTGGCCCTGGCCGGCATCTGGTCGGCCGTGCTCGGCGTGGAGCCGGTGCGGCGCGGCGATCGCTTCTTCGAGCTGGGCGGGCATTCGCTGGCGGCGATGCAGGTGCAGACGGCGGTGCGCGCCAGGCTCGGTGCCGATATCGCGCTGGTGGAACTGATGCGCAACCCGCCGCTCGCGGCGCTGGCCGAGGCGATCGATGCATTGCGCGCGCCCGCGACGAGCGATGCGGCCATCGCGGCCGAGCTGAACGACATCCTGGCTGGCTTGTAGCCCGGCCGGCGCGCTGGTCGCGCTGGTCGATGCCGTCGAAAAAATGCCGCCCGATCTGGTTCACAGGTCGAGCGGCATTTTGCATCGAGAGCCAGGCATGCCGTGACGGCGGCTCGATGGCGAACTGCCGTCGCGGCGGCTTGGCTCATATCCACGGGATGCGTGGCGCCAATTTCCACGTGGAGATCGGCGCGAACCGGCCTCGGCTGCCTACCGTCCCGGCTCGTCCCCCAGCGGCACATACCCCGCCACCGCTTCCTCATACAAGGCCGTCTGCGTCACCGCCGCCGCGATCGCCGCGTCGTCGTGCTCGGCCGTCAACATGCCCCAGCGCCGATACTGCGAGACGAACCACAATCCATCCGACGCGCGCGGCCGGTTGACCTCGCCACCATCGTGGAAGCGCACCGGCGCCGGCGGCTTCGCGAACGCGCCGTCGCCGTAATCGCCGAGCAGGCGCGGCAGGATCCGCGCGGCCGGCACGTCGAGCGCCTCGGGCGAGGCCAGCCACTCGGCTGCCCGCGCGCGATTGCCGGGCAGGTCGAGCCAGGCGCCGGCATCGAGCAGGGTGCGGATCAGCGCGCGTGTGGTGTTCGGATAGAGCGCCGCGAACTCGCGGCGGCAGGCCAGCGCCTTCTCGGGATGGTCGTGCCAGACCTCGCTCGAAGCGGCCACCGTGCGCCCGGCGCCTTGTGCCTCGGCCACCGCGTTCCAGGGCTCGCCGACGCAGAAGCCGTCGAGCTCGCCGCTGGCCAGCGCCTCGGCCATGCCCGGCGGCGGGATCACGATGCTGCGCACCTCGCGCAGCGGATCGACGCCGTGCGCGGCGAGCCAGGCATAGAGCCACATCGCATGGGTGCCGGTGGGGAAGGTCTGCGCGAACACCGGCTTGCGGCCCAGCGTGGCGAGCGCCGCGCGCAGCTCGCCCGATTCGCGCCAGGCATCGGCCAGGCGGTTCGAGAACGTGATCGCCTGGCCGTTGCGGTTCAGCACCGACAGCACGGCCAGGTCGGCGCGCGGCCCGCCGATGCCGTACTGCACGCCATAGACGAGCCCGTAGAGCGCATGCGCGGCGTCGATCTGGCCGGTCAGCAACTGGTCGCGCAGGCTGGCCCAGGAAGGCTGGCGCGCCAGCGTCAGCGACAGGCCGTGCCGTTCGCCGAGCCCCAGGCGTTGCGCGACCACCAGCGGCGCGGCGTCGCTCAGGGCGACGAAGCCGAGCCGCAGCTCGCGGCGTTCGGGCGGCGGGAAAGTCGGTTTCATCATGCTTCACCATCGGGAATTCGGGCTGCGAGGAGGATCTGCCGCGCGGCTTCGACGATGCGGATGCCCTGGTCCATGGCGCGGCGGCGCAGCGTGGCATAGGCATCCTGCTCGCCGAGCCGGCGCGTCTCCATCAGCAGGCGTTTGGCGCGATCGATCAGCTTGCGGTCGGCCAGCTCGTTCTCGACCTCGGCCAGGCGACGGCGCAGCGCCTCGTCGTGCGAGAAGCGCGCGAGCGCCACCTCGATGATCGGCGCGAGCCGCTCGGGCGAGAGGCCCTCCACCAGATAGGCGCTCACGCCCGCGCCCACCGCCGCGCGGATCAGCTGCTGGTCCGCATCGGGGCTGAACATCAGCACCGGGCGCGGCGCGCGCGCGTGCATCACCGCCAGTTGCTCGAGCGTGTCGCGCGAGGGCGATTCGGTATCGATGATCACCACGTCCGGGCGCTCCTTCTCGACCACGGCCGGCAGGCGCGCCGGGGTGGCCACCTCGTCGAGCATCTCGTAGTGGAGCCGCGCGAGCGCGTCGCGCAGGGCGCCGATCGGCTTGTCCGTATCGGTGACCAGCAGCACGCGCAGCGGGCGCGGGGCGTCGTGCGCGTCCATCATGCCAGCGGCCCCGGGCAGGTGCATGCCAGCCCGCGCGACCGGCAGGGTGCCATCGGACGAAGGCGAGGGGCGCGCGGGGCGCGGCGATCAGGCTCAAGCCGCATCGGACAGGCGCTCCGCGTCGATGGCCGGCTGGCCGGGTTGCGGCGGCAGCATGGCGAGCGCCTCGCCGATCGCCATGCCGACCAGGATCACCGCCGGGCTGCCGAGGCCGGCGGCGGCCGGATCGGCGGCGAGCGCGCCCAGCGCGCCGTGCCAGGCACGCGCACGCGCGGTGCCGGCCCACTGCACCACGGCGGCCGGCGTGGCGGCCGGGAGCGTGTCGAGCAGGCCGGCGGCGACGCGCTCGATCCGGTTCATGCCCATGTAGATCACCAGGGTGGTGCCGCCGGCCGCGAGCGCGGCCCAGTCGGGCTCGCCGTGGTCCTGCAGGTGCGCGGTGACGAAGGTCACGCCCTGGCAGTGACGGCGATGCGTGAGCGAGACGCCCAGTTCGGCGGCCGCCGCGAAACCGGAGGAGATGCCGTTGACGATCTCGACTTGCACGCCTGCCGCGTGCAGGGCGGCCAGTTCCTCGCCGGCGCGGCCGAACAGCAGCGCGTCGCCGCCCTTGACGCGTACCACGTGCAGCCCGCGCAGCGCGTAGCGGCGCATCAGCTTCTCGATGAAGGCTTGCGGGGTGGAGCGGCAGCCGCCGCGCTTGCCGACGCGCACGATGCGCGCCCGCGGCGCGAGTTCGGCCACGGCGGGGTCGACCAGGTCATCGAGCAGCACCACGTCGGCCGCGGCCAGGCGCCGGGCGGCGCGGATCGTCAGCAGCTCGGGATCGCCTGGGCCGGCGCCGAGCAGGGTGACCTTGCCAGTGGGGTTCGTCATTCTCGTCAGTTCCAGTGTGGCGCACGAGGCGGCGCGCGCCGCCGGAACCGCACGACGCCGCGCGCCGGCCATGCGGCCGGGCGTTCGGGACGCCGTTGTCCGGATGGGCCGCCGCGATACGTCGCGCGGCCCGGTTCGTCTGTCTTGCGTGCGCCGACATCGTTGCCGGCGCGTTTCCTTTATTGCAATAAGCGCGCCAGCTTCATTGCGGCGCGGCACGACGACGCTGGAGGGCCGGCGCGACGCGGCAGGCGGGCGCGCGGCCGATGGGGCCGAGCGGCCGGCGGCGGCCGGCAGGTCCCGGGGCGGCACCCGCTCGCGGTGCACGACGATCGCACGTCGGCAGTGCTGCGCCGCACCACAACTGTGCGGGCTTGCGTCATCGCGTGACGCGCCGGGCCGGTGCAAGCACCCGCGAAATCGCCGGAAAGCCAGGCCGGACGAGGAAAACCCTCGTCTGGCACGACGCTTGCGAAGCATCGACCGGGCGCGTCAACGGCGACGTGCCCGGCAGCAACGAATACTGAGCGGCCCGGCGACGGGCTTTCTGGACAACGGCGTCCTGTGCATCCGGTCTCTCGACCGGATTCGCAGGACGCCGTTTCGTTTTGGTAGACCCCACATGTCAAACAAGGCCACCCGCATCGATCTGTTCAGCTTCGGCACCGCGCCGATGCGTGCCTTCCACCTCACCTGGATGGCGTTCTTCGTCTGCTTCTTCGCGTGGTTCGCCTGCGCGCCGCTGATGCCGCTGATCGCCAGGCAGTTCCAGCTCAGCGCGGGCCAGGTGGCCGACATCAATATCGCCGCGGTGGCCGCCACCATCCTGGTGCGCCTGCTGGTGGGCCCGCTCTGCGACCGCTTCGGCCCGCGCCGCGTCTATACCGGCCTGCTGGTGCTCGGCGCGATCCCCGTGATCGCGATCGCCTTCGCGCACGACTACTGGAGCCTGATGCTCTGCCGGCTCGGCATCGGCGCGGTCGGCGCCAGCTTCGTGATCACCCAGTACCACACCTCGGTGATGTTCGCGCCCAACGTGGTGGGCACCGCGAACGCGACCACCGCCGGCTGGGGCAATGCCGGCGCGGGCGCGGCCCAGGCGCTGATTCCGCTGTTCGTGTCGGCCGCGCTGCTACTGGGCCTGGGCGACGGCTCGGCCTGGCGCGTCGCGCTGGTGGTGCCCGGCATCGCCATGCTGCTGATGGCCGTGGCTTACTGGCGCGGCACGCAGGACAGCCCGCGCGGCGATTTCGTGACGCTGCGCGCACGCGGCGAAACAGTCGAGAGCGGCAAGAAGGGCGGCTGGGCGAGCTTCATCGCCGCGTCCCGGAACTACCGCGTCTGGATGCTGGCCATCACCTACGGCGCCTGCTTCGGGGTCGAGGTGTTCATCCACAACATCGCCTCGCTCTACTACGTGAACCACTTCCAGTTGTCGCTGCGCGACGCGGGCCTCGCGGCCGGCATCTTCGGCCTGCTGGCGCTGTTCGCGCGGGCGCTCGGCGGCTGGCTGTCGGATCGCATCGCCGCGCGCCGTGGTCTCGCGGTGCGCTCGATGCTGCTGGCGGTGCTGATCGCCGGCGAAGGGCTCGGCCTGCTGGCGTTCTCGCATGCGGGGCAGGTCGGCGTGGCGGTGCTGGCGATGGTCGCCTTCGGCCTGTTCACCCACATGGCCTGCGGCGCGACCTACGCGCTGGTGCCCTTCGTCGATCGCAACGCGCTGGGCGGGGTGGCCGGCATCGTCGGCGCGGGCGGCAACGTGGGGGCGGTGGCCGCCGGTTTCCTGATGAAGGGCGTGGGCGACGTGCAGGCCACGCTCACCCTGCTCGGCGGCGTGGTGCTGGTCACCTCGCTGTGCGCGATCGCGGTGCGCTTCAGCGCCGAGCACATGGCCCGCGAGGCCGCGCTGCGCGCCAGCGCGCTCGCCGCGAACGTCGTCAACTGATACCCGGCACACGGAGAAACGCACCATGAACCCTATCGTCGTCATCGGTCACGGGATGGTCGGCCACAAGCTGCTCGAATCGCTCGCCGCCATGCCGGGGCAAGCCTGGCGCGTCATCGTGCTGTGCGAGGAACCGCGTCCCGCCTACGATCGCGTCCATCTTTCCGAATTCTTCGCCGGCAAGTCGGCCGAGGATCTCTCGCTGGTCGCGCCGGGCTTCTTCGAGGCGCATCCGCAATTCGAGCTGCGCCTGGGCACCGCCGCCGCCGCGATCGACCGCGCCGCGCGCACCGTCACGCTCGCCGACGGCGAGACCATCGCCTACCACAAGCTGGTGTTCGCCACCGGCTCCTCGCCCTTCGTGCCGCCCGTGCCGGGCCGCGATCGCGAGGATTGCTTCGTCTACCGCACCATCGAGGACCTGGTCGCGATGCAGGCCTGCGGGGCGCGCGCCAGCTCGGGCGTGGTGGTGGGCGGCGGGCTGCTCGGCCTCGAATGCGCCAAGGCGCTGCGCGACATGGGCCTCGACACGCACGTGGTGGAGTTCGCGCCGCGCCTGATGGCGGTGCAGGTCGACGAGGGCGGCGGCAGCATGCTGCGCGGCCGGATCGAGGCGCTCGGCGTGCAGGTGCATACCGGCCGGAACACGCTGGAGATCGTCGACGGCGAGGCGGGCACGCATCGCATGCGCTTCGCCGACGGCAGCCATCTGGACACCGACATGATCGTGTTCTCGGCCGGCATCCGCCCGCGCGACCAGCTCGCGCGCGACTGCGGCCTGGAGATCGGCCCGCGCGGCGGGATCGCGATCGACAGCGCCTGCCGCACCAGCGATGCCGACATCTACGCGATCGGCGAATGCGCGGCCTGGAACGGCCAGACCTTCGGCCTGGTGGCGCCGGGCTACGACATGGCGCGGGTGGTCGCGCAGCAGTTGGCGGGCGGCGACGCCGTGTTCGCCGGCGCCGACCTGAGCACCAAGCTCAAGCTGATGGGCGTGGACGTGGCCAGCATCGGCGACGCGCACGCGAAGACCGCGGGCTGCCGCGTGGTGCAGTACGCGGACGGGCGCCGCGAGGTCTACAAGAAGCTGGTCACCTCGGCCGACGGCAAGCAACTGCTCGGCGCGGTGCTGGTGGGCGACGCGGCCGAATACGGCACGCTGCTGCAGATGATGCTGAACCGCATCGAGCTGCCGGCCGAGCCCGAGGCGCTGATCCTGCCGCAATCGGACGGCGCCGCCAAGCCGGGCCTGGGCGTCGACGCGCTGCCGGACACGGCGCAGATCTGCTCCTGCAACAACGTCTCGAAGGGCCGGCTCTGTGAGGCGGTGGCCAACGGCGCGACCTCGGTCGGCGCGCTGAAGTCCTGCACCGGCGCCGGCACCTCCTGCGGCGGCTGCGTGCCGCTGGTCACCCAGGTGATGAAGGCCGAGATGAAGAAGCAGGGCCTGGCCGTCAACAATCACCTCTGCGAGCACTTCGCCTATTCGCGCCAGGAGCTCTACCACCTGGTGCGCGTGGAGGGCATCCGCAGCTTCGGCGAGCTGCTGGCGAAGTACGGCAAGGGGCTCGGCTGCGATATCTGCAAGCCCACCGCGGCCTCGATCCTGGCCTCCTGCTGGAACGAGTTCGTGCTCAAGCGCGAGCACGCGAGCCTGCAGGATTCGAACGACTACTACCTGGCCAACATCCAGCGCGACGGCACCTATTCGGTGGTGCCGCGCATGCCGGGCGGCGAGGTCACGCCCGAAGGCCTGATCGCGGTGGGCCAGGTGGCGAAGAAGTACGGCCTCTATACCAAGATCACCGGCGGCCAGCGCGTCGACCTGTTCGGCGCGCGCGTCGAGCAACTGCCGCTGATCTGGGAGGAGCTGATCGCGGCCGGTTTCGAGTCGGGCCATGCCTACGGCAAGTCGCTGCGCACCGTGAAGTCCTGCGTGGGCTCGACCTGGTGCCGCTACGGCGTGGGCGATTCGGTCGGCCTCGCGATCGACCTGGAGAACCGCTACAAGGGCCTGCGCGCGCCGCACAAGATCAAGTTCGGCGTGTCGGGCTGCACCCGCGAATGCGCCGAGGCGCAGGGCAAGGACGTCGGCGTGATCGCCACCGAGAAGGGCTGGAACCTCTATGTCTGCGGCAACGGCGGGATGAAGCCGCGCCACGCCGAGCTGCTGGCTTCCGACCTCGATCGCGAGACCCTGATCCGCTACGTCGACCGCTTCCTGATGTTCTACATCCGCACCGCGGATCGCCTGCAGCGCACCAGCACCTGGCGCGACAACCTCGAGGGCGGGCTCGACTACCTGATCGACGTGGTGGTCAACGACCGGCTCGGCCTCGCCGAGGAACTCGAGGCGCAGATGGCGCACGTGGTCGAGACCTACGAGTGCGAGTGGAAGAAGGCCGTGAGCGACCCGGCCACGCGCCGCCGCTTCCGCCATTTCGTCAACAGCGAGGCGGCCGACACCACCATAGCCTTCGTCGAGGAACGCGGCCAGATCCGGCCGGCGACGCCCGAGGAACGCGCCGAGGCGCCGGCCGCCGCCGAAGCCGTGACGGCCTGAGGGCCGCCCACTCATCACGAATTCCGGAGAACCCTGATGCAAGCACCATCGACCGCTTCGTCCACCTCGTCCGCCTCGAGCTGGACACCCGTCTGCCAACTGAACGACATCGTGCCTAACACGGGCGTCTGCGCGCTCGTCAACGGCGGCCAGGTCGCCGTGTTCCGCGTCGAGGCCGGCGACGGCGCCGTGGACATCTACGCGATCGACAACATCGACCCGCATTCGCGCGCCGCGGTGCTCTCGCGCGGCCTGGTCGGCAGCCTCGGCGAGCGCGTGGTGGTGGCCTCGCCGCTGTTCAAGCAGCACTTCGACCTGCGCACCGGCGAGTGCGTGGAGGCGCCCGAGAAATCGGTCGGCGTCTATGCCTCGCGCATCGAGGACGGGCTGGTCTGGGTCGGCACGGCCTGAGCGCGGCGGCACGGGACAGAACGGATCGGCGGGGAACAGGCGGGCGAACACGGAGCAGGCATGGCGAGCACGAGCGTGAAGACGGTGTGTCCTTACTGCGGCGTCGGCTGCGGGATGGTGCTGCATGTCGAGGACGGCGAGGTGGTCAAGGTATCGGGCGATACCGAGCACCCGTCGAACTTCGGCCGGCTCTGCACCAAGGGCTCGTCGGCGCACGTCGCGCTGCGTCATGCCGGGCGGCTGGAAACGGCCTACCTGCGCGACGCGCGCGAACGCGATCCGGTGCCGCTGGCGGTGGACGAGGCGATCGTCGAGACCGCGCGGCGGCTGCGCGAGGTGCTCGACACGCACGGACCCGATGCGCTGTCCTTCTACGTGTCGGGGCAGATGTCGATCGAGGCGCAATACCTCGTCAACAAGCTCGCCAAGGGCTACATCCGCACCTCGCACGTCGAGTCGAACTCGCGGCTCTGCATGGCCAGCGCCGGCAGCGGCTACAAGCTCTCGCTGGGCGCCGACGGCCCGCCCGGCTCGTACCAGGATTTCGACCGCGCCGGGCTGTTCTTCGTGATCGGCGCGAACATGGCCGATTGCCACCCGATCCTGTTCCTGCGCATGATGGATCGCGTCAAGGCGGGCGCCAGGCTGATCGTGGTGGACCCGCGCCGCAACACCACCGCCGACAAGGCCTCGCTGTTCCTGCAGATCAAGCCCGGCACCGACCTCGCCCTGCTCAACGGTCTGCTGCATCTGCTGCATGCCGAAGGCCATGCCGACGCGGCCTTCATCGAGGCGCATACCGAAGGCTGGGAGGCGATGCCGGCCTTCCTGGCCGACTACACGCCCGACAAGGTGGCCGCCATCACCGGCCTGGCCGAGGCCGACATCCGCCGCGCCGCGAGCATGATCGGCGAGGCGCGCGACTGGATGAGCTGCTGGACCATGGGCCTGAACCAGAGCACGCGCGGCACCTGGCAGACCAATGCGATCTGCAACCTGCACCTGGCCACCGGCGCGATCTGCCGGCCCGGCAGCGGGCCGTTCTCGCTGACCGGGCAGCCCAACGCGATGGGCGGGCGCGAGATGGGCTACATGGGCCCGGGCCTGCCGGGCCAGCGCAGCCTGCTCGACGACGAGGACCGCCGCTTCGTGGAGGAGGTCTGGCGCCTGCCGGCCGGCACGCTGCGTCGCGACGGCGGCGGAGGCGGCACCATCGACATGTTCGAGAAGATGGCCGCGGGCGAGATCAAGGCCTGCTGGATCATCTGCACCAACCCGGTGGCGACCGTGGCCAACCGCGCCAAGGCGATCGCCGGCTTGCAGGCGGCCGAGCTGGTGATCGCGCAGGATGCCTTCCTCGATACCGAGACCAACCGTTACGCCGACATCCTGCTGCCGGGCGCGCTGTGGGCCGAGGCCGAGGGCGTGATGATCAACTCGGAGCGCAACCTGACGCTGACGCGGCAGGCCATCGAGCCGCCCGGCGAGGCGCGCGCCGACTGGGCGATGGTGGCGGCGGTGGCGCGCGAGATGGGGTTTCGCGAGGCCTTCGACTACGACTCGGCCGAGCAGGTGTTCGACGAGATCGTGCGCTTCTCGAACCCGAGGACGGGCTACGACCTGCGCGGCGCGAGCCACCGCGCCCTGCGCGCGACGCCGCTGCAATGGCCCTGTCCGCCCGACGATGCGAACGACCGCCACCCGCTGCGCTACCTCAACGACGGCGTGAGCCAGCCGCTGCGCGTGGCCGGGGACGGCAGCGTGCCGGCCCTGGTGTTCCCGACGCCTTCCGGCCGCGCGCGTTTTCTCGCGCGCCCTCATGCCGAGGCGACGGACCTGCCCAGCGCCGAATTCCCGATCGTGCTCAACACCGGGCGCCTGCAGCACCAGTGGCACACCATGACCAAGACCGGCAAGGTGGCGATGCTCAACAAGCTGAACCCCAAGCCCTTCGTCGAGGTGCATCCCGAGGACGCGGCGGCGCTGGGCATCGCCGCCAACGACAGCGTCGAGCTGCGTTCGCGGCGCGGTCGCGCGGTGCTGCCGGCGGTGGTGACCGACCGCGTGCTGCCGGGCGCGGCCTTCGCGCCGATGCACTGGAACGACGTGTATGGCGACGATCTCTGCGTCAACGCCCTGACCAGCGACGCCGTCGATCCGATCTCGCTGCAACCCGAACTGAAATTCTGCGCGGTGTCGCTGACGCGGGTTGCGTCCGCGGCCGCCGTCGCGCCGGCGCAAGCCGCCGGCGCGGCCCCTGAATCGAACCCGCAGGCCGCCGCTCCGATCGCGGCGGCCGCGCACCAGGAATCGACCATGTCCGCAGCTCTCGACACCTTCGCGGCCGCGCTCGGCCTGCAGGATCTCGCCGCGCCGCGCCTGAGCGATGCCGAACGCGTCTATCTCGCCGGCTTTCTCAACGGCCTGCGCGCCGCGCCCGCCGATGGCGTGCCGGTGCTGCCGGGTAACGCGCCTTGCGCGCCGGCCACGCGCCTGTGGCTCGACGGCATGCTGGCCGGGCTCTACAGCCGCGCGCCGCGCGCCGAGTTGCCGGCCGTGCCCGGGGCCGGTTTGCCCATCCCGGGCGCGGGCGGCGCGATCGAGGCGCAGGATGCCGCGGCCGGCGTGCGGATCGTCCATGCGCGGCCGAAGGTGGTGCTGCTCTGGGCCTCGCAGACCGGCAACATCGAATCGCTGACCGAGCTGTACGCCACGCTGCTGATGAACTCGGGGTTCGAGATTCGCGTGGCCTGCATGGCCGATGCCACGCCCGCCGTGTTCGCGAACGCGCAATACGCGCTGCTGATGACGAGCACCTTCGGCGACGGCGACGCGCCCGACAACGGCGCCGCGTTCTGGGACGCGCTCGCGGCAGAGGACGCGGCGCGCGTCGAGGGCCTGCGCTACGCGGTGCTGGCCTTCGGCGACCGCAACTACGACGCGTTCTGCGGCCACGGCCGCCGGCTCGACGCGCGGCTGGCCGAGCTGGGCGGCGAGCGCCTGGGCGAGCGCGTCGATTGCGACGTCGAGTTCCAGCCCGCCGCCGATAGCTGGCTGGAGCGCGTGATCGCGCGCATCAAGGCGGTCGACGCGGCGCTGCACGCCGTGCCCGACGGCGGTGCGATTCCCTCGCTGCTGCCCACCAAGGCGCGGCCGGCGACCTCGAAGCTGGTGGCCAACCTGAAGCTGAACCAGCCCGGCGCGGCCAAGGACACGCGCTACCTGTCGCTGTCGACCGAGGGCACCGCGCTCGAATACGAGGCGGGCGACGCGCTCGGCATCTGGCCGACCAACTGCCCCTCGGTGGTCGACGAGCTGCTGGGCCTGACCAGGCTCTCGGGGGATACACCCGTGACGGTGAGCGGCGTCGGCGACGTGCGGCTGGCCGATGCGCTGGGCCGGCATCTCGACATCACCCGCCCGCATCCCGATGCGCTCGCCTTGATCGCCGAGCGCAGCAGCAACGGCGCGCTGAAGTCGCTGCTGTCGGACGAGCGCAAGGGCGATCTCAAGAACTGGTTGTGGGGGCAACAACTGGCCGACGTGCTGCACGAATTCCCGGTCGATCTGTCGGCGGCCGAGCTGGTCGGCATGCTCAAGCGGATGCAGCCGCGCCTGTATTCGATCGCGTCGAGCCCGGCCGCGCATCGCGACGAGGTGCACCTGACCGTCTCGGCGGTGCGCTACAGCAATGGGCGGCGCGAGCGCAAGGGCGTGGCCTCGACCTTCCTGGCCGATCGTGCCGGCGACGGCGGTGTGCCGGTGTTCGTGCAGAAGTCCGCGCACTTCCGGCCGCCCGCGAGCGGCGAGGTGCCGATCGTGATGGTCGGGCCCGGCACCGGCATCGCGCCGTTCCGCGGCTTCCTGCACGAGCGGCGCGCGCGCGGCGCGAGCGGGCGGAACTGGCTGTTCTTCGGCGAGCAGCACGCGGCCACCGATTTCTACTACCGGGACGAACTGGCCGCGATGCGCGAGGACGGCCTGCTCACGCACCTGGACCTGGCCTTCTCGCGCGATCAGGAAAGCAAGGTCTACGTGCAGGACCGCATGCGCGAGCGCGGCGCCGAGCTGTGGTCCTGGCTGGAGGCCGGTGCGCATTTCTACGTCTGCGGGGATGCCTCGCGGATGGCCAAGGATGTCGATCTGGCGCTGAAGGACGTGATCGCCGCGCATGGCGGCATGGACGAGGCGAGGGCGGGGGAGTATGTGGCGCGGATGTCGAAGGAGCGGCGCTATCTGCGCGATGTGTATTGAGATGAGCAGGCCGGCGCGATGCCGGCCGGTTCGGCGCGCCGCTGTCACGCGGCGTTGAATGCCAAGGCGGTTCGCCGCGATGCCGGTCGGGCAGCGCGGCGAACCGCATCGTCACGCGGTCAGGGCGTGATGGTATCCCCCAGCACCACCCCCTCGCGACGCGGATCGGTGCCGCCTTGCAGCAGGTTCATGCCGTTGCGCTGGATGCGCAGCACGGTGTTCACGCCGCTGGCCTGCGCCGAGGTCGAGACGGTGTGGCCGAGCGCCTTGAGCCCCGCGATCAGCGGATCGTTCGCGCCGCCGTTGCTGGTGTCGACGTTCGGATGCTCGCCGCCGATCGTGGTGGTCGGGCTGTTGCTGGCGCCGAAGTCGATCAGCCCGGCCGACTGCTGCGCGTCGAGCCCCCAGTCGAGCGTGCCGACCAGCGTCTTCAGCACGTATTGCGGGATCGTGCCGCCGCCGGGCGAGCCGGTCGCCATCACGAAATCACCCTTCGAGCCGTCCGCCGCGACCTTGAACACGATGGTCGGCGCCATCGAGCTGCGCGGCCGCTTGCCCGGCTGTACGCGATTCGCGACCAGCGCGCCGTTGCTGTCGGTGGGCGAGGCGGAGAAGTCGGTCAACTGGTTGTTGAGCAGGAAGCCGTGCGTCATGTGGAACGAACCCATGCTCGATTCCACCGTGGTGGTCGCGCTCAGCACGTTGCCGTCGCCGTCGACGATGGTGAACTGGTTGGTGCCGTGCTCGATCAGGGTGGTATCGACGCCGAGCGGAATCGCGCCGAGATCGCCGGGCTGCGCCGTGCCCATGCTCCTGGTGGTGCTGATCAGGGCCGCCCGCTGCTTCAGGTAGGGCTTGTTCAGCATGGTGTCGGCGCTGCCGCCGGGCAGCGGGATGAAGTCCGTGTCGGCCACGTACTTGTCGCGGTCGGCATAGGCCAGGCGCTCGGCCTCGGTGATCAGGTGCACGCCCTGCACGCTCGGCTTGCCGCCTTCGAGGTCGATCGCCGCCGGACCCATCGACTTCAGGTCGAAGTTCTCCAGGATGCCGAGCGCCGAGGCCACCGCGATCCCGCCCGACGACGGCGGCGGCATCCCGCAGACCCAGTAGCTGCCGCGATAGGTGGTGCAGATCGCGTCGCGGCGCTTGGCCTGGTAGGCCGCGAGGTCGGCCAGGGTGGTCTTGCCCGGGGTGATCTTCGAGCCGTCGGCGCCCGTGGTGGTGGCGATCTTGGCGACGATGTCCTGTGCGATCGCACCCGAGTAGAGCGCATTCGCGCCGTTCTGTGCCATCTGCGTCAGCGCATCGGCATAGGCGGGGTTCTTCAGCACGGTGCCGAGCGCCTTCGGTGAGCCGTCCGCATTGAGGAAGTAGGCGGCGGCCTCGGCGTCGCGCTTCAGGCTCGCGGCGTTCGAGGAGATCGCGGCCGCCAGCCGGCCGCCGATCGGGAAGCCGTTGCTGGCCAGCGAGATCGCGTCGCCGAACAGGTCGCGCCATTGCAGCTTGCCGTGGTCGCGCTGCAGCAACTCGATCAGGCGCGGCACGCCGATGGTGCCGATCGAGCGGCCGCTCGCGCGCGCGCTCGGCACCGGCGCGGACTGGTCGCTGGTGTCGTCGACATAGCGCAGGTAGTTCTCGGTGGCGGCGGCCGGTGCCGTCTCGCGGCCGTCGTAGGCCTGCAGCGTCTTGTTGCGCGCATCGAAGTAGAGCAGCACGCCGCCCGAGCCGAGGCCGGTCGCCTCGGGCACGGTCAGGCCGAGCACGGCCTGCACGGCCACCGCCGCGTCGGCGGCGGTGCCGCCCTTGCGCAGCACCGCGCAACCGGCCGCGCTCGCGTAGGCGTTCGAGGTGGCCACCAGGTAGCTTTTCGCGGTGATCGGCTTGAGGCCCTTGCGATAGCCGGAAGCGGGCTCGGGCAGGGACGGGTCGCCGGGCTGGCTCGAGCCGACCACGGCGGTCGAGCCGCTGCTGTCGATCGCCAGGCAGGTGGAGTCGGTGGTGGCGGGCGGGGTGGAGGCGGTGGGGGCGGATGTTTCGGTGTCGCCACCGCATGCACCCATCAACGTGGCCGCGAGCACCGCGGAAACGTAGGGCAGAAGTCTGGGCTTGTTCATCGGATCGCGAGAGGGATTTGTTTTGTGAATTGGCGCCGCGCGTCGTCTCGTGCGGCAAAACGCGCTGGTCGATAGTTGCCGAAAATATTTCAATTGGCAATCTAAAGTATTTCCAGTCCACAACGATGGCTTACGGCGGAGACACAATTCGGGCGGGGCTCGGCGCGGCATGGAAGCATTCGGAAGCAGCGCGGAAGCAACCCGTTTCGCGCCGCGTTGCATGCCGTTGGCGCCCGGATACCGAGCGAATCCGGCAATGCAGTTTTGCAGCACGGCGCCTCTATGCCGGCGGCGGCCTGGGCGATACTGCGCGCCGTGTCCTGCCCTCGGCCTGCCGCCGCAAGCCGCCAGGCCACGCGCCGCTTCCGAGACACCCCGCCGCGGCGCCGCTCGACGCGATACCAACAGACCCGTTCGATTTCCGCCATGCCCACATCCCGAATCCTTGCCGAATCCCTGCGCTCCCTGATCCGCACCGCCGACGAAGCCGCCGCGCTGATCGCGCCGAACATGACGGTCGCGATGAGCGGCTTCACCGGCTCCGGCTACCCGAAGGCCGTGCCCGCCGCGCTGGCGACGCGCATCTCGGCCGCGCATGCGCGCGGCGAGGACTTCCGGATCAACGTGCTGACCGGCGCCTCGACGGCACCCGAACTCGATGGCGCGCTGGCCAAGGCGGACGGCATCTCGATGCGCCTGCCGTATCAATCGGATCCGATCCTGCGCGAGAAGATCAATGCCGGCGAACTCGACTACCAGGACATCCACCTGAGCCATGTCGCGCAATACGCCTGGTTCGGGCTGTTCGGCGACCTGGACGTGGCCGTGGTGGAAGTGGCAGGCATTCGCGAGGACGGGCTGCTGATTCCCTCGGCTTCGGTCGGCAACAACAAGACCTGGCTCGACCAGGCCAAGAAGGTGATCCTCGAGGTGAATACGCGGCAGCCGCTCGGCCTCGACGGCATGCACGACATCTACTACGGCACCGCGCTGCCGCCGCATCGCAAGCCGATCCCGCTGGTGGCCGCCGACGACCGGATCGGCGAACCGTACCTGCGTTGCCCGGCCGAGAAGATCATCGCGATCGTCGAGACCGACGCGCCCGATCGCAGCAATGCCTTCAACGCGCCGGACGCCACCTCCAAGCAGATCGCGGCCCACCTGATCGACTTCCTGCGCCACGAGATCGGCCGCGGCCGCCTGCCGGCGAACCTGCTGCCGCTGCAATCGGGCGTGGGCAACATCACCAACGCGGTGCTGGCGGGGCTCGGCGAGGGCGGTTTCACGAACCTGAGCGCCTACACGGAAGTGATCCAGGACGGCATGCTCGACCTGCTCGCCAACGGCACGCTGAGCTTCGCCTCGGCCACCGCGCTGTCGCTGAGCCCCGAGGCGGTGAAGCGCTTCGCCGACGACATCGCGCTGTTCCGCTCGAAGATCCTGCTGCGCCCGCAGGAGATCAGCAATCACCCGGAACTGGTGCGCCGGCTAGGCTGCATCGCGATGAACGGCATGATCGAGGCCGACATCTACGGCAACGTGAACTCGACGCACGTGATGGGCACGAAGATCCAGAACGGCATCGGCGGCTCGGGCGACTTCGCGCGCAACGGTTACCTGTCCTGCTTCATGTCGGCGAGTACCGCGAAGGGCGGCACGATTTCGCGGATCGTGCCGATGGCCAGCCATGTCGATCACACCGAGCACGACGTGGGCGTGGTGGTGACCGAACAGGGCCTGGCGGACTTGCGCGGGCTGTCGCCGCGCCAGCGTGCGCGCAAGATCATTGATACCTGTGCGCATCCGGACTTCCGCCCGATGCTGGCCGACTACTTCGAACGCGCGAGCCGCGAGAGCTTCGGCAAGCAGACGCCGCATCTGCTGGGCGAGGCGTTGTCCTGGCACGAGCGCTTCGTGCGCACGGGCAGCATGAAGCCCTGAGCCCCTGAAACGCGGTAGACATGGCGAGCGGTGCAAGGCCGCTCGCCCGATTCAGGCATGGTCTCGCGAGCGGCGCCGCAAGCCCCGGCCGCCGCGCGAAGCGCGAAACCGGCGTATCCATTCATGCCGGCCTTTCCCCGCCATTCATTCTCAGGCCGCGCCGGCGAGCGGCTCCGCCAGATCCACCTCGGCCCCGATGCGCGGGGCGTCGCGATAGTCGCGATAGGACGTTGCGTGCCGCGCATGACGCTGCGGTGCGCCGAGCGTGAAGGCACGGCGGCGCGACGCCTCGCCCGAACGGGAGGCCAGCGTGGTGGCAATGGAGACGCGCCAGCCGGCGCAAGGCTCAGCGGGCCGCATGACTGGCGAGGTGCTGACGGATCAGCGCGAGGTAGTGATCGCCGACGGAGTGGTCGGCGGCGGCGCGGCGTACCGGACGCTGGATCGTGAGCGGCGGACGCAGCCCGAGATAGCGGCACAGCGCCGAGACATAGGGCTTGCGCGTGCGCCCGAGCTGATGCAGCGCCCGCGCGACGCGGATATCACCGGCCTGGCTGCGCAGCCAGGCGAAGACCTGACGGTCGGTGTCGTTGACAAGTCGTACGCGATGTTCCATGGCTCACCTCGATACTGGTTATCAATACAGTGCTGTAAATATATCCAGTATTTTGGGTGCGCACAATCGAAACAAACGGGGCCGGACAGTTCCGGCCGAACGGCCTGTCCAGGGCCCGCCACGGGCTGCCCCGAAGACGCCGAAAGCCGCGCCGGCCGGCGCGGAAACCCGCTTGCGGCGCGTCGGCGCGGTTGCCATTTCGGTGCCCAGCTAATATCATTCGCGAGTTGCAAATAAGAATCATTATCGCGGCAGTGCGCCCGGGCCGGGCATTCCACGAGCGGATTCGGCCGGCAGTCGAGCGCGCTTCCCGATCCGGCCGGCGCCAGGAAGGGCAGCCCGGCGGTTCGCGCGGTCGCGGGATCGCGTTACGCTACGCGCCATGGCACTCGCCCGAGCCGGGCCCCGACCCACGCAAGGCATCACCAGAACACACCATGAACTCGAGGAAACACGGATGACTCGCGACCAGCGCGACACCCAGCGCGCGAACTACGGCGGCACGCTGATCCAACTGCTGCGGCCGTTCCTGCCGATCACGCTGATCGCGACCCTGCTCGGCATCGTGGGCGGCCTCTGCACCGCCTGGCTGCTGTCGGTGATCAATACCAGCCTGCATGCGCCCGAGGGCATCGGCACGAAGACGGCCGTCACCTTCGTCGCGCTCTGCCTCGTCACGCTGTTCTGCAGCGCCGTCGCCGGGATCGGCAACAGCGTCACGGGCCAGCGCATCATCGCCGCGCTGCGCAAGGACATCTCCGCGCGCATCGTGTGCGCCCCGGTGGCCGCGCTCGAGCGCTACAAGACGCACCGCCTGCTCTCGACACTGAACAGCGACGTCGAGACCGTCAGCGCCTTCACCTTCAGCTTCCCGAACTTCGCCGTCGCGGCGGCCGTCGCGGCCGGCTGCGTGGCCTACATGCTGGTGCTCTCGCCGGTGCTGTTCCTGATCGCGCTGGTGGCGATCATCGTCGGCGCGCTGATCAACCAGTACGCGAGCCTCAAGTGGGGGCAGTACTACCGCGGCGTGCGCGGCGCGCAGGACGACCTGCAGAAGCAGTACCGGGCGATCACCGAAGGCGCCAAGGAGCTGCGCATCAACCGCGACCGGCGCCAGCGCGTGTTCGGCGTGCGCCTGGCGGGCGCGGCCGACCAGGTGGCCGACCTGAAGATCAAGGCGATGCGCCTCTATTACGGCGCGAGCGCCTCGGTCACCACGCTGTTCTTCATCGTGATCGGCGTGCTGCTCCTGCTGCAGCAGCGCCTGGGCGTGTCGCCGGAGGTGGTCAGCGGCTTCGTGATCGTGCTGCTGTACGTGCGCGGCCCGGTCGAGACCATCGCCAGCAGCCTGCCGGCGCTGAGCCAGGCGCGCATCTCGTTCCAGCGGATCGCCGAGCTGACCGAGCAGTTCACCAACCGCGAGGCGCGCCTGCTCGACGGCGAGGCGCCGGCGCCGCTGGCCGAACTGCGCGAGATCGAGCTGCGCCGCGCGTGCTGGGAATTCCCGGCGGTGGGCGAGCAGCCGCCGTTCCGCCTCGGCCCGATCGACCTGCGCATCGAGCGCGGCGAGATGCTGTTCGTGATCGGCGAGAACGGCAGCGGCAAGACCACCCTGATCAAGCTGCTGCTCGGGCTCTACGAGGCCGGGCACGGCGAGTTGCTGTTCAACGGCGAGCCGGTGCCGGCCGAGCGCATGGACGCCTACCGGCAGCTCTATTCGGCGGTGTTCGCCGACTACCACCTGTTCGAGGACCTGGTGGTGCACGATCCGGCGCTGGTCGCGCGCGCGCAGGCCTATCTGGAGCAACTGGAGATCGCGCACAAGGTGAAGATCGAGGACGGCGTGTTCTCGACCATCGACCTGTCCACCGGGCAGCGCAAGCGCCTGGCCCTGGTGCACGCGATGCTCGAGCAGCGCCCGATCATGATGTTCGACGAATGGGCCGCCGACCAGGATCCGACCTTCCGCCGTGTGTTCTACACCGTGTTCCTGCCGGAGCTGAAGCGCCAGGGCAAGACCCTGATCGTGGTCTCGCACGACGATCGCTACTTCCACGTGGCCGATCGCGTGATCCGCATCGAGCGCGGCCAGATCATCCAGACCGCGCGCGGCGATGCCTTCACCTACGAGGATCGCGGCAGCACGCGCCTGGAGGACCTGGCCGCCACGCACGACGGCGCCCGCACGCATTGACGCCGGGCGCGATGCCCGGGCCGCCGGGCGGCCCGGGTTCATTCAGACGGATCGACCTCAGATTGACGAACGACCGAGCCACTCGCGCACGTGATCGGCGCGCGAGGGACGCGGCGGCGGCGCATCCTGCGACACCGGCGTGCCGACCAGCAGGAAGCCGAGCAGGCGATCGCCGGGCTCGAAATCGAGCGCGGCGGGCAGTTTGGGATCGTAGCTGTCGTCACCGGTGATCCAGAACGCGCCGTAGCCGAGCGCATGGATCGTGTTCAGCATGTTCATCGTCGCGGCGCCCGTCGAGAGCAGTTGCTCGACCTCGGGGATGCCGCCGTCCTCGCGGATCGCCGCCGCCACGGCGATGATCAGCGGCGTCGAGCGGGCCGTGTCGCCGCGCGATTCGAGTTCGTCGCGCGTGAGTTGCGGCTCGCGCGCGGCGGCCAGCTCGACCAGCACCTCGGCCAGCTCGGCGCGTGCCTCGTCGCGGATCAGCGCGAAGCGCCAGGGGCGCAGTTGCGCATGGTCGGGCGCGCGCATCGCGGCGTCGAAGATCAGCTCGATCTCCTCGTCGCGCGGCGCCGGCTCGGCGAGCTGGAAATGCGATTGTCGCGACAGCAGGATGTCGACGAGCGCGCGGCCGGCCGGGGTGGCATGGGCGAGGGTGGCGGGACTGGCTTGCGTCATGGTCGGAGTGCTCCGTTGTTCGAGGTCGCAATATGATGCGCAACTGTCGCGATTTGTGCAAATGATTCTCATTTGCATTTTTGTCGGTTATCGTAACACCCATGCGCGGTGGGGCTTGCCGTGCAGCCGTGCCGGTGTGGTGCCTTCGGGCCGCGCCGGATTTTCCCGGACCACGGATTTCGCCGAAGCCGCCGCGCCGATGCGCGCGGCGGCTGGCCCGGCAAGTCCGCTCTTCGACGATTCATCCATGCCGATGCCGGTACTCGAACAATTGCAGGGAGCGGGGCTGCGGGCGACCTTGCCGCGCGTGAAGGTGCTGGAGTTCTTCGCGGCGGCGGGCCCGCGCCACGTCAGCGCCGAGGATGTGTTTCGCCACCTGATGGCCGAGAAGATCGACATCGGCCTCGCCACGGTGTATCGCGTGCTGTCGCAATTCGTCGAGGCGGGCATCCTGACCAGCGGCACGCTCGACGGCAACCGGCACGTCTTCGAGCTCAACGACGGCAAGCGCCACGATCACATCATCTGCCTGAGCTGCGGCAAGGTGGACGAGTTCTCGGACCCGCTGATCGACGGCCGCGAGAAGGCCGCGGCCGATGCGCTGGGCTACCTGCTGACCGGTCACCATCTCGTGCTGCACGGCTACTGCGCCGATTGCCGGCCGAAGCAGCGGCCGGCGCCCGGCGAGGCCGCGCTGGCCGGGGCGGCCGGGCACGAGGACCGGCAGGGCGCGGGCTGAACGGTCGGCTCGCGGCCTGCCGGAACTGGGAGGATGATCCTGCGGGAGTCGGGCGGATCATTCCGGAATCGAGGATGATCGTTGTGCCTGCAACGATATATCATGCGAGTCGATTCATCGCGTGGCGGGATTCGCGGCAGCCGCCACCGATGTTCAATCGCGTCATCGCACGCGTCTCATAACAACAAATCAATAGTCCGACTGGGGATAGGGCGAAGCCTGCCTGCCAAGCGCGGGCGCTTCGCATTCGACATCACCGGCCGCGCGCGAGGGCTCGCTCGCGGCATGGCATTACGGATTGAATCAGCATGTTCCTATCAGTTTCAACGAAGCGGCGCGGCGCGATTGGCCGATCCGGCCGGCTGCTTCGTCATGGCCTGGCCGCGCTATCGCTGTTGGCGGGGCTCGCGGGCGTGGCCGCGATTGCCGGCTGCGCCGGCTCGGCACCGGCGGCCGGCATGGCCCGGATCGAGACCGGCGGCGACACGGTGCTGATCCGGCGCACCGCCGACGGCATCCCGCACATCGAGGCCGGAGATTGGGAGGCGCTCGGTTATGGCTACGGCTATGCGCAGGCCAGCGACAACCTCTGCACCATGGCCGAGGCCTTCGTCACCTACCGCGGCGAGCGTTCGCGTTATTTCGGCGCCCAGGGCAAGCCCGTGGCACGCTCGACGCTGGGCGAGCCGACCAACCTGGATTCCGATTTCTTCTTCCGCCTGGCCGATTCGGCGGGCAGCATCGAGCGCTATCGCGACAGCCAGCCCGAGCGATTCCGCCAGCTCGTGCGCGGTTTCGCGGCCGGCTACGACCGTTACCTCGGCGAGCTTCGCGCGGGCGGCGCGCCGGGGCGCCACCTGGCCTGCCGCGCGGCGCCCTGGCTGGCGGACATCACCGATGCGGATATCTACCGGCGCCTGAACGCGGCCAACCTGGCCGGCGGCGAGGCGCGCTTCGTCGAGGCGATCGCCAACGCGCATCCGCCGGCGGCCGCCCAGGCGGCGCAGCCGAGCGCGCGGCCGCCTGCCTTTCGACCGGTCCCGCAGCCCGTTTCACCGGCCGCCTCGCAGCCTGCTCTGCAACCCGCCCCGCATGCCGCCCGCGATACCGCCGCGCTCGCGCTGGCCGGGCTCGACCCCGACCAGCTGCATGTCGGCGGCCATTACGGCATCGGCAGCAACGGCATGGCCTTCGGCCGCGACGCGACGGGCGGCGAGCCGATCCTGTTCGGCAATCCGCACTGGTTCTGGAGCGGCCCGGACCGCTTCTACCAGGCACAACTGACGATTCCGGGCCAGCTCGATGTCAGCGGCGCGTCCTTCCTGGGCGTGCCCGTGATCATGATCGGCTTCAACGACGAGGTGGCCTGGACCCACACGGTATCGGGCGCGCGTCGCTTCGGCGTGTTCCAACTCAGGCTCGCCGACGACGATCCCACCCAGTACCTGATCGACGGCCGGCGCATCGCGATGCGGCCCATCACGCTGACGGTGCCGGTGCGGCAGCCCGACGGCACGCTGGGCGGCGTGACGCGCACGCTCTACACCACCGAATACGGGCCGGTGGTCGACCTGTCGTCGTGGTCGCCGGCGCTGGGCTGGACGCGTGGGCAGGCCTTCGCGCTGCGCGACGTGAACCGCGACAACCACCGGATCTTCCAGACCTTCCTCGATTTCGGGCGCGCGGGCTCGCTGGATGCCTTCGTCGCCACCTTGAAGACCTCGGCCGCGATGCCCTGGGTCAATACGCTGGTGGTCGGGCGCCGGCAGCCCGAGGTCTGGTACGCCGACGTCGGCAACGTGCCGGACGTGCCCGATCAACTGGCCGATCGCTGCACCACGCCGCTGGGCAAGGTGGTCGACGCGAAGCTGCCGGGCGTGCCGTTCCTCGACGGCTCGCGCGCGGCCTGCGCCTGGCGCGGCGACGCCGCCGCGGTCCAGCGCGGCTCGATGCCGGCCGCGGCGATGCCCATGCTGGCCCGGCGCGACTTCGTGGCCAACATGAACAACAGCTATTGGCTCGCCAACCCGGCGGCGCCCTTGACCGGTTTTCCGCGCGTGATGGGGATCGGCGTCGCGCCGCTCGACCTGCGCGCGCGGCTCGGCCTGCAGCTTGCCGGCCAGGCCGCCGCGCCGGACGCAGCGCCGGAGCAGGGCGCCGCGCGCGAGCCGCTGACGGCCGCCGAGGTGCGCCGCTTCACGCTAGAGGGCGACACGCTGGCCGCCGCGCTGTTCAAGCGGCCGGTGCTCGACCAGGTCTGCGCGACGGCACGGATCACGGTCGCGCGCGATCCGCTGCGCGGCGCGAGCTTCACGCCGCCGCGCACGGTCGAGACCGCCGATGCGTGTCGGATCCTGCGAGCCTGGAACGGCGCGGCCGAACGTGACGCGCGCGGTGCCTATCTGTGGGATCGGTTCTGGGAGCGTGCCCAGAAAATCGACGCCGGCAAGCTCTATGCGAGGCCCTTCGATCCGGCCGATCCGCTGCACACGCCGGCCGGCATCCGCGCGGGCGAGCCGGCCGTGGCCGAGGCCTTCGGCGCGGCGATCCTGGCCGTCGGCGAGGCGGGCTACGCGCTCGACGCGACGCGCGGCGAGACGCTCTACCTGACGCGCGACGGCGTGCCGGTGCCGCTCTATGGCGGCTGCTCGGGCCTCGGTTATTTCGCCTCGATCTGCCACTACGGCGAGAGCCGGGCGAACGCGCCGATCTCGGCCGACACGGTCGGCGGCAACAGCTATCTGCAGGTGGTGAGCTTCGACGCGCATGGCGCCGATGCCTATACGCTGCTCGCGCATTCGGAATCGGACGATCCGGCCTCGCCGCATTTCGCCGACGGCACGCGCCGTTACGCGGCGCGTCACTGGCTGCGCGTGCCGTTCGACGAGCACGAGATCGCCGCCGACCCGCAACTGCAGGTGACGCGGTTGACAATGCCCGCCGCGCCGGACCGGGCACGCCCGGCCGCCACGGTGCGCTGAGCGTCGCGGCACGGGCCGCCGCATCGCATGCGGGACCCGTTCAAACCGCGCGAGTTCGGGGGCGATGGGCGGGCCGCCTGCCCGCTATCGCCTCGTTCTCGCGCGGGGATCGACCCGGTCCCGTCCCGGCTGCCCGACCGATCCCCGCGCGCCGTTTTCCCTTCCCGCCGCGATTGCCCTCTACAATCCGGGAACCGTGCCGGCCCGCGCCGCGCTTGGTCGCCCAGGCGATCGGCGCGCGGCCCGGCCATTCCCCACCGATTCGAACGAGAGGACTCGCCGTGAAGTTCATCCACGCGGCCGATATTCACCTGGACAGCCCCCTGCATGGCCTGAGCGCGTATCCCGACGCGCCGGCCGCGCAGCTTCGCAACGCCTCGCGCGAGGCGCTGCGCGCGCTGGTCGAGCGCGCCATCGAGGAAGCCGTGGCCTTCGTCGTGATCGCGGGCGACCTGTACGACGGCGACTGGAAGGACCACAACACCGGCATCTTCTTCGGCCAGCAGATGGGCCGGCTGCGCGGTGCCGGGATCCCCGTCTACCTGCTGTGGGGCAACCACGACGCCGAGAGCGAGATGAGCAGGAAGCTGACGCTGCCCGACAACGTGACGGTGTTTCCCTCGCGCAAGGCGGCGACCTTCCGGCTCGACGACCTGAAGGTCGCGCTGCACGGCCAGAGCTTTCGCGACAAGTCCGTGACCGACAACCTGGCGATCGCCTATCCCGACCCGGTGCCGGGCCACTACAACATCGGCGTGCTGCACACGGCGCTGGAGGGTTACGCGGCGCACGCGAACTACGCGCCGTGCTCGCGCGCCGAACTGCATGCCAGGGGCTACGACTACTGGGCGCTCGGCCACGTGCATGAATTCCAGCAATGGGACGAGGCCTCGACCATCGTGTTCCCCGGCAACCTGCAGGGGCGCCATATCCGCGAGACGGGCCGGCGCGGCGCGGTGCTGGTGGAGGTGGACGGCGCGCGCACGCGGGTCGAGCGGCTGTTCATCGACGTGTTGCGCTGGGAGGCGGTCGAGGTGGACGCGGGCGATTGCGAGACCATCGAGGCGCTGGCGCAGAAGACGGGCCGCGCGCTCGAAGCCTTGCTCGCCAGCGACGGCGAGGTGCCGCGCGCGGTCCGCGTGACGGTGACCGGCGCCTCGCCGCTGCACGGCCAGTTGTTCGGGCGCGCGGCCGAACTGCGCGCCGAGGTGCTGAACCAGATCGGCATCATCGGCAACGAACGGCTCTGGCTGGAGAAGGTCAAGCTGCGCACCGAGCCCCCCGCGGCCGCGGCCGAGCACGGCGAGGCGCTCGAGGCACTGGAGGACCTGAAGCGGATCCTCGCCGAGGCGGTGGACGATACCGATTTCCTCGCGAGCCTCGATCGCGAGCTGAAACCCTTCGTCGGCAAGGTGCGTAGCGAGGTGCGCGGCGAGGACGTGCCGATGCTGTCGAAGGCGCGCTCGGGCGAGTTGTCGGCGCTGGTCGGCCAGGTCGGCGAGGCCTTGCTGGCGCGCCTTGCGCGAGGGGAATGAGCGATGCGGATCCGTCAACTCGATCTGTTCAAGTACGGCAAGTTCACCGACGCCACGCTGCGTTTCCCGGCCGCCGCGCAGGATTTCCACGTGATCGTCGGGCCCAACGAGGCCGGCAAGTCGACCGTGCGCACCGCGGTGTCGGAGCTGCTGTTCGGCATGAAGCAGCGCACGCCGCTCGATTTCCTGCACGACACCCCGGAGCTGCGGCTCGGCGGCCTGCTCGATCATGCCGGCGGCGCGCTGGCCTTCCATCGCGCGCGCGGGCGCACTTCGCTGCGCACGCCCGAGGACGCCAAGCTGCCCGACGACCACCTCGACGCCGTGCTCGACGGCGCGACGCGCGAGTTCTTCGAGCAGATGTTCGGGCTCGACCACGAGCGGCTGGTGGCCGGCGGGCGCAGCCTGCTCGACGCCTCGGACCGGCTCGGGCAGGTGCTGTTCGAATCGGCGGCCGGCGTCGGCAGCCTGGGCCCGGTGCGCGAGGAGCTGGAGGCGCTGCGTGTCGGCCTGTGGGCGCCGCGCGCCACGCGCACGAGCTTTGCCCTGGCGGAAGCCGATTTCTCCGCGGCCAGCAGCGAACTGAAGGCGGTCCAGGTGCGCACGCGCGACTGGACCGAACGCCAGGACGCGCTCGACGCGGTACGCCGCGAGATCGCCGGGGCCGACGAACGGCGCCGGCAGGTGGACCGGCTGCGCTCCACGCTGGAACGCGTGCGCCGGCTCGCGCCTTATCTGCATGGCTGGCGCGAGAAGGCCGCGCAACTGGCGGAGCTGGGCGGCGTGGTCGAGCTGCCATCCAGCGCGACGGCCGACTTGCTGGCGGCGCGGGAAAAACTCGCGGTCGGCGCCAAGGGCCTCGAATTCCATCGCGAGGACCTGGCCCGGCGGCAGGCCGCGCGCGAAGCCATCGTCGCCGATCCCGAGGCGCTGAAGTTCGCCGCCGAGATCGACGCGCTGGCGGCGCTGAGCGCGAGCTGCGCGGCGCATGAGAAGGCGCTGCCGGGCGTCGAGGCGGCGCGGCGGCAGCATCTCGACGCGGCGGCGGCGGCGGCCGGGCAATTGGGCTGGCCGCGCGAGGAAGCGGGCTTGCGGGCCGCGCTGCCGTCCGCGCTGGCGCTCAAGACGGTCAGTAATCTGCTGCGCCGCCAGGGCGGGCTGGCGCAGGCGCTGGCTGGCGCACGCGACGCGCTGGACGAACGCGAGCGCGCGCTCGATCGACTGCGCAAGCAACGCGAGGCGATCGTGGTCGAGGCCGTTCCCGATGCGCTGCGCCTCGCGCTGGCCGAAGCCCAGGCCCATCGCCACGGCGAGGCGAAGGAACGCGCGCAGGAGCAGGCGCGGGCCGAAGCCGGACATGCGCTCGACGAGGCGCTCGACCGGCTTGGCCGCTGGCGCATGCCTGTCGCGCAGTTGCGAACGCTGGACCTGCCTTCGGCACAGCGCCTGAACGCCTGCCAGAAGGCCGACAGCGAGGCGGCGAGCGCCGCCGCCATGGCGCGCGGCGCGCTGGGCGAGGCTCGCGAGCGCTTCGAGAAACTCGCGCTGCAGGAGCAGCACTTCGCGCAGGGCAATCATGTCGTCACCAGCAGCGAGGTGCGGGCCGCGCGCGAGCAGCGCGACCAGGCCTGGGGCGAGGTCAAGCGCGGCGCGCTGGCCTTGCCCGACGGCGCTGCGGCGGTGGACGACGCGATCCGGCATGCCGACGTGCTGGTCGATTCGCAGCTCGATACCGTGCAGGCCGCGGCCGAGCTGCAATCGCTGCGCCAGCAGCGCGAAGCGGCGCAGGCCGAGTTGGCGCGCCGCGAAGCGGACCTGGCCGAGGCGACGCGCTCGCTCGACGCGACGCGCCAGGCCTGGGCCGATCTCGCGGCCGGCGCCGGCCTGCCCGGCATCGCGCTCGACGATATCGGCGCCTGGCTCGCGCAACGCGATGCCGCGCTCGCCGCGCAGCAAAAGCTCGACGCGCTGGCGCGCGAGCTGGAAGCCGCGCGCGCGGAGCGCAGCCACGCGCAGCAGGCGCTGGTCACGGCGCTGCTGTCGGTGGCGCCCGCTACCGAGGCGGACTCGCTGGGCAAGTGGATCATGTCGGCCGAGGCCTTCGTGCAGGCCGCCGAGCGTGCCGCCGAACAGCGGCGCGGCCACGACGAGCGCGTGGCCGAGGCCGGGCACCAGCGCGAGGCGGCCGCGGCGCAGGCCGAGCGCGCGCAGCGCGAGCACGAGGACTGGTTGCGCGAATGGCGCACCGCGCTGGCCGACGCGCGGCTGGCCGAGGTGGCCAGCACCGACGCGGCGGCGCAAGGCGCCGTCGATCTCGCCAACGAGGTGGTGGCCGAGCTCGCGGCGGCCGAGGAGCCGGCGCGGCGCATCGAGGCGATGCGCGCCGAGCTGGCCGCGCGCGACGCGGATGCGCGCCGGCTGGCCGATGCGCTCGAGGACCCCGCCGTGCGCGAGGCCGGCGAGGGCGCCGCCATTTCACGGGCGCTGGCCGCGAGGCTCGACGGCGCCCGCAAGACGGCCGAGGCGATCACGCGTGCCGACGAGGCGACCGCGCAGGCCGCTCGCGAATTCGAGGCGGCCCAGGCCACGCTGGCCACCGAGCAGGCACGCATCGCGCCGCTGCTGGCCAGCGCCGGCGCCGCGACGATCGACGAGGCCCTGCCGCTGGCCGCGCGCTCGGACCAGCAACGCCGCTTGCGCGAGGAGATCGAGGCGGCGCAGGCCGCGCTGCTGCGCGACGGCGATGGCCTCTCGCAGGACGAGATTGCCGCCGAGATCGACCGGCACGACCTGGCCGAGGTGCCCGCGCAACTGGAGGCAGCGCGGCGCGAACAGGACGGGCTCAACGCCGCCGCCAGCGAGCTGGCCCGCCGCGAGCTGGAGGCGCGCCAGGCGCTGGCGGCGATCGCCGGCCAGTCGAGCGCGGCGCTGGCCGAGGCGCGGCGCCAGGAGGCGCTGGCCGCGATGGGCGACACCGCCGAGCAGTACATCGAGGCGGCCACCGCGAGCCGCCTGCTGCGCTGGGCGATCGACCGCTATCGCGACCAGAAGCAGGGGCCGATGCTGAGCCGCGCCGGCGAGATCTTCGCGGGCCTCACGCTGGGCGAATTCCTGCGCCTGACCGTCGATACCGAGCGGCAGCCGCCCGAGCTGTCGGCGCGGCGCGCCAGCGGTCGCTCGGTCGAGGTGGGCGGGCTGAGCGAAGGCACGCGCGACCAGTTGTTCCTGGCGCTGCGCATCGCCGCGCTCGAGCTGCAGCTCGCGCACAAGGCGGCGCTGCCCTTCGTGGCCGACGATCTCTTCATCAACTTCGACGACGCGCGCTCGAAGGCCGGCCTCGAAGCCTTGCGCGAGCTGTCCTCGCGCACCCAGGTGCTGTTCCTCACGCACCACGATCACCTGCTGCCGCTGGTGCGCGAGGTGTTCGGCGCGGGGGTGAACGTGGTCGAGCTGCAACGCGAGCGGGTCTGATCCGCGCGCGCGAACCGGCGCCGCCAACGCGGGGGCGAGCTTATCCTCGCCCCGCATATCCTTAGCTGAAATCGGTCGAACTGCCCCGCGAGGCGATTCCTATACTGTCAGGCGCGCCGCCGGAAGCCCCGGCGGCGCGCCTGACGAAACCCGCACAAGGATGCCCCGCATGAACGCCCCGCACACCATCGCCTCCCGTTCCCGTCTCGATGCCGCGCTGGCCGCGCTGCCGGAACTGGCCAGGCAGATCGGCGAGGGCGCGGCGCAGCGCGAGGCCGATCGCGAGCTGCCCTTCGACGGTTTCGCCAAGTTTCGCGGCACCGAGCTCGGCGCGCTGCGGATCCCGGCCGCGCGCGGCGGTCTGGGCGCCAGCCTGGTGGAGCTGTTCGAGGTGATCGCCACGCTGGCCGCCGCCGATTCTAGCCTCTCGCACGCGCTGCGGCTGCACTACGACGTGACCGAGGCGCTGCGCCTGTCGCCGCGCTCGGCCTCCAACGACCTGCAGGTCGAGCGCGTGCTGTCGGGCGCGATCTTCGGCGGGGCGCTGACCGAGCGCCATACCTCGCGCCCCGGCGAAGTGACCTCCAGCCTGGTGCGCGAGGGCGACCACTTCCTCGCCTCGGGGCGCAAATACTATTCGACCGGCACGCTGTTCTCCGACTACGCGCGCATCAACGTGCAGGGCGAGGACGACGCGCGCGTGGCGATCGTGATTCCGGTGGCGCGCGAGGGCCTGCGCATCGACGACGACTGGGACGGCATGGGCCAGCGCATGACCGCCAGCGGCACCCTGGTGCTCGACCAGGTGCGCGTGGAGCCCGACGAGGTGGTCGAGCGCGACAGCGGCTCGCTGGTGGGCCGCCACGGCGGCGCCTTGCGGCAACTGCACCTGGTGGCGGTGGCGGCCGGCATCGTGCGCAACGTGGCGGCCGACGCGCGCCGCTACGTGATCGAATTCGGGCGCCCGGTGCTGCACAGCCCGGCCGCCTCGGCGCGCGAGGACCATTTCATCCAGCAGACGGTGGGCGAGCTGACGGCGCACAGCCACGCGATCGACGCGCTGGTGCGCGAGAACGCGCGCGTGCTCGATCGTTCCGCCGACGCGATCGAGGCCGGCGCGCCCGAAGCCGATGCGCTGATACTCGAAGGCGCGCTGGCCACCGCGCGCACCCAGCTGGTGGTCAGCAAGCTGGCCCTGCACGCGGCCGAGCGGCTGTTCGAGGTGGGCGGCGCCTCGGCCACCTCGCGGCGCCACAATCTCGATCGCCACTGGCGCAACCTGCGCACGATCTTCAGCCACAACCCGCTGCTGCACAAGGCGCGCGTGGTGGGCGACTACGAGCTGAACGGCACCACCACCCACCTGACCGAAGGCCGCGTGTTCTGAAGCACGCCGCGCCGCGCCGAACCCGCGCCGCCGTCGCCATCTCATCGAGACCGAATCCATGACCCGATCCCGCAGCGGCCATCTGGCGCTGGGCGCCTTCCTCTATCCGACCGGCCATCACATCGCGGCCTGGCGGCATCCCGATACGCAGGCCGACGCGGGCGTGGACTTCCGCCATTACGCGCGGCTCGCGCAGGCGGCCGAGGCGGCCAGGTTCGACCTGGTATTCCTGGCCGACGGCGTGGGCACGCGCGGCGACGATGTCGACTACCTGAGCCGCACCGCGCACAGCTACAACGCGCAGTTCGAGCCGATCACGCTGCTCTCGGCGCTGTCCGCCGTGACCGAGCGCATCGGCCTGGTCGGCGCGGCCTGAAGTGGCCTGGGGACGGTTTCAAAAGAGGCGGGCTTTCTCTACACCTGTTACCCGAGTCGTCGTGACGAGCGGCTCGGGGAGATGGGCAAGCCGATCATCGACGCGCGAGTCGCGGCAGGCAATCGAGCCTCGTCTCGTCGATGAATATCGCGCCCGCTGCTCGGGCGGCGATCGGCTCGTCGGTCACGCCGAGTGCCATACCGCCGGCACGGCCGAAAACCATGGCGACCGCTGACGGCATGCCCGTGCGCGACAGCCGTCGCGGCGCTCAAGTTTGCGCAACGGATTGCTCATGCACCGCCGCGCCACCCTCGGCCCGGTTCCACTGCGCGACCCATTGGGGCAGATCGGGTGATGGCTGGGTCACGCCGATCCACGCCAGTAGTTCCCGAGTCGGCACGGTGCCCCCGCCGCGCTTCAGGAACCGCGTTCGCACGACGCCGATCGCGACCTGGGTTCCGCCACGCATGAATCCCTGCTCCAGAAACACATGTTTTTCGTCCCAGCCGATCACCCGCGTCGTGACGTCATAGCGCTCCCACAGATGCAGCGATCGATGAAATCGCATCGTTTCGAGCGTGACGACGGGATACCACCTTTGCGCGTTGACGCGTTGCCAGACGCGCGAGCGCAGCAACAGATCGACCCGCGCCAGATCCAGAATGGCAAAGTAGCGGCCATTGGTCATGTGGCGCAGCACGTCGAGGTCGTTGGGCCACACGCGGAACGGCGTGACGCAGGTGTCGAGGATGTGCAGCCGCCGACGACGCCGGCTCAGCAGGAACACGAGGCACAAACGCAGCAGTAGATTCATGAGTGGCGGGTTTTGACCATGCCGTCGCGAAGCGCGCGTCACGGCGTCGATACCGAACGGGAAGCAATCGAAGCGCTCCAGGTTACGCGCCGACCCACGCCACGCGTATCGGTCGAATGACAGCCCGGCGCTGGTCCCGGGCTGTCGACGTTCATTGCTTTCGCTGCCGGGGAGCACGGATCGCGCTTGAGCCGTCTCCCGGGAGGGGCGGGGCGAGCTCGCACGCCTCAGTCGCGCAGGCGCGCGATGGCCTTGATCTCGAACTGGAAGCCATAGAGCCAGGTCACGCCGACCGCCGTCAGGCCGGGATGGGGCGCCTCGCCCCAGTACCTCGGCACCACCTGCCAGACCCGCTCGAAATTCGCCTCGGGATCGACCATGAACACGGTCACGTCGATCACGTCGTCGAAGCTGCAACCGGCGGCCGCGAGGATCGCGTTCAGGTTCTCGAAGGCGCGCGCCACCTGCGCCTCCAGCTCGGGCTCGGGCGAGCCGTCCTCGCGGCTGCCGACCTGCCCGGAAACGAACAGCAGCCCGTTGGCGCGCACCGCCGGCGAATAGCGGTTGCGTTCGTACAAGGCCTGCCGTCCCGGCGGGAACACCACCTCGCGCTGTCTTGCTGCCTGCGTCATCGATCGACTCCTGGATGATCGGGCCGCTCGCGGCCCGGATGGAAGATGCAGCGATTCTGGCCACGCGCCGCGCCTCGATAAACAGGCAAGCCCATCCATCACTTTTTGTAGAATCCAAACAATCCCGATTCCCTGGAGCACCGATCCATATGGACCGTTTCGACGCGATGCAGGCCTTCGTGCGCGTGGTGGAGGCGGGCAGCTTCACCAAGGCGGCCGAGACGCTGCACATGAGCAAGACCACGGTCACGCAGCTGGTGCAGCAGCTCGAGGCGCGGCTGCGCGTGAAGCTGCTCAATCGCACCACGCGCCGGCTCAACGTGACGGCCGACGGCGCGGCCTTCTACGAGCGCGCGCTGCGCCTGCTGGCCGACATGGACGATGCCGAGACCAGCCTGTCGGACGCCTCGGCGCTGCCGCGCGGGCGGCTGCGGGTGGACGTGCCGAGCCCGCTGGCGCGCCTGATCCTGGTGCCGGCGCTGCCGGCCTTCCATGCGCGCTACCCGGATATCCAGCTCGACATGGGCGTGAGCGACCGCCGCGTCGACCTGATCGGCGAGAACGTCGATTGCGTGGTGCGCGGCGGCGAGCTGAGCGACCAGTCGCTGATGGCGCGTCGCGTGGGCGATCTGCAGTTGGGGGTTTATGCGGCGCCGGCCTACCTGGAACGCATGGGGCGGCCCGCGCATCCGCGCGAGCTGGAGAACACCGCGCATCGCATCGTCGGCTTTCGCTGGGCACGCACCGGGCACGTGTTTCCCTATGCGATGCAGCGCGAGGACGAGCGCATCAGCGTGCAGGGCCGCCATGTGCTCGCCGTCGACGACGGCAATGCCTACCTCGCGGCGGGCCTGGCCGGCCTCGGCGTGCTGTGGCTGCCCGACTACATGGCGCGGGCGCCGCGCGCCAATGGCGAGCTGCTGCCGCTGTTCGAGGATTGGCGCCTGGATCCGATGCCGCTCTACGTGGCGTTTCCGCCGAACCGGCATGTCAGCGCGAAGCTGCGCGTGTTCATCGACTGGATCGCGGCGCTGATGGACGAGCACGCGCCCGTGATCGCGCCGGCCAGGACCGAGGCGCCAGCGCCTGCCGGGGCGGCGCCGCGAACCACCGGCGCGGCCTGAGCCGGGCGCCGCTTTAGTTCAGCGCGGTGGCGCTCGCCGCGCCCACCGGCGAACCCTCGATCGCCACCGAGGCGCGGCCGTCCGGACCTACCGGCACGTCGCCCACCAGGGTGGTGCGGTAGAGCTGGCGGTCGAAGTCGAGATCGAAGATGTCGGAGGGCGCCAGGTGCGCGGTCGAGCGGTTGTCCCAGAACGCCAGGCTGCGCGGCTCCCACTTGAAGCGCACCGTGAATTCGGGACGCGTCACGTGTTCCCACAGCAGTTCGAGGATCGCCTGGCTCTCGGTGGGCGTGACGTCGACGATCGACTTCAAGAAGCTCGGGCTCACGTAGAGCGCGCGTTCGCCGGTCTCGGGATGGATCCGCACCAGCGGATGTTCGCTCACCAGGCTGCGTCGCTCGACGGCCTCGGCATAGTCGCGCGTGGCGGCGGCGCCGGGCGGCGGCGTGAAGCGGTGGATGCCGCGCAGCCCGTCCACCAGCCGCTGGATCGGCGGCGAGAGCGTCTCGTAGGCGCGTACCAGGTTGGTCCATTGCGTGTCGCCGCCGTAGGGCGGGATCGTCACGCCGCGCAGGATCGAGGCCCAGGGCGGATTGACGGCGGCTGTCACGTCGGTGTGCCAGCCGGTCCAGGGGCGCCGCACCGGCGCGCCTTCGTAGCGCGTGGCCTGGCGGAACTTGGCGATCGAATAGATTTCCGGATGGCCTTCCACGTAGCCGAACACGGGATGGCCGACGGTCGGCTCGCCGAACTGCGCCGAGAAGGCCACGTGCTGCTGGTGGTTCAGGAACTGTTCGCGGAAGAAGATCACGCGCCACTTCAGCAGCGCCTCGCGAATGCCCGCGATCTCGGCCGCCGACAAGGGGCCGGTGAGGTCCACGCCGCGGATTTCCGCGCCGATGTGGGCGGACAGCGGAATCACGGCGAGCGATGAGGATAGGGCCTGGTTCATGCGGTGTCTCCTGTCGAGGCGCGGCGCCGGGCCGCCAGCGGATGGGGCGTCGTCGCCGGCTTGGTGGCGAGGCTCGGTCGGTGCCGGCCGCGCCGGGCCGCCGGCGGCAATCGAGGCGCGGCAGCCCAGCGCCGGCCGGCGCCAGGCGGGAGCGGCCAGGCGACGCTGCCTGGCGCCCGGGCCGCCTGCCCGCCGCGTCATTGCAGGGTGGCGCCGGGGCCCTTGAGCACCACGCTGTGGCGCCCGTCCACGCTGACCGGCACGTCGCCGTGGGTGGCGCGGCGCACCACGCGGCGCAGCGCGAGCGGCGTATCGGCGGCACGGGCGGACAAGGGCGCGGCACGCGGGGACGAGTGGGCAATCTGCACGTCGGACATCGGAAGCTCTCCTTCGGTGGGTGGGGATCGGTTCGGCTATTCAAGCAGCCGCGAGCGCAAAACTGAACTGACGAATCCTCGTATCGATAGCTCGCGAATCGAGGCAATCCATATCGCCGCGGCGACCAAGCGTGGCGGTGATGCGTGGCGATGAAGCGCCGCGCCTACCAGGCGAGCCGCCAGCCGCCTGCCGGCCGTGGCGCCTCGCGCGGCGGCGTCGCCGTGCGCGCGGCGGCCTCGTCGTCGCCGAGCTCGGCGAGGATGCCGTCGCGCAGCCGGGCGAAGGCGCTGCCATGCCGCTCGCGCGGACGCGGCAGCGCGACCTCGGTGATGCGCGCGATGCGGCCCGGGCGCGGCGCCATGGTGATCACGCGCTCGCCCAACCAGACCGCCTCGTCCACGTCGTGCGTGACCAGGATCATGGTGATGCGCTCCTGTTCCCAGATCCGCTGCAGTTCGTGCTGCATGCGCGTGCGCGTCTGTGCATCGAGCGCGCCGAACGGCTCGTCGAGCAGCAGCAGGCGCGGGCGGTTCACCAGCCCGCGCGCGATCGCCACGCGCTGCGCCATGCCGCCCGAAAGCTGGCTCGGATACGCCGCCTCGAAGCCCGCCAGGCCGACCAGCGCGGGCGAAACGATCATGCGAGGAATCGAAAGCACGATTGGATGGTTTCGCGCCGGCGGCCGGCCGCGCGGACGCGGGGCCGCCGATTCTGTCGGAATGCTGTCGAAAGCGGGTGCGCGTGCAACTTTTGTGACAGCGCGGCGCGTCCTTGCGCATCGCCGTGGAAATCCTTGGGAAAACTCGATGGATCGCGCTGTCGTATGCTGACGTTTTTGTGCGACAGTCGATGCCGCGGCCACGGCGACGGATTCCTGCCGTCCGCTACGCGTGAACAACCCTGATCCCGGCGCCGCCCGCCGGGGCGCACCCATGCTTGCCGAGGAGACCGACGTGAAGATCAGCCGCAGGCAGTTCCTGGCCCTGACGGTCGCCGGGCTGGCCGGCGCGCCGCCGCTGGCGCTGGCCGCGGCACCCGCCGCCGGCGATGCCGCGGACGCTTCCGCCGCCTTGCCTTCAGCCGCGGCTGCCGCTTCCGCGGCCGCGCCGGCGAGCCAGGCCAGCGCGCCGAGCCTGGCCGATCTGGCCGATCCGCCGGTCTGGCCCGGCGCCGAATGGGAGCGCATCGATCCCGACAAGCTGGGCTGGTCGCCCGACGATCTCGACGACGTTCACGCCTACGCGGCCTCGATCGGCACCGCCTCGCTGCTGATCGTCCAGCACGGCCGCGTGGTCGACAGCTTCGGCGAGATCGCGGCGCGCCGCGAGATCAACTCGGTGCGCAAGAGCCTGCTCAGCGCGCTGATCGGGATCGCCGTGGCCGAGGGCAAGATCGACCTGGACGCCACCCTGGGCAGCCTCGGCATCGACGACCGGCCACCGGCCCTGAGCCAGGCCGAGAAGCAGGCCACCGTGCGCGAGCTGCTGCAGGCGCGCTCGGGCGTCTACCACCCGGCGCTCTACGAGACGGCCGCCGAGAAGCGCCTGCGGCCGGCGCGCGGCAGCCATGCGCCGGGCAGCTTCTGGTACTACAACAACTGGGATTTCAACGTGCTCGGCACGATCTACGAGCACGCGGTGGGCGCCTCGATCTTCGACAGCTTCGCGCAGCGCATCGCCACGCCGATCGGCATGCAGGACTACCGGGCGCGCGACGGCCGCTACGTGCGCGGCGCCGATTCGATCCACCCGGCCTATCCGCTGCACATGAGCGCGCGCGACCTGGCGCGCTTCGGCCTGCTCTACCTGCGCCGCGGCCAGTGGCGGCAGCGCGCGATCGTGCCGGCGGCCTGGGTGGCCGAGAGCACCACCGGCGTCTCGCCCACGCGCGGCGGCGACGCCGAATATGCCTGGTTGTGGTGGGCCGGCCTGCCCGACAGCGGCGCGGCCGGGCTGAAGCTGCCGCCCGGCGCGTTCTGGGCCGAGGGGCATGGCGGGCAATACCTGATCGTCGATCCGCTCAACGACATGGTGGTGGTGCACCAGACCGTGGCGGGCCGCACGCGCGTGAGCGCGCCGGCGATGGGCCGGCTGATGGGGCTGATCCACGATGCCGCCGGGATCGGCGCGCCGATGGTGTAGCGGCGGTCCGGGTGCGGCGTCGGCTGGTTCAGGCCGTCGCGGCGTCGGCGGCCAGCGCCGCCAGGTAGGGCCAGGGGAAGATACCGCGATCGTGGCCATCGTCGAACACCAGTTGCACGCCGTAGCCGATCGGCTCGATGGCCGTCAGCCTGAGGTTCGGTGCCGCCTTGGGCGGCGTGCCGGCCAGCCGGGCGGCGCGGCAGCCGGCACAAGGGCAGGCCTCGCGCAAGGCGGCATGGCCCAGCCGGCCGCGGGTGCCGTCCTGCCAGACCAGGCTCAGCGTGCGCGTCGCCGCATCGCTGCGCAATTCGCTCGGCATGGCATTCATGGCCGGGCTTGCTCGATCTGCCGGATCGCGATCCTCACCGCCTTGCGCACCTCGGGGTCGCCATCCTCCAGCGCGGCGCCCAGCGCTTCCAGCCAGGCCGGATCGCGCAGCTCGCCGAGCGCCAGCGCGGCTTCCTTGCGCAGGTTGCTGATCGCGTGCGTGAGCAGCGCGGCGATGCCGGCGCCGGCCGAGCGCTCGCCGATCAAGCCGAGCGCGCGCGTCGCGCGCAGGCGAACCTGCCAGTAGGGATCCTCGAGCGCGGCGCCCAGCGCGGCCACGGCGGCGGCCGCGCGCAGCTTGCCGAGCGTGGTCGCCGCTTCCTCGCGAACCTGCCAGGCCGGATCGCCCAGCGCCGCCAGCAGGGCCTCGACCACCGGCCCGGCATCGCGCTGGTCGCCGCTGAAGCCGAGCGCGCCCGCCGCGGCGCGGCGCACCTCGGCCCGCGTATCGCCGGTCGCGAGCACGGCGATGGCGGGCAGCGCGCGCGGGTCCTTGAGCCAGCCCAGCACCGCCACCGCTTCCAGCCGCAACTCGGCGTCGTCCGAATCGAGCGCGGCCAGCGCCGGCTCGTAGGCATCGGCGTGGCGCAGCTCGCGCAGGGCGCGCAGCACGGCGCGCGCCACGAAGGGTTCGGGCCGGCCGGCCCAGCGGCGCAGCGTGTCGCCGGAAGCCGGGTCCTTCAGCTCCGACAGGCTTTGCGCGGCGGCCTCGCGCACGCCGGCATCGGCGTCGAGCAGGGCCGCGCACAGCGCCTCGATCGCCCCGGGCTGCTCCCAGGCGGCCAGCGCCAGGGCCGCCTCGCGGCGCACCGCGGCGTCGGCGTCATGGCCGAGCAGGGCGAGGAAGGCCGGCACCAGCTCGGGATCGCCGAGATCGGCCAGCTCGAACACGGCGATGCGGCGCACGGCCGGGTCGGGATCGGCGGCGCGCGCCAGCAGCGGCCGCGCGGCGGGATCGACACCGGCGGCCAGCGCCGGCAGGTCGGTGGGGTGGATCGGGGGCATGTCGGTCATCGGTCTTGCGGGGGCGAGGGAGCGTGGAGGTGGCGGGCCGCGTTCAGCGCAGCAGGTACGGGATCTCGACCTTGACGGCGCCGGTCGGGCAATCGCGTTCGCAGGGCATGCAGTACCAGCACTCGTCGAACTGCATGTAGGCCTTGCCCTTCGAGGTGTCGATCGCCAGCAGGTCGAGCGGGCAGACGTCGACGCAGACGGTGCAGCCCTTCTCGGCGATGCACAGCGCCTCGTCGATGGTCACGGGGGCGCTGCTGCGCTGGAGGATGTCGTGCGGGGTGGTCGGCATGGTCGGGGTTCTCAGCTGAGGGCGGGGGCGGCGTGAGCGTCGGCGCCGGCGGTTGCGTTGGCGGTTGCGTTGGCGGTGGCGTTAGCGGTGGCGTTAGCGGTGGCGCGCTCGCGGATCCGCAACTGCGAATACGCGCCCAGCTCCGCGTCGGAGACCGGCACCACGTAAGGCTCGACGGCGCGCTTCTCGCTTCTCATGCGGCCCTGGTCGTCGCGGCTCAGGTGCGTGTGGCAGAACCAGTCGCGGTCGTTGCGCTCGGGGAAATCGACGCGATGGTGATAGAGGCCCCAGCGGCTCTCGGTGCGGAATAGCGAGGCGCGCGCGGCCATCTCGGCGCAATCGCGGATCGCCCGCACCTCGGCCGCGCGCATCAGCTCGTGCGGGTGCGTGGCCTTGATCGCCTCGATGTCGGCGCCGATTTCCTCGAAGCGCTGCAGGCCGATCTCCATCTTGCGCGTGACCTTGGGCGGCTGCAGGTAGTCGTTCACTATGCGGCGCAGCTTGTACTCGACCTGGTTCGGCGCGAGGCCGTGCTCGCGATGCAGCGGCGCCAGCACACGCTCGCGCTCGGCCGCCACCTGTTCCTGGTCGAGCGGCGCCAGCTCGCGCCCGGCGATGTCCTCGGCCGCGTGCTCGCCCGCGAACCAGCCGTAGGTGAAGGCGCCGAGCATGTAGTTGTGCGGCACGGCGGCCATGTCGCCGGCGGCGTAGAGGCCCGGCACGGTGGTGCGCGCATGCTCGTCCACATACACGCCCGAGGCGCTGTGGCCGCTGCAGAAACCGATCTCGGAGATATGCATCTCCACCATCTGATGACGGTAGTCGGTACCGCGCCCTTCATGGAAACGGCCGCGGCTGGGCCGCTCGTTGGTGTGCAGGATCTGCTCGATGTTGCGGATGGTTTCCTCGGCCAGGTGGTCGAGCTTCAGGAACACCGGGCCGCGCCCGCTCTGCAGTTCCTGGTAGAACTCCCACATCATCTGGCCGCTCCAGTAGTCGCACTCGATGAAGCGCTCGCCCTGGCCGTTGGCGGTGAAGCCGCCCAGCGGCCCGGTCACGTAGGCGCAGGCCGGGCCGTTGTAGTCCTTGATCAGCGGATTGATCTGGAAGCACTCCAGGTTGGCCAGCGCGGCGCCGGCGTGATAGGCCATCGCGTAGCCGTCGCCGGCGTTGGTCGGGTTCTCGTAGGTGCCCATCAGGTAGCCCGAGGCGGGCAGGCCGAGCCGCCCGGCCGCGCCGCAGCAGAGGATCACGGCCTTGGCGCGGATCACCTGGAACTGCGCGGTGCGGCAGTCGAAGCCCAGCACGCCGGCGGCGCGCCCCTGCGCGTCGGTCAGCACGCGGGTGGCGACCACGCGGTTGGTGATCGCGATGCGCGCGCGCTTCAACTGCCGGTAGAGGATCTTCTTGATGTCGTGGCCCTCGGGCATCGGCAGCACGTAGGCGCCCATGTGATGGACCTTCTTGACCGCGTAGTCGCCGTTGCCGTCCTTCTCGAACTTCACGCCCCAGCGATCGAGCTGCTCGATGGTGGTGTAGCTGTGCTTCGCGTAGGCATGCACGGCCGATTGATCGACGATGCCGTCGTTGGCGATGGTGATCTCGCGCGTGTACTGCTCGGGCGTGGCGTGGCCGGGGATCACGGCATTGTTCAGGCCGTCCATGCCCATCGAGATCGCGCCGCTGCGCTTGACGCCGGCCTTCTCCAGCAGCAGCACGCGCAGCGCCGGGTTGCGTTCCTTGGCCTTGATCGCGGCCATCGGGCCGGCGGTGCCGCCGCCCACCACCACCAGGTCGTAGTCGAGCACTTGGGTATTCATCACGAGGTCCTCCGGTGTTCATGCGGTTTCCTGCGATCGACGCGCAGCCGGTACTGGAAGGCGTCGCCGCGGAAATACAGGTGTTCGTAATCGATCGGCGCGCCGGCCTCGTCGTGCGTCAGGCGCTCGATGCGCAGCACCGGGCTGCCGTCTTCCACGCGCAGCGCCTCGACGATGTCGTCGTCGGCGAGGATCGCGTCGATCGACAGGTCGGCATGACCGAGCGGCACGCCGCAGTCGTTCTCCAGGATCAGGAAGATGTCGCGCGTGACGAGGTCGGCGCCGGCCAGGCGCTTGCCGAGCGCCTCCGGCACCCAGGTGATCTCGAGCGAGACCGGCTCGCGGTTGAGCAGGCGCACGCGGTGGATCTCGGCCACGCTGGCGCCCTCGGGCAGGTTCAGCCTGGCGGCCACGTGGCGATCGGCCTTGACGATGCCGAAGCTGCGCAGCTGGTTCACGATCTCGTAGCCCATCGACGACATCGCCTCGGCGAAGCCCTGCAGCGAGGCGACGTTCTGGAACGCCTTCGGCTTCGACACGAAGGTGCCCTTGCCGTGCAGGCGGAACACCAGGCCTTCCTTCTGCAGATCGCCGAGCGCCTGGCGCACGGTAATGCGGCTCACGCCGTACATCGCGCACAGTTCGCTTTCGGAAGGCATGCGGCTGTGGGGCGGGTAGCTGCCGTCGAGGATGCGCGCGCGCAGCGTGTCCTTGATCTGTTCGTAGAGCGGTTGCGGGGACAGCGGCACCAGGTTGGTTTTCGACATGGTCAACTTGTCATGACAAGACATGACGAGTGTAGGGAGCGTCGAATCCCCGCCAAACCAATCAATTCAGATATCGATTCCCGGTTTGGCGGGGGTGGTGCTCGAGCAGTGGAATCGCGCTTATCGCGTCGGAGGGAGGGCCGGCATCAACGCGCGGCGGCGGCTTCGGGCTGCGGGCGATAAGCCGCGCCCGCATGGGATGCCGGCAGCGTGGCCGCGCCGCCGAACAGCTTCTCGCGCAGCGTGCCCTCGGCATAGGCGGTCTTGTAGCGGCCGCGCGCCTGCAGCTCGGGGATCACCAGCTCGATGAAATCCTCGTAGCTCTCCGGCGTAACCGTGCGCGCCAGGTTGAAGCCGTCGATATCGGTCTCGTCGATCCAGCCGATCAGCGCGTCGGCCACCTGCGAGGCGTCGCCGACGATGGTCGCGTAGCGCCCGCCCAGCGCCATCTGGCCGAGCAGGTCGCGCACCGTGAAATCGGGCCGGCCGTCGGTGACGCGCTGCACCGAGGATTCGATGCCGCGCGGTTTTTTCGTGCCGTCGGGCGCGATCACGTCGTCGAGATCGAAGCGCGAATAATCGATGCCGCTGCCGGCCGCGAAATGCGCGAGGCCGGCCTCGGGGCTGGCGTGGCGCGCGTACTCGGCGAACTTCTCGCGCGCCTCGGCCTCGGTGCGCCCGACGATCACCGTCACGCCCATGAAGATCTTCAGGCCGGCCGGATCGCGCCCGGCCTCGGCCGCCTGGCGGCGCAGCTCGGCCACCAGCTTGCGCGTGCCGGCGCGGCTGCCGCTCGACACGAACACGCATTCGGCATGGCGCGCCGCGAACTGCTGGCCGCGCCCCGAGGAGCCGGCCTGGAACAGCACCGGCGTGCGCTGCGGCGAGGGTTCGGCGAGGTGGTAGCCGTCGACCTCGTAGAAGCGGCCGCGATGGCGGATGCGGTGCACCTTGGCCGGATCGGCGAACACGCGCGCCTCGCGGTCGCGGCGCACCGCGCCGTCTTCCCAGCTGCCTTCCCACAGCTTGTAGGCCACTTCCAGGTACTCGTCGGCGCGGTCGTAGCGTTCGTCGTGCTCGATCTGGCCGGCCAGGCCCATCGCGCGCGCCGCGCTGTCGAGGTAGCCCGTCACGATGTTCCAGCCGATCCGGCCGCCGCTCAGGTGGTCGAGCGTCGAGAAGCGCCGGGCCAGCAGGTAGGGCGCCTCGTAGGTCAGGTTCACGGTGATGCCGAAGCCGAGGTGCTGCGTGGCGGCGGCCATCGCCGAGACCAGCATCATCGGGTCGTTGACGGGCAACTGGATCGACTCGCGCAGCGTCAGGTCGAGCGACTGGCCATAGACGTCGTAGACGCCGACGATATCGGCGATGAACAGCCCGTCGAACAGGCCGCGTTCGAGCAGGCGGGCGAGGTCGGTCCAGTAGGCGAGCGAGCGGTAGTCGGTGGAACGATCGCGCGGATGCGTCCACAGACCATGGTTGATGTGGCCGACGCAGTTCATGTTGAACGCGTTCAGGCGGATCGGCTTTCCTGTCATCGTCGAGGGGCGCGCCCGGGCGGGTTGGTCGAAACCAGCTAGGCTCGCATGGCGCGCGCGCGTTCCCAACCAAGGAATCCGGATTTGCTTCGCAGCGATTCGACGATAGCAGCCTCGGCGCGGGTGTGGCTGCGCTCGCGCTTCAGCGCCAGCGCGCCGCCGAGAACGGCGCCAGATCGATCGAGGGGCGCTCGCCGGACAGCAGTTGCGCGACCAGGCGGCCGGTCGGCGCGCCGGCGGTCAGGCCGATATGGCCATGGCCGAAGGCGTACACGGCGTTCTCGAAGCGCGCGGCGCGGCCGATCACCGGCAGGGAATCGGGCGTGCTGGGGCGGCGGCCCATCCAGCGCAGCTCGGCCTGCCCGGCCGCCTGCTCGGGGGCCGCGCCCAGCGCCGGGTACATGCGCCGCAACTGGCGCGCCAGCAGCGTGCAGCGGCGCCAGTCGGGCGGCGCGTCGAGCCCGGCGAACTCCACCGTGCCGGCGCAGCGCACGCGCCCGGCCATCGGCGTGCTGAAGATCTTCGCCTCGGACCACAGCGTCGGGATGCGCGGGCCGGCCGCCGCTTGCGGCACCTCCAGGTGGTAGCCGCGCTCGGTGTCGAGCATCACGCGATCGCCGAGCCGGGCCGCGAGGCGCGCCGACCACGCGCCCAGCGCCACCACCGCGCCCCTCACCTCGAAGGTGCCGGCGCTGGTGGCGATGCCGGTGAGCCGGGCGCCGTTGTCGATCACGCCGAGCACCTGCGCGTCGACGATTCTGCCGCCGCGTGCGAGCAGGTCGCGCTTGAGGCCCTCGACGAAGACGCCGGGGTCGCTCAGGTGCCCGGTTTCGCGGATCAGCCGCGCGCGCAGGAAGCCCTCGGCAAGATCGGGCTCCAGCTCGCGCAGCGCCGCGCGCGGCACCTCCTCGACGGCGATGCCGTTCGCGTCCCGCAGGGACATCGCGTAGGCATCGCCGGCATGGCCTTGCTCGCTGGTGTAGGCGACCAGGTGGCCGCGTTGCTCGAACAGTTCGCCCAGCCCGGCTTCGGCGGCCAGCGCGCGGTAGGCCTCGACGCTGCCGGCGATCAGCCTGCGCAGGGCGCCGGCCTGGGCGGCCACGCGCTCGGGCGAGCCTGCCGCCACGAAGCGCGCGAGCCAGGGCAGCAGGCGCGGCAGGTAGCGCCAGCGCAGCACCAGCGGGCCTTCCGGATCGAGCAGCCAATGCGGCACGTGGCGCAGCACGCCAGGCATCGCGACCGGCACGATCGAGGAGCCGTTCAGGCAGCCGGCATTGCCGAACGAGGCGGCCTCGCGCGGGTCGCCGCGATCGATCAGCAGCACCTCGTGGCCGGCGCGGCGCAGGTAGGCGGCGGCACAGCTGCCGATGATGCCGCCGCCGAGCACGGCGACGGGAAGCGAGGAGGCGGACATGCGCGGAAAAACCGATGAGGAAACGAGCCGGCGGCCATCGTGACATGACAAAAAGCTGACGGCCAGCATCGGCCAGAATCTGCCGGCTTCGGGCGACTGCGGCGGGCTTCGGCCGGCCCGGCCCCGGGTGGGCGCGAGCGATGACATACTGGGCGCCCGTCCCCGTTTCCCAAGGAGTGTGCGCGTGAGCGATCTCATTCATCGCGAGCTGAGTGTCGACGGCGTTCGCCTTCATCTGGTCGAACAAGGCGAGGGCCCGGCCGTCCTGCTCTGCCATGGCTACCCCGAATGCTGGTATTCCTGGCGCCACCAGTTGCCGGCGCTGGCCGCGGCCGGCTACCGGGCGATCGCGCTCGACATGCGCGGCTACGGCGAGAGCGACAGCCCGCCCGGGATCGAGGACTACACGGTGCTGCGCCTGGTCGGCGACCTGGTGGGCGTGCTCGATGCGCTGGGCATCGAATCGGCGGCGGTGGCCGGGCACGACTGGGGCGCGGTGGTGGCCTGGCATGCCGCGCTGCTGCGCGCCGATCGCTTTCCGGCCGTGATCGCGCTGAGCGTGCCCTTCATCCCGCGCGGCCAGGTCAGCACCTCGCGCAAGCTGCCGGAGACGGAGCACGAGGTGTTCTACCAGCTCTATTTCCAGGAGCCCGGCGTGGCCGAGGCCGACTACGAGCGCGACACGCGCGGCTACCTGCGCGGCCTGCTGTTCGCCACCAGCGGGGACATGCCGCCGCCGGCCGAGGGCGAGCCGCCGCGCCGGCCGGGCATGGTGCCGCGCACGGGCCGGCTGCCGTATTCGGGGCCGGCGGTGCTGCCGGCCTGGCTCGGCGAGGCGGATGTCGACGTCTACACGGCCGCCTTCGCGCGCAACGGCTTTCGCGGCCCGCTGAACTGGTACCGCAATATCGAGCGCAACTGGCAGACGCTGGCTGCCTTCGAGGGGCGCAAGGTGGAGGTGCCGGCGCTCTATATCGCCGGTGAGCGCGATCTGGTGCTGGCCTTCAAGGGCAATTCGGCCTTGCTGGAGGCGCAGGCGCGGTGGGTGCCGCGCCTGGCGCGCACGGTGCGCCTGCCTGGTTGCGGGCACTGGACCCAGCAGGAGCGGCCCGCCGAGGTCAATCGCGAGATGCTGGCCTTCCTGGGCGAGGTGGGCTGGGGGCGGGGTTGAGCCTGGGCTTGGCGATGCCCGGCGCGCGCCTGTTCACGGCATGAAGCGCGAAACGGCGGCGCCGGGCATGCCGCTGGTTTCATAGCGCAATCGCCTCGGCATAGGCGCGCAGGTCGGCATGCTCGCGCAGCAGTTGCTCGTACAGGCCCTGGAAGCCCAGCCAGGCCACGTAATCGGAAGCGAGATGGCGGCGGATGCCGCGTGCCTCCTCGTCGCCCAGCACCTCGATCGGGCCGGCCGCCTCGGCCAGCAACTGCACCTGCGCGCAGCGCTCCATCGCGATGAAGCGGTAGACGGCCGAATCCACGCTCGAGCCGATCGTCAGCAGCCCGTGGTTGAGCAGGATCGCGGCCTTGCAATCGCCCATGGCTTGCGCGATGCGGCGGCCCTCGTCGGTGGCGAGCACCACCACGTCGCCGCGAAACACCACGTGGTTCTCGAAGAACAGGCAGGCTTCCTGGTTGATCGGCGCGAGCAGCCGCTCGCGCGCGGCGAAGGCGCGGCCGTAGGTGGTATGCGTGTGCACGGCGGCCACCGCCGAGGCGATGGTGCCGTGGATGCCGCAATGGATCGCCACCGCGGCCGCGTTGACGGGGCCGTCGCCGTGATGGACCCGGCCGTCGTCGTCGATGCAGATCAGGTCGTCGGGATGGACCGTCGAGAAATGCTGCGCGTAGCGGTTGACCCAATAACGATCGTGATGCTCGGGGTCGCGTGCCGTGACGTGGCCGGCGATGCCCTCGGTCAGCCCGAAGCGCGCCAGCAATCGATACGCGGCGGCCAGCTTGAGCTTGCGGTGGCGGCGCTCGGCCTCGATCGTCGAATAGGCATGAGGAACCGGCAGGGCGCCGCCGATCGGGGTGGGGATCTGGTAGTCGTTCGGGTCCGCTGCTGTCATGCGAGGCCTTCGGGTAATGGGGAGGATGGGGCGGCGGGCGTCACAGGCCCTCGATGGATGCATTCTCCGGCGCCGCGCTCGCCAGCGTAAAGCGACGATTGGGCAAGCGCGTGTGAGCTTTTTTCACAGGCGCCGGCGCATCATGCCGAAGCGTCACAGGCTGGTGACTTTTCGTGGATTGCCATGGAAATTCGGCCGGTGCTAAATGACATCGACGCGGCAGGGCCAGCCCCGAGCCGCGCGACGCGCCCGCTCCCGGCGTGCGCCCGTCTGCCCACCGACCCAGCCACCGGACCCGCCCATGGCCGCTACCCACGACACGCAGCCCGCGCTGCCGCCCGACCTGATGAAACGCATCGCGTGGCGGATCGGCCCGCTGATGGTGCTGATGTACGTCGCCAACCAGCTCGATCGCGCCAACGTCGGCTACGCGGCGCTGACCATGAACGCCGAGCTCGGCATGAGCGCGGCGCAATACGGGCTGTCGGCCAGCCTGTTCTTCCTCGGCTACATCCTCTGCGAGGTGCCGAGCAACCTGTTCATGCATCGCTACGGCGCGCGCCGCTGGATGACGCGCATCCTGCTGAGCTGGGGCCTGCTGTCCTCGCTCACCAGCTTCGTGCCGAACGCGCACTGGCTCTACGCGGCACGCTTCCTGCTCGGCGCCTTCGAGGCCGGGCTCTATCCGGGCATGGTCTATTACCTGACCTTGTGGATGCCGGCGCGCAACCGCGTCTGGATGATGTCGCTGTTCACCATGTCGATCCCGCTCACGGGCATGCTCGGCGCGCCCGTGTCGACCTGGATCATGGAGCACGCGAGCGTGTTCGGCATCACCGGCTGGCGCGCCATGATCCTGCTGGAGGGCGTGCCGGCGATGCTGCTCGGCGTGGTGGCCTGGTTCTGGCTGCCCGACGGCCCGCATGCCTGGCGCGGGCTCGGCGAGGCCGACCACGCTCGCCTGCGCACGGCACTGGCCGCCGAACAGGAAAGCGCGGCCGCAGCGGTGCAGCCCGACAGCGCGCGCAAGGCGCTCGGCAATCCGAAGGTCTGGGCGCTGGGCCTGGTCTATTTCGGCATCAACTCGGGAATTATCGGACTCCTGTATTTCCTCCCCCAGGTGGTGAAGACCTTCAGCGGCAGCGCTCACCTCTCGCTCACGCGGATCGGCCTGATCTCGGCCGTGCCGTTCGCGGTGGCGGTGGTGGGCGTGCTGGCCTGGGGCCGCCTGGTATCGCGCCGGCGCGTGCATGCCGGCCATGTGGCGGGGCCCTTGATGCTGTCGGCGGTGACGCTGGCCAGCGCGCTGTACCTGGCCTCGCCGCTGGCGACGGTGGCCGTGCTCGCGGTCGGCACCACCGCCTGCTTCTGCAGCATCTCGACCTTCTGGCAGTTGCCGACGCGCATCCTCACCGATCGCGCGGCGGCGGCCGGCATCGCGCTGATCACCAGCATCGGCGTGTCCTCGGGCTTCCTGATGCCGTATTTCATCGGCTGGGTGCGCGACACGACCGGCACCTTCCGGCTCGCCTTCATCGCCATCGCGGTGGCGATGACGATCGGCTCGGCGCTGGCCATCGTGCTCGATCGACCGAAGCAGCGCGCCTTCGAAGCAAGCATGGCGCTAAAATGAGGCTCGATTTTCCGGAGGACGAGCCGTGTCGCTGCGTCGAGGCATTCCCAGTCTGACCGCCTTGCAGGCCTTCGAGGCATCGGCGCGGCACCAGAGTTTCTCGAAGGCCGCCGCCGAGCTGCAGCTCACGCATGGCGCGATCTGCAAGAAGGTCAACGAGCTGGAGGCCAGCCTCGGCGTGGAGCTGTTCCGGCGGGTCAGCCAGCGGCTGGTGCTGACCGAGGCCGGCGCCGATTATGCCCACCGTATCCGCCTGCATCTCGAGCAGATCCGCCAGGACACCCAGCAGTTGCTCGCGCAAGGCGAGCGCTCCACGCTTCGCGTGGCGGTGGGCGTGACCTTCGGCGCGCAATGGCTGGTGCCGCGGCTGCCGCGCTTTCACGCGCGCCACGCCAATATCCAGCTACGCCTGACCGGCCGCGATCAGGCGACCTATTTCCAGGATCTCAATTTCGACGCCGCGATCCACTTCGAGAAGACCTTGTTGCCGGGCCTGGCCGGCCGCGTGCTGATCGCCGACGACGAACTCTGGATCGTGGCCGCGCCGGGCCGCGTCGAGGCCGACCCGGCCCGGATCGCCGCGATGCCGTGGATTCATGCGCGCGACCTGCCCGGCGCCTGGATGAACTGGGCCGAGGCCGCCGCGATGCCGCGCGCCGAGCCGCATGGCGGCGATCATTTCTTCGACTTCTTCATCATGGCGATCCAGGCCGCCGTGGCCGGGCTCGGGCTGGCCTTGCTGCCGCGCCTGCTGATCGAAACGGAGCTGAGGGACGGGCGGCTGGTGCGCGTGGGCGATTACGCGACGGTCAATGCCCAGAAAACCTATCTGCTGTATCCGGAGCAGAAACAGGATTCGGCGCCGCTCGTCACGTTCGCCGGCTGGCTCGAAGAGGAAATGGCGGGATATCGTGCCTCGCGGGATGCCGCTCGGTAGTTGAGCGCGACTCATTGTGTTATGAGTCGATGTCGACGATATTAAGCAGGGAAACGCAGTTTCCATTCCCGAATGGAGACAATCGGTATCAATCGGTGGAATAACAAAACATCCTCAAACAAGCTCAAGAAAATCTGAATAATTCTTAGCGCGAACTCTCGCCATTTATTTCAATTCCGCTACTGAAAATTCTTGTAATCGCGCTGGACAAACTTGCGAGGCCCGGCCGGCAAGGTCTTGGCGCCCGACTGCGCGGCTTGCCGCGGTACGGCAAAATAAAGCGGACGCCTCTCCCAAACACACGCGCTCGTTTGCATAATCGATTCGATCGAATCGATTGTATTGACAGTTCGAATTTGTCACTGTTGAATGCGTCGCTAACGAAAATATGAGAGGGCAAACCATGGTCGCGATGCATTCATTTCGTCCGTATCACGCGGACTGAGGTGGCATTGGAAAACCGCGCCGTGATTGCGTCGCGCATGCACTCGCCGATCCGATTGTTCGGAACGGCGCGCGAACCTGGCCTTGCGCGCGGCGCCTTTTCCCGCGATCCCATCCATTCCCCTGCCAGTCATCCGCCCGCATTGCCGTGGCCGGCCTATCTAGCCGACCACGGCATGCGCTCGTACGCGCCGATCAGGCGCGCTTCCGTTTCGCAGGACGCATTCCTATGAACGCAGGTATTCCCCACGCAATCCGTGCCGCCGATCCGGGCGAGCCGTCCGGTTCCAAGACCGCGGACGCAAGCGTTTCCTTCCAGCGCATCGACCATATCGCGCTCGCGGTGAAAGATCTCGAGGAGGGCGTGCGGCTGTTCCGCGACGTGCTCGGTTTCGAGCTGAAGCAGCGCCGTCACATCAAGGGCGCGCGTACCGGCATGGTATCCGCCGAAATGGAGCTGAACGGCATCCGTTTCGTGCTGTGCCAGGGCACCGAGCCCGAATCGCAGGTCTCGAAGCTGGTCGAGCATTACGGCGTCGGCATCGCGCACGTCGCGATGGAGGTCGAGGATGTGGAGGCGGCCGTCGATTCGCTGAAGGCCCGCGGGCTCGGCTTCGACACCAAGGTGATCCAGGGCAGCGGCCTGACCCAGGCATTTTCCTCGCGCTGCCCGAATACCGGCATGAGCTTCGAGCTGATCCATCGCTCCGGCGAGGAAGGCTTTCTCGAGGGCAACGTGCAGGACCTGTTCGACCAGCTCGAGCAATCCGGCAAGTACTGAGCGGCCTGGCCGCGTCGTCGTTTCAAGGATTTCCGTTCTGTTCGCGTCGATGCCCGACGACGCGACGCGGCATGCTGCCGTGTCGCCGCGGATCGCATGCGTGAAGGGAACGCGTCTTCAGTCACCGGCATGTCGAAAGGAATTTCCATCATGGGTCGCTTCCAGATTCAGTGGCGGGCGCTGGACCTGCGCGCGGATGCCTTGCAGGCTTTTCGCGGCGTGTTCCTGGGCTCGCCGGGCACGTTCATGTTCGAGAGCAGCGTGGTGGTACCGGGCTTCTCGCGCTTCAGCTTCATGGGCGACGCGCATGGCCCCTCGGGCGAGATCCTCACCTACGATCTGCACGCGCGGCGGCTCACGATCGCGCGTGAAGGCCGAAGCGAGACGATCGAGGTGGAAAGCCTGTTTGCCTGGCTCAACACGCAGTTGATCGAGCGAAGGATCGAAGCGCCGCCCGAACTGCCCTTCGACTTCAACCTCGGCTACGCGGGCGTGTTCGGCTACGAGCTGAAGGGCGAGACCGGCGGCTCACTGGCCTGGCGTTCCGATACGCACGATGCGGCCTTCGTGTTCGCGACTCGCCTGGTGGCGATCGACCATCTCGAAGGCAAGACCTGGCTGCTGCATCTGGTCGACGGCGATGCCGCCCGTGCACGTGCCGAGGCCTGGTTCGACACGGTCGAGGCGGTCCTGAGCGCGCCGGCCGACGCCGGCGGCGCGGTGGCTTCCGCCCAGGCCGGCGCACCGCGCAGGAAACTCTCGCTGGCCGAGGTGGAAGCCTGGATCGCCCGGCACGCCGAGATACGCCACGACCGGCCCAGCTATATCGCCAAGATCCGCGAGGCGCTGACCGAGATCGTCAACGGCGAGAGCTACGAGATCTGCCTCACCAACCTGGTCAGCTTCCCGTTCGAGGGTTCCCCCTTCGCGCTCTATCGCGCGATGCGCGAGCTGTCGCCGGCGCCGCATGCGGCCTATTTCGATATCGGCGATTTCTCGCACGTCGGCTCCTCGCCCGAGCGCTTCCTGTGCGTGGACCGCCACGGTCACGCCGAGGCGAAGCCGATCAAGGGCACGCGTCCGCGCGGGCGCACGCCCGAGGAGGATCAGGCGCTGATCGACGACCTGCTGGCGAGCGAGAAGGACCGCGCCGAGAACCTGATGATCGTCGACCTGCTGCGCAACGATCTCGGCCAGGTCAGCCGGCTCGGCTCGGTGCACGTGCCGAAGCTGTTCGACGTCGAGACCTATTCCCATGTGCATCAGCTGGTGTCGACCATTCGCGGCACGCTGAAGGCGGAGGTGTCGGGCCTCGAATGCCTGCGCGCCGCGTTCCCGGGCGGGTCGATGACCGGCGCGCCCAAGAAACGGACCATGGAGATCATCGATCGCCTCGAAGAAGGGCCGCGCGGCATCTACTCGGGTGCGTTGGGCTGGCTTGGACTGTCGGGGGCGTGCGATTTCAACATCGTGATCCGCTCGGTGACGATCCAGGGCGGCCGGGCGAGGCTGGGCGTGGGCGGCGCGATCACGGCGCTGTCCGATCCCGTCGAGGAATTCGACGAAACCATCGTGAAGGCACGCGGCGTGATCGAGGCGGTCGAGCGGCTCGCGGCGCTGGAGCGCGCCGAAGCGGAGCAGGCGCCGCCGCCGGACCTGTCATGCGCGATGGCGCAGGCCGAAGCCCCGCGCGCGGCGGCCGGCGCGACGACGATGTAAGGGCGTGCCTGGCGCACGTCATCGAGAACAAGCAATCCGCGAACCGGCCCGCGCGTCCCTGGCGCTTCACGAGGCTGGTCGCATGAAGGAGAAAGCGCAGTGAACCAGACAGTCCTGCTGGGCGAAGTGCATCCGTTGACGGCCGCGCAACGAGAAATCTGGCTCGACCAGGCCGTGCACGGCGATGCACCGGTCTACAAGATCGGCGGGTACACGCGAATCGCCGGTAGCATCGACGCGGCGTGCTTCGAACGCGCCGTGAACCTGCTGGTGGCGCGTCATGACGCGCTGCGCCTGGTGCTGGTGCCGGGCGAGAACGGGGAGGGGCTGCCGCGCCAGGCGGTCGCGAAGACCCTCACGGTCGAGGTGCCCCTGCACGATTTCTCGGCCGAGCCGGATCCGGATGCCGCGGCGATCGCCTGGGCCCGGCAGCGGCTGGCCGAATCGTTTCCGCTCGACGGCCGGCCCCTGTTCCGCTTCGAGCTGGCGAGAATCGATGCGACGAACTTTTTGTTCACGCTGAATTTCCATCACCTGATCGTCGACGGCTGGGCGATCGGCCTGCTGGTCGATTCGCTGGCACGGATCTACAGCGCGCTGGCGCAGGGCCGGGAACCGGAGCTCGATGCGCCGTCCTATCTCGAGTTCGTCGAGCAGGATCGCGCGTTTCGCGAGTCGCCTCAGTTCGAGCGGCAGCGCGCCTACTGGCTCGACAAGTACCGTTCGGTGCCCGATCCGCTGTTCGCGCCGCGTTCTCGCGAGCGCTTCGACGGGCCGGTCGCGCCGAGCGGGCACCATGCGCTGTGCCTGCCGCGCGCGTTCTACGATCGCATCGCCGCCTTCGCGCGGCGCTGCGAGTCGACGCCGTTCCATGTGATCCTCGGCCTGCTTCATGTGTATTTCTCGCGCACCGCCCAGCGCGACGAGCTGGCGATCGGCCTGCCGATCCTGAATCGCTCGAATGCGCGGATGCGGCAGACGGCCGGCATGTTCACCGGCGTCAGCGCGGTGCGCCTGGGCTACGATCCGGCGCAGCGCTTCGACGAACTGCTGAAGTCGCTCGGCCAGACGCTCAAGCAGGATTACCGTCATCAGCGCTTCCCGATCAGCGAGCTGAACCGCTCGCTCGGGCTGCTGCAGGCGCGCCGCGCGCAGTTGTTCGACATATCGGTGTCGTACGAGCGGGACGATTACGACATGCGTTTCGGCGAGAGCCCGGCGCAGGTGCATATGTGCTCGAACGGGCACGAGCAGCTGCCGCTGGCCCTGCATATCCGCGAGAACCGCTTCGATGCGAACGCGTGGATTCACTTCATGTACAACCGCGCCTACTTCGAGCAGGAGGAAGTCGAGGCGATCGGCGCGCGTTTCGAGCAGTTGCTCGGGCAGGTGCTCGAGGATGCGCGCGTGCCGGTTGCCGACTTGCGCTTGCCGACGGCTGGGGAGCTCGCGCGTCTGCGGGCGTGGAGTGCGAGCCCGGCGGCGTTCGAGCGGGACGAGCCGCTGCATCGCCTGTTCGAGGCCCGTGCGGCGCAAACGCCGGACGCGGTTGCGCTGGAATTCGAGGGGCAGCGCCTGAGCTACGGCGAGCTGAACGCGTGGGCCAATCGCGTCGCGCATCGCCTGGTCGGGCTGGGCGTGAAGCCGGACGATCGCGTGGCGATCTGCGTGGAGCGCGGCCCGGGCATGATCGCCGGGCTGCTGGGGGTGCTGAAGGCCGGCGCCGGTTACGTGCCGCTTGACCCGGCTTACCCGGCCGAGCGGCTTGCCTACACGCTGGGCGACAGCGCGCCGCTGGCGGTGCTGGTGCAGGCCGGCACGCGCGAGGTGCTGGGCGGGTTGACGGTGCCGGTGATCGATATCGATGCGCCAGGCGAAAGCGATGCGTCGAGCGACAATCCGGTGGTGGAAGGGCTGAATGCGCGCAGCCTCGCTTATGTGATCTACACCTCGGGTTCGACGGGGCAGCCGAAGGGCGTGATGATCGAGCACCGCAACGTGACGCGGCTGTTCGCGGCCACGCAAGCGTGGTACGGCTTCGGACCTCAGGACACCTGGGCGCTGTTCCACTCGTTCGCCTTCGACTTCTCGGTCTGGGAAATCTGGGGCGCGCTGCTGCACGGCGGCCGGCTGGTGATCGTGCCGAAACTGACGAGTCGCTCGCCGCAGGCGTGTTACGCGCTGCTTTGCGATACCGGCGTGACGGTGCTGAACCAGACGCCGAGCGCGTTCCGTCAGCTGATCGCGGCACAGGCCGAGAGCGATCGCGAGCACGAGCTGCGTCACGTGGTGTTCGGCGGGGAGGCGCTGGAAGTCGGAATGCTGCGCCCTTGGTACGAGGATGCGCGCAACCGCGATTGCCAACTCGTCAACATGTACGGCATCACCGAGACGACGGTGCACGTGACGTATTGGCCCTTGAGCGCCGAGGGCGGCGGAACGCCGGCGGGGATCGGGCGACCGATCCCGGATCTGTCGGTCCATGTGCTGGACGCGAACCTGAACCCGGTGCCGATCGGGGTGGCGGGGGAGCTGTGCGTCGGCGGGGCGGGCGTGGCTCGCGGTTACCTGAACCAGCCGGAATTGACGGCACGGCGTTTCATCCGCAATCCGTTCAGCGAGGATGGCGAGGCGAGGCTGTACCGCAGCGGCGACCTGGCGCGTTTCCTGCCGGACGGCACGCTGGAATACCTGGGGCGTATCGATACGCAGGTCAAGATCCGGGGTTTCCGGATCGAGCTCGGGGAAATCGAGGCGGCGTTGTCGGCCTTGCCAGGCGTACGAGAAACCCTGGTGATGGCGCGGGAAGACGAGCCCGGTGAAAAGCGGCTCGTCGCGTATTTCGTTGTGGACGATACCGAGGCGGCTTCGGACACGGCAACGCTACGTGCCGGCTTGTCCCGCACGCTGCCCGACTTCATGCTGCCGGCGGCCTTCGTCGCGCTCGAGCGCTTCCCGCTGACGGCGAACGGCAAGATCGATCGCAAGGCGCTGCCGCGCCCCGCGCAAACGGTGGACGCCCGGCAGTACGTGGCGCCGCGTACCTCGATCGAGGAACGGCTCGCGGCGATCTGGGCGCAGGTGCTGCACCTCGATCGCGTCGGCATCCACGACAACTTCTTCGCCGTCGGGGGCGATTCGATCCGTGCGGTGTCGGTGCTGTCGAAGGCGAAGGCACAAGGGCTGGAGTTCGCGCTGGTCGATCTGTTCACGCGGCAGAGCATCGCCAATCTGGCCCAGGCGCTGACGCTGGACGAGGTGAGCGTGGCGCAGGAAGCCGCCGCGCTGAGCCTGAGCGCGGCCGACCAGGCGCGCCTGCCGGCGGGCATCGAGGATGCCTATCCGCTGACCTACCTGCAACGCGGGATGGTCTACCACAACCAGCAGGCTTCCGAGGACGCCTCGATCTACCACGACGTCTTCAGCTACCGCTTCGGCGTGCCGGCCTGGGACGAGGCCAAGCTGCGGCTGGCCCTCGACGCGATGACGCGTCGCCATCCCGTGCTGCGCACCTCGTTCGACTTCGATCGTTTCGACGAGCCGATGCAACTGGTTCATGCCGAAGGGCGGGTTCCGCTGACGGTCATCGATCTGTCGGGGCTGGGCGAGGCGGAACAGGCGCGCGTGATCGCGGAGTTCGTGGAGGCGGAGCGCAAGACGCGGGTGGCGCTGGAAGTGGCGCCCTTGCTGCGTGTGTTCATCCATGTGCGAGGCGCCGACGAGATCCAGTACACGCTGAGCTTCCACCACGCGATCCTGGATGGCTGGAGCGTGGCGTCGCTCAACACCGAGCTGTTCGCTGCCTACCTGGAATTGCTCGACGGCAACGCGTCCGAGCTTGCCCTGGCGCCGCTCGCACGCACCCCGCGCAGCGCGGTGGAAAGCGAGCGCGGCGCACTCGCCTCCGAGACGCATCGCGAGTTTTGGCGAAACACGCTCTCCGGCCACTCGTTCAGCGGCTTGCCGCCGGCGGAGCCCGGTGCGGGACCGGATATCGCGCGGCCCGAATTGCGCGTGACCCTCGATGACAGCCTGCGCGCCAGCTTGCAGAGCGTGGCGAACGGACTGGGCGTGCCGATGCGCAGCGTGCTGCTGGCCGCGCACCTGCGGGTGCTGTCGATGCTGTCGGGCAAATTGGATGTCACCACCGGCCTGGTGTCGAACGTGCGCCAGGAGCAGGACGACGGCGAGAAGGTGCTGGGCCTGTTCCTGAACACCTTGCCGCTGCGCCAGGAACTGAAGCCGTCGAGCTGGGCCGAGCTGATCCGCCAGACCTTCGGCACCGAGCTGGAGGTGATCCGTCATCGCCATTACCCGTACTTCCAGATCCAGCTCGACAACGATCGCACCGCGCTGTACGAGGTGGCCTTCAACTACGTCAATTTCCACGTCTACGAATCCCTGGGGCGGCATGCCGGCTTCGAGGCGCGCGACTGGCATGCATTCGAGGCGACCAATTTCGCGCTGCTGATCAATTTCGCCGATATGGCGGACGGCCTGACCGTGGACGTCAAGATCGATCCGGCGCGTTTGTCGGCGGGACAAGGCGAGCGGATCCTTGCTTATTACCTGAATGCCTTGCAGGCAATTGCGCACGATGCACAAGCCGCTCATGACCGCATCGACCTGCTGTCGGCGCATGAACGGCAACAGGTGCTGGAAGCCTGGAATCGCGACGTGGCTGCATTTGAACGCGAAGACACGCTTCATGGCCTGTTCGAGGCCCGTGCCGCACAAACGCCGGATGCGGTCGCGCTGGAATTCGAGGGGCGGCGCCTGAGCTACGGCGAGCTGAACGCGTGGGCCAATCGCGTCGCGCATCGCCTGGTCGGGCTGGGCGTGAAGCCGGACGATCGCGTGGCGATCTGCGTGGAGCGCGGCCCGGGCATGATCGCCGGGCTGCTGGGAGTGCTGAAGGCCGGCGCCGGTTACGTGCCGCTTGACCCGGCTTACCCGGCCGAGCGGCTTGCTTACACGCTGGGCGACAGCGCGCCGCTGGCGGTGCTGGTGCAGGCCGGCACGCGCGAGGTGCTGGGCGGGTTGACGGTGCCGGTGATCGATATCGATGCGCCAGGCGAAAGCGACGCCTCAAGCGACAATCCGGTGGTGGAAGGGCTGAATGCGCGCAGCCTCGCTTATGTGATCTACACCTCGGGTTCGACAGGGCAGCCGAAGGGCGTGATGATCGAGCACCGCAACGTGACGCGGCTGTTCGCGGCCACGCAAGCGTGGTACGGCTTCGGACCTCAGGACACCTGGGCGCTGTTCCACTCGTTCGCCTTCGACTTCTCGGTCTGGGAAATCTGGGGCGCGCTGCTGCACGGCGGCCGGCTGGTGATCGTGCCGAAACTGACGAGTCGCTCGCCGCAGGCGTGTTATGCGCTGCTTTGCGATACCGGCGTGACGGTGCTGAACCAGACGCCGAGCGCGTTCCGTCAGCTGATCGCGGCACAGGCCGAGAGCGATCGCGAGCACAAGCTGCGTCACGTGGTGTTCGGCGGGGAGGCGCTGGAAGTCGGAATGCTGCGTCCCTGGTACGAGGATGCGCGCAACCGCGATTGCCAACTCGTCAACATGTACGGCATCACCGAGACGACGGTGCACGTGACGTATTGGCCCTTGAGCGCCGAAGGTGGCGGAACGTCGGCGGGGATCGGGCGGCCGATCCCGGATCTGTCGGTCCATGTGCTGGACGCGAACCTGAATCCGGTGCCGATCGGGGTGGCGGGGGAGCTGTGCGTCGGCGGGGCGGGCGTGGCTCGCGGCTACCTGAACCAGCCGGAATTGACGGCACGGCGTTTCATCCGCAATCCGTTCAGCGAGGATGGCGAGGCGAGGCTGTACCGCAGCGGCGACCTGGCGCGCTTCCTGCCGGACGGCACGCTGGAATACCTGGGGCGTATCGATACGCAGGTCAAGATCCGGGGTTTCCGGATCGAGCTCGGGGAAATCGAGGCGGCGTTGTCGGCCTTGCCGGGGGTGCGAGAGGCCCTGGTGATGGCGCGAGAGGACGAGCCTGGCGAAAAGCGGCTCGTCGCGTATTTCGTCGCGGACGCGGCACACGCTCAGCATGATGTCGCCGATCTGCGCGCGGAACTGTCCCGCACGCTGCCCGACTTCATGCTGCCGGCGGCCTTCGTCGCGCTCGAGCGCTTCCCGCTGACGGCGAACGGCAAGATCGATCGCAAGGCGCTGCCGCGCCCCGCGCAAACGGTGGATGCCCGGCAGTACGTGGCGCCGCGTACCTCGATCGAGGAACGGCTCGCGGCGATCTGGGCGCAGGTGCTGCACCTCGATCGCGTCGGCATCCACGACAACTTCTTCGCCGTCGGGGGCGATTCGATCCGTGCGGTGTCGGTGCTGTCGAAGGCGAAGGCGCAAGGGCTGGAGTTCGCGCTGGTCGATCTGTTCACGCGGCAGAGCATCGCCAATCTGGCCCAGGCGCTGACGCTGGACGAGGTGAGCGTGGCGCAGGAAGCCGCCGCGCTGAGCCTGAGCGCGGCCGACCAGGCGCGCCTGCCGGCGGGCATCGAGGATGCCTATCCGCTGACCTACCTGCAACGCGGGATGGTCTACCACAACCAGCAGGCTTCCGAGGACGCCTCGATCTACCACGACGTCTTCAGCTACCGCTTCGGCGTGCCGGCCTGGGACGAGGCCAAGCTGCGGCTGGCCCTCGACGCGATGACGCGTCGCCATCCCGTGCTGCGCACCTCGTTCGACTTCGATCGTTTCGACGAGCCGATGCAGCTGGTTCATGCCGAAGGGCGGGTTCCGCTGACGGTCGTTGATCTGTCGGGGCAGGATGAGGCGGAACAGGCGCGCGTGATCGCGGAATTCGTGGAGGCGGAGCGCAAGACGCGGGTGGCGCTGGAGGTGGCGCCCTTGCTGCGCGTGTTCATCCACGTGCGAGGCGCCGACGAGATCCAGTACACGCTGAGCTTCCACCACGCGATCCTGGATGGCTGGAGCGTGGCGTCGCTCAACACCGAGCTGTTCGCTGCCTACCTGGCACTGCTCGACGGCGACGCGTCCGAGCTCGAGCTGGCGCCGCTTGCGCACACCCCGCGCAGCGCGGTGGAAAGCGAGCGCGGCGCACTCGCCTCCGAGGCGCATCGCGAATTCTGGCGCCGCTATCTATCCGGCTATACCTTCAGCGAACTGCCTCCCGCCGAACCCGCCGAACCCGGCGCGCCGTCGGCGCCGCTCAGCGCGAGCGTCGACGAAGGCGTGCGCGACCGGCTGCGCGCGGTGGCGAACGGACTGGGCGTGCCGATGCGCAGCGTGCTGCTGGCCGCGCACCTGCGGGTGTTGTCGATGCTGTCGGGCAAATTGGACGTGACCACCGGCCTGGTGTCGAACGTGCGCCAGGAGCAGGACGACGGCGAGAAGGTGCTGGGCCTGTTCCTGAACACCTTGCCGCTGCGCCAGGAACTGAAGCCGTCGAGCTGGACCGAGCTGATCCGCCAGACCTTCGGCACCGAGCTGGAGGTGATCCGTCATCGCCATTACCCGTACTTCCAGATCCAGCTCGACAACGATCGCACCGCGCTGTACGAGGTGGCCTTCAACTACGTCAATTTCCACGTCTACGAATCGCTGGCGGGGCACGCCGGCTTCGAGGCGCGCGGCGGCCATGGTTTCGAGGCCACCAACTTCCCGTTCGGCGTGAGCTTCGGCGACATGTCGAGCGGCCTGAGCATCGATCTCAAGCTCGACGCGTCGCGTTTCTCGCCTGCCCAAGGCGCGCGCATCCTCGCTTATTACGTGGCCGCGCTGGAGGCCATCGCCGCCGACGCGCAGGCCGATCACAGCCGCGCCGATCTGCTGTCCCGCGCCGAGCGCGAGCAGCTGCTGGTGCACTGGAACGATACGGCGATGCCGTTCCCCGAGCACGCCTGCCTGCACCAACTGGTCGAGCAGCAGGCGGCGCGCCGTCCCGATGCGATCGCGGTGGTCGATGCGCGGGAACGGCTGAGCTATGCCGAACTCAATGCCCGCGCCAACCGGCTCGCGCACCGGCTGCGCCGGCTGGGCATCGCGCCCGACGATCGCGTCGCCCTCTGCATGGAGCGCGGCGCCACCATCGTGGTGGCGATCCTGGCCGTGATGAAGGCCGGCGGCGCCTACGTGCCGCTCGATCCGGCCTATCCGGCCGAGCGGCTCGCGCATATGCTGGCCGACAGCGCGCCGGTGGCGGCACTGACCGACAGCCGCTCGCGCGCCCGCCTGGCGGGCCTGCCCGCCGCCGTGCCGGTGTTCGAGCTCGACACGCAGGCGGATTCATGGCGAGACGAGGCGGTCGACGATCTGCCGCCTGGCGAGATCGGGCTGGACGCCGGCCACCTGGCCTACGTCATCTACACCTCGGGCTCGACCGGCACGCCGAAGGGCGTGATGATCGAGCACCGCGGGTTGGTCAACCATGCCATGGCGATCATCGCCAGCTTCGAGGTGCGGGAGGACAGCCGCGTGCTGCAGTTCGCCTCCACCAGCTTCGATGCGAGCATCTCCGAGGTGGTCATGGCGCTGTGCCGTGGCGCCGCGCTGTATGTGCCGGCCGACGGGATCCGCCAGGACCGCCGTGCGCTGTGGGCCTATCTCGAACGCGAGGCGATCACGCACGCGACCCTGCCGCCGGCGCTGCTGCAGGACGGCGAGGCCTTGCCGCCGATCGCCACGCGCCCGACCCTGACCCTGGCGGGCGAGGCGCCCGGCGCGGCGCTGTTTCGCGCACTGGCCGGGCAGGCCGTGCTGCTCAACGGCTACGGGCCGACCGAGGGCACCGTGTGCGCCGCCGCCTGGCGCTGCCCGCCCGGCTTCGACGACGACACCGTGCCGATCGGGCGTCCGATCGGCAACGTGCGGCTCTATCTGCTCGACGCGCATGGCCAGCCGGTACCGGTCGGCACGCCGGGCGAGATTCACATCGGCGGGGCGGGCGTGGCTCGCGGCTACCTGAACCAGCCCGCGCTGAGCGCCGCGCGTTTCCTGCGCGATCCGTTCAGCGAGACGCCGCGCGCGCGCATGTATCGAAGCGGCGACCTGGCGCGCTACCAGCCCGACGGCAACCTGGTGTTCCTCGGCCGCAACGACGACCAGGTCAAGATTCGCGGCTTCCGCATCGAGCTCGGCGAGATCGAGGCCCGGCTGGCCGAAGTCGAGGGGGTGCGCGAGGTGGCCGTGATCGTGCGCGAGGACGCGGCGGGCGACCGGCGCCTGGTGGCCTACTACACAGCGGCGGACGGCCAGGCGGAGGCGGCCGGCGCCGAGGCGCTGCGCGAGCATGCCGCGAACCGTCTGCCTCGCCACATGGTGCCGGCTGCCTATGTCGCGCTCGATGCCCTGCCGCTCACGGCCAACGGCAAGCTCGACCGTCGCGCGCTGCCCGCCCCCGAGGCGGGGGCCTACGCGCGACGCGACTACGCCGCGCCGCAAGGCGAAGCGGAGTGCCTGCTGGCCGAAGTCTGGTCGGCGCTGCTCGGGGTCGAGCAGGTGAGCCGGCACGACAACTTCTTCGAGCTCGGCGGCCATTCGCTGCTGGCCGTGCGCCTGGTCGCGAAACTGCGCGAGGCCGGCCTCGAGGCCGATATCCAGACGCTGTTCGGCGCGCCCACGCTGGCCGACCTGGCCGCCTCGCTGCATACGGCCTCGGACCACGCGGTGCCGCCCAACCGGATTCCCGCCGACGCGCGCCATCTCGAACCGTCGATGCTGAGCCTGGTCGAGCTGGACCAGGCCGAGATCGACGCCGTCGTCGCGACGGTGCCGGGCGGCGCGGCGAACGTGCAGGACATCTACCCGCTCGCGCCGCTGCAGGAAGGGATGCTCTACCACCATCTCGCGCAGAGCGAGGGCGACGCCTACCTGTCGCGGGTGCGTTTCGGCTTCGGCAGCCGCGCCGCGCTGGAGCGCTTCGTGGCCGCCTTGCAGGCGGTGGTGACGCGGCACGACGTGCTGCGCACGGGGATCGCCTGGGAGGGCTTGCGCGAGCCGGTGCAGGTGGTGCGTCGCGAGGCGCGGCTGCCGGCCGAGGAGGTGACGGGGCTCGACCCGGCGCTCGGCGAGGTCGGCCTGCAATTGCAGGATCGCTTCGATCCCCGGCATTTCCGCATCGACCTGCGCCAAGCGCCGCCGATGACGATCCGCTACACCCACGACGCGGCGGCCGACAGCTGGGTGCTGCTGCTGCTGACCCACCACATCGCGCTCGATCATACCGATATCGCGATCCTGCTGCGCGAGGTGGCGGCCCATCTCGACGGAAGCTGGGACACGCTGCCGCCGCCGCCGGCGTTCCGCGACCACGTCGCCCGTGCGCGGCTGGGCGGGCGCGGCCCGCGCAGCGAAGCCTTCTTCCGCGCGATGTTGTCCGACGTCGACGAGCCGACCCTGCCTTACGGCCTCGGCAACCTCGACGCCGACAACGAGGGCGAGCGCGTGGAGATCGTCAACGCCGTGCGCGAACTGGCGCCGGAGCTGGCATCGCGGCTGCGCCAGCAGGCGCGCCGGCTCGGCGTGAGCGTGGCCAGCCTGTTCCACCTCGCCTGGGGGCACGTGATCGGCAAGCTGTCGGGTCGCGAGGACGTGGTGTTCGGCACCGTCCTGCTGGGCCGCTGGCAGGGCGGCGAGCGCGTCGAGCACGTGGTGGGGCTGTTCATCAACACCTTGCCGCTGCGGGTGGAGGTGGGCGGCATCGGCGTGCGCGACGCGGCGCTGCGCACGCATCGCACGCTGGCCGACCTGATGGGCCACGAGCATGCCTCGCTGGCCTTCGCGCAGCGCTGCAGCGGGGTGGCCGCTCCGGCGCCGCTGTTCAGCGCCTTGCTCAACTTCCGCCACAGCGCGGAAGGCACCGTGATCGACGGCGGCAGCATTCCGGGCTGGCAGGGCATCGAGGTGCTCGACGGCGAGGAGCGCACCAACTACCCGTGCGCGCTGTGCGTCGACGATCTCGGCGAGGGTTTCAGGCTGACCACCCAGTTGGTCGCGCAGTTCGACGCGGCGCGCGTGTGCGCCTATCTCGAGCGCGCCGTCGGCAGCCTGGCGACGGCGCTCGAACAGGCGCCGGGCCTGCCCGTGCGCGAACTGGCCTGGCTCCCCGAGGCGGAGCGCCGGCAATTGATCGAGGGCTGGAATGCCAGCGAGGCGCCGTGCCCGTTCGAGTCCGGCGTGCATGCCCTGTTCGAGGCCCAGGCGGCGCGCACGCCCGACGCCCCGGCGCTGGTGGACGGCGCGCGCTCGCTCGACTACGGCACGCTCGACGCGCTGGCGAACCGGCTCGCGCGCCACCTTGCCGCCGCCGGCGTGGCGGCGGGCGAGCGCGTGGCGATTTTGCTCGATCGCTCGATCGAGTTGATCCTGGCCGAGCTGGCGATCCTCAAATGCGGCGCCGTCTACGTCCCGCTCGACCGCAACGCGCCGGCCGAACGCCAGGCCTTCATGCTCGCCGATTGCGGCGCGCGCTGCCTGTTGAGCCTGAGCGGGCACGCGGCGCCCGATCTCGCGGCGCTGCAACGCATCGACATCGACATGGTGCTGGCCGGCGCCGACGCCCAAGCGCAGCCCGACGCGCCGCAGCCCGCGGCATCGGCCGGCGGGGATCAGGCGGCCTACATCATGTACACCTCGGGCTCGACCGGGCAGCCGAAGGGCGTGATCATCGCGCATCGCGGCATCAACCGCCTGGTCGTCAACAACGGCTACGCCGAATTCGCGCCGAGCGACCGCATCGCCTTCACCTCGAACCCGGCGTTCGACGCCAGCACCATGGAAGTGTGGGGCGCGCTGCTGCACGGCGCCTGCCTGGTGGTGGTGCCGCACGAGGCGCTGCTGTCGGCGCCGCGGCTCGCCGCGCTGCTGCAGGCCGAGCGCGTCAACATCCTGCACTTGGTGGCGGGCCTGCTCAGCTCCCATGCCGACGCGCTCGCGCCGGTATTCCCGAGGCTGCGCTACCTGCTCACCGGCGGCGACGCGGCCGACGTGCGCGCGGTGCAGCGGATCATGCGCAACGGCGCGCCGCAACATCTGGTGCATTGCTATGGCCCGACCGAATCGACCACCTTCGCCACCACCTACACGCTGCGCGCCGGCGACGAGCCGATGGAGCGGCTGCCGATCGGCCGGCCGATCTCGAACACGCGCGTCTACCTGCTGGACCGGCTCGGCGAGCCCGCGCCGGTGGGCGTGCCGGGCGAGCTGCACGTCGGCGGCAAGGGGGTGGCGCTCGGCTACCTGAACCTCGACGCGCTGAGCGCCGAGCGCTTCGTGCGCGATCCCTTCGCGCCGGCCGGGGATTCGGCGGCGCGCATGTATCGCACCGGCGATCTGGCGCGCTACCTGCCCGACGGCAATATCGAATACCTGGGCCGCAACGACGGCCAGGTCAAGATCCGCGGTTTTCGCGTCGAGCCGGGCGAGATCGAGGCGAAGCTGGGTGCTTGCGGCCTGCGCGACGCGGTGGTGATCGTGCGCGAGGACGTGCCGGGGGACAAGCGCCTGGTGGTGTACCACACCGACGCCGCCTGCGATGTCGAGGCGGTGCGCGAGTACCTGCGCCGCAGCCTGCCCGAGTACATGGTGCCGGCCGCCTATGTGGCGCTCGCGGCACTGCCCTTGACGGCGAACGGCAAGCTCGACCGCCGCGCGCTGCCGGCGCCCGACGCCGCCGCGTTCGGCCAGCAGGCCTACGAGGCGCCGCAAGGCGAGCTGGAGGCCACGCTGGCGGCGCTCTGGTCGGAATTGCTGGGCGTCGCCCGGGTGGGGCGACAGGACAATTTCTTCGCGCTCGGCGGCCATTCCTTGCTGGCGGTGCGCGTGATCGGCCGCCTGCGCGAACGCTTCGGCGAGGCTGCCACGCTCAAGACGCTGTTCGAGGCGCCGAGCCTGGCCGCCTTCGCGCAACGGCTTGCGCTCGCGGGCCCGGCGCGCACGGGCGCATCCGGGGATGGCGGCGCGGCGCGCTTCGCGCCGGCGGCATCGGCCGCGCGGCGCGAGGCCGGGGCGGCGTTCCCGCTGTCCTACGTGCAGGAGCGGCTGTGGCTGATCCAGCAGCGCGACGGCGGCCGCGCCTACAACATGAACGGCGCGCTGGTGCTCGACGGGCCCTTGTCGATGGCGGCGCTGCAGGCCGCCTTCGACGGGCTGGTCGCGCGTCACGAGACGCTGCGCACGCGTTTCGAGATCGCCGCGGGCAGCGACACGCCCTCGCAGTTCGTCGATGCCCCGCGGGCGGTGGCCTTGCCGGTCCATGAGATCGTCGAGGCCGACCTGCACGCGGCGCTCGAGCGTCACGGCGGCATCGAGTTCGACCTGCGGCGCGCCCCGCTGATGGACGTGCGGGTGCTGCGGATCACGCCGCGGCGGCACGTGGTGTCGATCGTGATGCATCACATCGTCTCCGACGGCTGGTCGCTGGGGGTGTTCGTGCGCGATCTGCGCGCGCTCTATCTCGCGGCCCGCGACGCTCAGGACGGCGACGCGGCGGCGGCGCCGCTCGTGCCCCTCGCGGCCCAGTACGCCGATTACGCGTGCTGGCAGCGCGAGCAGGATCTCGCGCCGCACCTGGCTCACTGGACGGCGCGGCTCGACGGCCTGGGCGCGCCGGTCGACCTGACGGTGCCGGGCACGCCCGCCGACGCCGATCATGGGCCGGCCGGCGTGCTGCGCCGCAGGCTGTCGCCGGCGCTGTCGGGCCGGCTCGCGCAGCTGAGCCGGCAGCGCGGCGTGAGCCTGTTCACCATCTTCCTGGTCGCGCTGGGCGTGCTGCACCATCGCCGCAGCGGCCGCAAGGACTTCTGCATCGGCACCACCACCGCCGGGCGCGACGACGCGCTGCTGGAGCCCTTGATCGGCTTCTTCATCAATATCCTGCCGCTGCGCCTGGACCTGTCGGGCGAGCCCGATGTCGCGACCCTGCTGGCCAGGGCGGGCGAGCGCGTGCTGGAGGCGCTGGAACACCAGGCGCTGCCGTTCGAGCACATGCTGGCGGCCGTGCCGGCGCTGCGCCAGCACGACGCTCGCTCGCCGGTGCCGGTGATGCTGCGGCACCAGAACGTGCCGCCCGTCGAGACGCACGACTGGGGCGGCGGGCTCTCGCTGTCGGTGCAGCAGGAGGTGGTCAACCGCCAGGCGCAGTCGGACCTGGACCTGGAGATCTTCGGTGACGGCAAGGGGCTCGAACTGGTGGCCAACTACGACAGCCTGCGTTTCGATGCCAGCCAGATGGATTTCATGCTGACCGTGCTGGAGGAATTGCTGGCGCGCATGGCCGACGCGCCCGAGACCTCGCTGGCGGCGCTGCGCGAGCCGACGCCGGCCGAGCAGGCGCTGGTGGCGCGCTCGAACGACACGCGGCGCGCCTATCCAGGCACCAGCGTGAACGCGCTGTTCGCGCGGCAACTGGCCGAGCGTCCCGATGCGCCGGCCTGCGTGTTCGAGGGCGAGGTCGCGAGCTACGCCGAGCTGGACCGGCTGGCCGGACGCATCGCCCGCGCGCTGCATCGGCGCGGGATCGGCGCCGGCACGCGGATCGCCCTGCATTACCCGCGCTCGACCGGCTTCGTGGCCGCGATCCTGGCCGCGTTCCGGCTGGGCGCCGCCTACGTGCCGATCGACCCCGGCTATCCCGCCGCCTACGTGCGGCGCACGCTGGACGACGCGATGCCGGCGGCGATCGTCACCACGGCCGCGTTGGCGCCGTCGTTCGAGGCCGGCGGCGCGCCGGTGCTGCGGCTCGACGTCGAAGCGGATCTCGAAGCCGATCTCGAGTCCGGCGAGTTCGACGCGCAGCCGGCCTTCGAGGCGGCCGCGACCGGGCCCGACGATCTCGCCTACATCGCCTACACCTCGGGTTCGACCGGGCAGCCCAAGGGCGTGATGGTCGAGCACCGCCAGTTGATGAACTGCCTGCAGGCCCTCTGGGAGCGCACGCCTTACGCGGCCGACGAGGTGGTCGCCCAGAAGACCTCGATGTCCTTCGTGCCCTCCATCAAGGAGATGCTGTCGGGGCTGCTGGCGGGCGTGCCGCAGGTGATCCTGCCCGACGCGGTGGTCAAGGACGCGCCGGCCTTCGCGGCGGCCCTCCAGGCGCATGGCGTGACGCGCCTGAACCTGGTGCCCTCGCACCTGGCCGTGCTGCTCGAGCATGCCGGGCAGCTGGGCGCGCTGCGCCACGTCACCACCGCGGGCGAGCCGCTCAGCCGTCGCCTGGCCAGGCGCTTCGCCGCCACGCTGCCGCGCGCGCGCCTGCACAACAACTACGGCTGCAGCGAGCTGAACGACATCAGCTATGGCGAGGGCGCCGAGCTGGCCGCGCTGCACGCGGTGGCGCCGGCGGGACGGCCGATCGCCAACTGCCGCGTCCACCTGCTCGACGAGCGGCTCGCGCCGGTGCCGGTGGGGGCCGTGGGCATGCTGCACGTCGAGGGCGACCCGGTCGGCCCCGGCTACTGGAACCGGCCCGACCTGACGGCCGAGCGCTTCGTGCGTCATCCCGCGACGGGCGCCTGGCTGCTGCGCACCGGCGATCTCGGCCTGTGGCTGGCCGACGGACAATTGCTGCACCTGGGGCGCGAGGACTTCCAGATCAAGGTGCGCGGGCAGCGCGTCGAGCTGCCCGCCGTCGAGCTGGAGCTGGCCTCGCATCCGCAATTGGCGGCGGCCGCCGCGATCGGGCGCGAACTGGGCGGCGAACTGCAGCTGGTGGCGTACTACGTGCCGCGGCCGGGTGCCGAGCTCGACGCCAGCGCGTTGCACGCCTGGCTGGCAGAGCGCCTGCCCGCGCCGATGGTGCCGAGCCGCTTCGCGGCGCTCGAGGCCATGCCGCTGCTGCCGAACGGCAAGCTCGACCGGCTCGCGCTGCGCGCGCTCGATCCCGGCGCGGCCCAGCTTGCCGCGGGCCGCCACGAGGCACCGGTGGGCGAACTCGAAACCCAGCTGGCGCGGATCTGGGCCGCGGCGCTGGGGCTCGAGCGGGTCGGCCGGCACGACAACTTCTTCGCGATCGGCGGCCATTCGCTGATGGCGGCGCAGGTGGCGGTGCGCGCCAGCGAGCAGACCGGCGTGAGCCTGTCGGTGCGCAGCATCTTCGATACGCGCACGGTGCACCGGCTCGCGGCCCTGGTCGAGGCGGCCCGCGCGGCGCCCGGCGAATTCGCGCGGCGCCAGTCGAACGACGCGAGCGCGCAATACGTGGTGTTCCACGCCGAGGGGCAACAGCGGCCGCTGTTCCTCACCCACACGCTGCAGGGCTACTCGTGGTATTTCGAGCACCTGGCCGCCCACATCGACGCGTCGATCCCGGTGTACGGGCTGCCGCCGCTCGCGCTCGGCGAAACCCAGCCGCGCACGCTGGAGGCGATCGCGGCGCGTTTCGTGGCCATGATGCGCGGGATCCAGCCCGAGGGGCCGTATCGCGTGGCGGGCTGGTCCTTCGGCGGGCTGATCGCCTACGAGATCGCCACGCAGCTGCTCGCGCAGGGCCAGGAGATCGAGTTCCTCGGCGTGTTCGACACCACGCTGCCGCCGGCCGCGACGGAATTCGACGCGCACCGGATCGCGCTGGTGACGCTGTATTCCTTCGCGATGAACAACTTCAGCGATTTCGAGGCGGGCAGCATCGATTTCGAGGGCGCCACCGATATCGGGCTGCTGATCGACACGCTGGTGCAGGCGATCGAGGCGCGCCGCGAGGCGGGCCGGCCGCTCTGGCACCTGTCCTACGAGACGGCGCGCGAGAACCGGCTGTTCCTGGAGCGCCTGGTGGCGCACGGCGCCGCGATGAGCAGCTGGCGGCCGCGTCCGGCCCCGCTGCGCATGCACGTGTTCGCGGCGGCCGACGCCTCGATCACGCCGCTCGAAGGGCATGCCGCCCTGCCCGAGGCGCTGGGCTGGGAAGCCCTGGTCGAGCGCGAGGCGATCGAGGTGGTGGCGGTGCCCGGCAACCACGAGACGATCATCAAGGTCCATGCCGACGTGCTGGGTCGGGCGATCGGCGAAGTCCTGAACCATCGGCTCGCGCTGCACGACGGCGCGCCGCAATGACAACCGGAGAAACATGATGATTGCACGCGTGACCCGCGCGGAATTCAACGAGGGCGGCTTCCTGGAGCAGGGCAGGCCCGTCATCATCACCGACGCGCTGCACGACTGGCGCATCGCCGAGCGCTGGACGCCCGAGTACCTGGCGAACGTGGCGGGCGAGCGGCGCGTGACGCTGAGCACGGCCAGCGACGGTTATTACCGCCTCAAGCCCTCGCAGGACATCCGCCGCTCGAACACCTTCGAGAACGCCGAGGTCGATTTCGGCACGGCCGCGCGGCGCATGCTGCAAGCCGATGCCGACGACCACGTCTACGTGATGCAGCAGTCGATTCCGCAACTGCTGCCGGAGCTGCTCGACAACCTGGTAGTGCCCGAGTGGATCGCGGCGAACCGGCCGATGATCAATCTCTGGTTCGGCCGCCGCACCTCGTCGCAACTGCATTTCGACTACTCGAACAACCTGTTCGCGCAATTGCACGGCAGCAAGGAGTTCGCGCTGTTCGCGCCGGACGAGACGCCGCGCCTGTACCCGTATCACCACGACGCGGCCACCGCGCACCTGTCCAATGTCGAACCGGACCGGCCCGACCTGGCGGCCTACCCGGACTACGCGCGCGCCGAGGCGATGCGCTTCACGATCCACGCCGGCGAGCTGCTGTTCATGCCGGTGTTCTGGTGGCATCACGTGCGCGCGCCCGGCGTGTCGGTCTCGGTGAATTTCTGGTGGTATCCGACGCTCGGGCAGATCCTCGGCGCCTCGAACGCCACGCGCGCGCTGCCCGGGTTTTATGCCGGCGACCGGCTCGAAGAGTTCCGCCAGGGCTTCCTCGCGCCGGCCGGGCTCGACTTCGTCGCGGCCGGCGCGCGCTTCCTGGAGCACGGCCGGACCTGGGGCGCCGCGCTGTTCGCGATCGCCGCGCTGGACGACTGGGGCCGCCGCCATCTCGCGACGCAGGGCATCGAACGCGCGCCGGGAAGCCGCCTGGCGCTGCTGGCCGAGGAACTGCGGCCGGTGCGTGCGGCCTTGCTGGCCGATGCCACCTTGTCGGCGGCGCATCGCTCGGCGATCGAGGACAGCGCGGCGCTGGCGGCGCTGATCGCGCTCTCGCACGACGATGCGCAGGTCGAGCGGGCACGCGTGGAGGCGCTGCTCGACGCGCTGCGCACCTGCGAGGCCCGATCGCCGGTGCCGGCGTCGTGAGCGTGGCGAGCCAGGCCGGGCCGCACCGCGCCTCGCGCGCGGCGTTCGGCTTCCTGCTGGCCACGGCGCTGATGAACTCGCTGTCCTTCGGCATCATGCTGCCGGTGCTGCCGAACCTGATCAAGCTGATGACGGGCGGCGACACCGCCCAGGCCAGCACCTGGAGCAGCTTGTTCGCGATGGCCTGGGGGGCGATGCAACTGGTCTGCGGGCCGGCCTTCGGCGCCTTGTCGGACCGCATCGGGCGCCGGCCGGTGCTGCTGGTCTCGCTATCCGGCTTCGCCCTCGACGCGTTCGCGATGGCGCTCGCGCCGAACCTGGCCTGGCTGTTCGTGGGCCGCGTGCTGAGCGGGGCGACCGCCTCCAGCATGGTGACGGCCAATGCCTACGTGGCCGACGTGACGCCGCCCGAGGGCCGGGCGCGCGCCTTCGGGCGGATCGGCGCGGCGGTCAGCTTCGGCTTCCTGGCCGGGCCGGTGCTCGGCGGCCTGCTGGCCGGCATCGACCTGCGGCTGCCCTGTTACCTGTCCGGCGTGCTGGCGACGCTGAACTTCCTCTACGGGCTCAAGGCGCTGCCCGAATCGCTGGCGCCCGAGGCGCGCGCGGCCCGCTTCGACTGGCGCCGCCTCAACCCCTTCGCGTCCTTCGCCTGGCTGCGCTCGCGCGGCGACCTGTTCGGGCTCGCGCTGCTGGCCTTCCTGTTCCCGCTGGCCTGGATGGTGGCGCCGACCATCTTCGTGCTCTACGGCGGCTATCGCTATGGCTGGAGCCCGGCGCAGATCGGCCTGGTGATGATGTTGAGCGGCGCGCTCGGCACCCTGGTGCAGGTCGGCCTGGTAGGTCCGATCGTGGCGCGTGTCGGCGAGCGCGGCGCGCTGCTGCTGGGCGCGGCCGGCGGCGTGATCGGCTACGCCTGCTTCGGGCTGGCGGCCACGGGCATCGCCTACCTGGCGATCATGCCCGTCTACGTGCTGTTCAACCTGTTCATGCCGGCCTTGCAGGGGCTCATGACGCGGCGCGTCGGGGAACTGGAGCAGGGGCAGTTGCAGGGGGCCCTGCAGGCCTTCTCGGGGCTCGCGGCGATCCTCGGGCCGCTGGTCTACGGCGCGGCCTTCTCCTGGTCGATCGGCACGCAACCGGCGCGGCCGATGCCGGGTTTCGCCTACTACATCGCGGCGCTGCTGATGGCGGGTGCCTTGCTGCTGGGCTGGCGCGTCGCGCGGCCGGTCGCGGAGGAAACGGCGCAGGCCGCGGAAGCGGTGGCGCGCTAGCTCGCGCGATTCCTCGTCGATATCCAGCCGGCTTCATGGCGGCTTCATGGCGACTTCACGGCGACGACGAGCCGATGGTTCCCGTCGCCAATGCGAGCGCCGCGGCCGCCGAGCGCGCGCCGGCGTAACTGTCCACCTCGGCATCGTGCGCCGCGAGCAACTGGCTCTGGGCGAGCGTGGCGTCGGTGATCGAGCCCACGCCGCTGCGATAGGCGGTCAGCGCCGCGTCGTAGCTGGTCTGCGCGGCCTCGACCAGCGCCTGCGCCGCCTCGTGCGAGGCGAGGCTGCTCTGCACGGCGTTCTGCGCCACCACCACCTGACGCACCGCTTCCTCCTGGGTGCGCGTGAGCCGCGCGGCGGCGCTTTGCGCGTCGTTGCGCGCCTGCATCAGCACCGCCGAGCGCAGGCCGCCGTCGTACAGCGGGATCGTCACGCCGAGGAACACGCCGCTGCCGTAGCGGCTGCCGTTCAGGTTGACGGTCGGCGACTGGTCGCCGATCGCCGGCAGCGCCGAGATCGCGGTATGGCCGCTTGCATAGGACGTGGAGGCCGACAGGAACACCTTCGGCATGAAGGCCGCTTCGGCGGCGCGGATCTTCGCGCGATTGGCCTTCTCCATCGCATAGGCGCCCTGCAGGTCGGGACGGCGCGCGATCGCGTCGGCGACGATCGCGTCCACCGAGGCGCCCAGCGTGGCCGGCAGCGGCCGCTCGGGCAGCTCGGCGATCAGCGGCTTCGACAGCGGCGAGATGCCGAGCGCCGACACCAGCGCCAGGTAGCTGTCGCTTTCGCTGCCTTGCGCCTGCACCAGCGCGAGATTGGCCTGGGCGCGATTCTGCGTCGCCTGCGCCACCTCGACCACGGTGCCCACGCCGTGCTTGAGCCGCGCGCGGGCCGCCGCCAGGATCGCGTCGGCGTTGGCCAGCCCCTGCCGAGCGCTGCGGGCCCGCGAGCGCGCGGCGTCGTAGCGGTAGTAGCCGACGCTCACGTCGTGGATCACCTGCTGGTGCACCGCCGTGAAGGCCACGTTCGAGGCGATCGAGGCCTGCTCGGCCACCTCCACGCGCGCCGCGCGCCCGCCGAAGTCGAACAGCAGCCATTGCAGTGAGAGTGCCGAGATGGTGCCGTGCGCGGTGTTGTCGCTGGAGGCGTCGCCGAGCAGGGTCGAGGTCGAGCCGTGGCTGGTCTGGTAGGCGCCCATCGCCGTGGCCGACAGTTGCGGCAGGTAGGCCGCCTTGGCGATGCCGACCGCCAGCGCGGCGTTGCGCGCGTCGTTCCAGGCGATGCGCGTCAGCGGGTTGCTCGATTCGGCCAGGTCGATCAGCTCGGGCAGCGTATAGGGATGCGCGGCGTCGAGCGCCGCGGGCGGCGCCACCGAGGCCAGCGCGGGCGTGGCCGGCAGCGTGTAGTCGCGCGCGGCGCCCTGGGCGGCGGCGCGTGCCGGCGACGAGACGATCTCGCCCTGTGCCGAGGTGGGCGCCGTCCAGGGCCGGTCGGGCGCCTCCGGCGCCAGCTCGATCGAGGAGCTCGCGCAGCCGGCCAGCGCCAGGCTGGCGGCCAGGGCGGCGGTGAGGGCGTTGGCGAGGGGGGCGGCCGTCGATTCAGGTCGACGCATGAGGGGCGGGCTCCTTCGGTCCGGCTTGACGGGCGGCCTCGGCGATCCGGGCCAGCCGCGCGTCGATCAGGTTCAGCAAGGCATCGCGCGGGGTGGCGGCGGTGCCGGGCTCGGGATGCGGGGCGGCGGCGGTGACGGAAGGTGCTGCCGAGGCGCGGGCGGCGGGTGCATTGCCGTCGTTCAGCTTGCCGTTGTTCAGCTCGCCGCCATCCAGCTTGCCGTCGTTCAACTCGTCGTTGTTCAGCTTGCCTTTGTTCAGCTCGCTGTCCTTCCGCGTGCTGTCGTTCAGGCCGCCGTCCTTCAGCCCGCCGTCCTTCAGCCCGCCATCGCCCAGCCCGCCGTCGTTCAATTCAGTCACGCGCGCGAGCCGCGCGCCGATCGCCGCGTCGCCGGGCTCGCGCTCGGCGAGCAGGAACAGCGGCGTCTCCAGCGCGCCGAGCTCGGCCAGCGTGCGCCGCCGGCTGCTCAGCCAGTCCGCGGTCGGCCGCACCCAGGACGGCTCGTAGTGGATCAGGCCGAGCTCCTGGGCGATCGCGCCGTGTCGCGCGAAGGCCTCGGCGGCCAGCACGCGCCGCTCGGCCGGCTGCGTCACCGTCGCCAGGCGCCGCCATTGGCCGAGCAGCGCGGCCAGCGCGACGTCGATCTGCTTGCCGATGCTGACCGGCCAGATTCGCGTGAACACCAGGTAGACCACGAGATTGCCGATCAGGATGCCGATCGTGCGATCGCGCGCGAGCGTCAGGTCGAAGCCCGGGCCGGCGCCCTGGATCACGCACAGGAAGAAGGCGAAGGCCACCTGGAAGCCGGCGTAGGCGATGCGCGGCGAACCGAACGCGACCCAGGCCGACAGCCAGGCGCCCACCAGCACCAGCGCCAGCAGTTGCTCGATCGAGGTCAGTGCCGGCACCACGAACACCAGCGCGGCGGTGCCCAACAGCGCGCCGACCAGGCAGCCGGCGATCCGCAGCGTGAGCTTCTCGACGGTCTCGGCGGTGGAGCCGAGCGAGACCATGTAGCAGGTGATGAAGCAGGTGTGGATGCCGGACCAGTCGAGCTGCGAGTAGAGCAGGTAGCAGAACATCGCGGCGGCGGTGGTCTTCAGCGCGTAGCGGACGTGGTCGGGGTTGCTGCGCGCGTCGGGCAGGAAGAAGCCGCCGCCCGGCTTCGGCGGCGGCGCGGTTTCGGCGGCGGGCGGCGGCGAGGCCTGGGTGGCAGGCTCGGCAGGTTCGGCAGGTTCGGCAGGCTCGGCGAAATGCGTGATCACCGCGTGCAGCTCGGTCGCCACGGCGCGCGCGAGCGGCGGCAGCGCGTCGGCCGGCGGCGGCGCAAGCCTCACCTCCACCGGGTAGCCGCCTCGTTCGAGGATGCCGGCCATCTCGTCGAGCGTGGCGGCGAGGCTCGCGCGAAGCTCGTCGGGCAAGCGCGCCTCGGGCTCGCGATCGGCCAGCGCGACCGTCACCAGCAGCGCGGTGCTCGACGCGATCGCCTGCCGGAGCGGGCCGACGTCGGCCGCGGCGGTCGAGCCTTCCAGCTTCGACAGCTTGAGCCAGGTGAGCAAGGGCTTGTCGCCGTCGCGCAGGGCGGCGTCGAAGCCGGCGCGGGCCGCCTCGTCGCCCTGCTGTCGCCGCGCGGCCAGCCGCAGCCGCCGGGCGAGCTGGCCGAGCATGAGCCGGCGCGGCGAGGGCGCCACCAGCAGGTTGACCACGATCGACACACCCACCGGAATCGCGACCATCAGCCAGACATAGAGCAGCGCGCGCGTGGCGGCCTCGCCGAACGGCGCGAGGCCGAGCTCGTCGAGCCCGAAGCCGACGATCATCGCCAGGATCGCGCCGACCGGGCGCAGCTTGCTGGCCGAGGTGAGATACAGCAGCCCGACCGAGAGCACCACCATGCAGGCCACCCGCAGGATCGCGTAGTCGATGCTGAGGATCGCCACGCCGAGCACCAGCGCGATCACGATGGTCACGATCAGCATCAGCGCGACGGCCAGCAGGCTGCTGGTGACGCGGTCGGCGCGGTTCAGGAAGAACACCACGTAGGCGGACAGCGCCGCCTCGGGCGTGCCGTAGACGTTGGCCACCAGCACCGTGACGGCGCAGATCAGGGCGATCCGCCAGGCCATCGCGGCGCGGCCCGGGAACGGCGCGAGCAGGCGCAGCAGCTCGCGCGGGCCCGGCGCGCGGATCTCAGCGGCAGGCCGAGCCATGCCGGACCTCGACGATCGCGCTGGCGCCCACGCGCACCAGCCGCGCATCGGGTTCGTCGAGCCTGACGCGCACCGGGAAGCGCTGCGCCACGTGCACCCAGTTCACCGAGCGCTGCACGATCGGCAGCGAGCGCGGCAGGTTGATGCGATCGCTGTCGGCGATGCCGGCGCCGATGCCGACCACCTTGCCCGTCATCGCGCGGCCGCGGTCGATCATCGAGTAGACGGTGGCGCAGTCGCCCACCGCGATGCGGTTCAGCGAGGTCTCGCGGAAGTTGCCGACCGCGAACCACTCGCTCGCGTCGATCAGCGTGAAGATCGACTGGTTCGGCGCCAGGGTTTCGCCCTCCAGCACCGACAGGCCCGTCACCAGCCCGTCGTGCGGGGCGCGCACCACCGTGTCGTCGAGCGCGTGTCGCGCGCGGGCCAGCGCGGCCTCGCGCGCGTGCAGGGTGGCGATCGCGTCGGCCTCGTCGCCGATGGTCTGCGCCGAGGCGCGCTGCTGCTCCCGCGCCTGCGCGAGCGAGACGGCCGCGTCGCGCTGGCGGACCTTGGCCTGGTCGAACTGCTGGGCGCTGACATAGGCCTGCGCGGCCAGCGGCGCGAGCCGGTTCACGTCGCGCGTGGCGAGGTCGTAGTTCTGCGTGGCGCGCTCGACCTGCTCGGCGGCGACCGTCGCGTTGGCGCGCTCGCCGATCAGCGCGCGGCGGCGCGTGGCCAGCGAGGCTTGCGCGAGTTCGAGGTCGGCCTGGGCCTGGGCCACCGTCAGGCGATAGGGCACGGGATCGATCTCGTAGAGCAGCGCACCCTTGGCGACGCGCTGGTTCTCGTGCACCGCGAGCCGCACGATGCGCCCGCCCACCGGCGAGGCCACGTGCACCACGTCGGCGTCGATCGAGGCGTCGTCGGTGGAGGGATAGGCGGTGGTGCGATGCCAGGCATAGGCCAGCGCGGCGATGCCGAGCACGACGATCGCCAGCGCGATCAGGCGGCCCTTCGCGCAGGGGCGGGCGACGCCGGCGGCCTTCATGCGAAGGGCCCCGTGCCGGCCAGCCAGACGATCACCGCCACCACCAGCCCAAGCGCGCTGCACACGGCGAGCTGGTAGGGCACGGTGGCGGCCCAGCCGGTGGCGACGAACACGCGGTGCGCGACGATCGCCGCGATCACGCCGAGCACGGCGCTGAGCAGCCAGAGCGGGAAGTAGGCGCCGAACAATTCATAGGCGGGGGCGCCGCGCGAGGCGCAGCCGGCCAGGGGCAGGGATAGGGCGGGCGCGAGGACGGCGGCGCTGCGCAGGGGCCCGCGCGGCATGGTTTTTCTCATGATGTGACGGGCTCGACGATGGGAGGGGCCGGGCGCGGCGCGAGGCGGGCGGTCGCTTCGACAAGGCCGGCCCGCGATATGGGCCCGATGATAAATCATCGCGATGGGCCTAGCCAGTCGCCGCGGCCGGCCGCGGTGCCGGCCGTTGTTTCCCGGTGTTTCCGAATCCGCGCCGCTTAGCAGCTTTGCTGCTTTGTTCACGAGAATTCATCGTTTCGCCGGCGCGGCGGCCGATGTCAACATGGCGCGCCACCGGGTCGACACGATCGATGCCGGTGCAGGGATCACCACCGCACACGGAACGCCAAGATGAAAAAGACACTGCTCGCCGCCACGCTCGCCGCGCTCACCGGCTTCGCCGCTCTCGCACCTTCGCTCGCCCACGCCGATCGCCTCGACGACATCAAGCAGGCCGGCGTGCTGCGCGTGGCCACCTTCGACAGCAACCCGCCCTTCGGGTATGTCGACCCGGCCAGCAACCATATCGTCGGGCTCGACGTCGACTATGCCCGCGCGCTGGCCGACAAGCTCGGCGTCAAGCTCGAGCTGCAATCGACCAACCCCGCCAACCGCATTCCGTTCCTGACCTCGCGCAAGGTCGACCTGGTGCTGGCGAACTTCACGATCACCGACGAGCGCGCCAAGCAGGTCGATTTCAGCATTCCGTATTTCTCCTCGGGCCAGCAGTTCCTGGCGAAGAAGGGCGTGCTGAAGTCGAAGGACCAGCTCGACGGCCTGCGCATCGGCGCCGACAAGGGCACCACCAACGAGATCGCGGTGCGCGAGCAGTTCCCCAAGGCGACCGTGGTGGCCTATGACGACACGCCCTTCGCGTTCGCCGCGCTGCGCGCCGGCAACGTGCAGGCGATCACGCAGGACGGCCCCAAGCTGGTGGGCCTGCTCGCCAACGTGCCGGACAAGCAGAAGTACGAGATCCCGCCGTTCACCATCACCAACGACTACATGGGCGTGGGCATCCCGAAGGGCGAGCCGCGCCTGGTGGCCTTCGTCAACGACACGCTCAAGGGGCTGGAGGCGAACGGCACAGCCAACACCATCTACAACCGCTGGTTCGGTCCGAGCACCAGGACGCCGCTGGCGCGCACCTTCAAGATCGGCGACAAGACCTGAGCCTCGCGACGTAACGGCAGCAAGCCAAGATGATCGATAGCTTCCTCGCGCCGAAGTACCTGCTGTGGCTGTGGCAGGGGTTCGGCGTGACGCTCGGGCTGGCGCTCGCCGCCGGCCTGTCGTCCACCTGCCTGGGCGCCGCGCTGGCGCTGGCGGGCCGTTCGCGCTGGCGCGCCGTGCGCGGCCTCGCGCGGCTCTACATCGGCGCCTTTCGCAACACGCCGCTGCTGGTGCAGTTGTTCTTCTGGTACTTCGGCGCGGCCACGCTGCTGCCCGACGAGGCGATCGCCTGGCTCAACGCGCAGCACATCCTGCCGACGCCGGCGGGCGCGCTGCGCTGGCCTTCGTTCGAATTCCTGGCGGGCTGGCTGGGCCTCAGCTGCTACACGGCGGCCTTCGTGGCCGGCGAGTTCGCCTCGGGCATCGCCGGCGTGCGCGAGGGCCAATGGCAGGCCGCCGCCGCGCTCGGGCTCACGCCCTGGCAGGCATTCCGCCATATCGTGCTGCCGCAGGCGGTGCGCATCGCCTTGCCGCCCCTGTTCGGCCAATACATGAATCTCGTGAAGAATTCCTCGCTGACCATGGCCATCGGCCTGGCCGAGCTGTCCTATGCCTCGCGCCAGGTGGAAACCGAAAGCTTCCGCACCTTCGAGGCCTTCGGCGTGGCCACGCTGCTCTATATCCTCGCGATCGCGGCGCTGGAGGCCGCGCTGCACACCATCCGGCATCTGCGCGATACCCGCCTGGGAGCGCGCCGATGATGCCCTGGGAGCTGTTCGCCGGCAACCTGCGCTACCTGCTGATCGGCGCCTTCCCCGACGGCCCGCTCGGCGGCGCGGCGCTCACCCTGGTGCTGGCGGCGGCCTCGGCGATCGCCTCGGGGCTGCTCGGTTTCGCCGCCGGCATCGCGCTGGCGATGGCGGGGCGCGCCGCGCGCGTGCCGCTGCTGGTGGTGATCGGCTTCTTCCGCGCGATCCCGGTGCTGATGCTGATTTTCTGGACCTACTTCCTGCTGCCGATCCTGTTCCATGTCGACGTGCCGGGCCTGGCGGCGGTGGTCTGCGCGCTGTCGCTGATCGGCGGCGCCTATCTGGCGCATTCGGTGCACGCGGGGATCGTCGCGGTCGGCGACGCGCAATGGCAGGCGGGGCTGTCGCTGGGCCTGACGCGCTGGCAGACGCTGCGCGAGGTGGTGCTGCCGCAGGCGGTGCGGATCATGGCGCCGTCCTTCGTCAACCAGTGGGTCTCGCTGGTGAAGGACACCTCGCTGGCCTATATCGTCGGCGTCAACGAGCTGTCCTTCGTCGCCACCCAGGTCAACAACCGGCTGATGGTCTATCCGATCCCGGTGTTCCTGTTCGTGGCGTTCCTCTACCTGGTGCTCTGCACCGCGCTCGATCGCGTGGCGATGTCGTGGTTCGCGCGGCGCCGCAAGAGCGTGGGCGAGGTGGTGGAAGTCACGGCGCCGGCGGTGTGAGCGGCGGCCCTAGCGGCCGCCAGCCGGCTGGTCCAGCGCCTCCAGCACCTCGCGCGCGGCCTGCACCACGGCCTCGGCGGTGATGCCGAACTTGCGATAGACCGCCTCGTACTTGCCCGATTCGCCGAAGTCGTGCATGCCGACGAAGCGGCCCTCGGGGCCCAGGTAACGCTCCCAGCCCAGCTCGACGGCGGCCTCCACGGCCACCCGCGCGGGTGAGTCGCCGAGCACCGCGCGGCGGTAGGCGGCGTCCTGCTCCTCGAACAGCAGCCGGCACGGCATCGACACCACCGCCGTCGGCACGCCTTGCGCCTGCAGCGTCTCGCGCGCCTTCACCGCCAGTTGCAGCTCCGAGCCGGTCGACAGCAAGGTCAGCCGGCGCGGGCCGCCCTCGGCCTCGTGCAGCACGTAGGCGCCGCGCGCCGAACGGTTCTCGCCGGCAGCATCGCGGCGCAGCAGCGGCAGCGGCTGGCGCGACAGCGCGAGCAGGGCCGCGCGGCGCGGCTGCTCCAGGATCAGTTCCCAGCATTCGGCGGTCTCGACCGCGTCGGCGGGGCGATACACGGCGAGCCGCGGAATCGCGCGCAACGCGGCCAGATGCTCGACCGGCTGGTGGGTCGGGCCGTCCTCGCCCAGGCCGATCGAGTCGTGCGTCATCACGAAGATGGTGCGGATGCGCATCATCGCGGCCAGGCGGATCGCCGGGCGGCAATAGTCGGAGAAGCACAGGAAGGTGCCGCCGTAAGGGATCAGCCCGCCGTGCAGGGCGATGCCGTTCATGGCGGCCGCCATGCCGTGCTCGCGCACGCCGTAGTGGATATAGGCGCCGTCGTAGCGGCCCGGTGCGATCTCGACCTGCTGTTTCGCCTTGGTGTTGTTCGAGGGCGTGAGGTCGGCCGAGCCGCCGAGCAGCTCGGGGATCGCGGCGAACAGGCGGTCGAGCACGGCGCCGCTGGCCTTGCGGGTGGCCATCTCGTCGCCGCTGTCGACGAAGGCCCGGCGCGCCTCGGCGATCGCCTGTTTCCAATCGGCCGGCAGCTTGCCGTCGTTGCGGCGCTCGAACTCGCGGCGCAGCGCATCGGGCGCCTGCTCGACACGCTCGGCCCAGGCCATGCGCGCCTCGCGCCCGCGCGCGCCGATCTCGCGCCATTCGCGCAGCAGCGCCTCGGGGATCTCGAACGGCGGCGAATGCCAGCCGAGCCGCTCGCGTGCGCCGGCGATCTCCTCCTCGCCGGGCGCGTCGCTGTGCGCCTTCTGGGTGCCGGCGCGGGTCGGCAAGCCGAAGCCGATGATGGTGCGGCAGGCGATCAGGGTGGGCTGCTCGTCGCTGGCGCGCGCGGTGGCGATCGCCTCGTGGATCGCATCGGTGTCGTGGCCGTCGATCTCCAGCACCCGCCAGCCCGAGGCGCGAAAGCGCTCGATCTCCTGGTCGGAGACGGCCAGCCGGGTGGGCCCGTCGATCGAGATCGAATTGTCGTCCCAGAACGCGATCAGCCGCCCCAGCTTGAGGTGGCCGGCCAACGAGATGGCCTCCTGGCTGATGCCCTCCATCAGGCAGCCGTCGCCGAGGAACACGTAGGTGTAGTGGTCGACCAGCTCGTCGCCGAACTTCGCGTTGAGGATGCGCTCGGCCAGCGCCATGCCGACCGATTCGGCGATGCCCTGGCCGAGCGGCCCGGTGGTCAGCTCGATGCCGTTCGCGTGGCGGTATTCCGGGTGGCCGGCGGTCTTGCTGCCGACCTGGCGGAAGTTCTGCAACTGCTCGATCGTCATGTCCTGGTAGCCCGTCAGGTAGAGCAGGCTGTAGAGCAGCATCGAGGCATGGCCGTTCGAGAGGATGAAACGGTCGCGATCGATCCAGTGCGGATCGGCCGCGTCGAAGCGCAGGAAGTCGCGGAACAGCACGGTGGCGATGTCGGCCATGCCGAGCGGCGCGCCGGGGTGGCCGCTGTTGGCATGCTGGACCGCGTCCATCGACAGGAAGCGGATGCAGTTGGCCAGCTCGCGCAGATGCGGGTCGCGCGGCGCGGGCAGCGGTGCCGAGGCGGCGGAGCCGGAAGCGGGGGATGGTGCGGATGTCATCGAGGGGCCCTCGTTCGGTGTCGTTGGATGGCGGAGATGGCGGACAGGCCGCGCGCGGCCGGGCGGGACATGCAGAAATTACCCGGCCCACGCTAGCACGGCGACGGCGCGGCACGCCGCTGCCGGGGCGGTGCGACGGGCATCGCGGGGCGCGGGGCCCGGCGCGGCCGCGTGGCAACCCCCGGCGAGGGGCAATCCCCGTGCCCGGAGCGAGGGCGATGCCTGATGCGCCGCGTCGTGAGCGGGCCATGCTCGACCCGGCAGGGTTAACCGGGGCGCCTGGAACCGGTGCGCCGCCTTGCGATCCGCTGTCGCGCCGCGATCGATGCCGCTAGAATCGAAGCGTTCCCCACTATCGCGGCGCCCGCCGCCACCGACCGTGACCACCACCGTGGAACAGTTGAAAGCCGGCAAGCTCGCCGGTGCCCGGCAGTTGAAGCTCGCCGCCGGCCTCACCGAATTCCCGCGCGAGATCTTCGAGCTGGCCGACACGCTCGAGGTGCTCGACCTGTCGGGCAACGCGCTCACCAGCCTGCCCGACGACCTGCCCCGCCTGGGCCGCCTGCGCGTGCTGTTCGCCTCGAACAATCCCTTCACCGAACTGCCGCCGGTACTCGGCGAGTGCGCGCAACTGAGCATGATCGGCTTCAAGGCCAACCGGATCCGCTCGGTGCCGGGCGCGGCCCTGCCGCCGCGCCTGCGCTGGCTGATCCTGACCGACAACCAGATCGAGGCGCTGCCGCCCGAAATCGGCCGCTGCGCCGAGCTGCAGAAGCTGATGCTGGCCGGCAACCGGCTGGCCGCGCTGCCCGGGGAGATGGCGGCCTGCACGCGGCTCGAGCTGGTGCGGCTGGCGGCCAACCGCTTCGAGAGCCTGCCCGAGTGGCTGCTGCGGCTGCCGCGCCTGGCCTGGCTCGCGTATGCGGGCAACCCGTTCGCCGCGGCGCTGGAGGCCGAGGCGATGGCCGACAGCTCGGTGGCGACGATCGCCTGGCACACGCTCGCGCTCGGCCAGAAGCTCGGCGAGGGCGCCTCGGGCGTGATCTATCGCGCCACGCGCCTGTCGGCCGATCATCATCCGCAGCAGGCGGTGGCGGTGAAGCTGTTCAAGGGCGCGGTGACCAGTGACGGCCTGCCGGACCGCGAGATGGCCGCCTGCCTGCATGCCGGCATGCATGCCAGCCTGATCGGCGCGCTGGGCCGCCTCGGCGGCCATCCGATGCAGGAGCAGGGGCTGGTGATGCCGCTGGTCGAGCACGACTTCGAGAACCTGGCGGGACCGCCGAGCCTGGATAGTTGCACGCGCGACGTCTATGCCGAGGATCGACGCTTCAGCCTCGGCACCACGCTGCGGATCGCGCACGGCATCGCCTCGGCGGCCGCGCATCTGCATCGGCGCGGCATCGTGCATGGCGACCTGTATGCCCACAACATCCTGCACGACGGCGCCGGCCATGCGCTGCTCGGCGATTTCGGCGCGGCCTCGCTGTACGACACGCAGGACGAGGCGCGCCGCTTCGCCCTGCAGCGCATCGAGGTGCGGGCCTTCGGCTGCCTGCTGGAGGAGTTGCTGGAGCGTACCGAGGCGGGCCGCTCGGCCGCGCTCGACGAACTGGCGGCGCTCGCGGCCGCCTGCCTCGGTGGGGAGGTGTCCAGCCGCCCGAGTTTCGAGTCCATCGTCGAACGCTTGCGCGCGCACCTGAAATGAGCGGCCGGCCGGCCCGGCTTGCCGCTACAGCGTGCCGGGCCGCGGATCGGGCACGAAGCCGTCGCGATTCGGCATTCTGACCCGGGGCAGCGTGGTCGCGTCGAGCGTGGTGCCGTCCGGCACGATGCCGTTGCGGTTGAGCAGGTAGGCGCTGAGCGCATACACCTCGTCGGCGCTCAGCGAGCCGGGCGCGTTGTAGGGCATGGCGCGGCGGATGTAGTCGAACAGCGTGCTCGCGTAGGGCCAGTAGCTGCCGACCGTCTTCTTCGGCTCGCTGCTCGCCAGGCTGCCGATGCCGCCCACCAGCGGATCGCCGATGCCGCCTTCGCCCTTCGCGCCGTGGCACATCGCGCATTTCTGCTGGTAGATCCGGCCGCCGTGCGCAACGCTGCCCGAGCCGGGCGGCAGGCCCTGGCCATCGGGCGCGATATCGATGTTCCAGGCCGACAAGGCGGCTTCGGTCACGGGACGGCCCAGATGGTATTGATGCGCGGGCGTCGTCGCCGCCATGGCTGACGGCCCGATTCCGCCGCCGCTGCCGGTGCAGGCGCCGCCCAGCGCCGCGGCCGCCAGCGCGGCCAGCAGGGTCCGGATCGACACGCCGGGCCGGCTTGCTCCTTGGTGTTCAGGCATTGCGTACCTCGCCGCTCGCATCGACATGCCAGTTCTGGATGCCGTTGTAGTGATATTCGGAATTCAGGCCGCGCACGGCCACCAGCGCCTCGCGCGTCGGCTGCACGTAACCGGTCTCGTCGATCGCGCGGCTCTGCAGGTCGGCAGGGCCGCCGTCCCAGTTCCAGTCGGCCTCGAAGCGCGTCAGCGCGCGATCGTGCACGGCGCCGGTGAGCCGCGCCTCGCGCCATTGGCGGCCGCCGTCGGTCGACACCTCCACGCGACGAATCCGGCCGCGCCCCGACCAGGCATAACCGCTGACGGCGTAATAACCGCGCGCGCCCAGGCGATGGCCGGCCGAGGGGCGCGTGATCACCGATTTCGCATCCATCTCGAACACGAACTGGCGCGCGCAGCCGTTGGCCAGCAGGTCGGTGTACTTCGAGGTTTCCTCGCGCGTCATCTCGGGCGCCGCGATCAGCTTGAGGCGCCGCAGCCACTTGATGTTGGTATTGCCCTCGAAGCCGGGCACGATCAGCCGCAAGGGGTAGCCGTTCTCCGGGCGCAGCCGTTCGCCGTTCTGCGCGTAGACCACCAGCGCGCGATCGAGGATGCGGTCGAGCGGCAGGCTGCGCGTCATGGCCGCGCCGTCGGCGCCTTCGGCCAGCAGCCAGTGCGCCGAGGGATCGACGCCGGATTGGTCGAGCAGGGTGGCCAGCGGCACGCCGGTCCATTCGCAGCACGACAGCAGCCCGTGCGTGAACTGCACCGGCTGGCCGCTCGGGCCGCTCCATTCGCTGCGCGTGTTGCCCGAGCATTCGAGGAAGTGGATGCGCGTCTCGGAGGGAAAGCGCAGCAGGTCGTCCAGCGTGTAGAGCCGCGGCTCGCGCACCAGGCCGTGCACGGCCAGGCGATGCTGGTCGGGATCGATGGCGGGCACGCCCGCGTGATGGCGCTCGTAGACGAGGCCGTTCGGCGTCAGCGTGCCGTGCAGCTCGGCCAGCGGCGTCATCGACGAGCCGGAGCCCGGCATCGCGGCCGGCCGCGCGCTGCGCCGGATCACGTCGGCCTCGTGCCGGCTCGGCAGGCCATAAGGCGGCGTGAGCAGCGGCGCGCCCGGCTCGCGGGTCCAGGGCGCGACCTCCAGCGGCGCGGTGGCGGGCGCGGGCGGGATGGCCGTGCCGTCGCCGGCGGCGCGCGCCACGCCGGGCAGCAGGCTGGCCGTCATGGCGCCGGCGGTGGTCATGGCGAGCCGGCGCATGGCGCCGCGGCGCTCGGGCGAATCGAGCGCGCCGTTCGATGAGGCGTTCGGGTCTGGCATGTAGGGCGTCTCCGGGGCAGCGTGGGGCGGGTTTCGTGTTGTGGGTCTTGCCGATCGCAAGGCGGTGCAGGGCGTCGCTGCGTGCAGCGCTCGATTGTTATCGACGCGCCGATGCGCCGCAAACGAGGAATCGCGCTATGCAAAGCGCTTGGGGTGCGATGCCGGCGAGGTGGCATGGCGCGGCATCCGAGGCCGGCGCGCGAAGCGTGCGGCGACGGCCCGCAGCCGGCGATATGTGTTGCTGGATATGACGGACGAGGCGATTCCCATGCGATGCGGACCAGCAGCGAATGTGCCTGCGAGGCCGTGACGCGCGAGCTGGGCGACAAGGAAATGAAAGCGTGGGCGAGGTGCGCCACGTGACAGGAATTTCTGTCGATTCTCATATTTCTGTCGTTACAGAAATATGAGAATATTCGGCTCGTGTCCACCGCTTCGCACCTCGGCTGGACATCCCGTATCGAGGTGCCTGTCGACAAGGAATCCTGGTCATGACGCCCGCCGCGCTGGTGCTGTACTTCGATGGAAGCTGTCCGCTCTGCGTCGACCAGATGCGGTGCCTTCGAGGCTGGGACGCGCATCGCCGGCTGGGCTTCGTGGATATCGCCGCGGCGGGCTTCGATCCCGCGCCGCTGGGCATGGAGCTGGCTGCGATGAATCGCGAGATGCACAGCCGCACGGCCGACGGGCGCGTGCTGGTGGGGATCGACTGCATGCTGGCCGCCTATACGCTGGTCGGGCGCGGCTGGCGTGTGTGGCCCTTGCGCGTGCCGGGACTGCGCGGCGTGTTTGCGGCAATGTATCGCCTGCTGGCGCGCAATCGCCACGCCGTCTCCCGCCGCCTCGGCTATCGCCTGCCGCCCGCTTGCGACAACGGCGGTTGCGCGCTTCACGGCAATCCCTTCCTGAAGAACGAGGCGCCTGCCGGCGAGGCTTCCGGCATGGCGCCGCCTGCTGCCGTGGATCGGGGCCCGCGGCGCTCGAAACGCGATTGGATCGTGACCTGGATGTACGCCGCCGCGATCGCCCATCTGCTCGTCGGCGCGCTGCTGCCCTGGCTGGCCGGCAGCTCGCTGCTCGACGGCTACCGACAGGGCATCGAAGCGCATTTCTGGCCGGGCGCCGCGCCGGCCGAGGCGCGCCTGCAGCAGCAATGGTGGCTGGCCCTGTTCGGCGCCACCGTGCAATGCGCGGGCGTCTGGATGCTGGCGCTGGTCCATCTCGGCAACCGGCTGCGGCAGCGCGCGGCCTGGGGCTGGCTGCTGGCCGGGCTGCTGCTCTGGGCGCCGCAGGACATGCTGATCTCCTGGCAGGCGCGGGTCGGCTCGCATCTCGTGGCGGACGCGGCGGCGCTGCTGCTGATGGTGCCGCCGCTGCTATGGCTCTGGAAGGAGGACCACGCATGAACACCGTGCCCGCGCTCGACTGGGCCGTCGCCCTGCTGATCGTGCAGGGATTGATGGGCGGCTTCGATACGCTCTACCACCATGAATTCACCGAGGATCTCGCGCATCGCCCCAAGGCGCGCCTGGAGCTGGCGATCCATGCCGTGCGCGCGCTGCTGTATGGCCTGGCCTTCGCGTCGATCGCGCACCTGGCCTTCCTCGGCGCCTGGATGCTGGCGATCGCCGCGCTGGTGCTGGTCGAGGTGCTGCTGACCTTGTGGGACTTCGTGGTGGAGGACGGCAGCCGCAAGCTGCCCGCCACCGAGCGCGTGCTGCACACGCTGCTCGCGATCAACGGCGGCGCCGTGTTCGGGCTCTATGCGATGCAGCTGTGGCACTGGGCGTCCTTGCCCACGGCGTTGATGCGGCTCGAGCTGGGATGGCGAGGCTGGCTGCTGAGCCTGTTCGCGCTCGGCGTGGCCGCCTCGGGCCTGCGCGACGGGCTGGCCGCCTGGCGCATGGGGCGGCGCGCGCCGCCCGCCAATCCGTTCGCGGGGCAGGCGCATCGCAGCGTGTTGGTGACCGGCGGCACCGGCTTCATCGGCGAGGCGCTGGTCGGGCAACTGCTCGATGCCGGCCACCGCGTCACGCTGCTGACGCGCTCGCCCTTGCGTGCCGCCTATCAGTTCGGCGGGCGCGTGCGCTGCGTGACGGCGCTCGATCAGTTGCATGCGCACGAACCTGTCGACGTGGTGATCAACCTGGCCGGCGCGCCGGTGCTCGGGCCGCGCTGGAGCGCGAAACGGCAGGCGACGCTGCTGGCCAGCCGGGTGGGCGTGACCGAGGCGCTGCTGCGCTGGGTGGAGGGCGCCGCGCATCGGCCGGCGCTATGGATCCAGGCTTCGGCGATCGGTTACTACGGCGTGCGCGCGCCCGAGGAGCGGCTGGACGAGACCAGCCGGCCCGGCAGCGGTTTCATGTCGGAGCTGTGCCGGCGCTGGGAAGCCGCTGCCGCGCCGCTCGATGCCTGGCCGATCCGCAAGGTGGTGCTGCGGCTGGGGCTGGTGTTCGGGCCGGGCGGTGCCTTGCCGCCGATGTTGCTGCCCTATCGCGTCGGCCTGGGCGGGCGCCTCGGCGATGGCCGGCAGGTGATGAGCTGGATCCATCGCGACGACGTGCTGCGCCTGATCGCTGAAGCGATGCATCGCGACGCGATGCACGGCGTCTACAACGCCGTGGCGCCCGAGGCGCCGAGCCAGGCGGAATTCGCGCGCACGGCGGGGCGGGTGCTGCGACGGCCGGCGTGGTTCCGGCTACCGGCGGCGCCGCTGCGTCGGGTGGCAGGCGAGATGGCGGAGCTGCTGCTCGACGGCCAGCATGTCATGCCGGCGCGCCTGCAGCGCGAGGGTTTCGTGTTCCGTTTCGCCGGCCTGGAGGCGGCGCTGCGCGATCTCGTCGAGCGCTGATGCCGGGCCGGCTGGCCGATGCTCAGACCTTCGCGAGCAGGGCGATCAAGGCGATCGCGGCCGGCAGCGCCTGCACGAACAGGATGCGGCGGCTGGCGGTGGCCGCGCCGAACACGCCGGCGACGATCACGCAGGCCAGGAAGAAGAGCTTGAAGGCCTGCCCGTCGACGGCCGCCAGCCCGTAGATCAAACCGGCCGCGAGGAAACCGTTGTAGAGGCCCTGGTTGGCGGCGAGCACGCGCGTCTGCTGCGCGAATTCGGCCGTCAGCCCGAACACGCGCCGGCCCTTCGGCGTGGTCCAGAGGAACATCTCGAGCACCACGATATAGATGTGAATGGCGGCGACCAGGCCGATCAGGATGTTGGCGATCATTGTGTTATCGATTCGATGTTGTTGTGATTGGCGGTGAAGCGACGGCTCGCTGGCGCGGGCGTTGGCAGGGTAACACGGCGCACCCGGGCGCCGATCGACGAATCCCTCGGAAAAGCGGGCGTTCAGGACATACCCGTAAAGGGCGTGGATGGCGTTGACGGTTATTTTTGGCGGCCCTACATTCGAGCCCATGGTGATCGGGCAAGGCCCGGCCACCATCGCGGCAACGTTGCCGCGCCGAACATGGAAGGCTACGTAGCCCCCGAACTTGCGTGAGAACGCCGGTTCGGGGGCTTTTTGCTTTTGGAGAACGAATTGGACAAGCCATCACGCCTCGCCGAGGCGTCCAGCCATGCCTTGCCCCTGGTCGCCTGCGTGCAGATGGAGCCGCGCGTGGGCCATACGCGGGACAACGTCGAGGCATCGATCCGCTACATCGAGCAGGCCGACGCGCAGGGCGCCTCGCTCATCGTGCTGCCCGAGCTCGCCAACAGCGGGTACGTGTTCGCGAGCCGTGCCGAAGCCTTCGCGCTGTCCGAGCCGCTGGCCGACAGCGAGACGGTGCGCGCCTGGTCGGAGGCCGCGCGCCGGCTCGGCGTGCACCTGGTGGCCGGCATCGCCGAGCGCGAGGACCAGCGGCTCTACAACTCGGCCGTGTTCATCGGCCCGGCCGGCCTGATCGGCCGCTACCGCAAGCTGCATCTCTGGGGCCAGGAAAACCTGTTCTTCGAACCCGGCAACCTCGGCGTGCCGGTGTTCGACACCGCATTCGGGCGCGTGGCCGTCGCGATCTGCTACGACGGCTGGTTTCCCGAGGTGTTCCGGCTGGCGGCCGGGCAGGGCGCGGACCTGGTCTGCGTGCCGACCAACTGGGTGCCGATGCCGGCCCAGCCCGCCGATCGCCCGGCCATGGCCACGACGCTTGCGATGGCCGCCGCCCACAGCAATGGCCTGATGATCGCCTGCGCGGACCGGATCGGCTCGGAGCGCGGCCAGCTCTTCATCGGCCAGAGCCTGATCGTCGGTGGCGACGGCTGGCCGCTGGCGGGCCCGGCCCCGCAAGACCAGGCGACGGTCCTCTACGCGCCGCTCGACGTCGAGCGGATCCGCGCCGGCCGCGCACTCAATGCCTTCAACCACGTGCAGCGCGATCGCCGCCCCGAGGTCTACGACGCGCCGCCGTGCGCCGCGCCGGTAGCCAGCCGGCCTTGACCATCGGCGCCCCATATTCAGCAATCCGGATCAATACACGACTCATCCTCATCAAGGAGATCAGCATGTCTGCATTCACACTTCGCGGCATCGCCGCCGTGCTCACCGCTCTGGCCTGGTTCGGCAGCGCCGCGTCGGCCGCCGAGCCGATCCGCATCGGCGTGGCCGTCGGCCTGTCGGGCGCCAACAGCGTGGTGGCGCCGGCCGTCGTGCAGGCCTCGCAACTGGCCGTCGACGAGATCAATGCCGCCGGCGGCATCCTGGGGCGCAAGCTCGAACTGGAGATCGCCGACGACGCATCGGGCGCGGTAGGCGCGCAGAAGGCCTACGACACCCTGGTGTTCCAGAAGAACGTCGACGCGCTGATCTCGATGGAGACCAGCGCGGCCCGCAACGCGGCGCTGCCGGCGGTCGCCCGCGGCCGCAAGCCGCTGATCTACACTTCGTTCTACGAGGGACGCTCGTGCAGCCCCTGGATGTACGTGAACGGCTGGGTGCCCGAGCAGCAGGTCGCGCCGGTGGTGGACTACTTCATGAAGAACAAGGGCGCCAGGCAGTTCTACCTGGTCGGCAACGACTACGCGTTCGGCCGCGGCATGCTCGAGTTCACCAGGAAGACCATCGAGCAGCATGGCGGCAAGGTGGTGGGCGAGGAATACCTGCCGATCGACGGCACCGACTGGACGCCGATCCTCTCGAAGATCCGCGCCGCGCACCCCGACGCGCTGATCAGCGCCACGGCCGGCGGCGCGCCGAACGTCTCGCTCGCCAAGCAGCTGAAAAGCGCGGGGATGACGCTGCCCTACGGCAACCTGGCGATCGACGAGGCCACCGCGAAGAGCATGGGCGACGTCGCCGGCGGCATCTACATGGCGGGTTCCTATTTCACGAGCATCGATACGCCCGCCAACCACAAGTTCCTCGCGGCCCTGCAGCAGCGCTTCGGGCGCGAGCTGAAGACGCCGAACGAACTGTCGGAGCCGCAATACGAGGCGTTCTACCTGTACAAGGCGGCCGTCGAGAAGGCCGGCGGCACCGATCCGGCCAAGGTGCTGCAGGCGCTCGGCACGGTGAGCTTCGATGGTCCGCGCGGCAAGGTGAGCATGGATCGCAGCCACCACACGCCGCTCTCGATGCGGCTCGGCCAGATCCAGCCCGACGGCGGCGTGAAGATCCTGCAGACCTTCCCGAACGTCGATCCGGGCGCGCAATGCCCGAATCTCAAGCAATGACCTCCCGGAGGAAACGCTCATGGTCCTCGCTCTGGATGTCCTGACCACCGCCGCCTTGCTGTTCATCGTGACGGCGGGCCTGATGGTGATCTTCGGCGTGATGAAGATCGTCAATTTCGCGCATGGCGCGCTGCTCACGATGGGCGCCTATGCCAGCTTCATCGTCACGCAACTGAAGCTCGATCCCTGGTTCGGGGTGCCGCTGTCGCTGGCGGTCGGCGTCGCGGTGGGCATGCTGGTCGAAGCGGCGATCGTGAGGCCGCTCTACAAGCGGCCGCTCGACGCGATCCTGGCCACCTGGGGGCTCGGCATCGTGATCGGCCAGTTGATCGTGATGGGCTTCGGGCGCGAGGTGCAGTTCGTCGAGGCGCCCGTCAACGGCGCGCTGTCGGTGGCCGGCACCGCCTACTCGGCGTACCGGCTGCTGCTGGTGCCGATCGCGATCGTGCTGTGCGCCGCCTTGAGCGCGCTGCTGAACGGCACGCGCTTCGGCGTGAAGACGCGCGCCGTGATCATGAACGAGGACCTCGCGCGCGGCCTGGGGATTCACTCGGGGCGTATCCGCTTCATCACCTTCAGCCTCGGCGCCGCGCTCGGCTCGCTGGCCGGCATGCTGATCACGCCGCTGTCCAGCGTCGATCCGAACATGGGGCTGCCGTACCTGGTCAACGCCTTCATGCTGGTGATGGTGTCCGGCTATTCGATGCTCGGCCTGCTGTTGACCTGCCTGGTGTTCGGTGCCTGCCAGGTGCTGGTGAGCACCTTCGTCAGCCCGGTGCTCGGCGGCCTGACCATCGCGGTGCTGGCGGCGCTGACGCTGCGCGTCTTTCCCAAGGGGTTGTCCCATGCCTGACGTCAAGACCTGGTTTGCCGGGCGCGGCCTGGGCGAACATCGCGAACCGCCGGCGCCCGGGCGCAAGGGCGCGCTGCCGGGCGGCGCGCTGGCGCTGGCCGCGCTGGCGCTCGCGCTGCTCGCCGGCGGCCCCTTCCTGTTCGGCACCTACCTGCTCAATGTGCTGATCCAGGCCTTCTTCTTCTCGATGGTCGCGGTCACGGTCGACCTGCTGTGGGGCTACACGGGTTACCTGAGCTTCGGGCAGTCGGCCTTCTTCGGCATCGGCGCCTACGCGGCGGCCCTGGTGTTCACCCACGGCGGCTTCTCGCCGGGCTACGTACTGCTCGCGCTGGGCATCGCGATCGCGGCGGCGGCGCTGGTCGCGCTACTGCTGGGCTGGCTGTCCTTCTACCGGGGCGCCTCGCCGTTCTTCGCCACGGTCATGTCGCTGGTGCTGCCGATCGTGCTGAGCCAGCTGCTGTTGTCGGGCGGCGAGTGGACCGGCTCCAGCTCGGGCCTGACCGGCTACCCGATGTTCGACCTGTCGCTGTCGGCCTGGTACTGGATCGCGGGCCTGGGCCTGGCCGCGATCGTGCTGCTGGCCTGGGCCGTGGTGCGCAGCGACGGCGCGCGCGTGCTGCTGGCGATCCGCGATAACGAATCGCGCTGCGCCTACCTGGGCATCCGCACCTCGCGGGTCAAGATCGTGCTGCTGGTGGCGGCGGCGATCGTCGCCAGCGTGGCCGGCTTCGGCTACGCCAGCTTCAGCGGCGTGGTCGCGCCCGAGCTGACCGGCTTCGTGCTCGGCACGCAGCTGATCATCTGGGTGGCGCTGGGCGGGCGCGGCACGCTCTGGGGGCCGGTGCTGGGCGCCTTGCTGATCAACGTGGCGACCTCCTACCTGAGCGGCAGCATGCCGTTCGCCTGGCAGTTGATCCTCGGCGCGGCCTTCGTGCTGGTGATCGTGCTGCTGCCGCAGGGGCTGGTGCCGCTGCTGGCCTGGCCGTTCCGGCTCGATCGCGCCGCGCGCGCGCCGCGGCTGGTCGAGCGCGCCGCCGGCGCGGCGCGGGTGGCGGCGCCTGACGGCCCGGCCCTGCGCATGGCCGGCGTCGAGAAACGCTTCGGCAGCCTGAAGGTGTTGCAGGGGATCGATCTCGAGGCTCGCGCGGGCGAGCTGGTCGGCCTGATCGGCCCGAACGGCGCCGGCAAGACCACGCTGATGCGCTGCATGAGCGACGGCGCCGAGCGTTCGGCCGGCACCGTCGAGCTGTGCGGGCACGACATCCGGCGCCTGGCGCCCGAGCACGGCGTGCGCTTCGGGCTCGGGCGCAAGTTCCAGAACGCGAACATCTTCGAGACGCTGAGCGTGGCCGAATGCCTGCGGATCGCCGGCGCGCTGGTGGAGCGGCCGTCGCTGCTGCGCCGCGCGCCGACGCTGGCGCTGCCGGCCTATGCGCTGGAAGTGATGCGCGCCACGCAGCTGGACCGCAAGCTCGCGGTGACGGCCAGGGATCTCTCGCACGGCGAGCAACAGGCGCTCGAACTGGCGATGGTGCTGGCGCTGGAGCCGCGCATCGTGCTGCTCGACGAGCCCACCGCCGGCCTGACCAAGACCGAGCGCACCCGGATCGGCGCGGTGCTGGCCTCGCTCGCGCATCGCCATGGGCTGTGCTGCCTGCTGGTCGAGCACGATCTCGAGTTCGTCGAGGAGATCGCGACCCGCATCGTGGTGCTGCACCAGGGCCGCATCGTGATGGCGGGCAGCTTCGACGAGGTGGTCCATTCGGAGCTGGTGCGCACCATCTACGCCGGGACCGGCCAGCCGACCGGCGATGCCGGCGCGGCCACACAAGGAGATGACCGATGAGCGCCATGGCATTGCAGGTCGAGCGCGTGACCAGCGGATATCGCGCCTCGATCGTGCTGCGCGAGCTCTCGCTGTCGATCGCCGAGGGCGAGACGCTGGCGCTGCTCGGCAAGAACGGCATGGGCAAGACCACCTTGCTCAAGACGATCATGGGCTACCTGCCGAGCCAGGGCGGCGCGATCCGCCTGAACGGCAGCGAGATCACGCGGCTGCCGCCGCATCGCATCGCGCGGGCCGGGGTGGCCTACGCGCCGCAGGAGCATGCGCTGTTCCAGGACCTGTCGATTCGCGACAACCTGCGCCTTGGGCTGCCGGACCCCTCGGTGTTCGACGCGCGCTTCGAGGAAGTGGTCGAGGTGTTCCCGGTGTTTCGCACCCGGCTCGGGCAGCACGCGGGCACGCTCTCCGGCGGCGAGCAGAAGATGCTGCTGGTGGCGCGCGCCCTGATGATGCGCGCCTCGCTGATCCTGCTCGACGAGATCACCGAGGGCCTGCAGCCGTCGGTGATCGAGCGCCTGGCCGAGGCCTTGCGCTGGGAGCGGCAGCGCCACGGCACCACGCTGCTGCTGATCGAGCAGAACGTGCCGTTCGCGCTGGGGCTGGCCGATCGTTACGCAGTGCTCAAGCAGGGCGAGATCGTCGAGCAGGGCGCGGCGAGGGACCCGGGCGCGGCGGCGGCGATCTTCGAGCATCTGAGGGTGTGAGGCGATGGCGGACATGAACCCGTTCACCGGCACCGCCGACGCGCGGCAGTTGCCGGACACGCTGCCGCTGTGCGCCTGTTTCGCCACCGGCGGCACCATCGCGATGAAGCTCGATCCGGTGACGCGGGCGGCGGTTCCGGTGCTCTCCGGCGAGGACCTGCTGGCGAGCGTGCCGGCCATCGCCCGTGTCGCGCGCCTGGAGCTGAGCGAGTTGTTCAACCTGCCGTCCGACTACATGGGGCCGTCGCGCTGGCTTGCCTTGCACCAGGCGGTATCGGCGGCGCTGGCGCGCGAGGAGATCGCCGGCGCGATCGTCTCGCACGGCACCGACACGCTGGAGGAGACCGCCTGGTTCCTGGACCTGACGATCGCCTCGGCCAAGCCGGTGGTGTTGACGGGCGCCCAGCGCAATGCCTCGTTCCCCGATTCCGACGGCCCGCGCAACCTGCTGAACGCGGCGCGCGTGTGCGTGGCGCCCGAGGCGCGCGGGATGGGCACGCTGGTGGTGCTCAACGGCCAGGTCAACGCCGCGCGCGAGGCCACCAAGACCCATACGGCCGACGTAGAATCCTTCAAGTCGGGCGACCACGGCTGGCTCGGCAGCGTCGACGACGATCGCCTCGTGATGTCGCGCGCGCCGCTGCGCCGGCAGCATGTGCCGCTGGTGGCGGCCGAGCTGCCGCGCGTGGAGATCGTGCCGATGTACGCGGGCGCCGACGGCACGCTGCTGCGCGCGGCGGTGGCCGCGGGCGCGGCCGGCATCGTGGTGGCGGCGCTCGGCTTCGGCAACGTCAACCGGGAACTGTTCGTCGCGATCCGCGAGGCGCTGGCCGCCGGCGTGGCGGTGGTGATCGCCACCCAGGTGCCGAACGGGCGGGTTCGCCCCGCCTACGGTTTCGAGGGCGGCGGCGGCACGCTCGCGGCCGCCGGTGCCGTGCTCGCCGACAACCTGGGCGCCCGCAAGGCGAGAATCCTGCTGATGCTGGCCTTGCAGACCCCGAGCTGCCCGGCGGCAATCCAGGCCCTGTACGATCGATAGGACATTCGTATGACTACCAGCACCGCCTTGTCCGCCGAACCCGGCTGGCGAATCGGCGTCCTGTTCTCGCGCGCGGGCGCCACCTCGGCGACCGAAACCGAGCATTTCTACGGAACCGTGCTCGCGATCGAGGAAATCAACGCGGCCGGCGGCGTGGCGGGCGCGCCGCTCGATCCGGTGGTGCACGACCCGCGCTGCAGCCTCGACGAGTACCGGCGCCTGGCCGCCCACATGCTGCAGGAGGACGACGTCACGGTGATCTTCGGCTGCTCGACCTCGTCGAGCCGCAAGGCGGTGCTGCCGGTGATCGAGCGCAACAACGCGCTGCTCTGGTACTGCTCGATCTACGAAGGTTTCGAGTATTCGCCGAACGTCATCTACACCGGCGCGGTGCCGAACCAGAACAACATGCAGCTGGGGGCCTGGCTGCTGCGTCATCACGGTCGGCGTTTTTTTCTGGTTGGCGCCGACTACATCTATCCGCGAGAATCGAACCGGATCATGCGCGACGTGGTCGAGCAGAACGGCGGGGAGATCGTCGAGGAACTCTACCTGCCCAGCGATGCCGACGACGGCGCGCTGGCCGCGGTGGTCGACGAGATCCGCGCGCAGGCGCCCGACGTGGTGGTGTCGACGCTGATCGGCCGCGCGGCCCGCAGCTTCTACACGCTGTACCGGCAGCGCGGGCTCGATCCGCGGCAGGTTCCGATCGCCAGCCTGACCATGACGGAGGGCGAGATCGGCATGATCGGTCCCGAGCTGTGCGCCGGACATATCGTCTCCGCCAGCTACGTGAACACCCTGGAGAATCCGCGCAACCGGCGCTTTCTCGAATCCTGGCGGTCGCGCTTCGGCGACCAGCCGGCCAGCATGTGGTCCGAAATGGCATACAACCAGGTCCAGTTGTTCGCGCGTGCGCTCGAACGCACCCGCAGCCTCGACACGGCGCGTCTGGTCGAGGCGGTGCGCGAGGTCGAATTCGACTCGCCGGAAGGCCTGCTGCGGATCGACCGCGAGAACAATCACGCGATCGTCACGCCGCGCATCGCGGTCTGCCAGCCGGACGGGCGCTTCAAGGTGGTCTGGGAGAGCCGCCGGCCGGTGCGGCCCGATCCCTATCTCACCGCCTATGGCTTCGCGGATTTCTGGCTCGATGGAGAAACGTCATGAGCGCGGGGGCGCGCCGGCTGTTCGACGATCTGCGCACGCTGCGCGTGGTGGTGATCCATCCGCCCGGCGAGGATCGCGGCATCCTCGAGGAGCAACTGCATCGCATCGGCTGCCCGGTGCGGCCGGTCTGGCCGTTTCCCGCGCGGCTGCCGGCCGACGCGGACGTGATCCTGTTCCTGGTCGGGCCGGAATTGCGCAGCGCCGGCAACTGGTGCGCGGCCGATACCGACGCGACGCTGATCGCCCTGTCCGACTACGAGAACCCGACCGCGCTGAAGATGCTGGTCGATACCCAGGCGCACGGCGTCATCACCAAGCCGTATCGATCCTCCGGCATCCTCAGCACGCTGGTGCTGGCGCGCGCATCCTGCGGCTACCAGCAGCGCCTGCACGGCAAGATCGCCAAGCTCGAGGAGGCGATCAAGGCGCGCCGCCAGATCGAGAAGGCGATGCGCATCCTGATGGAGGCCCATCGCCTGAGCGAGAACGACGCCTACGAGCACATGCGCTCGAAGGCGACCAGCCTGCGCGTGACGGTGGGCGACATCGCGACCATGGTGATCGACGCGCACGAGGCGATGGACAAGCTCGGGCTCGGCAAGCTGACGAAATCGTAAGGCGGCCGGGCCGCTTCGAAGCAGGAACCACGCGGATCGGGGATCATGCCGGATTGGCCGGCGCGAGACCGAAGCTCGCCGTCGGCGCTCACCCACGAAACCGATCAGCGAGGTAGCAATGGAATACGTCAAGTTCGGGGCCACCGGCCTCGAGGTCTCGAAACTGGTGCTCGGCTGCATGACCTACGGCGATCCGGCGCGCGGCAACCACGCCTGGACGCTGCCCGAGGACCAGAGCCGCCCGTTGATCCGCCAGGCGATCGAGGCCGGCATCAACTTCTTCGACACCGCGAATACCTATTCGGACGGCAGCTCGGAAGAGATCGTCGGCCGCGCGCTGCGCGAGTACGCGCAACGCGACGAGGTGGTGATCGCCACCAAGGTGTTCAATCGCATGCGGCCCGGCGCGAACGGCGCGGGCCTGTCGCGCAAGGCGATCTTCTCGGAGATCGACCACAGCCTGAAGCGGCTCGGCACCGACTACGTCGATCTCTACCAGATCCATCGCTGGGACCCGGGCACGCCGATCGAGGAAACGCTGGAAGCGCTGCACGACGTGGTGAAGGCGGGCAAGGCGCGTTACATCGGCGCTTCGTCGATGGCGGCCTGGCAGTTCTCCAAGGCGCTCTACACCTCGCGCGAGCACGGCTGGACCGAATTCGTCAGCATGCAGAACCACCTGAACCTGCTGTACCGCGAGGAGGAACGCGAAATGCTGCCGCTCTGCGCGGACCAGGGCATCGCCGTGATTCCGTGGAGCCCGCTCGCGCGCGGCCGTCTCACGCGCAACTGGGACGAGAGCTCGGAACGCCAGGAAAGCGACAAGGTCGGCACGCGGCTCTACCAGGCCACCGCCGATGCGGACAAGGCCGTGGTGGAGGCGGTCGCCAAGGTGGCCGAGGCGCGCAAGCTGCCGCGTGCCCAGGTCGCGCTGGCCTGGGTGGCGCAGAAGAGCACGGTGACGGCGCCGATCGTGGGCATCTCGAAGCCGCATCATCTGAGCGACGCGGTGGCCGCGCTCGAGCTGAAGCTGAGCGAGGAGGAGATTGCCACGCTGGAGGCGCCTTACGTGCCGCACCGGGTGGCGGGCTTCACGGCCTGAGGAGGAGGACGGCTCCCGGGCGAGCGCTTCGCTGGCCGCTCGGGAGCCGGAGGTGACGTCAGCGCGAGATCAGGCCGACAGTTCTCTGCGGACGATTTCCGCGCCTGCGCTGAGCGCGTTCAGCTTGCCTCTCGCCACCTGGCGAGACAAGGGTGCCATGCCGCAGTTGGTGCAGGGGTAGAGCTTGTCGGCATCCACGAAGCGCAGCGCCTTGCGCAGGGTGTCGGCGACTTCCTCCGGTGTCTCGATGGTGTTGCTTGCCACGTCGATGGCGCCCACCATCACTTTCTTGCCGCGAACCAGCTCGATCAGGTCGATCGGGACATGGGAGTTGTGGCATTCCAGCGAGATCATGTCGATGCTGGATTGCTGCAGCTTCGGGAACGACTCCTCGTATTGGCGCCATTCCGATCCCAGCGTCTTCTTCCAGTCGGTATTGGCCTTGATGCCGTAGCCGTAGCAGATATGCACGGCGGTTTCGCACTTGAGCCCCTCGATCGCCCGCTCCAGGGTGGCCACCCCCCAATCGTTCACCTCGTCGAAGAACACGTTGAAGGCAGGCTCGTCGAACTGGATGATGTCGACGCCGGCCGCCTCCAGTTCCTTCGCTTCCTGGTTGAGGATCTTGGCGAATTCCCAGGCCAGCTTTTCCCGGCTCCTGTAATGGGCGTCGTAGAGCGTGTCGATCATCGTCATCGGGCCGGGCAGGGCCCACTTGATGGGCTGCCGGGTTTGCTGACGCAGGAACCTGGCGTCTTCCACGAATACCGGCTTCTGGCGACTCACCTCGCCGACCACGGTCGGCACGCTCGCATCGTAGCGATCGCGAATCCTGACCGTCTCGCGCTTTTCAAAATCGACCCCGTCGAGGTGCTCGATGAAGGTGGTGACAAAATGCTGGCGCGTCTGCTCCCCGTCGCTGACGATATCGATGCCCGCGTGCTGTTGCTCCTGCAGCGACAGACGCAGGGCATCGCGCTTGCCTTCGGACAATTCCTCGTCTTGCAGTTTCCAGGGCGACCAGAGCTTTTCGGGTTGCGCGAGCCAGGACGGCTTGGGCAGGCTGCCGGCAGTGGAAGTCGGGAGTCGTTTTTTCATGTCGAATGATTCCGTGAAGCTTGGTTGATCAGAGAGCGCAGCTGGAAGCCCATTGCTCGAGAATGTGCTTGTACGGCTTGATGAAGTGTTCTTCCGTGAATTTCCCCTGCTTGACGGCCAATTGGCTACGTTCTTCCCGGTCGTAGACAATCCGGGTCAGTGAATAATCGCGATGCTTCAGGCTTGGCTGATAACACTTCCCCGCCGCGGAATTGGCGTTGTAGATTTCCGGGCGGTAGATTTTCTGGAATGTTTCCATCGCGCTGATGGTGCCGATCAGCTCGAGATTGGTGTAATCCTCCAGCAGGTCGCCGAGAAAATAAAAGGCCAGCGGCGCGACGCTGTTCGGCGGCATGAAGTAGCGAACCTGCAGGCCCATCTTCCCGAAATACTGGTCGGTCGACGAAAGTTCGCTTTGTCGATACTCGACGCCCAGGATCGGGTGCTGATTCTCGGTTCGGTGATAGGTCTTGCTGGTCGAGGCGCTGATGCAGATCACCGGCGGCTTGCCGGAGATTTCCCGGTAAGCGCTCGAGTTCAGGAAGTGCTTGAACAGCTTGCCGTGCAGATCGCCGAAATCGTCCGGGATGCCGAATTCGGATTTGTCGTGGTTGTGCTCGGGCAGCAGCACGCTGAAGTCGTAATCGCGCACATAGGACGAGAAATTGTTCCCGGCAATCCCCTCGATGCGCTTGCCGTTCTTCTTGTCGATGATCTTCGTCTTCAGGATCTCGATCAGCGGAAACGCATCGATGCCGTGCCCGGCATCGATCTTCATCTCGACGGAAATGATCTCGAGATCGACGGAATAGCGATCCCCTTTCGGGTTGTCCCAATGCGCCAGTTCATTGAAGCGACTGTCGATCATCTTCAGGGTATTGCGCAGGTTCTCCTGGCGGCGCGTTCCCCGAGCCAGATTGGCGAAATTGGTGGTGATGCGCGTATTGTCCGATGGCTGATAGTTTTCATCGAAACAAATGCGCTTGATTTCAAATGTGAAATTGTTTTCCATGATGATCCGGCGAATGGATTGTCGAAAGGAAGGCTGAATCTCTTGGGCGGGTTCAGGCCGCGAGGACTTCCTCGGCGGCGGGTCTCGCGTGGCGGCTCAATTCGACCAGGGGCAAGGCCCGTTGCACCGCCAATCCGGCTCGCTCGATCAGGGCGTCGTCTTGCAGGCGGTAGTCGGCGAAATCCTTGTCGGTCGCGTAGACGCCCAGCGGCAAGGTGCGCGCCTGGAAGAAGCTGAACAGCGGCCGCAACTGGTGGTCGATCATCAGGGCGTGGCGCTCGCTGCCGCCGGTGGCCGCCAGCAGGACGGGCTTGTCGACCAGGGCGTCCTGGTGAATGAAGTCGAAGAAGTGCTTGAACAGTCCTGTGTAGGCGCCGCGATAGACGGGGGTCGCCACGACCAGGACGTCGGCTTGCTCGACCGCCGCGAGTTCCCGCTCCACCGCGTCGGGCAGCTGGGAGCGCCAGACCGCTCCGGCGAGCTGCGGCGCGAGCTGTCCCAGCTCGATGAGGCGCGGCTCGCACGACGCTTCATCGGCGATCAGGTCCAGCAGGTGGGTGGCCAGCGCTGCTGTCTTGGACGGGCGTTGCAGTCCGCCGGAAACCGCTACTACACGGAGTGGACGTGTCATGTTGGTTTTCAGATGGATGAAGGTGCGCGGCGCCGTGAAGCCCGCTTCGAAAAATACATACGAACAATGGAGCCGATGCTATCGATGGGAATCAATGAAGTAAAATGGTTTTATTTCACGATTCCATGAAAGCGGTTCATACATATGCTTGAGCGCATCCATCTGAGCATCGTCCAGCAGGTCGAGAAGCAAGGGTCCTTGACGGCCGCCGCGGGCGTGCTGAACCTGACCCAATCTGCCCTGAGCCACAGCATGAAGAAGCTGGAGCAGCAACTGGGCACGGACATCTGGCTGCGCGAAGGGCGCAGCCTGCGCCTGACGCAGGCCGGCCAGTACCTGCTGGCGGTGGCGAACCGGGTGCTGCCGCAACTGGACCTGGCCGAGGAACGGCTGGGCCAGTTCGCGCTGGGCGAGCGCGGCGCGCTGCGCATCGGCATGGAATGCCATCCTTGCTACCAGTGGCTGCTCAAGGTGGTGTCGCCGTATCTGGCGGCATGGCCCGACGTGGATGTGGACGTGAAGCAGAAATTCCAGTTCGGCGGGATCGGCGCGCTGTTCGGTTACGAGATCGACCTGCTGGTCACGCCCGATCCGCTGTTCAAGCCGGGGCTGAAGTTCGAGCCGGTGTTCGACTACGAGCAGGTGCTCGTGGTGGCCAAGGGCCATGCGCTGGCCTCCGCGACCTACGTGAAGCCGCAGCAGTTGACCCCGGAAGTGCTGATCAGCTACCCCGTGGACATCGAGCGCCTGGACATCTACAACCAGTTCCTGCTGCCGGCCGGCGTGACGCCCCGGCGCCACAAGGCCATCGAGACCACCGACATCATGCTGCAGATGGTGGCCAGCGGCCGCGGCGTGGCCGCCTTGCCGCGCTGGCTGGTCGAGGAGTACGCGGCCAGGATGGACGTGCTGCCCGTGCGGCTGGGCGCGCGCGGCATCGCCAAGCAGATCTTCCTGGGCGCGCGCGAGACGGACACCGCCATCGACTACGTGCGGGCCTTCATCGAACTGGCTCGCGAGCCCCGGGCGGTCTCGACGCTGGCGAGGGATTGAGGCCGGCGCGCCCGCCTCGCCGGATATCGCGCGCCGCCATATCCTTTCCATCCCCGCCTCATAACCTTCCGCGTATCCGTTATTGGATCGGCGCCGGGCCGGTTTTTATACTGGCTTCTGTCAGCACTCGCCCGATGCGAGTGCCAGATACCACGCCAACCATCACCAGAGGAACGCCCCGATGAGCCTTCGTCCGCTGCACGATCGCGTGATCGTCAAACGACTCGACCAGGAAACCAAGACGGCCTCCGGCATCGTGCTGCCTGACAGCGCGGCCGAGAAGCCCGACCAGGGCGAAGTGATCGCCGTCGGCCCGGGCCGGCGCGACAACGACGGCAAGCGGATCGAGCCCGACCTGAAGGTCGGCGACCGCGTGCTGTTCGGCAAGTACGCCGGCCAGACCGTCAAGGTCGACAGCAACGAGCTGCTGGTACTGCGCGAGGAAGATGTCGTCGCGGTCGTCAACGTCTGAACCTGAGAGAGTCCAACATGGCTGCAAAAGATATCGTTTTCGGCGACGTCAACCGCGCGAAGCTGATCGAAGGCGTCAACATCCTGGCCGACGCGGTGAAGGTCACGCTGGGCCCGAAGGGCCGCAACGTGGTGCTGGAGCGCAGCTTCGGCGCGCCGATCGTGACCAAGGACGGCGTGTCGGTCGCCAAGGAGATCGAGCTGGCCGACAAGCTGCAGAACATCGGCGCGCAACTGGTCAAGGAAGTGGCCTCGAAGACCAGCGACACGGCCGGCGACGGCACCACCACGGCCACCGTGCTGGCCCAGGCGATCGTGCGCGAAGGGCAGAAATACGTGGCGGCGGGCCTCAATCCGCTGGACCTGAAGCGCGGCATCGACAAGGCGGTGGTGGCCGCGATCGAGGCGCTGAAGAAGATCAGCAAGCCGACCACCACCAGCAAGGAGATCGCCCAGGTCGCGACGATCTCGGCCAACGGCGAGGAGTCGATCGGCCAGCGCATCGCCGAGGCGATCGACCGCGTCGGCAAGGAAGGCGTGATCACCGTCGAGGACGGCAAGTCGCTGGCCGACGAGCTCGACGTGGTGGAGGGCCTGCAATTCGACCGCGGTTATCTCTCGCCGTACTTCGTCAACAACCCCGATCGCCAGGTCGCGGTGCTCGACAGCCCCTACGTGCTGCTGCACGACAAGAAGGTGTCGAACATCCGCGATTTGCTGCCGGTGCTCGAGCAGGTGGCCAAGGCCGGCCGGCCGCTGCTGATCATCGCCGAGGACGTCGAGGGCGAGGCGCTGGCCACCCTGGTGGTCAACAACATCCGCGGCATCCTCAAGACGGTCGCGGTCAAGGCGCCCGGCTTCGGCGATCGCCGCAAGGCGCTGCTGGAGGACATCGCGATCCTGACGGGCGGCCAGGTGATCGCCGAGGAAACCGGCCTCACGCTGGAGAAGGCGACGCTGGCCGAGCTGGGCCAGGCCAAGCGCATCGAGGTGGGCAAGGAAAACACCACGGTGATCGACGGCGCCGGCGACAAGGCCTCGATCGAGGCACGCGTCAAGCAGATCCGCGTGCAGATCGAGGATGCGAGCTCCGACTACGACCGCGAGAAGCTGCAGGAGCGGGTCGCCAAGCTGGCGGGCGGCGTGGCGGTGATCAAGGTGGGCGGCGCGACCGAGATCGAGGTCAAGGAGAAGAAGGATCGCGTCGACGATGCGCTGCACGCCACGCGCGCGGCCGTCGAGGAAGGCATCGTGCCGGGCGGCGGCGTGGCCCTGATCCGCGTGAAGCAGGCGATCCGCGAGGTGCGCGGCGCGAACCCGGACCAGGACGCGGGCGTGAAGATCGTGCTGCGCGCGCTCGAGGAGCCGCTGCGGCAGATCGTGAGCAATGCCGGCGAGGAAGCCAGTGTGGTGGTGGCCAAGGTGGCCGAGGGCAGCGGCAATTTCGGCTACAACGCGGCGAGCGGCGAATATGGCGACCTGGTGGAATCGGGCGTGCTCGATCCGACCAAGGTCACGCGCACCGCGCTGCAGAACGCGGCATCGGTGGCGGGCCTGCTGCTGACCACCGATGCGACCGTGCACGAGCAGCCGAAGCCGGCCGCGGCCGGGGCACCGGCGGGCGCGCCGGGCGGCCCGGACCTGGGCTTCTGATGGAGGTTGGCGCGCAAGGGCGCCGACTGGGCCGCCAGTCGGCCCGGTGAACGGCTTGCAAGGCACCAGGCCCGGCGATTGCCGGGCCTTGTGTTTTTCAAGCATCCGGCGCGGCCGGCTTGTCAGGGCCGGCAGGCCTGGTCGAGATTGACGGGCGCGTCGAGCAGATGGGGCAGGCTGCGTTCGACGATTTCCAGCACCACGGCCCTGGGCTGCGCCCGGCGGACCAGCGCGCCGTCGACGCGGGTTCCGCGTTGCGTATACAGCCGATGGACGTCCTCGCCGAGGAAGGGAATCAGTTCGCCCGCGAACGAATCGCGATACAGCAGCAGGCTGCCCGTGGCGCCCGGGTTCTCGATGACGTTGTGGGCATCGACCGGGTCCGTCGGCCAGCCGGGCACCGTCACGCCATGCGCCTGGCGCGGCACGCGCGGCGTGAGCGACACGATGTAGTCGAGGAAGTAGCCCGGCAGGTCGAGCAGGTTCACCGCGATGTCGCCGCCCTCGAAGCGGGTCCGGCTGATCGCGTAGGCCTGGCGCTCGGCGCGCGGTGCAGCGGCCAGCACGCCGTCGTGCACCAGGCGCGAGGCGATGGCCTGGTAGCCGATGAAGGCGCCCAGGGTGTTCCAGTGGCTGTCGGTGCGCTTGTACAGGTCGTATTGCTCGGACGAGCGGGCGGCCTCGAGCGGCGCGCGCAGGTCGATGAAGGCCAGTTTCGGCGCCGCCCGGCCAAGCTCGGTGGCGAACTGGTCGGCCTGGGTGACCGTGCCGGCCGGCGGCGGCGATTGCAGCTTGTCGGCATAGACGCTCTGCTTGTCGGGCGCCAGCACCACGTAGAAGCCGATGCCGCAGGCGGCGAGATGCGTGCGCACGGCATCCAGGTTGCCGTTGATGGTTCGCAGGTCGGAGGCGGAGAAGGGCGCCTTTCCGTACAGGGAGGCGAAGTGCGGCTGGCCCGGCGTGTAGTACTCGTCGTAGAACAGCCAGCCGTCGCGACCGATCACGACGTTCGGGTTGCTGGGCGTGCCGGTGCGCGCCATCTGCAGGCGCGATCCGTAATACAGCAGCGCGTCGCGCATGCCGTAGCGGTCGCTGAACCAGCGCTCGAAGTTCTGGAACCAGAACAGCGAATAGCGCGGGAAGGGTTCCAGCCGGCGGTTTTCCTGCGCGGCCGGCACGAAGCCGGGGCGCCCGAACCACAGGATCGGCAGCGCCAGGATGGCGAAGAAGACGATGGCCACGGCCGCGCGGTTCAAGCCGCGGGCCAGCGAGCTGCCGGGGCGGTTGGAGGCGGCCTGGGGATCGGAGTGCTGCGTGCTCATGCCGTCAGAAGCGGAAATAGATGAAGGGGTTGTATTGGCCGAGCGCGATCGACATGGCGCTCAGGATCAGCGCGGGCGCGACCAGCGCGGCGCGCAGCCAGCCGTCGAGCGACAGCGCGGCGAGGCGCGCCCACATCGGCTGGAGACGGCGCTGCAGGAGCGGATACGCGCCGAGCGCGAGCAGCACCGCCACCACCAGCAGCACCAGCGTCTGCGTCGACCACAGCGATGGCAGCGTCACGCTCTGCTGCGCGGCGGGCCAGTGGCCGAGCAGCGCCAGCAGGTAATGCCTCGCCTGGGGCAGGGATTCCGTGCGGAAGAATACCCAGGCGAGCATCACCACCAGCATCGCGTAGAGCTGGGCGAGCGGCCTGGGCACCGGCAGCCCGGCGTTGCGCCCGAAGCGCTCCAGCATCAGGAAGAAGCCGTGCAGCGCGCCCCACACCACGAAGTTCCAGCTCGCGCCGTGCCAGATCCCCGTCAGCAGGAACACGATCCACAGGTTCAGCAGCGTGCGGCCCTCGCCGCGGCGGTTGCCGCCGAGCGGGATGTAGACGTAGTCGCGGAACCAGGTCGACAGCGAGATGTGCCAGCGCCGCCAGAAATCCTGGATCGAGCGTGCGCTGTAGGGATAGTTGAAGTTCTCCGGGAAGCGGAAGCCGAACAGGCGGCCCAGGCCGATCGCCATGTCGCTGTAGCCGGAGAAGTCGAAGTAGATCTGCAGCGTGTAGCACAGCAGGCAGAACCAGGCCGCCGCCGCGCCGAGCTGGTCGGCCGGCGCGTTGAAGCCGGTATCGGCGATCAGGCCGAGCTGGTTGGCGATCAGCACCTTCTTGGCCAGCCCCATGGTGAAGCGCAGGATGCCGGCGGTGATGTCGTCGAGCGTGCTGTCGCGGCGCGCCAGCTGCGTGTGGATGTCCTTGTAGCGGATGATCGGGCCGGCCACCAGTTGCGGGAACAACATGATGTAGAGGCTGTAGTCGACGATATTGCGGTTCGGCGTGGCGTTGCGCCGGTAGATGTCGACCAGGTAGGAGATCGCGTGGAAGGTGTAGAACGAGATGCCGATCGGCAGCGCGACGGCCTTGATCGAGATCGCCGACAGGCCTGCCGGCACCAGCAGCGCGTTGAGGTTGTCGAGCGCGAAATTGGCGTACTTGAAGATGCCGAGCAGCAGCAGGTTGAGGCCCACCAGGCCGCCCAGCACGCGCCGGCGCGCCCGGGTCCGGTCCAGCAGCCGGGCGCCCCAGAAGTTCATGGCGACCGAGCCCAGCATCAGGATCACGAAACGCGGCTCGCCCCAGGCGTAGAACACGATGCTGGCCAGCGCCAGCAGGGCATTGCGAAATCGGACGGGGGCCAGGTAGTAGGCGACGAAGGTCACCGGCAGGAACAGGCCCAGGAACACGATGCTGCTGAATACCACGAGATACCCTCGTCGACGTTGTGATTATGCGTGGCCATGGCGGCATGCCGGCCGTGAAGGGGCGGCGCGCCGGGCAGATGAATGCGTACGGGAGGGCTGGGCCGAAAGGCGCGTCGGCGGCGTGGCGCGACGTACCGCGGCGCGGCGGCCGTCGGCCGCGCGAGGCGCTGCCAGGCGGCGTGGCCCGCGCGCGGGTTGGTCAGTCCCGCGCGCGGGCCGGCCCGGGGCGCGTCGCCCCGGCCGTTCCCGCGGGCGACATTGTAGGCGGCAACGGGATTTGTCGATACCCGCGTGCGGCGGGCATCTTTGCGCGATCGCGGCGACCGGGGAGAGAATCGGGCTGCGCGGCCCCGGCGGCGCACCCGGCAAGCCGCGCCGGCCGGGGCTCAGCCCGGCTGGGCGAGCAGCCGGGCGATCTCGGCGTCGGTCTGCTCGTAGTCGCCCTCGCCGAAGTGCCGGTAGACGATCCTGCCCGTCTTGTCGATCAGGTAGACGGCCGGCCAATACTGGTTGTCGTAGGCGCGCCAGGTGGCGTAGTCGTTGTCCTGCGCGACCGGGTAGGTCAGGCCGAAGCGCTTGATCGCGTCGCGCACGTTCGAGGTGCTGTGCTCGAACGGGTATTCAGGCGTGTGCACGCCCACCACGGTCAGGCCTTGCGACTTGTATTTGTCGTACCAGCCCTGGACATGGGGCAGCGTGTGGATGCAGTTGATGCAGGTGTAGGTCCAGAAATCGACCAGCACCACCTTGCCGCGCAGCTTGTCGAGCGATTGCGGCGGGCCGTTCAGCCACTGGTTGATGCCGGTGAAGTCGGGCGCGGTGGTCGGGGCGCTCGCCTGGGCGGCGCCGGCGATGCCGGGCGGCTGGGTGGCGGCGATCACGGCGGCGCAGGCGGCAATGGTGCCGGCGGCGGCAAGCAGACGATAGAGCGGGCGCATGGTGGAGTGTCCATCGGTTTCGGTTGAGGGCCGCCGGCAAGCGCGGTGGGCGCCGCTGGCGTGCCGTCGGTCGGCGGGGCGGGATCGGCGGTGCGGGGCGCGCGAGGCGCGCCGGCCGGGCCGATCCGCCGGGCCGACCGGCGATGGAGGTATTGGAGCCCGCGCCCGTATCGCGGATGTTTCGGGCCGCCCGTGGGTGTGCAATGTTGTGTATCGACGGCGAATTCAGATACATTGCGACACAAATCAGGGACTGCAATCGGCTATAAAACCGTCATTCCATGACGACCACGGAGGGGCGCACGATGAACGCCGAGTCTTTTCAAGGTTCCTGCCATTGCGGAGCCGTCCGTTTCGAGGTACGCACGCCGCTCGTGCCCGCCGCGCGCTGCAACTGCAGCCTGTGCCGCCGCAAGGGCGCGCTGATGACGCCGGCCTTCGCCCGCGAGAACCTGACGATCCTGGCCGGCGAGGACGCGCTGACCGAATACCAGTTCAATACCCGCGTCGCGAAGCATTTCTTCTGCCGCCATTGCGGGATCTATCCGTTTCACCAGACTCGCGTGGACCCGCTGCGCTGGCGCGTGAACATCGGCTGCCTCGATGGCGTCGATCCCTACGCGCTGGAAGCGGCGGTGGCCAACGGCGCGAGCCTGTCCGTGGTGGAGGACGCATGAAGCCCGAATCGAAGCCGCGCCGCGGCCCGCTGCAGCGCCTGCTGGCGATCCTCGCCTTCCTGGCGGGCGGCGTGGCCAGCGAGCTGAGCCATCCCTTCGCCTGCACCACGGTGCCCTCGCGCGGCCCGTCGGCCGTGCGTCGCCGCGAGGAGCGTGCCTGATGAACAGCGAGCGTCCGGACCACGTGCTGATCGTCGACGACGATCGCGGCATCCGCGAACTGGTGGGCCAGTACCTGGAGAAGAACGGCATTCGCGTCTCGTTGGCCGCCAATGGCCGCGAGATGCGCGCCACGCTGGAATACGGCGCGCCGGACCTGATCGTGCTCGACGTGATGATGCCCGGCGACGACGGCCTGGTGCTGTGCCGCGAGCTGCGCGCCGGCAAGTTCCGCTCGGTGCCGGTGGTGATGCTGACCGCGCGCGACGAGGAAACCGATCGCATCGTCGGCCTGGAGATGGGCGCCGACGACTACCTGACCAAGCCCTTCGCGGTACGCGAGCTGTATGCGCGGATCCGCGCCGTGCTGCGCCGCGCGCGCATGCTGCCGCCCGGCATGCAGGTGACCGAGGCCGCGCAATGGCTGGCCTTCGGCGACTGGCGGCTCGATACCACCGGGCGCCACCTGCTCGACGAGGACGGCACCATGGTGGCGTTGAGCGGTGCCGAATATCGGCTGCTGCGCGTGTTCGTCGACCATCCGCAGCGCGTGCTGACGCGCGACCAGTTGCTGAACCTGACGCAAGGGCGCCAGGCCGATCCGTTCGACCGCTCGATCGACCTGCTGGTCAGCCGGCTGCGCCAGCGGCTGCGCGACACCGCGCGCGAGCCGCGCTACATCAAGACGCTGCGCAGCGAGGGCTATGTGTTCTCGGCGGCGGTTACCGTGATCGACGAGCCCACATGAGCGACAAGTCTCTCGCGCACTGGCCGCGCTCGCTGTTCGCGCGCCTGGCGTTGATCCTGTGCGTGGGCCTGGCGGCCGCGCAGATGCTGTCGTTCTGGCTGACGCTGACCGAGCGCGACCAGGCCACCACCACGCTGATGATGGGCTACATCGAGCGCGAGGTGGTGGCCTCCGTCGCGCTGCTCGACCACCTGCCGCCGAACGAGCGCGAGGCCTGGCTGCCCAAGCTGGCGCGCCGCAGCTACCGCTTCGAGCTGGGGCCGGGGCTGCCGGGCGGGCCGGTCGACGCGGAGCTGTCGGCCCGCGTCGAACGCTCGATCACCGACGGCATCGGCCGCGCCTACCCGGTCACGGCCAACGCGATTCCCGGCGACGCCGAGCATCTGCAGGTGCACCTGAAGCTGTCGGACGGCTCGCCGCTGACGATCGACCTGCATCCGATGTCGAGCGTGCCGCTGTCGGGCTGGCTGCCGGCGGTGCTGGTGGTGCAGCTCGCCTTGCTGGCGTTCTGCTGCTGGCTGGCGGTGCGCCTCGCCACGCGGCCGCTGCACGACCTGGCTCGCGCGGCCGATGCGCTCGGGCCGGACCTGAAGGGCGAGCGGCTGCCCGAGACGGGACCTTCCGAGGTGGCGCGCGCGGCGCGGGCCTTCAATGCCATGCAGGACCGGATCGCCACCTACACGGCCGAGCGCATGCAGATCCTGGCCGCGATCTCGCACGACCTGCAGACGCCGATCACGCGCATGCGGCTGCGCGTCGACGTGATGGACGACGACGCGCAGGCCGCCAAGCTGCGCCAGGACCTGACCGAGATGGGGCAACTGGTGAAGGAGGGCGTGGCCTACGCGCGGACCGTGCACAGCACCTCCGAGGCGCCGTGCCGGATCGATCTCGACGCGATGCTCGACAGCATCGTCTGCGACTACCTCGACGCCGAGCAGAACGTGACCTTCGCCAGGCGCGTCGACATCGCCGTGACGGCGCGGCCGCAGGCGCTGCGGCGCGTGGTCGGCAACCTGGTGGACAACGCGCTGAAGTTCAGCGGCGCGGCCGAGCTGGAGGTGACGCTCACCCCCGAAGGAGATGCCGAGGTGGCCGTGCTCGATCGCGGGCCGGGGATTCCCGAGGAATCGCTGGAGGCGGTGTTCGAGCCCTTCGTGCGGATCGAGACCTCGCGCAATCGTGGCACCGGCGGCACGGGGCTGGGGCTGGCGATCGCGCGGCAACTGACGCAGGCGATGGACTCCACGCTGGTGCTGCGCAATCGTGCCGGCGGCGGGCTGGAGGCGAGGTTGACGCTGAAGGTGCCGGGGGGGAGGAAGTAGGGCGGCGATCCGGCCGGGCTGCCGAATCGCGCCAGGCCGCGCCTGCCCGACGCGTCGATCTTGCGGCGGGAATTATTTTTTTGACGTCCAAACCGGTTTGATTTAGCATCCAAACCGGTTTGGACGTTTGTTTTTTCAAAAAGAATTTTTACGTTTCACGTGTGGCGATGATTGCCCTCGCCGGCGCGGCGGCGGGAACGGCCAGGGGAGGCGCAGGCGTGAAGGTGAGTTTGAAGGCGCTGTCGGAGGCGCTCGGACTGTCGCGCACCACGGTCAGCCGCGCCTTGAACGGTTATGACGATGTCAGCGAGGCCACTCGTGCACGTGTGGCGGCGGCTGCACGGGAGATGGGCTACGTTGCCGACTCGGCCGCGCGGCGACTCGCGACAGGCCGCGCCGACGTGATCGGAATGATCTATCCGTTTGGCGGAGAGGATCTCGGCGATGCGCGCTTCGGCGAGGTGGTGGCGGGGGTGACCGAGCGGCTCGCCGAGCACGAACTGGACTTCATCGTCGCAGCGGCACGCCCCGGTGCCGAACTCGAGACGTACCGGCGCCTGGTGGACGGCAAGCGGATCGATGGGCTGATCGTGGCGCGCACCCTGGTCGACGATCCTCGCATCGCCTATCTTCGCTCGCGGGCCTTTCCCTTCGTCGCATACGGCCGAACGAATATCGCGCAGCCGTATGCCTGCTTCGACTTCGACAACGAGGCAGGCGCCAGGCTCGCGGTGGGTCGATTGCTCGGTTTCGGCCATCGGCGAATCGCGATGATCAGCGCACCGCTTTCGTTTAGCTTCGCGGCGCAGCGGCGCGCGGGCTTTCTTGCCGGCTTGTCCGAAGCCGGCGTGCCGGCCGAGCCGGAACTGCTTGTCCAGTCCGCCTTGAGTCACGACGGCGGCATGCGGGCCGCACAATCGCTGCTCGCTCGCGAACCTCGGCCGACCGCGCTGCTGGTCGACAACAATATCGCGGGCGCGGGCGCGTTTCGGGCACTCGTCGACAGCCGGCTCGGCGTGGGCAGCGACATCTCCCTGATCGTCTACGACGGTGTGTCGAGCGATGCCGCGTTGCCTCGTCGTGTCACCGCCGTGATACAGCCGACGGGGCAGGAGACCGGCCGGCAGCTTGCCGAACTGATGCTCGAACGCCTCGTCGACGGGACGCTTTCGCAACGAATCAGGATGCCGCGAATCGAAGCCGGCGACACCGACGGCCCCGTGGCGAGCCGCGCATGACATCCTCGGTTCGCGACGAGACGGCGTCGAAAGACATTTCGTTCGGTGTGCGGAAAGATCGTCCTCGAGCGTAGTCGCGCATGGGCGGCGCGCCTCCCCTCGGCAGGGTGCGACAACCCGCCTCATCGCAAGGCGGCTCGCGCCGGCGATGCGACTTTGTTCGTTAAAAATGGCGCGTTACCATCCGCACACATCGGACCACGACGGGTTTATCCATGAAATACGAAAATGCGCTGCAGAAGGTGTTGAAGACGCGGCTCGAGCGAGCCATGGAGTTCGCCGAACTGTTCGGTCTGCTCGTCATCGGGATCGGCACGGCAATCGCGATGGGGCACCTGGTCTGGAAAATCGCCTATTCGGACGGGGTGACCCTGACCGATCTGCTGCTGATGTTCCTCTATCTGGAAGTGTTCGCGATGGTCGGGCAATACCTCAAGTCCGGTCAGTTGCCCGTGCGTTTTCCCCTGTATATCGCCATCGTTTCCATCGCGCGTGACGTGATCCTGCGTTCAGGTTCGAACACGGAGCTGCATCTGCTGGCATCGGCCGGCGCGATCGTGCTGATCGCGGTCGGCGTGCTGCTGATCCGCTATGGCCAATACCGATATCCCAGCGACCGGGACGACGCCGGGCAGGCCAGAACCCCGGGGCAATGAGCTCGTTGCGGGAGCGTCGGCAATCGCAGCGTCGTGGGGGACGGGAGCCTCGGGGAGCGAGCGTGGACAAGGGCATGATTCGATGCGGCATGGACGAGGGATGGCGTTGCGGTTTCTAGGAAGTCCGACATGCGCGCGTTCCGTTCGGCAAGCATAGGCAGGCGGCTGTGGTGGCGGGCGATCCTGGCTATCCTGCTCGTTGCCGCCCTCGCGATACTGGCGCTGGGCCAGGTCTACGAGGCGTTTTCCCAGGCACGTCACCACGCCAGGCTACTGCGCGAGTTGCGCGTCTTGCTCGATGTCGCCAACGACATCTCCTCCGAACGGGCCCCGTCGAATGTCGTCATGACGGACTCCGGCCATGCCTCGTCGGCCGCCGTCGCCTGGCTGGCGCGAGGTCGCGCGAAGACGGATCGCGACCTCGACGCGGCAAGTGCCCGATATCTCTCCTCGTCGCAAGCAGCCCGGGTGAAGCGCCGGCTCGCCGAGGCGCGTCGGCTGGTTGATCTGCGCGCCCGGCAGGTCGATCCGCCAGGCGTGGACGTGCAGGACTCGATCGACGCCATGTTCGCGGCTTACGACGCGATGCACGACGTGGTGGCGGCCCACGCAGCGAACACGATCACCTCGACGCCGTCTCTTCAAGGCGCCGTCTTGCAGGCCATGGCGCTGGCGGAGGTGCGTGACGCGGCCGGGCGGCTGGGTTCCTGTCTCGTGGCCTCGATGGCGACGCACACGCCGCTGTCGGAACGCAACCTCGAGAACATTGATCGACTGTCGGAACGGATCAGGGTGTTCTGGTGGCAGTCCGGCCTGGACGAACGATCCGCGGAGATCGCGCGGCGTCGCGCCGAGGCATGGGGCGCATTCGCGAGAGACGGCTTGCCCCTGATCGACAGCCTGACCCATGCCGGGCGCCGCGCTCGCCTCGACACGATGACGGTGGCCGACTTCACTGCGCGTTATGTCCAGGCGCTGCGTCCGCTCGAAGACATGCGTCGTCACTACCTCGAGACATTGGTCGATGCCTATGTCGAGCAGGAGCGAGACCGGCTGGTGCTGCTGGTCGTCGCGGCGCTTCTCGCGCTTGTCGTCGTCGCGCTGGTCGCCGGACTGATGTCGATCATGCACTTTCGCGTGCTGCGGCCGCTGCTCGAGGTCAGCGAAGCCGTCATCACGCTGGCCGACGAGACGAGGATGCCCAAGGGATTGCGGCGCAACAGCGCCAGGGAACTGCAGGTGTTGTTCGATGCATTCGATATTCTCGAGTCCAGGATGCGCGAGCGAGCCAGCCTGGCCGAAAAACTGAAACGGCAGGCGCAGACGGATGCGTTGACGAAGTTGTTCAATCGACGCGCATTCGAGACATTCGGCCAGATCAAGCTGAGGGGGGCGGACGCGGCCGGGCAGCCGTTTCTCATCCTGCTGGACCTGGACCACTTCAAGTCGATCAACGACCGGTTCGGACATCCCGTGGGCGACGGCGTGCTCGTGAAGGTGGCCGATGCCCTGGCGAGCCAGGTCCGCCCGGGGGACCTGGTGGCCCGAATCGGCGGCGAGGAGTTCGTGGTCCTGCTTCATGCGGCCGACGTCGCGGCCGCGCTGTCGCTGGCGGAGCGCCTGCTCGCGGCAATCCGGGCCGTGGCGGTGTTCGCGGCCGATGGGACCGCGGTGCCGGTCACCGCCAGCCTGGGCGTGGCCAGCGGATCCCAGCTGAGCTTGCGCCAACTGCTGTCCCATGCCGACCTGGCCCTGTATGAAGCCAAGCGTCTGGGCCGCGACCGCATCCGGATGTTCGGCCTGCCCGCGCCGGCCTGAGGGCGGCGCGGACCAGGTCCCTGCGGGATTGCCGGACTTGCGTTAAGTTAATGGCCCGGCGCCGACGCGACGCGTCACCGCCGCTGTTTCGCGAATGGATCGATACAGGCATCGACGCATGCATGCGAGGCGTCCATCGCGTCGTCGGTGCGGCGGCCGCGGTGCCGGCGATCGCGTTCGCGACCCTCCACCTTCTTTCGGGAATTGGCATGGAATATCGACATCTCGGCGCATCAGGTTTCAAGGTCCCGGTACTGAGCTTCGGCACCGGCACGTTCGGCGGCAAGGGCGAGCTGTTCCAGGCATGGGGCGAGACCGACGTCGCCGAGGCACGCAAGCTGGTCGACATCTGCCTGGATTCGGGGCTGACCATGTTCGACAGCGCCGACATCTATTCGGGCGGCGCCTCGGAATCGATCCTCGGCGAGGCGCTCAAGGGGCGCCGCGACAAGGCGCTGATCTCGACCAAGGCGACCTTCCGCTTCGACGACGGCCCCAACAACGTGGGCTCGTCGCGTTTCCACCTGATCCGCGCCGTCGACAGCGCGCTCAAGCGCCTGCAGACCGACTACATCGACCTGTTCCAGCTGCATGGCTTCGACGCCAGGACGCCGGTACAGGAAGTGCTCTCGACGCTCGACGACCTGGTGCGCGCCGGCAAGATCCGCTACACCGGCGTGTCGAACTTCTCGGGCTGGCACCTGATGAAGTCGCTCGACGTGGCCGACCGCTACGGTTATCCGCGCTACGTGGCGAACCAGACCTACTACTCGCTGATCGGCCGCGACTACGAATGGGAGCTGATGCCGCTGGGCATCGACCAGGGCGTGGGCGCGGTGGTCTGGAGCCCGCTGGGCTGGGGGCGCCTGACCGGCAAGATCCGTCGCGGCCAGCCGCTTCCGGAACTCAGCCGCCTGCACAAGACGGCCGATTACGGCCCGCCGGTGCCGGACGAGTACCTGTATCGCGTGGTCGACGCGCTGGACGAAGTCGCCGCCGAAACCGGCAAGACCATCCCGCAGATCGCGTTGAACTGGCTGCTGCAGCGCCCGACCGTGGCGACCGTGCTGATCGGCGCGCGCAACGAGGAGCAGTTGCGGCAGAACCTCGGCGCGGTGGGCTGGAACCTCACGCCCGAGCAGGTCGCCAGGCTGGACGAGGCGAGCCGCGTGCGGCCGGTGTATCCCTATTGGCACCAGGAAGGGTTCTCGGAGCGCAATCCGTCGCCGGTTTGAGCCTGCGTGTCACGCCGATGCAAGGCGGCAAAGCCGCCGCGCATCGGCACGCAAGGGATCAAGCCGCCGCCGAGGCGCGGCGCGATTGGCAGAAGTGCTCGGTGATGGTGGCCAGTTCGCGCACGAACAGCCTGAACGGCCGGCAGATCGCCGAGAGATTGATCGGCTGGCCGACGCGGATGATGGTGTCGCAGAAGTGGAAATTGGTGCGGGCGAAGCTCGTGTCGGGTTCGCCGCTGTCCGCGAAGTGGTCGTGGCGGAGAAAGCCGCCTTCCTCGTAGCTCTTGTAGACGCGGGCGGTGGTGATGCCCAGCCGGTGGACGTGCTGGTTCCTGAGGATATGGCAGAAGGCGATGAACTTCAGCGCATCTTCCTCGAACAGCGCGAAACAGCGCAGGATGCGCGGATCGATCTGGTCCAGCGCGAAGCCGAGCACCTCCTGCAAGCCCTTGTCGCGGATCATCTTGAAGGCTGCCAGCTTGCTCAGCCCGACGACTTCCGTCAGCAGGCTCTCGACATAGGCCTCGAGATAGGAGAACACCGAGATGAATTCGAGCTTGTAGAGCTGGCCCGCCACGAAGGACATGTCCTTCGAGAAATTCAGCCGCGCTTTCGTTTCGTTCACGGCCTGCCTGATCTCGTCGGCTTCCTCCTTGCCCATCGGCATGGAATCATCGAGGCCCGGGTGCCGGAAATAACGTTCCGGGATCGTGGTCTGGAACGCGTCGTAGCCGGTCGTTTCCAGGCGGCGGTCCTCGCCGTGCATCAGGTTCTCGAAGACGTGCGCGGCCAGCAGGGTCGAATTGAACTGCTCGGCGAACAAGGCATAGGACTCGGTGTCGATATCGGGCCGGGTCGGCAGCCTGCCGGTGTTCATCGATTCCAGCAGGGTCAGCTTCGTGTCGCCCAAGCGGTCGCCCGAGATCGATTCATAACGATCGCGCAGCGCACGCGGTACCTCATCCCAATTCATTGATCAGCCCCGTCGATTCAATTGTTTTCATGCCGCCCGCGTTGTGCGGCGCAAAACATTATATCGACGCGAGGCCTGGCCGGAACACGCAAACCGCCCGTGGCAGGCACGCTGGAATAATCCTCGGCCCCGGTTTGTTTACACGAAGACGAAAAACGCGCGGCGCCGCCGAAAGCCGGCGAAACCGCGTCGTCGCGAATCTGTCAAATACGCGCAAGCCGAGATGCAGGTCCATCGCCCCGGCCCGAAGCGATCCGCCACGATCCGAATCCGCCATGAAAACCATCCGCCAAACCCTGATTCGCACCCTGCTGGTTTCGGCGCTGGCCGCCTCGGCCAGTCCCGCGTTCGCGTTCAACGAGGAGGCCAACTACAACGCCTGCATCCTGCGCTCGCTCTCGAACACCTGGAACCGCAACGTGGTGGAGATACTGCGGGCCTCCTGCGATCGGCTCTATCGGCAATGGAGCATGCTGTCGCCGTCGGACAAGGCCTTCAACGAATGCCTGTTGCAGAACCTGCCCGGCGTGCAGAGCTCGGCCGCGATCGGGCCGGTGATGTCGGCCTGCCGGCGCCAGAGCGCCGATTCCATGCATTTCGATTGAGCTGCCCCGGCGCCCGGCTCGTCAGGCTTCGAAATCGCTGCCGGCCTCGCGCAGCCGACGCAGCGCGCTGGCCAGATGCGCCCGCGCGCTGTCCTCGTCGCCGAGCCGCATCTGCTCGTAGGCGCGCTGCGCGATCTCGTGCGGCACCGGCTTGAGCGGCCGGCCGCTCTGCATCGCCTTCAACTGCACCTCGGCCGCGCGTTCGAGGTAGTAGAGATCGTCCCAGGCTTCGGCGATGCTGGCACCCGCCACCATCACGCCGTGATTCTTCAGGAACAGCACGTCGGCATCGCCCATCGCGCGCGCGATCCGGTCGCCTTCGGCGCCGTCCAGCGCGAGCCCGTTGTACTGCTCGTCGACGGCCGTGCGCCCGTAGAACTTCAATGCCGTCTGCCCCAGCCACAGCAGGGGCGGCCCTTCGAGCAGGCACAGCGCGGTGGCGTTCGGCATGTGCGTGTGGAAGGCCGCCTTCACGCGCGGCATGGCCTGGTGCAGGCGCGCGTGGATGTGGAAGGCGGTTGCCTCGGGCTGCCCCTCGCCGTCGATCACGCGGCCTTCGTAGTCGCAGATCAGCAGGCGCGATGCGGTGATCTCCGAGAACGCGTAGCCATAGGGATTGACCAGGAACAGGTCCTCATGCCCCGGCACCACCGCCGAGAAGTGATTGCAGATGCCTTCCCCCAGGCCGTGCAGCGCGGCCAGCCGGAAGCAGGCGGCCAGTTCGACGCGGGCGGCCTGCACCGCATCGGCGTCGAGCCCCGCGCGTCGCGCGCGCCCGGTCGATGCGAAATCGAGTTGATGTGCCATGTGGGTGGTCTCCGTGGATGCGTTCGCGTTTCGCCACCTTACCAGCCCAGCGCGGCGAACAGCGCCGGCACCTGGTCGAGCGTGGCAAGCGTCGCGTCGGGGCGATAGTCGGGCAGCAGCGCGCGGCCGGTGCCGCGATCGATCCACACGCAGCGAAAGCCGAGCTCGCGCGCGGCGGCGTGGTCCAGGTGCGGGCTGGCGCAGATGTGCACCACCTGCTCGCGTGTCACGCCGAGCTCGCGATGCGCATGCTCGAAGATCCGCCGGCTCGGCTTGTAGGCGCCGGCCTGCTGGGCGGTGACCACGCGATCGATGGTGCCGCCGAGCTGGGCGACGTTGCCGGCGATCACGTCGTCGTCGGTGTTCGAGACGATGCAGAGCCGGTAGCCGGCCGCCTTCAGCGCGCGCAGCGCCTCGACCACTTCCGGGAACGGCGGCATCGCCGAGATGCTGTCGGTCAGGCGTCGCGCGTCGGCGTCGTCGGCGTCCAGCCGCCATTCCCGCAGCGCGAGCTTCAGCGCCTCGCCCGACAACTCGCGGAACGAGCGATGCGGCGGGGTCTGCTCGAGCGCGTGTTCGTGGCGGTCGTAGACGGCGATCAGCTCGGCGCTCGACACGGCATGCGCGCCCTTGCCGGCGAGGATGTCGCCGACCGCGGCCTGCAGGCCTTCGTCCCACTGGATCAGCGTGCCGTAGCAGTCGAAGGTGAGCCATTGGGGGCGGGGCGTATGGGAAAGCGACATGGTGGGTCCTGGCGGGATCGTGGTTCGAATCGATAGCCTAGGGCCCGCTTGCTCATTGGGGAAATTAAATTAAAATCTCTTCCTCAGTTGAGAATCGAATAACGGGAGCCGATCATGCTCGACCTCGAACTGCTCAATTCGCTGATCTGCGTGGTCGACGAAGGCAGCTTCACGCGCGCGGCCGAGCGCGTGCATCGCACGCAATCCACCGTCAGCCAGCAGGTCAGGCGCCTGGAGGAGATGGTCGGCCATACCTTGCTGCTGCGCGATCGCACCGGCAACCAGGTGACGCCGACCGAGCATGGCGAGCTGCTCGCGCAATACGCGCGGCGCCTGCTGGCGCTCTCGCAGGAGGCGCAGGACGCGCTCGCCAGCGGGGTGCGCCGCACGCCGATCCGGCTCGGCGTGCCCGAGGATTTCGATGCGCGGCGCATGGCGGCGATCCTGTCGGGCTTCGTGGCGGCGCGCCCCGATGCGCGGCTGGAGACGGTGGCGGGGATGAGCACGGAGCTGCGCCGCAAGCTGGCCGCCGAGGAGATCGAGATCGCGCTGATCAAGCGCGAGCCGGACAGCGGCGATTGCCTGGCCGCCTGGCCGGAGCGGCTGGTCTGGGTGCAAGGCCGGCACGCGGTGCCGCCGGAGGCGGGGAGCGGGGAGCCGATTCCGCTCGCGCTGTTTCCGCAGGGCTGCCTGTACCGGCAGCGGGCGATCCGCGCGCTCGACCAGGCGCAGCGGCGCTGGCGCGTGGCCTTCGGCAGCCACAGCCTGACGGGCATCCAGGCGGCCGTGGCCTCGGGCTTGGGCCTGACGGTGCTGCCGAGCACGGCCTTGCTGCCGGAGCACGAGGTCGGCGATGCGCTGCCGGCCTTGCCGCCGACCGAGCTCGCGCTGGTCAGCAACGGCCAGGCCCTGAACGACACGCAAACGGCCCTGGTGGATTTCCTGCGCGAGGTGCTGGCCGAGTGACGGCGGCCTGGGGCGATCAGCCGTGCCCCGCGCCCTCGATCGGCCCGGCCAGCGAGAGCAGGTCGGCCGGCACGCGAAACACCGCTTGCGGCTGCGTGCCGAGCAGCGCCTCCAACTGCGTGTAACCCCAGGCGACGGCGCCATAGGCCAGGCCGACGCCGCGCGCCGCTTGCGCGTCGCGGATCTCGTCGCCGACATAGATCGCCTGCTCGGCGGGTATGCCGGTCTTGCGCAGGATGCCGCGCAGGCGATGCGACTTGCCGAACAGCGACGAGCTGCATTCGATGGCAGCGAAGCGCGCGATCAGGCTGTCGCCGAGCACGGCGCACACGTTCTCGGGCGAATTCGAGGTGGCGACGGCCACCGCCACGCCGCGATCGATCAGCGCATGCAGCGTCTCGACGATGCCGGCGAACGGCGCCACCTCGTCGATCCGCTCGCGCATCAGCTTGCGCGCGTCGCCGAGCACGGCCGGCACCTTCCACAGCGGCAAGGCCAGTTCGCGCAGCACCTCGGTGGCGCTCAGGCCGCGCAAGCGCTGCTGCGTATCGGCGTCGGTGTGCCGGAAGCCGTGGCGCGCGGCCAGCTCGTTCAGCGCATCGGCGAACAGCGGATAGGAGTCGGCAAGCGTGCCGTCGAAATCGAACAGGGCGAGTCGGGGTGTCATCGGAAGCGGGCGAGGGCGGCGCGCCCTGCGCGGGAAGGCGAGGGCAGGGGCGAAAGGCAGCATCTTCGATGGCCCGCCGACCAGCGTCAAGCCCGTGGCCGCGCGCGAACGCTGGCCGGGCGCGGGCAAATCCGCGACAATCGGCGCTCCGGCGCGGGCGGACCCGCGCGGCACCGCGTGCCGCCGGCGGCCCGGGCCCCGTCTTCCCCGGAGGTTCCTTGGATTCATCGCGCCGCAGCGCAGGCGTCGACCTGCTGCGCGGCATTGCCATCCTGGCGGTGCTGTTGCTGCATTTCCACCTGACTTACCGGCTCGACGTGCTGCCCGTCGAGCTGCCCTGGCTGTCGAACGCGATCCGCGCCGTGTCCCGCAACGGCAACTACGGCGTGACGATGTTCTTCGTCGTGTCGGGCTACCTGATCACCGCCACCTCGCTGCGCCGTTTCGGCTCGCTCGGCGCGATCCGTCCCGCCGCCTTCTACCGGATCCGCGCGGCGCGCATCCTGCCCTGCCTGCTGTTGCTGCTGGTGATCATCGTGATGCTCGGCGCGCTCGGGCTGCGCTCCTTCGTCAACAAGCCCGATACCGCGAGCATGCCGCTCGCCGTGCTGTCGGTGCTGACGTTCTGGCACAACCTGCTGATGGCGCGCGTCGGTTACTTCAACTACAGCATGAACATCCTCTGGTCGCTGTCGGTGGAGGAGGTGTTCTACCTGGCGTTTCCGCTGCTGTGCCTACTGCTGAAACGGCGCCGCCTGATCCTGCCGCTGCTCGCGGTGCCGGTGCTGCTCGCGCCGGTTTGGCGCTACCTGCATGCGAACGACGAGATCGTCGCGCTCTACGGCTATCTGTCGTGCTTCGATGCGATCGCGATCGGCTGCGGCGTGGCGCTGCTGCCGGCGCGGCCGATCTCGCGCGAGGCGTTCCGCGCGCTCGCCTGGGGCGCCGGGCTCGCGATCGCGGCCACCTGGCTGGCCGGGCCGATCATGCGCAACGTGGTGTGGAGCGTGTCGGTGGTCGCGCTGGGCACCGGCGCGCTGTTGCATGGCATCGCGAACCGCGAGCCGGTTTCGCCGCCCGCCGTGTCACGCACGGGGCTGCGCCCGTTCATCGCTTTCTTCGGTGAACGCAGCTACGAGCTCTACCTGTTCCATATCGTCGTGCTGGGCCTGCTGCGCGAGTACCTGACGCGCGAGAACATCATCGCGGCCTGGAAGCCGGTCTGGCTGGTGCTCTATCTCGCCGTCGCGGCGGTGGTGGCGCAGGTCGTCTACCGGCACATCTCGACGCCGCTGAATACGGTCCTGCGCCAGGGCCGCAAACGCGTCGCGACGCGCTGAACGGGGTCGCCCGCCGCTTCGTCGCGCGCGTTCGCGCCGTGCCTCACACCGCGCCGGATACGCGCGTCGAATACACCGGCGTGAGGCCCTGGATCGGATCGCGCATCGCCGCGTCGAACGGGTTCATCTGCGGCCCGATCAGCTCGGCCTGCCGCTTGAGCAGTTGCACCACGGTCGGCAGGCGCTCCTCGGTGAGCCGCGTCGAGAGCGTGCCCACGCTCAGCGCCGCCACCGCCACCTGGTTGCGATCGAGGATCGGCACCGCCACCCCGGCCATGTCCTCCAGCACGCCGCTGTTGCGGCCGGCATAACCGAGCGCGCGCACGCGGTCGATCTCGGTGCGCAGGTAGACCTCGTCGAGCACGCCCTGGCCGCGCATGCGCGGCACGTTGAAACGGATGATCTCCTCGCGCTCGTCCTCGGGCTGGAAGGCCAGGATCGCCAGGCTGCCCTGGCCGACGCCCAGCGCCACGCGCCCGCCGATATTGCCGGTGAAGGAGCGGATCGGGAACGGCCCCTCGCAGATGTCGAGGCAGACCGCGTCGAAGCTGCTTTTCACCATCAGGAAGATGGTGTCGCCCAGGCTCGCGCACAGCCGCAGCAGCGCCGGGCGGCACAGCGTGCGCATCCCGTTGGGATTGCCCGCCTGGGCCGCCATCGCGAAGAAGGCCACGCTGAGCCGGTAGCGCTTGGTGCGCTCGTCCTGCTCGACCACCTGCTCGGCGATCAGCCCCTGCAGCAGCCGATGCACGGTCGCCTGGGTCAGCCCGACCGCCTTGGCCAGCATCGTCACGCGGCTGCCCTCGGCCTGGTTCTCGCCCAGCGCGCGGATCAGCGCGAAGGAGCGCTGCAGCACGCCGGGGCCGCAAGGGTTGTCGCCGGGCTGCTCGCCGGACATTCCGTTTTCCTGTTTTTTACCCGCCACTTTTCCTCTCGGTATTCCATTCAACGGAATCTTGGCCCGGCCGCGCCGGGACGCCCTCGACTCTACCGCGCCGCGCTCCGGCGCGCATCCCTCTGCACTATCAGGGAAGTCCCTGAATCCGGTGGGCGAAACGAGATCGACTCAATCGATGCCTGAGATTCTATTCAACGGAATAACTGAAAAATTAATGTCGCTCTCCGGAATTGCGCGTTGACGTCGAAAAATTTGGCCGGATAGAGTCGGCGCATCGGAAACAGGAAGGCCACAGCATGACGTTCCTCACGTTGACGGATGTGTCGAAATCCTTCGGTGACCTGCACGCCGTCACCGGCATCAACCTGTCGGTCGAGAAGGGCGAGTTCGTCTCGCTGCTCGGTCCCTCGGGCTGCGGCAAGACCACCACGCTGCAGATGATCGCGGGCTTCGTGGAGGCCACGCGCGGCAGCATCACGCTGGACGGCCGCGATATCACGCGCATGGCGCCCAACAAGCGCGGCCTGGGCATCGTGTTCCAGAGCTACGCGCTGTTCCCGCACATGAGCGTGGAGCAGAACGTCGGCTTCGGCCTCGAAATGCGCGGCGTGGGCAAGGCGGAGCGCGCCCGGCGCGTCGGCGATGCACTCTCGCTGGTGCGGCTCGACGCCTATGCGCAGCGCTTTCCGCGCGAGCTGTCGGGCGGCCAGCGTCAGCGCGTTGCGATCGCACGCGCGGTGGTGATCGCGCCGCCGGTGCTGCTGCTCGACGAGCCGATGTCGAACCTCGACGCCAAGCTGCGCGAGGAGATGCAGTTCGAGCTGCGCGAGATCCAGCGCAAGCTCGGCACCACCACCGTGATGGTCACGCACGACCAGGCCGAGGCGCTGTCGATCAGCGATCGCGTGGTGGTGATGGAGGCCGGCCGCATCACCCAGGTGGACACGCCGTATCGCGCCTACGAACATCCGGGCAGCAGCTTCGTCTCGCAGTTCATCGGCAAGACCAACCTGCTCGACGGCAAGGTGGTGACGCTCGAGGGCGGGCGCATCCAGGTCGATCTCGGTGCCCGGCTGCACGAGGCGGGCGCGACCGGCCAGCTCGACATGCAGACGCTGCGCGCGGGCGACGCCGTCACGCTCTGCATCCGCCCCGAGAAGCTCACGCTCGGCGCGCCCGGCACCGGGCGCCTGGCCGGCCGCGTGACCAGCCGCTTCTTCCTCGGCAGCCAGTGGCTGTACCGGCTCGACAGCGAGGCCGGCGAGATGCTGGCCTGCTGCCAGAATGAGGGCGGCGAGCCGCTGGTGGAGGGCGCGCCGGTCGGGATCGACTGGCGCAGCGAGGCGATGCGCGTGATGCCGCGGGAGGCCGCCCGTGGATGAGGTCCTGAAAGCGGCGGGCGGCGAGGCGGGTGGAGCCGCAGGCGGACAAGCGCGCGACACCGGCGGCGCGCCGCGGCCGGCCTCGCGCCCACGCTGGCGCGCCTGGCTGCCCTTGTGGCTGATGAGCGCGCCGGCCGCGCTGCTGTTCAGCGCGCTGGTGCTGGTGCCGCTGGCCATGACGCTGGCGCTGTCGTTCTATCGCTTCGATCCCTCGGTCGGCCCGATCGCCGCCTTCGACGCGCATTACTACCTCGAGGTGCTGAGCGAGTCGTACTTCCATACCATCTTCCTGCGCACCTTCGGCATCGCCGCGCTGACCACCCTGCTGTGCATCGCGATCGGCACGCCCGAGGCCTACATCCTGTCGCGCATGCGCGATCCGTGGCGCTCGTCCTTCCTGCTGGTGATCCTCGCGCCGCTGCTGGTCTCGGTGGTGGTGCGCGCCTTCGGCTGGAGCATGCTGCTCAACACCAACGGCCTGGTGAACCAGTTGTTCGGCCTGTTCGGGCTGGGCCCGTTCAAGCTCGAATACACCACCTTCGCCATCGTGATCGCGCTGGTCCACGTGATGCTGCCGTTCATGGTGATCCCCGTCTGGACCACCCTGCAGCGGCTCGATCCGCAGACCGAGAACGCCGCGCTGTCGCTGATGGCCTCGCCGGCCACGGTGCTGCGCCGCATCGTCCTGCCGCAACTGATGCCGGGCATCCTGTCGGGCAGCCTGATGGTGTTCGGCCTGTCGGCCAGCGCCTTCGCGATTCCCGGCCTGCTGGGCGGGCGCCGGCTCAAGGTGGCCGCCACCGCCGTCTACGACCAGTTCCTCAGCTCGATGAACTGGCCGCTGGGCGCCGCCATCGCGATCCTGCTGCTGGTCGCCAACCTGGTCGTGATGCTCACCTACTACCGCGTGCTCGAACGGCGCTACACGCGCAGCCTCGGCTGAGGCCGGCCTCAGCCGCCATTCGCTGCCATTCGCTGTCATTCGCCACGATCCCAGCCGCCCACGAACCCCCAGCCCGCCACCTCGTCATGCGCAAAAACGGCCCGCTCGCCCTCGCTTTCCACACGCTCGTGATCCTGTTCATGCTCGCGCCGCTGGCGATCGTGGTGCTGGTCGCGTTCACGCCCGACGAAACCCTCACGCTGCCCACGCACGGCGTGTCGCTGCGCTGGTTCCGCGCGATCCTCGACTATCCCGACTTCATCTCGGCGTTCGCCAACAGCCTGAAGCTGGCGGTGCTGTCGGCCAGCTTCTCGCTGGTCGTCGCGCTGCCGGCGGGGCTGGCGATCGGCCGCGCGCGCTTCCCCGGCCGGGAGTTCCTCAACGCACTGCTGCTCTCGCCGCTGGTGATCCCGGGCCTGGTGCTGGGCATCGCGCTGCTGCGCTTCTTCGCGCTGATCGGCGCGACCGGCTCGTTCGCCTGGCTGGTGGTGGCGCACATGATCATCGTCACGCCCTTCGTGATGCGCCTGGTGCTGGCCTCGGTGGCAGGGCTCGACCGCAGCGTCGAGCACGCCGCCGCCTCGCTCGGCGCGAGCGTGTGGACCACCTTCCGCCGCGTCACGCTGCCGATGATCGTGCCCGGCATCACCGGCGGCTGGCTGCTGGCCTTCATCAACAGCTTCGACGAACTGACCATGTCGATCTTCGTCACCTCGCCGCAGACCGTCACGCTGCCGGTGCGCATGTACATGTACGCCACCGAATCGATCGATCCGATGATGGCCTCGGTCTCGACCCTGGTGATCGCGATCACGGCCGGCGCGATGCTGATCCTCGATCGCGTCTACGGCCTGAACCGGATCCTGATCGGTCAGCACTGACGCGAGCCTTCGCCGCCCGTTCGTCGTCTTGTCCAACTTCATGCCCACCGCGCCCCGCGCCCGATTTCGATGACCCATCGTTTTCCGCTTTCCCCGCCGCAACTGATCCGCGTCGCCGAGACCCGGCGCGCCAGCCTGTCCTTCGTGCTCGACGGCGTCGCGGTCGAGGCGCTGGCCGGCGACACGCTGCTGACCGCGATCCTCACGCAGCAACGGCACCTGCGCGTCAGCGAGTTCGGCGACGGCCCGCGCGCGGGTTTCTGCCTGATCGGCGCCTGCCAGGATTGCTGGGTGCGCGACGAGGGCGGCGCGCGGCTGCGCGCCTGCTCGACGCCCGTGCGCGAGGGAATGCGGGTGGTGACGGGCAAGCCTCATCCGACTGCGGCTGCCTGCTGCGCCAACCCGGGAGGCGAGGCATGAGCGAGGCAGGCAAGGCCGCCGTCGATGTCCAACGGGACGAGGACGGCACGCGCGTGGTGATCGTCGGCGCCGGGCCGGCGGGGATCCGCGCCGCGCAGACCCTGGTCGCCGCCGGCCTGCGGCCGATGGTGATCGACGAGAACGCGCGCTGGGGCGGCCAGATCTACCGGCAGCCGCCCGAAGGCGCCGGTTTCGTGCGCGAGAAATCGGCCTTGTACGGCTTCGAGGCGGGCAAGGCCGATGCGCTGCACCGCTGCATGGCCGAGCTGCTGCCAGGGCTCGACTACCGGCCCGACACGCTGGTCTGGTCCTGCGAGCCGGGCACGCTCGACGTGCTGCGCGCCGGACGCGAGGCACGCCTGCGCTGGAGCCACCTGATCATCGCCAGCGGCGCGACCGATCGCGTGATGCCGGTGCCGGGCTGGACCCGGCCCGGCGTCTACACGCTCGGCGGCGCCCAGGTCGCGCTGAAGGCGCAGGGCTGCGCGATCGGCCGGCGCACAGTGTTCGCGGGCACCGGGCCCTTGCTCTACCTGGTCGCCTATCAATACGCGCGGGCCGGCGCCGAGGTGGCCGCGGTGCTCGATACCAGCCCCTACGCACGGCAGGTGGCGGCCACGCCCAAGCTGCTGCGACAGCCGGGCACCTTCGCCAAGGGCCTCTATTACCTCGGCTGGCTGCGCTCGCACGGCGTGCGCGTCGAGCGCGGCGTGACGCTGGACGGCGTCGATGGCGGGCCGGCCGTGCAGGCGGTGCGCTGGCGCTCGGCCGACGGCGCCCAGCATCGGATCGATTGCGATGCGCTCGGCCTGGGTTTCGGCCTGCGCCCCGAAACGCAGCTGGCCGACCTGGCCGGCTGCCGCTTCCGCTTCGACACGCTGAACCGCTGCTGGCTGCCGGAGCGCGACGCGGCCGGGCGCAGCTCGGTGCCCGGCGTGTACCTGGCCGGCGACGGCGCCGGCATCGCCGGTGCCGATGCGGCCGAGCTGGCCGGCCGGCGCGCCGCGCTGGCGCTGCTGGAGGAACTCGGCCTGAAGGCCGGGCGCGACGACGCGGGCCCCGACGCGGCCGCGATCGAGCAGCGCCTGGCGCGCATCGGCGTGTTCCGCGCCGGCATCGAGCAGGCCTTCGCGCCACCGCCGACCGAGGCGGCCCGGCACTGGCCCGACGACATGATCGTGTGCCGCTGCGAGGCCGTGACGGTGGGCCAGTTGCGCGGCTGCATCCGCTCCGGCATGGCGAGCGAGGTCAACCGCCTCAAGGCGCTGACGCGGATCGGCATGGGCCGCTGCCAGGGCCGCATGTGCGGCGAGGCGGCGACGGTGCTGCTGGCCGCGGAAACCGGGCGCGCGCTCGACCAGGTGGGCCGCCCGCGCGGGCAGGCGCCGATCAAGCCGATCCCGATCTCGCCGATGCTGTTCGAGGACGGCGTCAGCGTGCTCGAGGAGGAGGCCCATGATGAGTGAGATCCGGCATGTGACGGTGGCGATCGTCGGCGGCGGGCTGGTGGGGGCTTCGGCGGCGCTGGCGCTGGCGCGGCAGGGCGTGGACGTGGCCCTGTTCGAGCGGCGCTGGTGCGGTGCCCAGGCCAGCGGCGTGAACTACGGCGGCGTGCGCACCCACGGCCGGCCCGAGGTGCAACTGCCGCTGGCGATGCGCGCGCGGCGGATCTGGAACCGGCTGCCCCAACTGATCGGCTGCGACGGCGAGTTCGTCGTGTCGGGGCACCTGCGGCTCGCGCGGCGCGACAGCGACATGGAGGTGCTCGACGCCTGGGCGGCGATGGCGCGCGGCCACGGCGCCAGCTCGACGCTGATCTGGGGCGAGGCGTTCCGCCGTCGTTATCCCTGGCTCGGCGCGGCGGCGATCGGCGGCGCGCTGTGCGAGAGCGACGGCCATGCCAATCCGCGGCTGGTCTCGCCGGCCTTCGCGGCGGCCGCCCGGCGCGAGGGCGCGCAGGTGTTCGAGCAGACCGAGCTGAGCGAGATCGATTACGACGGCCGGCGCTACCAATTGCGCGCCGGCGAACGCCGCTTCAGCGCCGACTGGCTGATCAACTCGGCCGGCGCCTGGGGCAATACGCTGGCCGGCCGCTTCGGCGAGGCGGTGCCGCTGCGCGCGATCTACCCGAACATGTGGGTCACCGAACCCTTGCCGCCCTTCATCGAGCACAACCTCGGGGTGGTCGGCGGCGGCATCTATGCGCGGCAGGTGGCGCGCGGCAACTGCGTGATCGGCGGCGGGCGCGGCCATGGCGACGGCGAATACGCCCAGCCCTCGACCGAAACCACGCGCGCGGTGATGCGCGATGCCTGCGCGCTGCTGCCGGCGCTGCGCGAGGCGCTGCTGATCCGCACCTGGAGCGGCGTGGAGGGCGAGACGCCCGACAACCATCCCGTGATCGGGCCGAGCGGGACCACGCCGCAACTGCTGCACGCCTTCGGCTTCTCGGGCGGCGGTTTCCTGCTCGCGCCGGGCGTGGGCGAGGTGCTGGCCGACCTGGTGCTGCGCGGCGAGACCGAGACGCCGATCGAGGCGTTCTCGATCGCGCGCTTCGCCGCGCAGGCCGGATCCACGCAAGCGGTCGCGTCACCCAGTTCCGGCGGCTCGCTTGCTTCGTCGGGTTCGCCTGATTCCGCCGCCGCCGCATCGGCGCGGGCTTCCGCCTGAGCACGGCCTCGCATCGATATCGATTCCCATCCCCAGTCCAATACCCGGAAAGCCACAAGGAAGATCCACGATGAAACTGTCACGCACCCTCGTTTCGCTCGCGGCGCTGTTCGCCGTCGGCCTTGCCTCGCCCGCCTGGTCGCAGACCAAGACCCTCTACATCGGCATGAACGGCGGGCCGATGGAGAAGGCCTACACCAGCCAGGTGCTGCCCGATTTCGAGAAGGCCAACAACGTGCACGTGGTGGTGGTGCCGGGCACCTCGTCGGACGTGCTGGCCAAGCTGCTGGCCAATCGCAACAATCCGCAGATGCACGTGGTGTTCCTCGACGACGGCGTGATGGCGCGCGCGGTCAGCCTGGGCGTGTGCGAGAAGCTCGACGACGCGCCGGTGCTCAAGGAGCTCTATCCGTTCGCGCGCATGAAGGGCGATATCGGCGCGGGCGTGCAGCTCGGCATGACGGGCATCGGCTACAACACCAAGCTGTTCGCCGCCAAGGGCTGGGCGCCGCCGACCTCCTGGATGGATTTCGCCGATCCGAAATACAAGGGCAAGGTGGTGTTCCAGTCGGCCTCGAGCAGCACCTTCGGCCTGCACGGCTTCCTGGCCATCAACCGCATCCTCGGCGGCAGCGAGACCAATGTCGAGCCCGGCTTCACGAAGTGGGCCAGCACGGTGGGACCGAACGTGGTCGAGTACATCCCGAACTCGGCCAAGCTCTCGGAGATGGTGCAGACCGGCGAGGCGGCGATCTTCCCGCTCACGCCCACCGCCGTGGGCGACCTGAAGGACAAGGGGCTGCCGGTGGCCTATGCCTCGCCCAAGGAGGGCGCGGTGCTGCTGCTGGTGGACGTCTGCGTGGTGAAGAACAACCCCGATCCGCAACTGGCGCAGAAGCTCGCGCAGTTCCTGCTCTCGGCGCCGGCGCAGACCAAGGCCGCGGTGGCCGGCAAGCAGATTCCGACCAACCGTCAGGCCAGCATGCCCGCCGACATGCAGAAGAGCCTCGGCGATCTGGACCAGCTCGTGAAGAAGGTCACGGTGGTGGACTGGGATGCGATCAATGCGCGTCGCGCGCAATGGGATTCGCGCTGGAACCGCCAGATCGAGCAATGAAGGACGGCGAGCCGGCGCGTGTCGCCTCCGGCTCGCTCAACCCGGGTCAGGCGCCGCGGTTCGGTTCCACCAGGAATTTCTCGCCGGTCGCGCGCCGGGTGTAGCGCCGGATCGTCTCGGGCTCGACCAGTTGCGCCAGCGTGATCCGCTCGCCGTAGCGGCTGGCGAAGGTGGTGTCCAGCTCGGCGACGATCCGTTCGCGCATGCGTGCCGCCGCGGCCTCGCCGAATTGGCGCAGGCGCCAGGTCAGCAGCCAGCCGCCCACGCCCCAGGCCAGGCCCGAGCGCCGGGTCAGGATCGTCGGGCTCGGATCGAGCGTGCCGTAGAGATAGACCTGGCGATGCGTCGACGAGCCGTAGCGGTCGTAACGCGTCATGCGGCGCGTGGTGACCACGCCCATCGCCGTCAGCAGGCGCTCGGCCATGTCGCCGCCGCCGATCGCGTCGAACGCCAGCGTCGCGCCGGTGGCCTCGATCGCCTCGACCAGCGCGCTATCGAAATCGGCGGCGCTGCTGTCCAGCACGTATTGCGCGCCGAGTTCGCGCAGCAGGGCCACCTGCGAGGCGTTGCGCACCACGTTGACCAGCGGCACGCCGTCGGCCGCGCAGATCTTCACCAGCATCTGGCCGAGATTCGAGGCGGCCGCCGTGTGGATCAGCGCCGTGTGGCCTTCCACGCGCATCGTCTCCAGCATCGACAGCGCCGTCATCGGATTGATCTGCGCCGAGGCGCCCGCTTCGGGCGCCGTGCCTTCGGGCAGCACCAGCACCTCGGCGGCGGCCACCGCGCGGTATTGCGCGTAGGCGCCGAGCGGGCTGCGCAGCGCCACCGCGCGGCCGAGCAGGTGGCGCGCCCGGTCGCCCGCGGCCACCACGATGCCGGCGCCCTCGTTGCCGAGGCTGAGCGGCAGGTCGTGGCGCGCGGCCGTCGAGGCCAGCAGTTCGGCCGGCACGTCGGCGGTGGTGACGGGCGGCTGCGCGGCCGCATCGCGGGCCAGCGTGGCGATATCGGCCGGCCCGAGCAGGCCGAGGATGTCGGAGGGATTGACGGGCGCGGCCTCGATGCGCACCAGGATTGCGTCGTCGGCCGGCGCCGGCACGGGCGCCGTTTCGAGCCAGAGGCGCAACTGGCCCTGCGAGGTGATCAGCGAGCGGAGTTCGAGTGCGGAGGTCGGGACCTGGGTCATGTCGGCGTGTATCCATGGGCAGCATCGGATCCGCCAGTGTCCGCGCTCGACCCGCAAAGAACAACGGGGAAAATGCCGTCGATTGATCTGGAAATCCGATCGATCGGCGCATCGATGCGCGACGTCCGCCGCGGCGTCAATCGCGCGGTTTCGGCAGCGTGCAATAAGTGCGCGCCAGGCGCAGCAGCAGCGCGTTGAGCTCGCCGATCAGCGGGCGGTGGTCGTCGCGGCGCCAGACCAGGGCCGAGGCGATCGGCGGCAGGTCGATCTCGGCGAAGCTGATGCCGGGCGTGGCGTAATAGCAGGCGGCCCGGCGCGTCAGCATCATCAGGCCCTGGTGCGCGGCGACCGCGGCCATCGCCTCGCGCAGCGTGCGGATCACCGGGCCGTCGCCGATCGGCGCGCCTCGCGGCGTGAAGCGAGGCAGATGGAAGTCGAGCCATTCCTCGCTGGCCACGCCGGGCACCATCCGCACCAGCGGCTCGCCGGCCAGCGCCTCGCCCGACACGCGCTCGCGCCGGGCCAGCGGATGATCGTTCGGCACGCACAGCATGCGCCGATCCTCCATCAGCACCGGGCCGTGCATCAGGCTCGGCGCGCCGAGCGGCAGCCGGCAGATCGCCACGTCCACCTCGCCGCGCGCCACGGCCAGGAAATGATCGAGGAAGGACAGCTCGACGAATTCGAGCTCGATGCCGGGAAAGCAGCTACCGAATTCGGCGACCAGCGGGCGATGCAGCTCGTAGAGGCCGCCGCCCAGGAAGCCGAAGCGCAGCTTGCGCGCCTCGCCGGCCGCCGTGCGCCGGCAATCGGCGAGGGTGGTCTTGAGCGACATGTAGGCGGCCTCGGCGCCTTCGCGCAATGCCTGGCCGAGCGGCGTGAGCGCCACGCGGCGGCTGGTGCGATCGAACAGCGGGGCGCCGACGGTTTTCTCCAGCGCGCGGATCGATTCCGATACGGATGACTGGCCCATGTGCAGGCGCTCGGCCGCGCGGCCGAAATGCAGCTCCTGGGCGAGCACGAAGAAGCATTCGAGATGACGGAAATCCATGCGGGCCTCGGGCGGTGAAGGACACGACCGGGGCGCGACCGGGCGCGATGGCCATGCCTCGATCGATCGACGATGCCGATGGATTCTACGGAAAGCCGGGGCCGCTTGCCGGCGGTGCGCGCGTGCCGGATGCGCCGCCGTGCAGCCTGTACGCGCGACGAGGAATTGCGGCCGATCGATGATGGGCAAGGCGCGCGCGATGCCCGACCATCTCCTGAGCGAGCCGGCCATGTCGACCGGCTCCGCCAGCACACAGGAGAAATGCCCATGTCATCCCAGCAGACCCCGATCGATTCCGGTTTCGATGCGAACCACGCCGCGCGCGAGGTGATCGCCGGCATCGACCTGAGCGGCAGCACCGCGATCGTGACGGGCGGCCATTCGGGCATCGGCCTGGAGACCACGCGCGCGCTGGCCGGCGCCGGCGCCACGGTGATCGTGCCGGCCCGCGATCCGGCCAAGGCGCGCGAGGTGTTGCGCGAGGTGCCGCGCACCGAGGTGGCCCGGCTCGACCTGCTCGATCCGGCGTCGATCGATGCCTTCGCCGCGCAGTTCCTGGCCAGCGATCGCGCGCTGCATCGCCTGGTCAACAACGCCGGCATCATGGCCACGCCCTTGCAGCGCGACGCGCGCGGCTACGAAGGCCAGCTCGCGGCGAACCATCTCGGCCCGTTCCAGCTGACCGCGCGTCTGTGGCCGGCGCTTGCGCGCTCGGGCAAGGCGCGGGTCGTCAACCTGTCCTCGGGCGCGCATCGCCGCGCGCGCTTCGATTTCGACGATCCGAACTTCGAGCGGCGCGACTACGACAAGTGGATCGCCTACGGCCAATCGAAGACGGCCAACGTGCTGTTTACGGTGGAGCTCGACCGGCTGGCCAGGGCGCATGGCGTGCGCGCCTTCGCCGTGCATCCAGGGCGGATCGAGACCAACCTGCAGCGCTCGCTGACGATCGAGGAACTGCAGCGTGCCGGCTTTCGCGACGAACACGGGCAGATTCCCGCATCGCAGCGCGGCCTGTACAAGACGCCGGAGCAGGGCGCCTCGACCACCGTCTGGTGCGCGACCAGCCCGGCGCTCGACGGCATCGGCGGCGTGTATTGCGAGAACAACGAGGTGGCGCGGGCGGTGCCGGCCGACCACCAGCCGCTCGACGGGGTGCTGCCCTGGGCGATCGACGAGGCCGAGGCGGGCAGGCTGTGGACGCTGAGCGAGCGGATGACGGGCCTGAGGTTCGCGATCTGAGGGGCGCGATCTGAGGTTCGCGACGGGCAGCAAGCCGACGGGGAGAGGATGTGCGGGCCGCCGCGCCGGCCCTTCCAGGACGGCGCGGCGGCCGCGAGCCTCAGTGGCCGGCCGCAGCTGCCGCCGCCACCGCATCGGCGCCGGCGGGGATCCGCATCGGCGCGGCCGGATCGGTCACCGCGCGCCAGACCGCCTCGGCCACGTCGCTCGCCTGCGTGGTCGGCGTGCTGGTGTCGCGCACCGAGGCGAACACGCGATCGCGAAACGCCGCATACGGCGCCGGCACGTCGTCGCCCATCAGGCGGCGCGCATTGTCGCCGAAGCGCGTGGTGGGCGCGCGCCCGGGCAGTACCAGGCGCACGCGCACCTCGAAGGGCGCCAGCTCCAGCGCCAGCGATTCGGTGAAGGCGTTGATCGCGGCCTTGCTGCCCGTGTAGACGGCCAGCAGCGGCAGCGGGCGCAGCGTCACGGTGGACGTGACGTTGACGATCACGCCGGCGCGCCGCTCGCGAAACTGCGGCAGCACCGCCTGCGTCATCGCGATGGTGCCGAGCACATTGGTCTCGAACACCTCGCGCACGCTGGCCGGATCGGTGCCTTCGAGCGGCGCGAGCAGGCCCACGCCGGCATTGTTGACGAGCGCGTCGATCGGGCCGGCCGCCGCGAGGCAGCGCGCGATGCTGTCCGCGTCGGTGATGTCGAGCGGCAGCACGCGCAGCCGCTCGGAGGCGGGCAGCAGGTCCTCGCGCGGGGTGCGCATGGTGGCCACCACGCGCCAGCCCTGCGCGAGGAAGTGGCGCGCGATATCGAGGCCGAAGCCCGACGAGCAGCCGGTGACGAGAACGGTGGAAGCTTGGGACATCGTGAACTCCAGCGGGTTGGGATGCCCTCCACGATAGGCGCCTATTCGCGGACGAACTATACTTCCGAATCCATGAATTTGTAGAGATCGTCCGGAATGTCTGTCGACCCGCTCGCCGAAGTCGTGTCCTTGCTACAGCCTCGCGCGGCCTTCTCCAAGCAGGTGATCGCCTCGGCGCCCTGGGCGGTGCGCCGCGCCGAGACGGGGCGTCCGGTCTATTTCGTGGTGCTGGAAGGGCGTTGCCGGCTGCGCGTGGACGGCCCTGGCCAGGACGAGACGATCACGCTGGAGGAAGGCGATTTCGCCATGATTCCCGCCGCGCGCGGTTTCGCCACCTCGAGCCTCGATCGCGAGCCGCCGCGCGAGGGCGAGCCCATCACCACGCCGATCGTGCCGATGCCGGGCGGCGCGCGCGTGGGCGATCCGCACGGCGCGGTGGATGTGCGGATGCTGGTGGGCGTGTGCCTGTTCGGCTCGCCGGACGCGGCGCTGCTGGTGTCCCTGCTGCCGCGATGGATCTGCGTGCGCGGCGAGCGCCGGCTCTCGACCCTGGTGCAGATGATCGGCGACGAGTCGCGCGCCGAGCGGCCCGCGCGCGAGATCGTGCTGGAGCGGCTGCTGGAGGTGCTGCTGATCGAGGCGCTGCGCTCGACCTCGGGCACGGCCGCCTCGCCGGGGCTGGTGCGCGGGCTCGGCGATCCGAAGCTGGCCGCCGCGCTGCGGCGCCTGCACGAGCAGCCGGCCTCGCGCTGGAGCGTGGCCGAGCTGGCGCGCGAGGCGGCCATGTCGCGTTCGGCCTTCTTCGAGCGCTTCAGCCGCGAGATCGGCATGGCGCCGATGGAATACCTGCAGGCCTGGCGCATGGCGCTGGCCAAGCAGTGGTTGCGGCAGGGGGAGCTGTCGATGGCCGAGATCGCCGAGCGTAGCGGTTACGGCTCGGTCAGCGCGTTCGGGGCGGCCTTCACGCGGCTGGCCGGGATGTCGCCGGGGCGGTATGCGCGCGGGGAGGGGGAGGCGGCGGCGGGCCCGGCGTAAGCGACACTCAAGCGGCGAGCGCCCCCTCCCGCCTGCGTCGCGCGTTGCGATAACGCCCCGGGCTTTCCCCCGTGCTGCGCTTGAACGCGATGCTGAAGGCCGTATCCGACAGATAACCGACGCGCTCGGCGATCCGCGCGAGCGGTTCGTCGGTGTCGGCCAGCGCCGTCATCGCCAGCGACATCCGCCAGGCCTGCAGGTATTCGAGCGGCGCGCTGCCCACGCGCTGGCGGAACCGTTGCGCGAAGGCAGTGCGCGACATGCCGACCTCGCCGGCCAGCGTGTCGACGGTCCAGCGCTCGCCGGGCGCCGCGTGCATGCGCGACAGCGCGCGGCCGATGCGCGCGTCGGCCAGCGCGCCGAGCCAGCCGGCCGGCGCCTCGCTGGTGGCCAGGTAGGTGCGCAGCGCGTGCACCAGCACCAGGGTGGCCAGGCTGCCCTTGGCGACATCCGAGCCCGGCATCTCTCCCTCCGTTTCGGCGCGCATCAGCGCGAGCACGTGGCCGAGCGCGTGCGAGGCCACGTCGGCCGCGCGCAGATGGATCAGCGGCGGCAGGTGCGCGAGCAGCAGCGCCGACAATTCGTTCTCGAAGGTGAAACGCCCGCTCGCGAGGCTGACCAGCGGCAGCTCGCCCGGGCCTTGCCAGCGCACCACGCCATCGGGGCCGCGCGCGGCGCGATAGTGGAGCGGGCCGTCGAGGGTCTCGCGGCTCGGGTCGCTGGCCGCGCAGAAGCTCGCGCCGTCGGTCAGCAGGTAGAAATCGCCTTCCTCCATGCGGTAGCGCCGCGTCTCGCCGACCATCCACAGATGAAGGCTGCCCTGCAGCACCGAGCCGAATTTCACGTGCTGGTAAGCAGGGAAATGAAAGGCCCAGGCGCCGCGTCCCTCGAAACGCGAGGACAGCGCACTGGAGACGCGCAGCATCGACAGCACTTCCGACAAGGCATCCATGAATGTACGAATGAATAGGAATATCGACCGGAGGATTATACAAACAACCGTTTGAGGCGGGGATCATGGTGTCTGTCCATTCAGCCGTCAAAAGGAGAAACCCATGAAAGCCTGGCAACTCGACCGCCTCGGCGGCGCCCTCGCGCTCGTCGATCGTCCCGTGCCCGAGGCGCGGCCCGGCAGCGTGGTGGTGCGCATGCAGTGTTCGGTGCTGATGTCCTACATGCGCGATTACGTCGAGGGCAGGCTGCCCGTCTACCGGGCGCCGGCGCGGCCCTTCGTGCCGGGCGGCAACGGCGTCGGCACGATCCACGCGGTGGGTGCCGGGGTCTGGCATCTGCAGGCGGGGCAGCGCGTGGTGATCTCGCCGCATCTGGTCGCGCCGGAGAACGTCGTCGATCCGGCGCAGATGCTGCTCGGCGTCACGACCGTGAACGAGGCCGGCCTGCGCATGCAGCAGGACTGGCCCGACGGCACGCTGGCGGAATATGCGCTGCTGCCCGCATCGGCGGTGACGCCGGCCGATGCGGTGCCCGATCTGGACGCCCGCGCGCTCGCCACCAGCATGCGCTACACGGTGCCTTACGGCGGCCTGCTCAAGGGCCGGCTCGCGGCCGGCGAGACGGTGCTGATATCGGGCGCGACGGGCGCTTACGGATCGGCCGCGGTGCGGCTCGCGCTGGCGATGGGCGCGGCGCGCGTGATCGCCTTCGGTCGCGACGCGGGCAAGCTGCGGCATCTCGCGCAGGCAACCGGTGCTCGCGTGACGCCGGTCGCCGCCACCGGCGAGATGGCGGGCGACGTGGCCGCCTTGCGCGCCGCCGCGCAGGGCGCCGGCATCCAGCTCGGCTTCGACATGGTCGGCAACGCGCGCGATCCGAACCTGACGCTGGCCAGCCTGCGCAGCCTGGCCTTCGGCGGCCGCCTGGTGCTGATGGGCACCATGGCCGTGCCGTTGCCCCTGCCGTACACGGAGGTGATGATGAACGGCTGGGAGATCCTCGGCCAGTTCATGTATCCGCGCGATGCCTACGGGCGCTTGCTGACGCTGATCGGCTCGGGGCTGCTGCCGTCCGACGCGATCCGCGCGATCGATTTTCCGCTGGCCGAGTTGCCGGCGGCGATCGATGCGGCGGCCGGCGCGACGGCGTCCGAATGCGTCGTGATCGACCATCAGGCCTGAGTTTCGAGGTGGGCGAGATCCGTCTCGGGGTTTTCTCGGGGCACCGAATGATATCGAATCATTCGAATGATTCGATTGACGTGTGCGTGCGAGTCTCCTAGACTGGCCTCATCGCACGACAGGTTCGCGCGCCATCCACCCAGAGGAGACATCGATGCCGAATTTCATCAAGCACATCGCATTCAAGGTCGAGGACGTCGAGCGCGAACGCGCCTTCTACGAGAACGTGTTCGGCTACAAGCACGTCAACACGGTGCGTCGCAAGGGCAAGAACGGCGACCACCTGTCGTATCACATGACCGACGGCTACATGGACCTGACCCTGATCCATTACGAATCGTCGAACTCGGACGAGGCGGACTTCGCCGGCCCGGCGCCCTGCATCCACCACATCGGCATGGAAGTGGAGGACCTCGAGGCCTTCATCGAGCAGATCAAGGCCAATGGCGGCGAGATCCTCACCGCGCCGGGGCACCTGCCCGTCAAGTTCCGCTCGCCCAACGGCCCGGTAGCCGAAGTGGTGCCGATGAAGCGTTGGGAGAAGGAAACGCTCGCGGCCGGCGTGCACGGCGAAGTGCTCGAGTAAGCAGCGGTTTTTTCGCCTGCCTTGCAGCCGTTGCATCATCATGGGCGGCAGCAGGCAGGCAAGCAGGTCCAGGTCGTCCGGCAGCGAAGCGAGGGCGACATGCGCAGCACGACAGGCCCGCGAGGCAAGGCCCGAGGTCGACGAGGCGAACACGTAACACTCGGCGGCGAGGCGCCAGGCGCGGGTACAGGCAGTCCAACGACGCGCCTTCCAGAAACGGCGCGCATGGAGACAGACGATGGCTTCCTCTCGCCCCACGAGACGGTTGAGCGCCACCCATGGCGTCTTGATCGTGCTGTGCATCATGTCCTTCCTGATGTACGTGGACCGCACCAATATTTCCACCGCCGCGCTCGCGATCCGGCGCGACCTGGTCCTCAGCAATACCCAGCTCGGGCTGGTGTTTTCCGCGTTCGCGATCACCTACGCGCTGGCGATGATTCCCGGGGGCTTGATCGGCGACCGGCTCGGCGCGCGCAAGATGCTGGCGATCTGCGGCGTGCTGTGGGGGCTCGGTACCTTGCTGACCGGCCTCGCCGGCGGCTTCACGACGCTGCTGCTGGCGCGCTTCGTGGTGGGCCTCGGCGAGAGCCCGATCGTGCCGGCCTCGGCGCGCGCGCTCACCGGCTGGATGAAGCCCGATCAACGCGGCTTCGCGCAGGGCGTCACGCATGCCTGCGCGCGCCTGGGCAACGCCTCGACGCCGATCCTGGTGGCGGGCCTGATCGCCGCCTTCTCCTGGCATGCCGCCTTCGTGATACTCGGCCTGGCCAGCCTGGCCTGGGTGGTGCTGTGGGTCTGGTACTACCGCGACAACCCCGCCGACCATCCCGCGATCAGCGCCGAGGAACTCGCGCGCCTGCCCGCGAAGCTCGGCAGGACGCGCGTGCCGATGCGCTGGTCGCCGCTGCTGCGTGCGCTGTGGCCGGCCACGGTGGTGAGCTTCTGCCATGGCTGGATCCTGTGGTTCTTCCTGAACTGGATGCCTTCGTTCTTCGCGCAGGCCTATCACCTGAACATCCGCCACTCGGCGATCTTCAGCTCGGGCATCTTCCTGAGCGGGGTGGTGGGCACCACGCTGGGCGGCTCGCTGAGCGACCTGCTGCTCAAGCGCACCGGCGATATCCGGCGCTCGCGGCAGATCATGATCACGATCGGCTTTCTCGCGCCGATCATCTTCTTCATCCCGATGTTCCTGCATCCCTCGGCCACCATGGCCGGCTTCTCGCTGGCCGCGGCGCTGTTCCTGTCGGAGCTGGTGACGGCGCCCCTGTGGGCGGTGGCGATGGATCTCGCGCCGAATCACGCGGCGACTTCCAGCAGCATCATGAATACCGGCCTGGGGCTGGCCGCCTCGGTGTCGCCGCCGCTGGTGGGCTGGCTGGTCGACGCGCTGCATTCCTGGGAGCCGGTGTTCGCGCTGTCGATCTTCTTCCTGGTGCTCGGGCCGATCGCCGCGAACTGGATCCGTCCCGATCGTCCCTATCTCGGCGAGCGTGGCAGCCGGGACAGCGCGCAGCAGCCGGCCGGGCTCGCGCCGCAACTGGACGCTTCCTGAGCGGAAGGATCCGATGCAGCCTGAAGGATAGGGAAATGGCCGGCCGTCCAACGGGCCGCCGTGGACGCGACGCGCGCCGCAGTCAGGGGACGGCGGCGCGCGCGTCGTTTACCGACCGGAGGCCGAAAGACGGTCGCTGCGCGAATCCCGATTCGCCGATCCCTCCCCATGCCGGGAGGCTCGCCCATGCCGTCGGCCCGCGCGCATCCAGACGCGCGCGACGCCCGCTTTCGTCCCGCGGCCGCTCGCCTCGGCGCCGTGCCTCGCGCGCGCCCGGGCTGGGTTTGTCGTGATGAGTGCGTGAAGGATTGACGGCAAAGTGTCGACACTTTGCTTGAAATATCTTGGTTGACTCGGGTGTTGCCAAGTAGAATTTCGCCAAGTGTCGACGAAACCGCGAATCCGGCGATTCACCGCCTGAACGGGAAGCGAGTCGTCCCGCGCGGTTTTTCATGGCGTGTCTGCTTGCCGATGCGAGCCGGGGAAAGGGTCTCCGGCGCGTCGGCCAAAGTCTGGAGGAATCGTCCGAATGAGTTCCATTGCCGCCGCGTTTGCGCACGGCCTGTACACACTTGCGGGGCAGCCGCTGCCTGCGAAGGTCGCCGACGAGGCCCGGCGCTCCCTCATCAACGTGATCGGGACGTCGATCGGCGCCTCGCGCCATCCCGGCGTCGACGCGATCCTCGCCGCCGCCGTCGAGATCGGCGCGCAGCCCGCCGCGCCGGTGCCGGGGCGCGTCGAGCGCACCGACCTGCATTTCTCCGCGCTGGCCACCGGCTTCGCGGGCCATCTCGACGATTTCGACGATACGCATCTGGCCACGGTGATCCACCCGGCCGCCTCGGTGTTCGCCGTGCTGACGGCGCTGGCGCCGTCGACGCAGCCGAGCGGCGCGCAGGCGCTGACGGCCTTCGCGCTGGGCTGCGAGGCGCAGTTGCGGGTGGGCGTGTCGATCTCGCCCGAGCATTACGACCGCGGCTGGCACATCACCGGGACCTGCGGCGTGATCGGCTGCGCCGTGACGGCGGCCCTGCTGCTGGGGCTGGACGCCGACGGCATTCGCCGCGCGACGGCCATCGCCGCCTCGATGTTCGTCGGCCAGCGCGAAGCCTTCGGCACCATGACCAAGCCTTATCACCCGGGCAAGGCCGCGGCCAACGGCATCGCCGCCGCGCAGCTCGCGCAGCGGGGGCAGCCGGCCGAGGACGACATCTTCGAGGTGCCGGGCGGTTATTCGCACTCGCTGTCGACCAAGGTCGATTTCGAGCTGATGAACGGCGCGATGGGCGAGCGCTGGGAACTGCTGTCGAACACCTACAAGCCTTATCCCTGCGGCATCGTTGCCCACCCGGCGATCGACGCGGGACTGGCCCTGTCGGCGCGGATTCCCGAGGTCGGCGAGATCGAGTCGATCACGCTGCGCTGCCATCCGCTGGTGCCCGAGCTGATGGGCAACCCGCAGCCCAAGGATGGCCTGCAGGCGCGCTTCAGCGCGATCCACGGCGTCGCGGCGGCGCTGTGCGACCGTCGCGTCGGGATCGCGCAATACGAGGACGCGCGCGTGGTGCAGCCCGACGTCAGCGCGATGCGTGCCCGCACGAAGCTGGTGCCCGACAGCGCCGTGAATCGCGACGAGGTGTTCATCGAGGCCTTGCTCAAGGACGGCAGCACGGTGGCGCATCACGTCGAGCACGCGCGCGGCAGCCTGGCGCGCCCGCTCACCGACGACGAGCTGCGGGAAAAGATCGAGCTGCTGATCGATCCGATCCTCGGCGACGGCGCCACGCAACGGATCGCCGAGCTGGTTCGCGATCTCGAATCCCAGCCCGACCTGCGCGCGCTTTTCGAACTTTGCCTTCCCACCGAGGACCAGAATCATGCATGAGGCCGCCACCCATTCCGACGTTTCCGCCGCGCTGGTGAGCTTCGCGCTCGCGCCGCTGGCGAAGGAGGCGCGCTCCGCCGTCGCGGCGGCCCATCGGGCGATCGCCGAGGCGCGCGCGATCCTGTCATCGACTCCCGCCGATACGACGGTTGCCGGGCTGCCGGCGCAGGCGGGCTCGTCGAGCGACCTGCGCCTGCGCGCCTGGAGCCTGGGCGCGCGGTTGACGGCGCAGGCCGTGCCCTCGCTGGCGACGCCGGTGGTCGCGGCGGCGCTGACGGTGGGCGAGCGCTTCGGCGCATCGGACGAGGCCATCGCCGAAGCCGTGGCGATCGGCACCGAGGCCGCCACGCACACGCTGGCCGCGCTCGACAGCAGCGAATACCGGGCGCGCTGGAACCTCGTGTCCTCGATCGGGGTGCTGGGGGCCACGCTGGCCGTGGCGCGCCTGCTGGGACTCGACGCGCCGCGCGCGCAGCATGCGCTCGGCGTGGCGGCGACCCAGGCGGCGGGGCTCGCGCGCAACGCGGGCAAGGCGATGGAAGCCATCGAGATCGGCAAGGCGGCCGCCGACGCGATCGAATCGGCCCTGGTGGCCAAGCACGGTTTCACCAGCGCGGTGGCCTCGATCGACGGGCGGCGCGGCCTGGCCGCGCTGATGGCCTATCGCTTCGACGCGGCGCGGGTTGCCGGCGAGCCGGCTGTCTGGTGGTCGACGGTGGCCTGAGCCGCGCGTGGTTCATCAAGACCGCCGCAGGCACCGCGGCGGCGGTCTTTCAGTCCTGCAGCCCGCGCGTGTTGCGATACACGCAATGGCTCGATTCGACGAAGCGCACGCGATGCTCGACGGGCTTGTCCTTGAAGGTATAGGCGGTGCGCTCGACGCGCAGCACCGGCGTGCCGGGCTGCACCTGCAGCGCGTCGGCCACCTTCTGGTCGGCGACCGCGCCGGCCAGGTCCTCCACCACGCGCACCACCGAGATGCCGAAATGCTCCTGGTAGAAGCCGTAGATCGAGCCGCGCCGCGCCGCGAAATGCTCGGCGGTGAGCTTCGGGAACAGGTCGAGCGGAATCCACAGATGGTCGAGCATCACCGGCACCTCGCCGAGCAGGCGCAGGTTGTCGATGCTGGCCAGGCGCGCGCCGCGCTCGAGCTTCAGGATCGAGGCCAGCGCGGGCGTGGCGCGCTCCTTGCCGAAACGCAGCAGCCGCGCGCCCACCGTCACCGTCTCGCCGGTGTGGTCGACGAAGTTGAAATACTGGTCGAAGGCATGTTCGTCGGCGAATTTCGCGACGATGGTGCCGAGCCGCGCGCGCCGGATCAGCAGGCGCTCGGCGACCAGCTCCTCCACCGCGCGGCGGATGGTGCCGATGCCCACGCCGAAGGCCTCGGCCAGTTGCGGTTCGGTGGGGATCTTCTCGCCGGCGGCCCAGACGCCGGTGCGCAGACGCTCGAGAATGCCTGCGCGGACGATTTCATACAGCGGCTGGTCGGCTGAAGGGCGGGTGGCTGGCATCGATCTGACAAGGATTGGGCTGGACGCGCGAACCTGCGAAGGATACAGGATCGGAACGCTGGTTCGGCGCGAGCTTTCCTCGATCGGAACGCGGGCGGCGGCGCGGCTCGCGCCGAAAACCCGCATCATGGCGGTCTTGCCGTCCTGTTCATCCCAAGGAGCCCGACCATGCCGCTGATCGACCATCTCGACCATCTGGTGCTGACCTGCGTCGACCCGGATGCCACCCGGCATTTCTATACCGAGGTGCTGCAGATGCAGCTCGAGAGCTTCGGCGCGGGGCGCCTGGCGTTCCGCTTCGGCAACCAGAAGATCAACCTGCACGTGCGCGGCGCCGAGCTCGAGCCGAAGGCGCATCTGCCGGTGCCGGGCGCGCTCGATCTGTGCTTCATCGCGGCGGTGCCGCTGGACGAGGTGATCGCGCACCTGGCGCGCATGAACTGGCCGATCGTCGAGGGCCCGGTCGAGCGAACCGGCGCGACGGCCCGCATCCGCTCGGTCTATGTGCGCGACCCGGACCTGAACCTGATCGAGATTTCCGAATTGCTGTGAGCGGCGGTGCCGCCGCGTGGCCCGGTGCCGGGCGGGGAGCCGAAAGCTTCGTCGCGCATCGATAACGCGTACAGGAAAACCGGAAGATTGTCCCATCCGCCGCCATGCGCCTTCGCTACATTGGAGCAACGGCCGGCGGGGCGGACGGCATCTGTCATGCCGCCGGGCACCCGTGGCCGGAACGCCGATTCGATGCGAACGGATCCCCGAACCTGCAATGACAGAGAAAGCCATGAAAAGTATTTTGTTGGGCTGCGCCGCGATGACGGTCTGCGCGCTGGGCCACGCGCAGACGCCGACGCCCGCCGGGGCGGCGGACGCGGCCGAAACGGCAGGCGACTACCTCGCCCGCGATTTCCGTTTCTCCGACGGCTCGGTGCTGCCCGAGGTCAGGCTCCATTACACGACCCTGGGCCGGCTGCGGCGCGACGCGGCCGGCCACGCCACCAACGCGGTGCTGCTGCTGCACGGCACCACCGGCAGCGGCGCGCAGTTCCTCACCAAGAGCGCGCGCGAGGCGCTGTTCGCGCCGGGCGCGCCGCTCGACACCAGCAAGTATTTCGTGATCGTGCCGGACGGCCTGGGTCGCGGCGGTTCGAGCAAACCCAGCGACGGCCTGCGCGCGCGCTTCCCGCAATACGGCTACAACGACGTGGTGCAGGGCCAGTACCGGCTGGTCACGGAAGGGCTCAAGGTCGACCACCTGAAGCTGGTGCTCGGCACCTCGATGGGCGGCATGCAGACCTGGCTGTGGGGCGAGCAGCACCCGGCGATGATGGACGCGCTGATGCCGATCGCCTCGCAGCCGATCGCGATGGCAGGCCGCAACTGGCTGTGGCGGCAGATGGTGGTGGGCGCCATCGAGCATGATCCGGGCTGGCAGCAGGGCGATTACGCCAGCTCGCCGCAGCAGTGGATCCGCACCATGCCGGTGTTCGCGATCATGACGCAGAACCCGCGCCAGCTGCAGCTCGCCGCGCCCGACCGCGAGGCCGCCACGAAGCTGTACGACTCGATCGTCGCGCAGTACGCGAAGTACGACGCCAACGACGTGCTGTACTGGTTCCGCTCCTCGTCCGACTACGATCCCGCGCCGCAGCTCGGCAGGATCCGCGCCAAGCTGTTCGCCGTCAACTTCCAGGACGACCTGATCAACGCCACCGATCTCGGCGCGATGCAGCGCCTGGTGCCCGAGGTGCCGGGCGGCCGTTTCGTGGAGATTCCGGAAGGCGCGGGTTCCTATGGCCACCAGACGCTGGCGCATCCCGAGGTCTGGGGCAAGTACCTGGTGCAGTTGCTGGACGAGGTGGGCACGCCGCGCTGAGGCGCGCGAGCCGGGCCCCGGGCCTGATTCCCGGGCCCGGGCCCGATGCGACCGCGCGCGCCGGGCGACGAGATCGCCGGCGCGCGCGGCGTGGTTTCAGCCCGCCTTGGGCGGCGGCGCCGTGGCGACGGCCGGCGCCGCCTCCGGCTTCGAGAGGTCGTCCAGATCCCCGTCCGACCAGCCGCCGCCGAGCGCGCGCACCAACTGCACGTTGGCCACCCACTGGCGGGTCTGGATGTCGAGCACGCTGCGCTCGGTGCTCAGCGCGGTGGTCTGCGCCTGCACCACGTCCAGGTAGCTGGCGATGCCGCGCTGGTAGCGCGTCAGCGCCAGCTCGACGGCGCGCTGGGCGGCATCGGCCGATTCGCGCTCCTGGTCGAGCGCGGTTCCCAGGTCGTGCAGCAGCGTCAGGCTGTCCTCGACTTGCTGGAAGGCGGCCAGCGCGACGCCGCGGTAACGCGCGGCGGCCTCGTCGGTGGCGGCCTTGACGGCATCGAGCTGGGCCCGGCGCAGCCCGCCGTCGAAGAGGTACTGCGCGATCGACGGCCCGACCGACCAGAAGAAGTTCGGCGCGCTGAAGAAGTTCGTGTAGTTCGAGCTCTGCAGCCCGCCCTGGGCGCTGAGCGTGATCTGCGGGAAATAGGCGGCGCGCGCCACCCCGATCCGCGCATTCGACTCCGCCACGCGCCGCTCCGCCGCCGCGATGTCGGGGCGCCGCTGCAGCAGGGCCGAGGGCACGCCCACCGGCACCGGCGGCAGCACCACGTCGGCCTCCGAGGTCTCGACCCGGAAGTCCGAGGCCGAGGCACCCACCAGCACCGCGATCGCGTGTTCGTTCAGCGCGCGCTGGGCAAGGTTCTGCGTGAGCTGCGATTTCGCGTCGGCCAGCAGCGCGGTGGAGCGCGTCACGTCGAGGCCCGATACGGCGCCGGCGTCGTGCAGCCGCTGCGTGAGCTGCTGGGCGCGCTGGAAGGCCGCCACCGTGTCATTGAGCAGCTTGGTCTGGCGATCCAGGCCGCGCAGTTGCAGGTAGCTCTGCGCGAGCTGCGCCTCCAGGCTCAGTTGCACCGAGGCGAGATCGGCCTTGGTGGCCTGCGCCTCGTCCTTGGCCGCCGCCACCGTGTTGCGCACGCGGCCCCACAAATCGAGCTCGTAGTCGATCTCGCCGCCCAGCGAGACGGCGTTGTACTCGTTCGGGCTGCCGGCGCCGCGCAGCGGCCGCGTGTCCGACTGGCGGTTGCGCGTCGGGCTGGCGGTGGCCGAGACGCGCGGCAGCTCCGCCGCGCTCTGCTGCGAGACGAAGGCGCGCGCCTGCGCGTAATGCGCGAGCGCGGCGGCCAGGTCGGCGTTGCTGGCCAGCAGGCGAATTTCCAGTGCGTCGAGCGCCGGCTCGCGATAGGCCTGCCACCAGGCGTCGCGCGGGATCTGGTCGGACGGCTGGGCCGGCGCCCAGGGGCCCACCGTGCGATAGGCCACCGAGGCCGGCACCGGCGGCACCTTGTAGTCGGGCGCGAGCGAACAGCCGGCCAGCGCGAGCGCGGCCGCCAGCAGCGTCAGACGGGACATCGGCCGCTTCATGAACGGGCCCTCTGGGCGCCGCCGTCGGCGTTGCCGCCATTGCCTGCGTTGCCGCCGGTCGCGATGTGCACCGCATCGCCGTCGGCGAGCCCGTCGGGCGGCGTATCGACGATCCGTTCGCCGGCCCCGATCCCGTCGGCGATCTCCACCTGGGTGCCGAGATCGCGCGTGATCTTCACGCGACGGTAGTGGATATGCCCGTCGGCTCCCACCGTCATGACGCGCGTGCCCTGCGCGTCGAACAGGATCGAGCTGGCCGGCACGCGCAGCGTATCGGCCGAGGCCGGCAGCGCGAAGGCCAGGTTGGCGAAGGCGCCCGGCAGCAGCGCGCCGTCCCGGTTGTCCACCACCAGTTGCACGAGCGTGGTGCCCGATTGCGGATTGACGGCGCCCGAGGCGGCCACCACCTTGGCGACGAACTTGCGCTGCGGGTACTCGGGCACGGTCAGCGTCGCGTCGGTGCCGGGCCGCACGCTCGGCGCGTAGTTCTGCGGCACCTGCACGTAGACGCGCAGCCGCGTCACGTCCGACACGGTGAACAGCTCCTCGCCGGTCGAGCCGCCGGCGTTGACCAGCGCGCCCACGTCGGTGCGCCGCGCGGTCACCACGCCGTCGAACGGCGCCACCAGCCGCGCGAAGCCCTTCAGCGCGACCAGCCGGTTGACGTTGGCCAGCGCCGAGTCCACCGCGGCGCGGCGGGCCGCGTAGTCGCTGGTGCGCTGGTCGACGTCCTGCTTGGAAACGGCATCCGAGCCCAGCAGCGACTGCCAGCGCTTGGCGGTGATCTCGGCCAGCGAGGCATTGGTACGCGCGCTCTCCAGGTCGGCGCGCGCCTGCAGCAGTTGCTGGTCGACCTCGGGCGTCTCGATCACGCCGAGTTCCTGTCCGCTCTTCACGTGCGAGCCGATGTCGTACTGCCAGGACTTCAGGTAGCCGCTCACGCGCGCCAGGATCGGCGCGCTCGACCAGGCCTCGAGCCGGCCCGGCAGGTTCAGCGCGGGCCCGGCGTCGGCGCGCGACACGGCGATCACGCGCACGGTCGGCACGGCATTGGTGTCGGTCCAGGCGCGCACGCGCGAGGCGTCATGGGCGCGTACCGCGATGCCGGCGGCCACGATCGCCACGGCGATCACCACGCCCGCCACGGCGGCGGTGCGCAGCCGGCGGCGGGAGACCGATCGTGGACGGGAAGCTTCAGACGACATGGCCGGTTCCTTGCTCAGAAATATCGGAAGAGGGCGCCTGGCGCGGGCGCGCATGAATCATGGAGAACACGGCGGGCACCAGGAACAGCGTGGCCGCGGTGGCGAACATCAGGCCGCCGATCACGGCGCGCCCGAGCGGCGCGTTCTGTTCGCCGCCCTCGCCGAGGCCGAGCGCCATCGGCGCCATGCCGATCACCATCGACAGCGCCGTCATCAGCACCGGGCGAAAGCGCGTGAAGCCGGCCTCGATCGCCGCGCGCAGCGGGTCGCCGTGCTCGGCCAGCGATTCGCGGCAGAAGCTGACCACCAGGATCGAGTTGGCGGTGGCCACGCCCATGCACATGATCGCGCCGGTCAGCGCCGGCACCGACATGGTGGTGTGGGTCGCGAACAGCATCCAGATGATGCCGGCGATCGCGGCCGGCAGCGCCGTGACGATCACGAAGGGATCCGACCAGGACTGGAAGTTCACCACGATCAGCAGGTAGATCAGCACCACCGCGCCGAGCAGGCCGAACAGCATGCCGCCGAACGCGGCGTTCATGGTCTGCACCTGGCCGAGCAGGGCCACGCTGGAGCCGCGCGGCAGTTCCTTGGCGTGCGCCGAGACGATCCGGTTGATGTCGCGCGAGACCGAGCCCAGGTCGCGGTCCTGGGTGGTCGCGAAGATCTCGACCATCGGCTGGATGTTGTACTGGCTGACGATCGAGTTGATGTCGGCGCGACGGATGGTGGCCAGGCCGCCGAGGATCTGGGTGGCGTTGCCGGCCGCGGCGGCGTTCGCGCCGGTGGCCGAGATCGGCAGGTTCTGCAGCGCCGCCAGCGTGTCGAGCTTGTACTGCGGCGTCTGCATCACGATCGGGTAGGAGATGCCGTTGGCCGGGTTCAGCCAGTAGGTCGGCGCCACCTGGCTGGAGCCGGCCAGGTTCACCACCAGGCTGTTGGTCACGTCGCGCTCGGTGATGCCCAGCAACTGGGCGCGGGTGCGATCGACGTCGACCGAGAAGGCCGGGCTTTGCTGCGACTGCTGGATCCGCGCGTCCACCACGCCCGGCACGCGGCGGATCTCGCGCAGCAGCGTGTTGGTGTAGTCGAAGTTGGCGGCCAGGTTGTTGCCGCGCACCTGCAGGTCGATCGGCGCCGGCGAGCCGAAGTTCAGGATCTGGCTGATGATGTCGGCCGGCGGGAACGAGAAGGTCACGCCGGGGAAGCGGCGCGGCAGTTCCTCGCGCATGCGGCGCACGTAGTCGGCGGTGGGCCCGTGGCCCTCGTTCAGCGTGATCTGGATGTCGCCGTCCTGGGAGCCGATGGTGCCGGTGTTGTTGTAGGCGGTGTTGATGCCGCTCGAGGACAGGCCCATGTTGTCGACCATGGTGCCGAGCTCGGCGGGCGGGATGATGCCGCGCACCGCCTGCTGCACCCTGGCGAGGATCTCGGCGGTGCGCTCCACGCGCGTGCCGACCGGCGCGCGCACGTGCATCACGATCTGGCCGGCATCCACCGAGGGGAAGAAGTTCTGGCCCAGCAGCGGCACCAGCGCGAACGAGACCAGCACGAAGCCGAAGAACACCGAGACGAAGGGCTTGCGATGCGCGAGCGCCAGCTCCAGCAGGGCGCGATAGCGGGAGCGCACGCGCTCGAAGCGCGCCTCGAAACCGCGCTGGAAGCGCACCAGCGGGTTGCGGCTGGGCGCGCGTTCGGCGCCGTGCCCGCCTTCGGCATGCGCGTGCGGCTTGAGCAGGTACTTGGCCATGGTCGGCACCAGCGTGCGCGACAGGATGAACGAGGAGATCATCGCGAACATCACCGCCTCGGCCATCGGCACGAACAGGAAGCGCGCGATCCCCTGCAGGAAGAACATCGGCACGAACACGATGCAGATGCACAGCAGCGAGACGAAGGCCGGCGTGACGATCTGCGCGGCGCCGTCGAGGATCGCCGGCTCCACCTGCTTGCCCTGTTCCAGGTGCCAGTTGATGTTCTCGATGGTGACGGTGGCGTCGTCCACCAGGATCCCGACCGCCAGCGCGAGGCCGCCCAGGGTCATGATGTTGAGCGTCTCGCCGAGCGCCGAGAGCGTGATGATCGAGCCGAGCACGGCCAGCGGGATCGAGGTGGCGATGATCAGGGTCGAGCGCCAACTGCCGAGGAACAGCAGGATCATCAGGCTGGTCAGCACCGCCGCGATCACGCCCTCGCGCGCCACGCCGCTGATGGCTGCCGTGACGAACAGCGACTGGTCGCCGATCGGGGCGATCTGCAGGTTCTGCGGCCAGCCGGCCTTGCCCTGCTCGACGTGCTGCTTGATGCCGGAGATGATCGCCAGCGTCGAGGCCGCGCCGTTCTTGAGCACCGTGATCAGCACCGAGCGGTTGCCGTCGACGTGCACGATGTTGGTCTGCGGCGCGCTGCCGTCGTGCACGTTGGCGATGTCGCGCATGTAGATGGTGGTGCCGTTCACCGCCTTGACCGGCAGGTTGGCCAGCTCGCGGATGTCGCCGGGCGCGTCGTTCAGGTTCAGCGTGTATTCATAGTCGCCGATCTTCTCGGTGCCGATCGGCGTGAGCAGGTTCTGGCCGGCCAGCGCGTTGGCCACGTCCTGCGCCGACAGCCCGCGCGCCTGCAGCGCGGCCGGATCGACGTCGAGCTGGACCTGGCGCGTCTTGCCGCCGAACGGGAACGGGATCGCCGCGCCGGGCACCGTCACCAGCGCCGGGCGCAGCGTGTTGAGGCCCAGGTCGGCGAGGTTCTGCTCGGACAGGCCCTTGCCCGACAGCGCGAGCTGGATGATCGGCACCGTCGAGGCGTTGTAGTTCAGGATCAGCGGCGGCGTGGTGCCGGGCGGCAACTGGCGCAGCAGCGTCTGCGAGACCGCGGTGACCTGCGCGTTCGCCGTGTTGATGTCGACGCCGGGCTGGAAGAAGATCTTGATCACGCCGAAGCCGGTGATCGACTGCGCCTCGATGTGCTCGACGTCATTGACCGTGGTGGTCAGCGTGCGCTCGAAGGGCGAGGAGATGCGCCCGGCCATCTGGTCCGGCGACAGGCCCGTGTACTGCCAGATCACCGCGATCACGGGGATGCGGATGTTCGGGAAGATGTCGGTCGGCGTGCGCAGTGCTGCGAGCGGCCCAATGATCAGGATCAGGATTGCGAGGACCACGAACGTATACGGTCTTCGCAAGGCAACGCGTACTAGGCCGAGCATGTATCTTCCGAAAATCGCGACAAATTGAGGAAAAGTCCGCCGCAGCGGGCGTCGCGCCCGTCGCATCGGCGGGATACTACCGGCTCAATTTCCGCCCAGCCAACAGGTTTTTTGTTTGCTGTCAAGGCTGCCAGATTCCCGTCAGGCAGGCGTTCCCCGGCGGCGTGCTCGGCGGCGCGGGGAGGGGAAACGGATGAGGAAAGCGGCCGTCGAATGGATGCGACGAGTCGAGAAAGGGCGCTTCCGACATGTCAATAAGCGCGGTGAATCCGGAATTGACGAGGACGCCGCATGGCGCACCGGATTGATGTTGCGAATTTCAAAAAAATCATCAAATAAATTCATGATGTCTCGTTCCGAAAATTTTGCAATGCCCCAGATTTTCGGAATGAAATCCTTGCCAGGCATGCCTTCTCGCCTTGCCTCGGCATCGAATTCAAAAATCCCCATATCTAAATGAATATCGAATTGCGTTCGCCATGGGCGTTACGCATACTCGATTCCGATTTTTCGATTTCACGACAATCATTTGCCTGATAAGCGCTTCGCGGGACAGGTATCGCGATTCGCTCCTTACAAGGCCTTCGATCGACCGGCCGAGTCGATCGAAAAGGCGCACTCGCAGCATCTGGATTGCAGTTCGACGTGAGGATTTTTCGATTGCGGGCCGGCGCCGCCGCGAGGGGCGGGGCACCGGCCGGCTGGTTCGGCCTCGACAGGCGAGGCCGGGCAGGGAAGTCGCGCCACGCAGGATGGTGGCGTCACCAACAGCGGGCGAATCCACGCCCGCGCATCGTCGTCTCACACTCTCTTCAGGAGAATTCAGATGAAATCGCTTCGACTCAAGGGCCTGGCCGCCTTGCTCTGTCTGGCCGCTTCCGCGCCCGTGCTGGCCGAATCGGCGGCCACCGTCGCGGTGGCCTCCAACTTCATCTACAGCCCGTATTTCTACTCGGGCGACTTCAGCGGCGCCCAGCTCAACACCACCGTCACCGGCAGTTCCAAGACCTTGCTGAGCGTGATGCCGGCCAAGCTCCAGGCGGTGACCTGGGCCTTCGCGACCGGCAGCTGCGGCAGCGAGGACTGGAGCGGCGTGTCGGCCTCCTCGTTCGCGAAGGCGAACGTGCAGGGCTTCGTGAACGCCGGCAAGAAATACATCGTCTCGACCGGCGGCGCCGGCGCGAGCTTCCTCTGCACCTCGGACGCCAACTTCCTGAAGTTCATCCAGACGTACTACAGCGCCAACATGCTCGGCGTGGATTTCGACGTCGAGAACGGCCAGAGCCAGAGCGACATCAACAACCTGGTGGCGCGCGTGGCGAACGCGCAGAACACCTACCCGAACCTGCGCTTCAGCTTCACGATCGCGACCGAGGGCGGCAACGCGGGGCAGAGCCTCGGCGACATCGGCGTGAAGGTGATGACGGCGATCCAGAACTACGGATTGAAGAACTACACGATCAACTTGATGACCATGGATTTCGCGGATTCGGGTGACGAGGATCCCTCGCTCTGCACGCTCAACAGCAGCGGCAAGTGCGACATGGGCAAGTCGACCATCGCGGCGGCCGAGAACCTGCACAACCACTGGAAGGTGCCGTACAACCAGATCGAGGTGACGCCGATGATCGGCGGCAACGACAGCATCGACGAGACCTTCACGCTGGCCGACGCGGTAGCGGTGTCGAACTACGCGCTGTCCAAGCAGATCGCCGGGATCCACTTCTGGGCCTTCTCGCGCGATCGCGATTGCAAGCCGGCCACCTCGGACAACAACTCGTCCGATACCTGCAACAACTACGGGAAGGCCGGGACGCTCGGCTACACGAACCAGTTCATTTCCTCGCTGGGGCTGTGAGCCGGGGGAAGGGGATCCGGTGAGGCAGGGCCGGGCCGCGCGTCCCGATACTCGCGGCCCGGATTGGATGGCTAAGCGACGCCCTGGCGCCGGTATTCCTTATCGCGAGTAGCCAATCGCGGTCTGCGTGGCCGAGCTGGCGCATCCACGTCGCGACTCCCGTGCTAGGCTTTCGAAAAATTCGAGTGCGGCTCGTCAGCGCCGTGTGTTCCGATCTCCTTGCTCGCTCCAACAATAAGATGACGAGAATGATGGCCCGGCCGGCCAAGCTGTTCGTTCTTTGCGCGATCCTGCTCTCGCAGGCTGCCTGCGACGAATTCAAGGTACCCATTCCCAAGGACATCAAACCCGCTGTCGACACTTATCGACTGTCGAGCGTTGCCATTTCCGACCTGAGCAAGCCCGATATCCGGCGCCCGCTGCTGCAGTTGAGCCGAGAGGCCTGCAATCGCGACGCCATGGGCCGCCTGGCCGCCGAAATCGACGCGCTCGGCTACCGGCGCGAGAGCGCCGACGCGCTGGTCGCCTTCGTGGATCGCTGCGGCAGGGCGGACGGCTTCCTCGGCGCGGCCATCGAGGACCTGATCGCCGCGAGCGACTACCAGGGCGCGGTGGCGATCGCCAACCGCCTGCTGGCGAACGATGCCACCGAGCCGCAATACTATTTCGATCGCGGCCGCGCCTACGAGGGCGCGCAGCAGGACGAGGCGGCGCTGGCCGACTACATGCAGGTGCTGGCCTTGTCGCCGGACCGCGCCTCGATCACCAGCAACCTGTTCATCCGCATCGCGGACCTGCATGCCAAGGCCGGCCGCTACTGCGACGCGGTGAGCGCGATCCGCATGTGGGTGTCGGCCGATCCCGAGCGCGCCGACAACGCGCAGGCCAAGGGCATCATCGCCCGTTATGCCTCGCATGCCAGTTGCCCGACGAGTTATGCATCCGGGCAGGAAAGCTTCGCGCGCAAGGGCAGCAATACCATCCAGGTGAAGGCGCGCATCAACGGCGTGGAAGGCACCTTCATCGTCGATACCGGGGCGAGCTATGTCGTGATGAGCCAGGGGTTCGCGCAGCGGGCCCGGATCGACACCGCGCACGCCCGGCACATTCGCCAGCAGACCGCCAATGGCCCGCGCGAGGGCCTGCTGGCCCAGGCGGATTCCGTCAAGCTCGGCCAGGTCGAGGCTTCCGCGGTGCCGGTATCGGTCGATCCGGCCGGCAAGGCGCCGTTCGGGCAGGGCATCGACGGACTGCTCGGGCAATCGTTCCTGTCGCGGTTCGAGGTGTCGTTCGTGCCGACGAGATGGTCGATCCGGCAGCATTCGTGAGCCGAGCCGGCGCGGGTGTCGCGACGCAATCCGACGCGTTCCGCAACGCCTGGGCAAGAAACTTACGGCCGACTTTCGGTACTAAGACGGCACCGATATCGAATTGACCCAGGAGGTTCCTCATGTCATTGAAGATTTCCTTGCTTGCCGTCGCCGTCCTGAGCATCGGCCAGGTCGGCCAGCTCGCGTGGGCCGACGAGGCCGCCAAGGCCGATCCGCAGTCGTTCAGCGCGATCGCCAGCAATCATGACGCGGCGGCGGCCTTTGCCGCCATGAAGAAAGGGCATCGATTGCCCGACTGGGTAGCGCGAGGCGGCACCGAATCGCCGGCGAACACGGTGTCGTTCGGCGGCCACGACGTTTATGTCATGAGCGCCTGCAAGCCGCATGATTGCGGCGCGCAGCGAATTGCCGTGATGTACGACCCGCAGGCGAAGCGGATGGTCGGCGTGCTGTCGGTCGTCGATCCGAAGCGTGATGTCGAAAGGCTGACGTGGTTGAACATCGGCGGCGACAACGAGTCGATCGACGGACGCACGATCCTGTACGCGGCACTGACAGGAAGCCTGGAGAATCATCCGGGAGCGTTCAGCTACAAGTAGTCGTTATGTCGTGGCGCACCTCGAACGATGTAGTTCGAGGTGCGGGTAGATGGAGAGGAGGAAATGGGTCCGTGTCGATGACTATGTTATTTGACATAACGCGAATTAACGACAATTTGCGTGTTACGGCTATTTAGTAATGTCGGTTTGAGCCAGTTAGAAATGTCCGGTTCAGACCTGCCGCAGGCGCATGCTGTCGAGGCGCAACGCGGTGGAGCCTGCCATGAACAAGCCCGGCCTGGTCACGATCAGCATGAACGAACTGCAACGCGTCAAAGTTATCGAATCGGTGGTCGAAGGACGTCTCACCGGCGTGCGCGCGGCTGAGCGGCTCGGGCTCACCGAACGTCAGGTTTCGCGTCTGAAGCGCCGCTTCGAGGCGGCTGGTGCAGCCGGCCTGGTTTCCGCCAAGCGTGGCAAGCCGAGCCTGCGAGAAGCATTCACAAATGCCACGGCATTTTGCTGGCCAAGGAGACGGTGTGCCAATGGGTGCATGCCGCCGGGCTTTGGGTGCCGCTTGCGCCGCGCCCGCCGCAGGTCCGGCAGCCGCGAGCGCGACGGGCGTGCCTGGGCAAACTGGTGCAGATCGACGGCAGCGAGCACGCGTGGTTCGAGGAACACGCACCCCAATGCACGCTGCTGGTGCCAAGGCACCCTCCTTCATGGCTGCCTATAACGCACGCTAACAACGCGGTCGAGTTGGACATTGTCGAGCCGCTGCTGGCCAGTGCACGCCAGCCGACAGGCGAGACGCTCGAACCGCGCCGGTTTCCACATGGCGTGTTCGCGTGGTTCACCATCCATTCGCGGTTTCTGCTTGCATCTTCGTTTTACGCAGCCATTAAGTGTGAAGCGCGGATGTCATCAATTACCTATTCATTTATTTGTGAGATTTAATGAGATTTTATTTCCAGTGTAGGGTGCACAATATTTCCATATTGTAGGGGCGAATAATTTTGAAAGAAAACACAAAGAAATTGATAAAAATCATATAGATGTGAAATGTAACAACAAAATGCATCCGCATTTTTACATGACTTTTTTGATACACGCTTTGGAAATAATAGGGAATAAATTGGAAGTGACATCGAACACCATCGCCGACGGCGTGAACGTAATATGGAAAGTCGAATTTCCGCCGCGCGACCTGCCGGTTCGCCAGGTGTATGGGTTGATCTTCGACGAACAAGGCCGGATGCTGGTCTGCAACGATCGCGGACGCTACAACCTTCCCGGCGGCCATCCCGAGCACGACGAGGACTGGCTGCAGACGCTCGAGCGTGAATGCATCGAAGAGGCCCAGGCCGAATACCAGCGCCCGATGTATCTCGGCTATGTAGAGGTGACGGAAACCCGTGGCGGCGTCACCGAGGTCTACGCCCAGTTGCGTTTCGTCGCCGCGTTGTCGCATTTGCGTCCCGAGGCACCCGACCCGGTCACCGGCCGTGCCTATGCCCGCGAATTTCACCCCCCTGGCGACGTGGCGCGCCTGCTCGGCTGGGGCCTGCATGGAGACCGGCAAATCGAGGACGGCGCCGCGTTGTGGGCCATCGCCTCGCGCCGAGGGGAGCAATCTTGATCTTCACGCAGATCGACGATCGCCTCTGGATCGGACCGCAGCCGGCCGAAGCCGACGTGCTCGCGCATCGTATCGGCGCCACGGTCTCGCTGCGACGTGCCACGCCGGATCCGATTGCCGGCATCGAACAGTTCCATCGCCCGCTCAGCTACTGGCACGAGGATTTCAAGCGTGTCGATCTCGATACGCTGAGCGCCCTTGTCGATGGCCTGCGTGCACGGGGATTGAACGTGCTCGTGCATTGCCGGGAAGGCGTCGATCGATCCGGCGTATTCGCGATCGCGCATCTGCGCTCACAACTGCCGACGCTGGACAGCGCGCTCGATCGCTATCGAGCAATTCGCGCAAGCACCCCGCTGCCCCGCTTCGGCGGCATCGAATTGTTGCGCGGCTGGTTCAACTAAGGACCACAAACGAGGACGAAGCATGCGTATCGCGTTCCTGTCTCCGCTTTCCCGAAGGCTCAGCCACACCGCCTTCCTCGATCCGGGCCTGGGTGGCAACGAAACCACCTATGTCCTCTGGGCCGAGGAAATGGCGCGACGCGGCCACGAGGTCGATCTCCACTCGCTCGACCCGCACCGTGAAACGCATGCTGGCGTGCGCTACCGGCACCTGGACGATTTCGATTCGAACGCCGGCAGCTACGACATGCTGATCGCCTGCCGCGCGCCGTCCGTGCTGCGCGGAGGACGCCGGGCGCCGGTGCAGGTGCTCGTGCTTGGCGATCGCCACATCGAGCAGGCCGAGGCGGTGACGACGCAGAACTGCGACTTCGTCTGGTACAACTCCTGGACGCAATACGAGACGCTAGCGGCCAGGTTTCCCTCCGACATCCCGTTCGTGATCGGCTCCTGCGGCGTGGAGGATGCGCTGCTGACGCGCCCCGTGGCCAAGGCGCCGCTCAATTTCCTGCACTCGTCGGCGCCCTATCGCGGCCTCGCGCGCATGCTGAAACTGTGGCCGGCGATCCGCGCCCGCCACCCGGACGCAGTCCTGCACATCACGGGCGGCTATCGTCTGTGGGGCTACGACGAGACGCAATCCCGCGGCTTCCTCGAGAACGACGTACGCGCCGAGGACCTGGACGCGCCCGGCATCGTGTACCACGGCGCCGTGCCGCGCGAGGCTTACCTCGAACTGCTGAGTCGCTGCAGCTATTTCGTCTATCCGACCGCCTACGAGGAGATGTGCTGCATCGCGGCCCTGGAAGCATCCGCGCTCGGCGTGGTGCCCGTGGTGTCAGGCATCGCGGCACTGCGCGAGCGCGTCACTCACGGCGTGGACGGGCTGCTGCTGGCCGAGGGCGCCGATGATCGCGACATCGTCGACACTTTGTTTTTCGCATCAAAATCAGTAGAACTAACCAACTATCTGTCGAGAAACGCGCGGCGTACCGCGACCGCCTTCTCGACCTCCTCGATGGTCGGCAAGCTTCTCGATGCGGTGTCGGATACACGGGAACGCCAACATGCATATTGAAACCGCCGCTAAGCCGCGTCTGTCCATCGTCGTCATCTGCTTTGGTCGTTTCGACAATCTCGAGATGCTGGGTTCCATCCTGGTGGGCTCCGCTCGCCCCGACTGGCAGGTCAGCGTGCTGTTTTCGTGCGGCGCGCGACGCGCACCGGCGGAACTGTCGTCGGCCTTGACGCAGCGCGGGATCAAGGTGCTGTTGCCGGACCAGGCACTGAGCATCGGCCGCGCCCGAGCCTTCGCGCTGGAGCAGTTGAACACCGAATTCATCTCCTTCCTCGACGACGACTGCTTCCCGACCCCGAACTGGTTCACCGCGCTCGCCGATGGCCTGCGCCTGCACCCCGAGGCCGGCATGTTCTTCGGGCCGCGCTTGGAAAGCGCGCCCTACGCGCTCGGCGGCTATATCCGCAAGCGCGAGGCGCAAGCCTCGAGCAAGATGCGCCTGATGCGCCAGGCCGGCTCGCGAGGTGCCTTCATCGTCAATCCGAACGCGCTGTGCGCCGGCGGCAACATGACGGTCAACGCGGTCGCGCTCCGGCAGGCCGGTTACTACGACCCGCACTTCGAGGGCAAGGCCTTCGAGGATGTCGATTTCCAGTTGAGCCTGATGCAGGCGCGACGCGACGTGGTGTTCTCGACCCGCATGGTGGTTCGTCACCAGGACCCGATCGAGAGCATGTCGCTGCTGCGGAAGTCGATTCGCTCGGGGCGCGGCATCGTCGCGATCCGCTCGAAGTATGGCGACAGCTTCAGCAGGCTGACACGCTGGGCCAGCGTGCCATGGCTGCTATATCGGCCGCTGTTGATGGCCTTGCTGCTCATCGGGATCGCGCTCTGCCCTCGCGGCGGCTGGCTGCTGCTGTCATTCGCCGCCGTGCTGGCGGCCGAGCTGGCGGGCTGGGTCCGGCAGCCGCAGATCGCGTGGCTCACGCTCAAGCCGATCCGGGACGGCTCGATCGTGATGGGTATGTGTCTCGAGCGCCTGCTGGCGCCGCGCCGCATCCCCTCCCCCCTTCATCAGACGCCCCAGAGAGAGACGACATCATGATGCAGAACACGAGCGGCCCCCGCCCTCACGCAGCGCGCCGCGCGCGCGGCCAAGACCGCAGCATTTCCATCCTGGTGGACGGTCCCGATCTTTGCGGAAAGTCGACTCTCGTCAACACGCTGGTGCAACGCCTGGCCGCTGACGGTTATCGCGTCGCGCAGAAGAAGGGGGTGATCCAGAGACGCTGGATTCACCGCTACCTCGATCGTTTCGATGCGAACAAGCGTCATGCGAGCGCCTTGCTCAATTCGCTCTACCTGCTGTCCTGCTTCCTGGACCGGGCGCCGGTGGCGGATACGGATATCGTGGTCTGCGAATCCTTCGTCGATCGTGTGATCGCCTACGGGATGACCTGCCGCCTCAAGTCGCTGGCGCCGCTCGCCTTCCTGGGCCGCCGCCTGTTTCGGCGATTCGATCTGCAGGTGCTGCTGCATGCCTCGCACGCGACGCGTGAATCCCGTCTCAAGAAGCGGCAGGACGCGACCCTGATCGATCGCAAGACCACCGCCACGGCCGATATTTCCTGGCGCTTCTGCGAGGCGTTCCGCGCCTCGAGTCGGCGCAGCGGCAATGTGATCCACGAGTACGACACCGGCCTCGTGGCGGTCGAGGAGATCGTCGAAACCCTGGCGCGCCGCGTGCGCGAGCTGAAGTCGCTGGATCGGTCTGCCTCCCTGGATGCCTTGCAAGCATGAGCACCATGCCATCGATACCGCCCCCGGGAAAGCCGGCGCCCTTGTTCCGCGAGCAGGCGCTGGCACAGGCCGGCGCGAAGCAATACGGCACCGTGCTGCTGTTCCAGACGCGCGCCAACCGTCTCATCGAGATCATGGCCTTGTTGCTGACGCTCTGCCTGCTGGCCCTGCTGAGCTTCGCGTCGTATACGCAGAAGGCACCGCTACATGGCGTCCTGCGTCCCGCGGCGGGTTCAGGCGGCCAACTGGAGGCCTTGGCCGAGGTGCCGGCGCAATTCGCGGCACGTCTGCACCCGGGAAGCCCGGTTTCGATCCGCTATGCGGCTTATCCGTTCCAGCAGTTCGGGCAAGGCCGGGGCGTGGTCGAGCAAGTGGAGCTGGTGCCGCCGGCCGATCCCGACGGCGTCGAAGCGGCTCGCTACCGCGCGCATATTCGGCTCGTCCAGCGGGCAGAGGACGATCGCCACGGCGCGCTCGTCCTGCAGGCGGGCATGGCTTTCGACGCCACGGCCAGGCTCGAGACCCGGCGGCTCTATCGCTGGTTGCTGGCTTCCGGCGCTTAGGCCCGAACCTCGATGCGGCTTGCCCATAGGGCACAACGAATCGCTACACCGAACCAATCGTCTCGCTTTCAACGATGAACTTCCTTTCCCTACCCGATCTGCGATTCTGGAACCGGCGCACGCTGCCGGCGATGCTGCAGACCGAAGCGACCGAGTGCGGCCTGACCTGCATCGCCATGGTCGCGTCGTACTGGGGCAATCACATCGACCTGCGCGCGATGCGCAACCGCTTCTCGGTCTCGCTCAAGGGCGCGACGCTCAAGAGCCTGGTCACGATGGCGGTCGCGTTGAAACTGCGGGCCCGCCCGCTGCGCACCAGCGTCAGGCAACTGCAATCCGTGCCATTGCCCTGCGTGCTGCACTGGGACATGAACCATTTCGTGGTGTTGAGCCGCATCCGCGGCGAGATCGCCGAGATCAACGATCCGGCCGTGGGCGTCCGGCGCCTGAGCCTGGCCGAGCTTGCCACCCATTACACGGGCATCGCCCTCGAATTGACGCCGGAGTCCTCCTTCGTTCGCCAGGACGCGCGCGAGCCCATCACGCTGGCTGCCCTGGTCGGTCGCATCGTCGGGCTGCGCGGCCGGATCGCCGGGCTGGCCAGCCTGGGCATCGCGATGCAGTTGCTGACCATGATCGCGCCGTTCTACCTGCAATGGGTGGTCGACCAGGTGCTGGTGGCCGACGACGCCAACCTGCTTGACGTGCTGGCGCTGGCTTTCCTGGTACTGGCCATGGTTCAGGCGATGTGCTTCGCGGTGCGCAGCTGGTTCACCACCACGCTGTCCACCGACATCAACTTCCAGTGGTTCCGCAATGTCTTCGACCATCTGATGAAGCTGCCGGTCGAGTTCTTCGAGAAACGGCATGTCGGCGATATCGTCTCGCGCTTCGGCGCGGTCCAGGTGATCCAGCGCAGCCTGACCAACCAGTCGGTCGACGCCGCCATCGACGGCATCCTGGTGATCGGCTCGCTGGTGGTGATGGCGCTCTACAGCCTTGGGCTCGCGTCGATCACGCTGGTCGCGATGCTGATCTACTGCGCGGTGCGCGCCTCGATGTTTCGCGCATTGAAGGCGCGCACCCGGGAACAGATCGTCTTCAACGCGAAACAGCAAACCCATTTCATCGAGTCGGTACGCGGTGCCCAAACCATCCGGCTGTTCAACGGTGCGCTGGAGCGCAAGACGGTCTGGAGCAACCTGCTGGCCGATCAGGTCAATGCCGAGCTCGGCGTGGCGCGACTCACGCTCTGGTCGAGCACGGCCAGCAACCTGATCTTCAATATCGAGAAGGTACTGATCGTCTGGCTGGGCGCACGCCTGGTACTCGGGCACAGCTTCTCGGTGGGCATGCTGCTGGCTTTCCTTGCCTACAAGGAGCAGTTCACGCTGCGCGTATCCGGCCTGATCGACAAGCTGTTCGAGTTTCGCATGCTGCGGATTCAGGCCGAACGATTGGCCGACATCGTGATGAGCGCGCCCGAGGACGACGAGCACGCCGACGAGATCGACGGCGAGCTGGATCTCGAGCACGCCGGTATCGAACTGCGCGGCGTGAGTTTTCGCTATGCCGCCGACGAACCCGACGTGCTGGAAAAGATCGACCTGACGATCCGTGCCGGCGAATGCCTGGCCTTGACGGGACCGTCCGGCAGCGGCAAGACCACGCTGGTGAAGCTGCTGCTGGGCGTGCTCTCGCCCACCGAAGGCCGGATCCTGATCGGCGGACGCGACCTGCGGCACCTGGGGCTGGCCCGCTACCGCGCCCTGATCGGCACGGTGATGCAGGACGATCAGCTGTTCGCCGGCTCGGTGGCCGACAACATCGCCTTTTTCGATGTCAACCCCGACCGGGAGCGCATCGAGTCCTGCGCGCGCGCGGCCGCCATCCATCGCGAGATTCGCGGCATGCCGATGGGCTATGCCAGCCTGATCGGCGACATCGGCAGCGGCATGTCGGGTGGCCAGCGCCAGCGCCTGCTGCTGGCCCGAGCACTCTATCGCAAGCCGCGGATCCTGGTGCTCGACGAGGCCACCAGCGCACTCGATGCCGACAACGAGGCCCATGTCAACCAGTCCGTGGCCGGACTCGGCCTGACCCGCATCCTGGTCGCGCATCGAGCGGAAACGATCGCGATGGCCGAGCGCGTGGTGACCCTCGCGGGCGGCCGGATCGTCTCCGACCAGCCGAACTCGCCGGTACGCGCGTCGGACTCGCCGGCATCGGCTGCGCAATGCGAAGCCCTGACGGCAAGCGAGGACGCCTGAGCATGCGACACCCGAATCCCGCCTTGTTCCGGATCTATCCGAAGCCTCGACGCTCCGCTCCTCGCGGGGAACGCGGCCTCGCGGATCCAGCCAGGCATCCCGCCCCTCGCTGCCTGCCGAACGGCAGGCACGGCGGCAAACCGCGACGCGCGAGCGTCGCATCCACATCCATGCGAATGGATGGCCTTCAACCTTGAAATCAGGAGAAACACCATGACGAACGCAACGATCGTGATCCAGGACGACGAATTCGACATCCGCGAACTGACCGAAGCCGAACTGCTGGCCGTGTCGGGCGCGGCGGCGAACGCTCGCAACGTGAGCTGAGCGTCCGGTCACGGCGCGACATCGCTTGATCGCATCGCAGTATCCGGCCGTGGCCTGCCACGGCCGATTCCGGGCGCACCCGCGCCACACCCGATCCGGCATTCACCGGATGTTTTCTAAAAGGACTTCATCATGAACCAGCTCAACAACCTGATCGACATCGAAGACGGCGAATTCGACATCCGTGAACTCACGGAAGACGAACTGCTGGCAGTGTCGGGCGCCGCAGCCAACGCTCGCAACGTAGGCTAAGCGCAAGCACACGGACGCACCATGCGTGCGTCCCATCAGACCGGGTTCGGCCATGGCGGCGATCCCGGTCACTCGGTCAGACGGATCGCTGCCGTCGCGCGTCCAGCGCCATCGTTACCGCCTTTGTCGTGAGGAATGTCGTGCACCCCGTCGAGAACCGCTTCCCGTACCCGCTCTCGGACGCCTATCTGCGCAAGCGGCTCGCCTTCGCGATCTTTCGTCCGTTCGACGTGCTCGACACCGGCGAACGTCCGTTGATGGAAGGCAAATCCTTCCACCATGGCCTCGGCGCATCGGATTTGCGCGCATGCCCGTATCACGATTCGCGTCGGGCCGCGAGCGCGGACAAGCCAATGAATTCCGGGGCCCTGCTTCGATTTCGCCAGGACCAGGCCCAGGTGGCGGCCATCCTGGCCGCCATCGTCACGGCTGCCGCGGCCCGCGGGGACGCCTCGACATCATCTTCGCACTCGCTGCTCGGACTCTGGCGTGTCGCGCATGCCGCTCGCATGCTGCCGCTGGTCGACCTGCTGCGCGCGGACCATCTGAGCCAGCCACTGCCGCCGCCGATGGCCGCGATCGGCACCGTGCACAAGTTCGCCATCGGCGTGATGGACGTGGTCGGCTTCGCCCTGAAGACCGGGCACCAGATCGAGGATTGCCGCGGCGCCAGCGAGCTCTACGCCCTGGCCGACGAGGGCGGCCGCCTGATCGGCGAAAAGGAAGTCTGTCCCGCGCCCCCCAAGTACATGCTGGAGATCCTGGAAATGGTGGTGGCGATCTGCTCAGGACGACACCGGGACACGGTCGAACTCGATTCCGCCACGCGGGAGAGCGTGTCGCGTGCCGTGAGTTTCTCGTTGCCGAACTGGCAACTGCACCGCTTCGCGCTGGTCCATGACCTGGTTCGCCATCGGACCTGGCATCTCGCTCGACGCGCATCGCCGCCGCTGCGTCATGCCAGTCCTTATGGCGCGCTGGCGCTGGCTGCCACCGCGCTGCCCGATCCGCTCGAACATCCAACGGTCGGCTCGATGCTGCGGATTCACTGGACCAGCCCGGGCGAAGTCGAGATCAACGGGATCTTCTCGGCCTGGATGAGCCTCGCCACGGAGATCCTGCGTGGCGGGCACACCATGGCGCTCGAGCGCCTGCAGGCCCGTCGTGCCCAACTCGATGCACTGTCGCTGCTGTTCCTGCAGGAGGCCGACCGGAAGCTCGCCACGGCGATCGGCCTGCCATCGACCGACGCGCCCTACCGCTACGTGCCGCGCGACCTCGAACACTTCTTCGGTGGCGCGCCAACCGCCGCCGATTTCGTTACCGCCTCCCTACAAGGTGCCAACGCATGAATTCCGTCGCCGAATCCGTCCTTGCCAGCCGGCCGTCCCGCCCTTTCCCACCGGCGGCCTCGCCGCTCGAGACCGACGCGCTGCTGGCCGCGCTCGATCCGGCGTTCCGTGCGCACGCGCAGGCGCTGCTGCTGATCGGCTCGCATAACGAGGGATTCTCGAACGCCTATTCCGATATCGACGTCTTGCTGCTGACCGACGCGAAGGGCCAGCAGGCGATTCAGCGCCTCGAGGGCAAACCCCTGTTCGTCGACGACAAGCGGGTCGACATCATCGTCATGAGCGTGGGCGAGGTACGCGCCTTCATTCGCGTCGTGATGGAGGACATCGACAACGCGATCCTCAAGGACCTGGAATGGGTCCACAAGATCGCGCATTCGCGCGTGCTCCACGACCAGGGCACCTACGCGGCGCTGCTCGGTGATTTCGACTACGGGCTGTTCGGTGAACGGGTCGCCGCGAAGTACCTGGCTTTCGCCAACGACCAGTACACCTTCCTCGCCGGGCAACTTGCCGACGGCGATCCACTGACGGCGGCCGACGCCGCGCGAACTCTGGTCCAGACCCATGTCGAGGCCTATCTCGCACGCCTCGGCGATACCTACCCGAAGAGCAAGTGGCGCATGCGCAAGATGCAGCGGCAGATCCAGGCTGGGCAATCGATCTTCCACGCCATCTGCGAGGCGGAATTCCGCGCCCCGTACCAGGACCCGCAGGCGCTGGCGCGGTGGACCGATCGCAGCCTGTCCACCGTCCGCAAGTTGCAGGCCGGCATCTTCTTCGGCCGCGGCCTGCTCGATGCGCTCGACGCGGCACCCGCCACCGACACGGCCGACGCGATCGCCATGCATCCGCTGCTGTCGGTCGAACGACTCACCAGCACCTACGTGATGCGATTGCCCGCACGCAGCCTGGCGATAGACCGTGCCATGGCCCTGGTGCTGCTGTCGCATGCGTGGCCGGTTTCCGACGAGACGCGCCGCGCCGCACTCGCCCGCCACGCCGACCTGTCGATCGAGGCCGGGCAATGGGAGCGACGCGTGGCGGCCCTGATCCGGCGCGGTGTGCTGACCGGAACCTCGCAAGCCGCCGAGCCGCTCGCCGCCACCATCACCACGGTTTTCCCATGCTGATCACCATCGACGGCCCCGACTTCGCCGGGAAGTCAACCATCATCGCCGCGCTGTCCCGCGCCCTGGCCGAGCGCGGGTATCGAGTCTGCCTGAGCCGCACCTCGCTCACGCGGGGCTGGATGGTGCCGCTGGTCGAATGGGCGCAACGGCCTTCGATTCCCGCCTGGATCAAGAGCCTGGTATTTCACGCCGCCTATCTTCCCGACCTGTTCTGGCGCGTCCCGCGCGACACGGTATTTCTTCAGGAAACCTACTGGCCGCGCGTGCTGGCCTATGACGTGGTGGCGAAGCGCCGTGTGGGATATCTGTTCATGCGCGCCATCGGGTGGATGATGCCCAAGCCCGACGTGGGGGTGTTCATCGACAGCCGCTTCGGCGTGCGCAAGCGGCGCTATCAGCAATCTCCGGATCAATCCGACCAGCGCGATGCGCGGCGCTTCGGTCCGGACCGTGCCTTCCATACGCGGCTGATCGCAGTCTACAAGACGCTGAGCCGCCGCCACGGCGCGATCGTGATGAAGAACAATCACGAGGACGTTCAGGTCGTCGTCGCCCAGATTCTCGCCCAGGTGGAACGAGGGCGCCGACCGCGATGAAGGCAGGGCACGGCCGCCTCGCCTTCGCCCACCAGTTGCGCGGCATCGCCGTGCTGCTGGTGGTGATCTCGCATTACCTGCAATTGTTCTGGGAGCGTCCCGAAGTCGTCGACCGACATATCGGCCTGCGGCTCGAGGCAGGCGCCCCGCCGGCGCTGGTCGCTTGGCTGGCGGATGCCGGGATAGCCACGGGCTCGATCGGCGTGGCGATCTTCTTCCTTATCAGCGGTCTGGTGATTCCGATCTCGATCACGCGGCTGAGGCGCCGGTTTCTGCTTGCACGCCTGCTGCGCATCTACCCCACCTATCTCGCCGCGCTGGCCGTCAACCTGGTGGTGTACTGTGCTTCCCACGCGGGCGCCGCGATGCCGTGGCCCGGCCCGCTGGTGCTGGCATCCAATCTCCTCCTGCTGAACCCTTATCTGCGGATCGCGTCGCTCGACATGGTGAACTGGACGCTGGCCATCGAGATGACCTTCTATTGTCTCGCCGCATTGGGATGGCGGTGGGTCGAAAGATACGGTCGGCGCGCCATCGTGGCGACGGGTGCTGCCGTGCTGGCCGCCGCCTTGCTGCTGCGCATCGGCATGCCTGACGGCGGCCGCGGCATGGCCATGGCGGTGGTCGGGGAATTCGTCAACGAGGCGATGTTCGTCAGCTTCATCCTGCTGGGCACGCTCTGCTACCTGCACCTGGAAGGCAGATTGACGACGCGCGCGCTATTGCTCGGCCTTGCGTTCGGCTACCTCGGCTTCTGCGCGATCTGGCTGGTCCTGGTGCGCTCGCACGAGATCTGGCGCGTGCCCATGAACTATCTGCTCGCGCTGCTGATCTTCACCGGCTCCTATTTCTTCCGGCATCGATTTCGGGGTGGTGCCTGGCTGGCTCGTCTCGCCGACATCAGCTATCCGCTCTATCTGGTCCATGCACTGCTCGGCTACTGCGTCATCCGTCTGCTGATGGCCCAGGGGCAGCCCTATTCGCTTGCCGTCCTCGTCGCCACCTGCGCTGCCCTCGGCCTTGCCGCCGTCCTGCATCAACGGGTCGAGCGTCCGTCCCTGCATTACGTCGCCCGGTGCTGTCAAATTGTTCGTCCGGCGCAAGAGAAAATGCGGCGGTCATGACGCATCGGGGCCGGCATGGCGCTCGCCATCATCGACCGTCCACGGCCGCTCCCATCTCGCGCACCGTCTTGTACGGCGCGACGCCCGCCGGATCGGCCGTCATATGGTCGATCACGCGCTCGACCTCCGCGGTTTTCGCCAGTTCGTCGAGAAACGTCTGCCTGTCGAAATCCGCCGACACACAGCCTTCGACGTAGATGAAGCGCCGCTGCAGCGTCAGCCACAAGCTCGTATGATCGCGCCATCGCGTTGCCTGCTCGATGTTCGCCAGGCGCCGGCCAACCGCCTCCGCGATGTCCTTGTCGTACAGATAACCGCTCGGCAGCCGGCAGCGGCCTTCGAGCCAGCAGCTATTGCCACGCTCGATCCGGTAATGCGCCTCGCCGAGCCATTCCTGTTCGGTTTCGAGCGGCCCGAGCGGCACCGGGCAATTCGCGATTGCCGTCGAGACCTGGAAGAACGGATCGTTGCCGCGATTCATGCGCGTGTCGTCAGCCCGAACCGTGCCGCTCGAGAGCGTCAGCGCGATCGCGAACGCGTGCGTCCATGCGCGGTGGCGCATCGAGTGCATCATGGCTTGTCTCCTTCGACGGATAAGGGCTGGGTAGTGTATGTGCCGCGGGCACCGCATGACGCGTCGTGCGGTGCATTGTTCAGCCACGCCGTTCATTGTTTTCAAGACAAGAGGCTTGGTCTGCGGCGCAACTCCGTTTAGCCTCTCGAACTTCCCTTCAGCCTGGCCGCATCATGCAAGTCGATACTCCCCCATATTCCGCGGGCACCGACCCGACCCCGACCTCCCTGCGTCAGTGGCTGGCCGTGATCGCCGTGGCGATCAGCGCCTTCGCCTTCGTGACCTCCGAATTCCTGCCGGTGGGCCTGCTGCCGGCGATCGCCCACGATCTCGGCGTGTCCTCGGGCGTGGCCGGGCTGATGGTGACCACGCCCGGCGTGGTGGCGGCCATCTTCGCGCCGGCGCTGATCATCGGCGCCGGCCGCCTGGACCGTCGTTATGCCTTCCTGATGCTCACCGCGGCGCTGCTGGTGGCGAACCTGGTCTGCGCGCTGGCCGGCGATCTCGGCGTGATGCTGGTGGGTCGCGCCCTGCTCGGCGCCGCGCTCGGCGGCTTCTGGACGCTCGCGACCGCGGCGGCCCCGCGCCTCGTGCAGCCCAGGGACACGGCCAAGGCCACCGCCATCATCCTGACCGGCGTGACCTGCGCGACGGTGATCGGCGTGCCGCTGGGCACCTTCATCGCCTCGTTCGCCTCCTGGCGCGCCTCGTTCGCCGTGACGGCGGGCCTGGTCGCGCTGGCGCTGGTGGCGCAGACGGTGCTGGTGCCGTCGCTGCCCTCGGCCTCGGCGCTGCGCATCGCCGATTTCCGCACCCTGCTGGGCCGCTCGCATACGCGTTCGAGCATGCTGATGGTCGCGCTGGTGTTCGGCGCGCATTTCTCGACCTACACCTATATCGCGCCGCTGCTGGAGCAGGATTTCTCGGTCAACGGCCTCACCTTGCTGCTGTTCGGCTTCGGCCTGATCGGCTTCGTCTCCAATGCGCTGATGTCGATGGTGGTGTCGAACCACCTGAAGCGCTCGTCGATGCTGATGATCGTGCTGCTGATGGGCGCGATGGCGGCGATGCTGTTCCTCGAGCATTCGCGGATCGGCGAGACCGCCGGCATCCTGCTCTGGGGCATCGCCTTCGGCGCCCTGCCGCTCTGCTTCAGCGTCTGGATCCAGCGCGCGGCGGCGGACCTGCCGGAAGTCGGCTCGGCGCTGTTCGTCAGCATCATCCAGGTCGCGATCGCGGTGGGTTCGGCCGCGGGCGGCAGCATCGTCGATCGCGCCGGCGTGCGGGCCGATTTCGTGCCGGGCCTGGCGCTCGCGCTGCTCGGCCTGGTGCTGCTGTATCGGCTTGCTTCCCCGCAGCTTCCCCAGGCGGCGGTCGTCGCCGGCGCGGCGCCGGTGCCGCGCGAGTGCGCCGAGGCGGTTTGATCCGCACGCCCGTCCCGGCCGCGCCGCGCGCCGGCCGGGGCTCGGCTTCTCACGCCAGGCGAGACTCGAGTGCCGACGGCTGGCCGGCCTGGATCGATTCGCCGGCCCGCTCGATGCGCGCCCTGCCCGCCCCGCCGTTGCCGCGGCGCATGACGGCGGCCTGCCGATGTTCGGCACGTTCGACCAGCCTGGCCAGGCGGATGATGTCGGATAGCAGGAAATCGCCTGCGTCGGGCCGTGCCCGGCCATGCTCGTCGGCCACCCGCATCGCGTAGGCAAGCGCGTCCGAACGCTCCCTGAGCAGCACCCGCAGCGCATCGGCCACGATCCGGCGATCGCGCGCGTCGCCCAGGTCGAGCACGGGGCCAGGCTCGGCCTCGATTGGCGGCCGGCCGGGCTCGCGATCGGATTCGACGCTGGGTACAGGATTCGGTTTCATCGTTGTCCTCCGGTTCTCGATAGGGCTCGAGGGCTCGGGAAGCTCGACACCAAGGCCGCGTCGTCTCCCTGCCCAGCCGCGCGGGCAGGCGCCCGTTCGGCCGGCATGGATCGCGAACCGAGCCCGGTGCCGCCGGCGCGGCGCCGCGCGGCATGCCGCTCGATCACGCGCTGCAGCAGGCAGAACACGCACAGCAGCGCGCCGATCACGATGCGCGTCCACCACGAGCTGAGGGTGCCGTCGAAGGTGATCAGCACCTGGATCGTGCCGAGGATACCGACGCCGAACACCGAGCCGATCACGTAGCCGACGCCGCCCGTGAGCAGGGTGCCGCCGATCACGGTGGCCGCGATCGCGTCGAGCTCCATGCCCTGCGCCTGCAGCCCGTATCCCGACAGCACGTAGAACGTGAACACCACCCCGCCGAGCGCGGAACACAGGCCGCTGAGCGCGTACACGCCGATTTTCGTGCGTGCCACCGGCAGGCCCATCAACAGTGCCGAGCGCTCGTTGCCGCCCACCGCGTAGACGTTGCGGCCGAAGCGCGTGAAATGCGCGACATAGATCGCGGCGGCCAGCGTGGCCAGCGCGATCAGGGCCCCGGCGCTCAAGGTTCCACCCCCGCCCACCGGCACGTTGAGGCTCGCGATCGCGTGGAAGCCCGGCTCGTTGATGGTGATCGACTGCGTGGTGATCAGGAAGCAGGCGCCGCGCGCCAGGAACATCCCGGCCAGCGTGACGATGAAAGGCTGCAGGCGGAACGCGTGGATCAGCGCGCCCATCGCCGCGCCGTACAGCGCGCCGAAGGCGAGCACCAGCGGCACGATGATCCAGATCGGCCAATGCAGCCATTCGGCCCCCACCGCGCAGAGGATGGTCGACAGCGCCACCACCGAACCGACCGACAGGTCGATTCCGCCGGACACGATCACGAAGGTCATGCCGATCGCGACGATCAGCAGGAAGGCGTTGTCGACCAACAAGCCGGTCAGCACCTGCATCGAGAAAAAGCCCGTATACATCACGGACCCGAAACCGAACAGCGCGACGAACAGCACGATCGTCACCACGATCGGCAGCGTGCGCGGGTCGACCAGCCGGCCGAGGAAACGGTTCATGGTTGCGGGGCTCCGGTGGTGGCGCGTGCGCGCGCGAGGGACAGCAGCCGGGAGGCCAGGCGCAGCACCCGCGCACGCGCCGCGTCCGACTGGATCAGGGTCACCACGATCACGACGATCGCCTTGACCACCAGGGTCGCCTCCGGCGGCACGCCGATCGAATAGGTCGTGTAGGTCAGGGTCTGGATGATCAGCGCGCCGAGCACCGTGCCGGCGAGGCTGAACCGGCCGCCGAGCAGCGAGGTGCCGCCCAGCGTCACGGCCAGGATCGCGTCGAGCTCGAGCAGCAGGCCGGCATTGTTGCCGTCGGCGCTGCGCACGTTCGAGCTGGCGAGGATCCCCGCGATCGCGGCCATCGCGCCCGCGCACAGGTACACGCCGAACACCACCGAACCCGCGCGCAAGCCCGCCAGGCGCGTGGCGACCGGATTCACGCCGATCGCGCGGATGAACAGGCCGAGCGCGGTGCGGTTCACCAGCAGCGCGAGCGCGGCGGTAGTGGCGATCGCGATCCACACCGAGCACGGCACGCCGACCAGGTAGCCGCCGCCGAGCACCAGGTAGCCGGGCGAGTCGATCGGGATGATCTGGCCGCCCGTGAGCAGTTGCGCGACACCGCGGCCCGCCACCATCAGGATCAGGGTCGCGATGATCGGCTGCATGCCGACGCAGGCCACCAGCAGCCCGTTCCAGGCGCCCGCCAGCAGGCCGACGCCGAGCGCGGCGGCCAGCGCCGTGCCGAGCCGGGACGGATCCGCCTGCAGCACGATCGCGGCCGCCGCGCCGGCGATCGCGACGATCGCGCCGACCGAGATGTCGATGCCGCGCGTGGCGATCACCAGGGTCATGCCGAGCGAGACGATCACCAGCGGCGCCGCTCGGTTCAGGATGTCGATCGGCGCGCCGAACAGGTGCCCGTCGAGCCGGCTGATCGCCAGGAAGCCCGGGCGATAGGCGACGTCCAGCGCGAGCAGCAGGCACAGCGTCAAGGCGGGCCACGCCAGCGGATGGCCGAACAGCATGCGCAGGCGGGTCATGGCTGGCCTCCCGCGATGAGGCGATAGACCTGTTCCTCCGAGGCTTCGGCGCCGGTCAGCTCGGCGACCTTGCGCCGGTCGCGCAGCACCGCGATCCGGTGGCTGACGCGCACCACCTCGCCGATCTCCGAGGAGATGAAGAGGATCGCGAGCCCCCTGGCGCACAAGGACAGCACGCGCTCCATGATGTCGAACTTCGCCGCCACGTCGATGCCGCGCGTCGGCTCGTCGAGGATCAGCAGCTTCGGGTCGGTGGCGAGCCAGCGAGCCAGCAGCACCTTCTGCTGGTTGCCGCCCGAGAGCAGGCCGATCGGCTGTTCCGCGTCGCGCGCCTTGATGCCGAGCCGCGCGATGTAGTCGTCGGCGATCTCGCGCTGGCGCGCGCGCGGGATCAGCCGCCACCAGCCGCGCCGCGCCTGCAGCGCCAGGACGATGTTCTCGCGGATCGACAGCGCGGCGACGATCCCTTCCTTCTTGCGATCCTCGGGGCAATAGGCGATGCCGTGCCGGACCGCCTCGTGCGGCGAAGCGAGCCGCGTGCGGCGGCCCTCGATCTCGATGGTGCCGGTATCGCCGCGCTCGGCGGCGAAGGCGAGCCGGGCGGTTTCGGTGCGGCCCGAGCCGAGCAGGCCGGCCAGTCCGAGAATCTCGCCGGGCCGCAGCGCCAGGTCGAGCGGGTTCATCATGCCGCGCCGCCCGACGCCCTGCATCGACAGGACCGGCGAGGCGTCGCCGCCGGTGCGCGCCTGCGCGACGGCGCCCGCGCGCAGCGCCTCGGGCATCGATTCGCGGCCGGTCATCCTGGCCACCAGGGCGTCGACCGGCAGATCCCGCGCCAGGTACTCGCCCTCACGCTCGCCGTTGCGCATCACGGTAATGCGATCGGAGATCGCATAGGTCTGCTCGAGGAAATGCGTAACGAACAGGATCGCGATGCCGGCGGCCTTGAGCTTGCGCAGCACCTCGAACAGGCGCGCGACCTCCCCGTCGTCGAGGCTGGAGGTGGGTTCGTCGAGGATCAGCACGCGCGCGTCCACCGACATGGCGCGCGCGATCGCCACCATCTGCTGCACCGCGATCGGGTAGGCATCGAGCGAGCGCGTCACGTCGATCTGCAGCCTCAGGCTCGCCAGCGCCTCGCGCGAACGCGCATGGATGGTCTTCCAGTCGATCGCGCCGCGCCGCATCGGCTGGCGGCCGGCGAACATGTTCTCGGCCACCGACAGGTTCGGGCACAGATTGATTTCCTGGTAGAGCGTCTGGATGCCGGCCGCCTCGGCCTCGCGCGGCGCGGCGAAACGCACGGGCGCGCCGCCCACGCGAATCTCCCCGGCGTCGTGCGCATGCACGCCGGTCAGCACGTTGATCAGGGTGGACTTGCCTGCCCCGTTCTGGCCCATCAGGGCGTGGATCTCGCCCGGAAAGAGCCTCAGGCCGGCACGCCGCAAGGCCTTCACGCCCGGGAAAGCCTTGTCGATGTCGATCATCTCGACCACCGGTGGATTCGTCATGGATGCTCCCTGGAGAACAGAGGCGGGCGGCAGCGGTGCCGCCCGGCGGAACATCAGTACTTGCGGGTGGGCAGCACCTGGGCCGCGACGTTCATCGGGAACACGGTTTCGTTGGTGACGATGCGCTTGGGCAGCGACTTGCCGGCCACCACGTCCTTCACCGCGCTCATCAGTTGCGGGCCGAGCAGCGGGCTGCACTCGACGTCGACATTGATCTTGCCGGCCACCATCGCCTCGAAGCCTGCCTTGGTCGCGTCGAAGGACACCACGCTGACGTCCTTGCCGGGCTTGATGCCGGCCTCCTCCATGGCCTGGATCGCGCCGAGCGCCATGTCGTCGTTGTGGGCATAGACCACGTTGATCTGCTTGCCGTAGGTCTTCGCGAAGGCCTCCATCACCTGCTTGCCGCCCGCCAGCGTGAAATCGCCGCTCTGCGAGGCGATGATCTTGAACTTCGGATTGTTCCTGATCACCTCGAGCAGGCCAGCGCGGCGATCGTTGGCGGGCGCCGAGCCGACCGTGCCCTGCAGTTCCACGATATTGATCGGCCCGGGGTCGGCCTTGTAGCGCTCCTCCAGCCAGTGGCCGGCGCGCCGGCCTTCCTCCAGGAAGTCCGAGCCGATCATGGTCACGTACAGCGACGGGTCCTTCACGTCGACCGCGCGATCGGTCAGGATCACCGGGATATGGGCGGCCTTGGCCTCGGTCAGCACCGGTTCCCAGCCCGATTCCACCACGGGCGAGAAGGCGATCACGTCGACCTTCTGCGCGATGAAGGAACGGATCGCGCGGATCTGGTTTTCCTGTTTCTGCTGCGCGTCGGAGAACTTGAGCGTGATGCCGGCATCCTTCGCGGCGCTTTTCACCGAGACGCTGTTAGCGGTGCGCCACGCGCTTTCCGCGCCGACCTGGGAGAAGCCGAGCGTGATGGGTTTTTGCTGCGCCGACGCGGGGCTCGATGCCGCCAGCAGGACCGAGGCGGCGAACAGGGCGCCGAGCGTCAGCTTTCCGAAGCATTTCATGGTTGTTGTCTCCGCCAGTTTCGTTATTGGATGCAGCGCCTGGTGCCCTGCCGATCGAATTCTTGGCTTCGCCGCTGCCGATTCGGCGGGCGCGGGATGAAAACCGGCTGGAACCGGCGTTCGCCCGGCATCAGTGTAGGAGTGCGTCCGATAACCTTCCAATGAAAATTTGGATCGCAGCGATATCGTTTCCGGCATGCGTATAAACACGTAAACGCACGAGGACAAGGGCTGCGAGCCACGCCTCGCGGCACATGTCGCGATTCGGCGCGCCGGAATTTTGATCGGCTATGATCCGGGAAAACCCGAGCTGCCCGCCGCAATCCCTACCCTGGGCGCCACGCTGGCGGCTCGGAACACACGCCTGACCAGGCGCCGCTCGCCGCCGGCAACCCCGGCCAAGGCGCGCCGCAGGCTCGTTCAACGCCGGGCCCCTCGCGCCCGGCCATCGCCATGCCGGCCACAAGCCGGTTTGTCGATATGCCCGGATATCGTCGACCATGATCGCCGCCGCCTGCTCACGCGCGCTGACCCGCGCCCGCCTCCAGGATCCCGATTTCACCCGCCTGCGCGCCGCCTCGCGCTCCACGCTCGCCTGCCTGCTGAGCGCCGGCCTCGGCGTCGGCTGGGCGCTCCACCACCAGATGATGCCGACCGTCGCCGTGCCGGGCGCCCTGTTCGCGATGATCGCCCCGCTGTTCCTGCGCGAGCCGCGCTGGTCGGGCTGGCTGGTCTCGCTGATCACCCTTTGGCTCTGCGCCGGCGCGTCCCTCGCTGCCGCGGCGGCGCTCGCCCCCTATCCCGCGCTGCGCATCGCGGGTTCGCTGGCGGTGGTCTTCGTCGGGCTGCTGTGCCAGACGCTGGGCGCACGCGCGGTCGGCGCCGGCCTGCTCGGCCTGGTCAGCTTCTACCTGGGCCTCTATCTGCACCCGTCCGGCACGCTGCTGGTCGAGATGCTGGGGATCATGACGCTCGCCGCGGCGATCGTGACCCTGGTCGGGCGCATCCTCGTTCCTGTCGCGCCAGGTGGTCCGGCGGACGCGATCCAGCCGCTGGGCCACGGCATCGAGGCCGGCTCCGGCTGGCGCCGGGCCCTGCATCGCCTGGCCGAACTCGTCGTCAGCGGACGGCTCACCGGCAAGCCCCTCGGCCCCTCGCTCGCCCATCGCCTGCACCGCCTGGCATGGCGCCCGGCGCTGGTGGCAACCGCCGCCGCCCTGCTCGCCATGCTGGCGGGCGGCAGCCTGTCGGCGGACCGTTCGATGTGGGCGGTGATCAGCACCTTCGTCGTCTTTCTCGGCACCACCTCGCGCCAGGGCACGCGCGTGCGCGTCTTCAAGCGGATCGCCGGAACCCTGGCCGGCGCCGCGGCCAGCGTGCTGTGCGTGAACTGGTGCGGACACCAGCCCTGGCTGCTGATCGCCGCGATGGCCTTGTCGGTGTTCGGCTGGGCGTACCACATCCTGCATGCCTATACGCGCGGCGTGTTCTTCATCACCACGCTGGTGGGGCTGGTCTATGGCCAGCTCGGTTTCGCCATCCTGCCGCTGGCGCGGCTGCGCATCGAGGAAGTCCTGGCAGGTTGCCTGGTCTCGCTCGCCCTGGCGCTGTGGCTGATGCCCTCGGCGGTCGGGCAGGCTCCCGCCGTGCCGCAGCGGCACTGAACCGGAACGCCCGCGGGCGCCAAGACCGGGATCGGGCAGATTGTCGGGCAAGCGCGTATCGTGTCGCCTACCCGTCACTGCGCCGATCGACCATGCCCCTCTCCGCCCGTGCTCCCAAGCTTTCCACCGTCCCACGCTTCGCGGCGGCATCGATCGCCGCCGCGCTGATCGCGCTCGGCCTGGGCGCCTGCGCGCGGCCGCCCGCGGCGAACGCCGGCGCCGTGGATACGGCGGCCATCGTGCCGCCCGCCGTGTCGCTCGACGCCGCGATCGCCGGCACCCAGCGCAGCGATGCCGCGCGCGCCCGCGACCGCTATCGCCACCCGGGCGCGACGCTGCGCTTCTTCGGCCTGGATGCCGATCAAACGGTGCTGGAGATCGCGCCGGGCGGCGGCTGGTACACCGATATCCTCGCGCCCGTGCTGCGCGGCAAGGGGCGCCTGTACGAGGCCGAATACATCGGCCCGGCGCCCGAGCCCGAAGCCGAGCGCCGGGGCGATCTCGCCTATGCGCGCAAGCTGGCCGCGCATCCGGAAATCTATGGCCCGGTGGTGATCGGCAGCCTGCGCGACGGCCGCTTCTCCGGCTTCGACGCGCAAGGGCATGTCGATACCGTGCTCACCTTCCGCAACATCCACAACTGGATCAAGGACGGCCAGATCGACGCGAACCTGCGCGCCTTTTACGATGCCTTGAAGCCCGGCGGCGTGCTGGGCGTCGAGGAGCATCGCGCTCGCCCGGGAACGTCCCTGCAGCGCATGATCGACTCGGGTTACGTGACCGAGGCCTATGTGATCGAGCATGCCCGGGCCGCCGGCTTCGTGCTGGCCGGGCGCAGCGAGATCAACGCCAACCCGCGCGACACCACCGATCACCCGCACGGCGTCTGGTCCTTGCCGCCGACCTACGCGGGCGGCGACACCGATCGCGCGCAATACGCGGAGATCGGCGAATCGGATCGCATGACGCTGAAGTTCGTGAAGCCGTAAAGGCAACGCATCGCGGGGAACCGGCCGGCCGGGCCCCCGCGCCCGGCCCTTTGCGCGCGCGGGCATATCCGGCGCCTTTCATTTCCCCGTCCGTCCGCCGACAATTGGATTCGCATTATCGCCAAATCGATCGGCAATCTTGAATGAAGCCGCGATCCATTCCATTTTCATTGGGATTCTCGCGGAATTTTTACATCCGCATATCGGCCGAATTCGACAAATATTACCGCCGGCAAAACATTTTAGAAGCCATCAAAAAAAGTTTGACTTACGAAATATTTCACGGCACTCTGCTTGCCAATCGAGGCATTGCGGATTAATTGTTGCAATTCCGACAAATAGCCGACAATCGCATGTAAATAGAATTACTCGATGGAGAGGGCCGCTTCCGATGTTTTCAAACGCCTGTCGATACACGCTGCGCCGGTAAGTCACGGCGCAGCGGGGCGGTATTCCGCCCGATCCGCCGCATTCGCGATTCAACGATTTCCGTCGATTGTTTTCGGCGCGGCATTTGCTCGCCTTGAGCCGATCGGTCGAATTGGATGAATTGAATCCTGATTGGAAATGATTTTCGACAATCGATATTGTCGAGGGGCTCTGTTTTTTCAATAAAAGCCCGATTCAGCAATTACCGAATTACCGATTGGTCTCGCGGGAGACGGGCCGTGACGGCCCGACGAGGGGGGCTCTCGTCGAATCCATGTGAAGCCATCGAAAAAGAACTTCGCCGCTCAGGCAAGTGGTCCACGGCAGGCATTCCACCATCCGTCCTGCCGCGGATTGTCGTTCGAGAAGTCGTGGCCCGGGCCCACAAGGCCCGAACCCAACACACCTAGCTTCCACTGGAGATACAGATGCGATCGAGGACATGGCTTGACATGCAACACGTGGTTCGCGCAACGCTGCTGACGAGCGCGGCCGTCTTGATCGGCGCGGTGCCGGTCTCGTCCGCCTACGCGGGACAGGCCGCCAATGCGTTCGTCGACCAGGCGCAGGTCCAGGCCGACACGGCGGCGCAGGCATCGTGGCGCGAGAACGTCCGGCAATCGGCGCCGCGCGGCGAAGGCTGCTATCACGCGTCCTATCCCAACCTCAAATGGGACAAGGTGGCCTGCGGCCCGGTATCGGGTTATCGCTCCTCGCGTCGCAGCAGCGCCGCGCGGCTGGGCGAGCAGAAGCTGCGCAGCAGCGGCCAGCAGGTGGTGGGCAACGGTTTCGACTACGCGATCCAGGCGCCCGGCGGCCAGTTGATCAGCGAGGTGGTGGGCAGCTTCCCGACGGTCAGCGGCGTGACATCGGAAAAAGGCGCCAACGTGCCGTTCGGCTCGAGCGAAAGCGACGGCATCACCGGCGCGAACCAGTACACGCTGCAGCTCAACACCAATTTCGTCGACCAGTCGGCCGCCTGTAACGGCTTCTCGGGCTGCCTGGCCTGGCAGCAATACATCCTGGTCTCGGACGACGTGAATTCGGCCGGCACCGCGCTGACCGGCACCTCCGACGTGTTCATCCAGACCTGGCTCGAGAACTACGGCCAGGACGTGGACGGCGGCAACACCAACATCTGCCCGAGCGGCTACACCGACGCGGGTGCCGACCAGAGCGGCCAGGGTGACGATTGCTACCGCAACAGCCCGTCGGTGGTGGTCGCCAACCAGATCCCGATCACGCAACTGGCCAGCCTGAAGCTCTCGGGCACGGCGACGGCCAACGGCACCGACACGGCCACCGTCACCTTCGGCACGCAGGCCTTCAGCTCCTCGGTGCGCGACAGCGTCTCCGATATCGCCAACGGCTGGACCCAGGCCGAGTTCAACATCGTCGGCAACGCCGGCGGCTCGCGCGCCGACTTCAACAAGGGCGCCTCGCTCACCGTCAAGCTGGCCGTCACCGACGGCTCCTCGGCCGCGCCGAGCTGCATCGGCCCGAACAACGGCGGCAGCACCGGCGAGACCAACAACCTGAGCCTCGGCAAGTGCACGGCCTCGGCCGGCTCGGGTTCGAGCTCGCCGGCGATCCAGTTCACGGAATCGGATTGATCGGGTGGATGTCTCGATGAAGTGAGGCAAGCGCCGGGAGCAGGCATGATCCCGGCGCTTTCTCGTTGATCAGGGTGCCGACCTGCTCGTATTCGCTCTTCGCTCGCGGCCATTCCTCGGTCGCGCAATCCAGTGGCATGGTCTTCGCGTTGGTGCGCCCCTGGCCTGTGAAGCGGAAGCGGGACTCGCGCCCGGCAAGGCGCCGGGCCGGGTCGTTGGCGAGGTGGCCGGCCTCGTCGTCGACATGGCGGCCGCTTCGAGCGGCCGCCATCGATCGGATCAGGCCGCGCTTACCAGCCCACGGTGACCGTCGCCACGGTCGGGTTGGTGCCGACCAGCGAGGAGCTGAAGCCGCCCACGTCGTCGTAGGAGAAGCCGTAACTCAGGTTGTTGATGGCATGCGCATGCCAGAACTGCGCATACGAGTTGGTCGGCTGCGAGGCATAAAAGGCGCTCGGGCTGGTCCACAGCGCCGCGTTCTCGGCGACATGACGGTTAATCGCCGCGCTGACCTGCGCCTGGATCTGCAACTGCTTGGCGGTGGGCACGCCCGGCGCCGCGTTCGAGGCGTCGTTGAACACGCCATTGCCGAGCAGCACCTCGCTGGTGGTCGGCTTGTGGTTGATGTAGTAGGTGCCCTGCCCGTCGGTGAACTGGAACTGCCCGTTCACCACATGGCCGCTGAAGGTGCCTTGCGCGTCGGTGAAGGTGAGGGTCTGGGTGCTGTACAGGTTCCAGATCGACTGGATGTAGCTGTCCAGGTAGTTGGCGTTCGCGCCGCCCGCCTTGAAGCTGCCGTGCGCGGGCGCGACGATCCGGTACGGCGCCTGGCTCAGGCCCTGGAACGGCGCCGGCACCTGGTTCTGGTAGGCCTGGAACAGCGCCGCGCGCGATTCGGTCTCGCCCACCGTCTGGTCGAAGCCGCCCTGGCCCTGCAGGCGCAGCCGCAGCGGGAAGCCGAACTGATCGACCCGCGTGGTATTGCCGAAGAAATTGGCGCCGTTGCTGTCGAATTCGACGAAATCGAATACCACGTCGATATTCGGATCGGTCGGATTCTCGATATTGGGACCGGTATAACCGGTGGCGGGATTACCGACCGCCTGCAGATAAAGGGTGCTGCCCACCGTCAGATACAGGCGCGCGGAGGTGATGGCCGCCACCGTCACCGACTTGCATTGCGAAAAGGGAATCGAGTAATTCGCGTAACCGATACCGTTCTTGGTTTGCGCGGAATTGTCGTTCGAACTCATCGGAATCAGGTTGCCGGCGCAATTCACATGCACATAGGCATTGTTGTGCGCCGGGTCCATGCCCACCAGGGTCCAGTACACCTTGCTGTCCGGGTAGGCGCCGTTGGTGCCGTTGACCAGGTTGAAGGTGGTGCCGGCAGCCATTGCCGACGATGCTGCCACGCCGCTGAACGACAATGCGGCCAGCATCTTGACCACTAATTGGGATTTTACTTTTTTCATCTCTTTCTCCGTATTGGTGACAACAGGACAAAGAGCGGCCGAGAATGTCTTTTTGATATACCCCTGCGCTACCGCGGCTCGCCGCTCAATGCTCAGGATGTGAAAACTGAAACGAAGACTGATCAATAAATGGCAACAGCCATTGAATGGCTCATCGATTAAGCCGGCGGCGATATGAACATAGGCCCGATGCCTTGTCAAACGGCTTGTTTTATTGTTTTCAGGCGGGCGGATATTCCGGTTGTTTCGTGAAGCTCGGTAAACAGGGCGGGCCGCGCAACTCGCCGACGTGAGACCCGGCACGCCGATGCGCGGCGGGGTCATCGCGCAGGCACGGAACGGGAAGTCTTCGGCGTCGCCTCATGGACAACCCGAATCGACAGCGGGCCTGCCATGCCGATTAAGTCATTCGCAATTCAATAGGCAGCAGGATAAATACCCGATAAGCATCCTGTTAAAACCAGCCACCGTAAAAATGTCACACAAATTGATATTTTCTGCTGTAGTCTTGCGCTTGCCATCGCGCTGGACGGAGACCACCAGCCAGTAAACCAGCCGATCGGCAATCGATTTTCCGGGATTTTAAGCTGCCGGCGCATTCATCGCGAATGCGCGCCCGCGGCATGATTTCGTCGAATCGAAAACAAGCTTCCGGATCGAGCACGGGTGAAGTCGGCCAATATGGCCTGCCGGCCGGAAGATTTCAAAAAATGCAGTCCGTCTTTTCCGTATTCGGGAAAGCATGGACATGTCCCCCATCGAGGCCTGTATGGATACGCCGGTGCACGTTTCAGGCAGCATTCCCCAGAACCCGCCCCTCATCAGCGATCGCGACCTGTCCCATCTCGCCGCCGACCAGGCCGCCCTGCGCGCGCTGGTCCAGGCGGCGGTGAACGTCGAGCTGTTCACCGTCCCGATCTACATGTGCGCGATGAAGTCGATCCAGGGCACGCATGCGATCAACGCCAAGGACATCTCCTACTACCAGGGACGCGTCTGGCCGGGCCGCTCGATCGGCCAGATCCCGGCGGCACCGCCCGTCGAGCTGGCGAACCAGACCGCCTACAACCTGCTGTTCTCGGTGTTCATCGACGAGATGCTGCACCTGCAGATGGCGGCCAACCTGTGCTCGGCGCTCGGCGTCAAGCCGAACTTCAACAGCCCGGCCCTGCAGGACGAGCAATACAACTGGATCTGCTACGGCCCGGACAAGACGGTGATCCCGCACATCATCGATCTCAGGGACCTCAAGCCGAACCCGGTGAACCCGGTTCCCGCCGCGGTCGACCTCACCGCGCTGACGCCCTCGCAGACGGCGCTGTTCGAGATCATCGAGCAGGATCACGCCACCGCGCTGGCCAGCATCAAGCCCTCGACCGGCTATTTCCCGACCGTCCCGTTCGACGGCTGGACCGCGCAGAGCACCGAAGTCGACCTGCCGATGTTCGGCACCATCGGCTGGATGTACTACTGCCTGCTGCAATACACCAACATCGCCTATACCGACGGCCAGACGCTGTGGGAGAAGTGCTTCGCGGGCGCGCTCGGCCAGCGCGACCTGTTCAACAGCAAGAGCTCGGGCCACCCGATGGCCGAGTATCCCGCCATGCCGTCGCAGATCACCTTCACGGGCGCGCTCGACGCCCACATCCAGGCGATGCTGATGATGTGGGCCATCTGCGACCAGGGCGAAGGCGGCATCGACTGGGACACCATCCAGGCCTTCATCGGCAAGGTCCAGCAGCGCGCCAACCAGCGGCGCATGGCGCTGGCCGCGGCCAACGCCAACGTGCTGGTGCAGTTCCAGCCGAGCCAGCCGGCCCTGGAAGCCGACTACCCGTCCTACAGCGATACCGGCGCGCGGGAGCCGCATAGCGACGACGCCACGGCGCGCGTGCCGAACGGCACGCTCAACCACTTCGAGCGCTTCCACAAGATCGCCGAGCAGCTCGGCAGCCTGCGGACCTGGCAGCACTGGCACCAGGCCGGCAATAGCTGGTCGGCCTCGATGCTGACCACGGCCGACTACGATCCGGCCAAGGCGCCCACCAACATCCCCACGCCCGAGGCGGTCGCCACGGCGCTCAACGAGCTGAAGACCGGCATGCCGAGCGCCACGCTCGACAACGTGGTGCAGGGCGCGCTGGCCGGCATCACCACGGTGCTGTCGAGCTCCTGGGGCGACACCACGGTCCCGTTCCCGTTCCCGTCGATGGTCGGCTCGGGCGACCGGATGGCGCTGTACTGGGCCGTGTACGGCAGCGCGCCGAGCCTGCGCGAGGCGAGCGCCGCGTCGGGCACCGGCACCCAGGGCGAGGCCCTGATGCATGCCTGCCAGTCGCTCGCGCTCGACGGCTCCGGCGGCGATTGCGCGGCGCAGGCGGTCTATCACAGCTGCAAGGGCTCGAACCATTGCGCCACGCAAGGCGGATGCGGCTTCGTCCAGTCGGTCAACGGCGGCGGCAATTGCTCGCAATCGGCCGGCTCGGCGGGCAGTTGCGGCCATCCCTCGACCATGGCTTCCGGCAAGGGCGGCTGCGGGGCGCCCACGCTGTACAGCGCGCCGGCCGACAACCGCTGCAATGGCTTCGGCGGCTGCGCGGTGCCGATCTCGGCCTCGCAGCTCTACCCGAGCAGCGGCACCATGCAGTTGTTCGACTTCAAGGCCGACGGCACGCCCGAGCCGCTCACCAGCACCGAGGGCGACGCGACCGTGATCGTCACGCTCGACTTCGCGGTCGGCGATTCGGTCTACGACGTCGCCTGGGGCGCGCTGGAGAAGGTCTGGGCGCATCGCAACCCGGGCCAGCCGGCGCCGGCCAAGCCCTTGCCGACCACGCTGCGCATCGCCCTGCCGCCGTCGACCTGATCGGAGCCTCGCATGTCCGTCACCGTCACTCCCGACGGCCGCGGCCCGCGGGCGCTGCCCTCGGGCCGGGATGCGGCGAGCGCCGCGTCCGGGCCGGGGCGGCCGCCCCGCCTGGGCCTGCCCGATCTCGGCTTCGGCGTCGGGCTGCGTGCGCAGCACCTGCCGGCGATCCTCGCCGACGGCCCGCGCGTCGACTGGTTCGAGATCATTTCCGAAAACTACTTCGAGGACGCCGGCTACCAGCGCGCGATGCTCGACCGGATCGCCGCCGAGGTGCCGATCGTGATGCACGGCGTGTCCCTGTCGATCGGCTCGGACGCGCCGCTCGACACGGCCTACCTGGGCCAGCTGCGGCGCCTGATGGAGGAGCTGCGCGCGGCCTGGGTTTCCGATCATCTATGCTGGACCGGCCTGGGCTCGCACAATTCGCACGACCTGCTGCCGCTGCCGCTCGACCCGGCCTCGCTCGAGCACGTCGCCGCGCGCGTCGATGCCGTGCAGCAGGTGCTGGGGCGCGCGCTGGTGCTCGAGAATCCGTCGAGCTACGTGCAGTTCCAGGCCTCGACGATGCCCGAATGCGAATTCCTGGCGCGGCTGGCCGAACGCACCGGCTGCGGGCTGCTGCTCGACGTCAACAATGTCTTCGTCAGCGCCTTCAATCACGGCTTCGATGCCGAGGCCTACCTGCGCGCGCTGCCGCCCGAGCACATCGTGCAACTGCACCTGGCCGGCCACACGCGATGCGGCGACTGCCTGGTCGACACGCACGACCAGCCGGTGCCGCCCGGCGTCTGGGATCTGTATCGCCTGGCGCAGCAATTGACGGGCGGCGTCTCGACCCTGCTCGAATGGGACGCGAACCTGCCCGACTACGAGGGCCTGCTGGCCGAGCTCGACAAGGCGCGGCGCGCGGCCCGCGGCGAGGCAACGGCAGCGCTTGCCGACGCGGCGCCGCAAACCGTGGAGACGAGCGAAATGGCGCTCTCCACCCCGCTCCACTATCTCGTCCCGGAGGCGATCGATGGATGACGCCCCGCTGGCCGCCGAGTTGACCGGCGAGCTCGACCTGCCCGCGATCCAGCACTGGATGCAGGCCGCCACCACGCATCCCGGCGGGCTCGGCGCCGGGCTCGCGCAGGCCCGGGCGCTGCATGGCGTCGGCATCGAGCGCGTGATCGCCACGCCCGCCGGCATCGACCCGCGCGCGCGGCTGGCGGTCTACGCGGACGGCTACTGGATGCGCCTGATCGCTTGCCTCGAGGCGGAATTCCCGGCCCTGCTGCGTCTGCTGGGCCCCTCGCTGTTTCGCTTCTTCGCGCGCGCCTACCTGAACCGGCATCCCTCGCGCTCGCCGACGCTGCACACGCTGGGCGCCGAGTTCCCGGCCTTCCTGCTGCGCTCGCAGCGCCGCATGGCGAACGGGCCGCGCCCGGCCATGCAGAGCTTCGCGCTGGCGCTGGCGACGCTGGAGCGGGCCATCGCCGAAAGCGGCCGCGCCGCGGGCCTGGAACAGCGCGAGCCGGCCGCGCCGGCCGAGCCGCTCTCGCTGCTGGCCGGCGCGGGCTGGCAGCTCGCCCTGCCCGCCACCACCCGGCTGATCGCGCTGCGGCATCGCGCCGACAGCCTGCGTCCCTGGCTGCGGGGCGAACGCCCGGCGGAAGCGCCCGAGTTCGAGATCGACCGCGTCGCGATCCGTCGCCACCGGTTTCGGGTGTCGATGGAGCGGCTGGCCGATTGGCAGTTCCACGCGCTGCGTCGAGCCGCAAACGGGCCGGCCTCGCTGGCCGATTGCGCCCGCGCCGCGGCGCGCCGCACCGGCGGCAGCGAGGCGGAACTCCGCGCGCGGCTGGCCTTCTGGCTGCCGGCCGCCCAGCAGTCGAGCCTCGTGACGCTGGACGCCGATCCGGCCCGGCCCTAGCCAAACGGCAAGCGGCCGGGCGGCCTGTTGTGTCGGTGTTTGCCGGCACAATCGCCGCAAGCACGGCTCGCCACGGCAGACTTGCTCCCGTGGCGATGGAAAGACGGCGGCGGCTGGGCTTTATTCCGGATCGATGCAGCGCCTTGTCTTATCGCGGATTACACGGCGTGCCGGCGGCTCAGCCGAGCTCCAGCACCACCTTGCCGCGCGCCTGGCCCTCGCGCACCAGCGCGTGGGCGGCATCGGCCTGGCCGATCGCGAAGCGGCGCGGTTCGAGCCGCGGCGCGAGTCGTCCCGCCTCGACCAGCGCCGCGGTCTCCATCAGGATCCGGCCATGCGCCTCGCGGCCCTGCCCCGTCAGCAGCGGCCGCAGCGTGAATACCCCCGCGTACTGCGCCGAGCGGAACGACAGCGGCGCGAGCGACACGGTCCCCCAGCCGAGCGCGCTGGTCACGCGGCCGAACGGCCGCACCGCCTGGAAGGCGGCGTCGAGCGCGCCGACGCTGTCGTAGACCACGTCGAAACCGCGTCCGCCGGTGTGCTCGGCCACCCAGGCCTCGACCGCGGCGGCCCGGTCGACGAAGTGCGCGCCCAGCGAGCGCAGGTAGCCGGCATCGCGCTCGCTCGCGACCCCGAACACCCGGGCGCCGCGCGCCAGCGCCAGTTGCGTCGCCACATGCCCGACGCCGCCGGCCGCGCCGATCACCAGCACGTTCTCTCCGGCCTGCACCCGGGCGTTGTCCACCAGCCCTTCCCAGGCAGTGATCGCGGCCAGCGGCAGCGCGGCCGCCTCGCGCATCGACAGGCCCGCCGGCTGGCGCGCCAGCAGCCGTGCGTCGACGGCCACCCATTGCGCCATGCTGCCGCTGATCCCGCCCACGCCGCCGGCCGCGCCCCAGACCGCGTCGCCGGGCGCGAAGCCGCTCACGCCCTCGCCGACGCGCTCGACGCTGCCGGCCAGGTCGATGCCGAGCACGGCCGGCAAGGGATGGCGCGCATGGGCGGCGCTGCCGGCGCGGATCTTGGTGTCGAGCGGGTTGACGCCGCTCGCCTCGACCCGTACCAGCACCTCGCCGGCGCGCGGCTCGGGAATCGGCAGCTCGATCTCGCGAAACGGCGCGTCGGGCGCGTCCACGATCCAGGCGCGCATGGTCTTGGGATTGGGGTTCATCGTCGTTCTCCTGGGCAGGTTCGGTATCTGGACGCCACTCTATCAACAACAATTACGCATGAGAACTCGCTAAGATCGCATCTTGCTCATGCATAAATGAATGGATGGAAGGCGATGGGAGACATCGACTGGAGCGACGTGCGCGTATTCCTCGCGATTGCCCGCGAGGGCAGCCTGGGCGCCGCCGCGCGCCGGCTCGGGCAGACCCAGCCGACCATGGGCCGCCGGCTCAAGGCGCTCGAGCAGCAGCTCGGCCAGCGGCTGTTCCAGCGCACCCAGCACGGTTTCATTCCCACCGACGAAGGCCAGGCGCTGCTGGTGCATGCGGAGCGCATGGAGATCGAGGCGCTGGCGGCGCTGCGTGAGTTGTCGGGCGCGCAGATGCAGCTCTCGGGCCTGCTGCGCGTGTCCTGCTCGGACTGGTTCGGCTCGCTGCGTCTCGCGCCGGTGATCGCCGAATACACGGCGCGGCACCCGGGCGTGACGGTCGAGCTGCTGGCCGATCCGCGGCTCTACAGCCTGCCGCATCGCGAGGCCGACTGCGTGATGCGGATCGCGCCCTTCGTCGAGCCCGACGTGGTGAGCCGCCGCCTGCTGAGCACCGCCTATGCCGTCTACGCCGCGGCCGGGGCGCCGGCCGAGCTGCCCGCGCGCGGTCGCGGCTGCCGGCTGGTGCTGATGGATACCGCGTTCGGCGCGATGCCCGACGTGGGCTGGATCCAGCGGCGCCTGCCCGAGGCGGCGGTGGCCGCGCGCAGCAACAGCCGCGAGACGCAGGCGCGGCTCTGCGCGCTGGGCGTGGGCCTGGCGGTGCTGCCGATCCCCCTCGGCGAGGCCACGCCGGGCCTCGTGCGGCTCGATCTCGGCGAGGCGCCGCCCAGCCGCGAGACCTGGCTCGGTTATCACCGCGACATGCGGCGCCAGCCGCGCCTGAGCCGCTTCGTGGAACTGGTGGTGGAACGCTTGGGAGATACCGGAGCGGCGCATTAGCGGCGCGAACCCGGCCGGCAGGCTCGGGTTCGGACGCGGGCCGACTCCGGCCGGCCTTCAGGCGCGCGGCCGCCGCGAGCGCAGCACGCCCAGCAGGCGCTGCCCTTGCGGCCCGGCGAACCAGCGCGCATGGCCGATCAGGTAGGTGTCGTAGGCGGCTTCGGTACCGGCCGGCGAGGCGAGGATGCCGTTGAAGTACTCGACTTCGGACAGCGCGAACTCGGTATGGACGATGGGCAGCAGCGCGGCCAGCGCGCGATAGGCCGCATCCGACAGCGGCAGCACCGATTCATATCCATCCAGCAAGGCATGCAGATGCTCGTATTCGACGCGCCGCGTCGCCTCGGGCGCTAGCCAGTCGACCAGGTTGCGCTCGATCGCGGTGGCGATGTCGAGCACCGCGCAAGTGCGGTCGGCAAGGCCGAAGTCGAGCACGGTGGCCACCGTCGCCTCGGCGCCCTCGCCGCGCCACAGCAGGTTCGAGGCATGCCAGTCGCCATGGGTCCAGAGCGGCGCCAGCGTATCGAGCAAGGGCACCAGTTCGCGATGGAAGGGGCCGATCTCGCGCAACACGTCGCCGTGCCAGTCGCGCCCGCCCAGGGCGCGCGCCAGGCGCGGCTGGGCGGCCACCCAGGCGTCGAGCGCGGCGCCCAGGTCGGGCTCGCCCAGCACCCGGAAGCTCGACAGCAGCGGCTTGGGCCGACGCGCCGGCGCGTCGAAGCCGGCCGAGGCGCGATGCAGGGTGGCCAGCATGCGCCCGGCCGCCACCGCGTGCGAGGCATGCAGGAACGGTTTCCACGACATCACGCCGCGATAGACATCCACGCCCGGCGAGGCCGCATGCACCTCGTAGGTCCAGTCGCCGCGCCGCGTCGCCGTGCTGCCCCGCGCATCGGCCAGCACCTCGGCCACCGGCAGGCCCTGCCCGCGCAGGTGGGCGATGAAGCGATGCTCTTCCTCGAGCCCGGCCACGTCGCGGATGCTGGCGTGATGGCGCTTGACGAATACCTCGCCGCCGTCGGCCATGCCGGCCAGCACGGCGGCCGAGAACGGCCGCGGGCTGTGCCAGGCGAGTCTCGCCACCGGTCCGAGGCGCGGATAACCCGCCAGCAGCGCGGCCACCTCGTCACGCGTGATCAGCGGCCAGTCGCGCTCGGTGCTCTCGCCGTCGACGGTGAACTGCGGCGGCGCGCTCGCATCGCCCGGCTCGACGCCGGCGAGCGGCGCGGGCGGCGGGCCTGGCTGCGTCGGCGGCCCGGATCGGGAACGGGAATCGGCGCTCATCGCGCGGCCCCGGCTGACGGCATCGCGTTCATGCGCGCCCGCCGGCGTCGAGACGCGGCGCGATTGTCTCGGTCTCGGTCTCGGCCTCGGCGCGCGCCAGCGCACGCGCCCAGTCGCGCCAGCCGATCGCGGCCAGCACCACGAACAGCGCATACAGGCCGGCCGTCAGGTACAGCGCCTTGTAGACGAACATGCCCACGTAGATCACGTCGACCACGCACCACAGCTGCCACGAGGCGATGTAGCGGCGCGCGGTCCAGTACTGCGCGACCAGGCTGAAGGCAGTCAGCGTGGCGTCGACATAGGGCAGCGAGGCATCGGTCCAGCGCGCCATCGCGCCGCCCAGCAAGGCGCTCAGCAGCACCGCCGCGAGCAGGTCGGGCGCCACGCGGCGCCAGCCGACGCCGCGCTCCGGCACCACGTGCGCGGCATCGGCGCCCGCCACGCGGCCGGCATCGAGCCGCCGCTGCGCCAGCCAGCGATACCAGCCATACAGCTGCAGCGCCGCGAAGGCGCCCTGCAGCAGCATGTCCGAATAGAGCTTGGCATCGAGGAAGATCCAGGCGTACAAGGCGACCGAAGCGAGCCCGACCGGCCAGCACAGCAGATGGCGCCGCGCGGTCAGCCAGATCGCGAGCGCGCTGACCACCACGCCGGCTATTTCGAGAGGTGACATAAGGCCGGGGCTCCGTGCCGGGTCAGAAATCGTAGGTGACCGAGAAGCGTGCCGTGCGCGGCGCGCCGATGAACAGGTAGGCGTCGCCCTGCAGTTCGCCGGCATCGCGCCAGTAATAGCGGTTGAACAGGTTGTCGACCCACAGCCGCGCGGTGACGCGGTGCCCGCCGAGCTTGGTGCTGTAGCGCGCGCCGGCGTTCACCACGATCCAGCCCGGCACGCGCGCGCTGCCCTCCTCGTTGGCGGTGCGGCTGGCGCTGTACTCGAGACCGCCGAGCAGGTCGAAACCGGGCAGGCCCGGCACCGCGTAATCGGCGTTCAGGGTGGCGCGCAGTGCCGGCACGTTGATCACCTGGTGGCCCTCGTAGGCGGGCGTTCCGGAATCGTACGCGCGGGCGCGGATCGCCGCGAGCGTGGCGTTCAGCGACAGCCGCTCGGTCAGGCGGCCCGAGGCGCCGAGCTCGATGCCGTCGTGGCGCTCGCGGCCGCGCTGCACGAAGGTGTAGCCGGCGTCCGTCGAATCGGGCTGGGCGAACTCGAAGGGCTTGCTGATGGTGAAGGCGGCGGCCGTCAGCGTCAGGCGGTTGGCCCAGTCGTATTTCGCGCCCACTTCGTAGGCGTTCGATTCGAGCGGCGGCAGGAAGGCGTAGGCGTTGCTGGCGCGCACCGGCGCCTGGTCGCCCAGCGACAGGTCCTTGCTGTAGGAGCCGTAGAAGGTCAGCGGCGCCACCGGCTTGTAGACCAGAGCCAGTTGCGGCAGGAACTTGCTGCGGTCGGTGCGGGTCGGCTCGCCGTCCTGGCTGGTCCAGGCGCGCTGGCGCAGCAGCACCTGCCGGCCGCCCGCCAGCACTTGCCAGTGATCGCCGAGGCTGATCTTGTCGGAGGCGAACAGCGAGACCTGCCAGGCGTCGAGCTGCGGATACGACTGGCTCGCGCTGTTCGGCGAGGGATCGAAGCTCAGGTCCGGGCCGTAGATGTTTTCGCTGCCGACATAGTCGTAGACCGAGGTGGACAGGCGCACCACGCGATGCAGCGCGCCCACGCCGAACAGCACGTCGTGGCGCAGCGCGCCGGTGCTGAACTTGCCGGCCAGCGCCGCGCGCACCTCGTCGTTGCGGCGGTATTCGCCGGGGCTGCGGTAGTCGTAGACGTCGAAATCGCCGTTCGAGGCGAAGAAGAACGGCGAGGTGCCGCCGGCGCCGCAGCTCGGCACGTAGGCGCAGCCATAGGCGAAGGCCACGTTGTCGTCGATCATGGTGCGGCTGCGACCGCCGGTGACGTAGGCGCGCCAGTCGTCGTTGAAGGCGTAGTCGAAGCGCGCGTTGAGGTTGAGCGCGTCGGTGGTGACCGGCTTGGCCCAGGGCTGCACGCCGAGCAGCTTGGAGGCCGAGGCGGCCGGCGGCACCACCGTGCCGCCCAGCAACTGGTAGCCCGACACGGAGCGCTGGATCCATTGCTGGAACTCGGCGTTCACCTGCAGGCTGGCGCGCGGCGTGATGTTCCAGTCGGCCGCGAGCGAGGCGAAGGAGCGGCGGCCGTTGGCGTCGTCGACGTAGGAATGGAGGTTCTCCTTCGCCGCGTTGATACGGAAGCCGAATTGCTTGTCGGGGCCGAAGCGGCGCCCCAGGTCGACCGCGGCCGAGGTCGAGCCGCGGCTGTCGACGCCGGCCGTCACGCTCGAGACGTTTTCCGGGCGCTTGCTGACGAAGTTGACGATGCCGCCCGGCGATAGCACGCCGCTGTCGATCGCGGCCAGCCCCTTCAGGATCTCGACGCGCTGCTTGTTCTCGAGCGCCACGTTCTGCTCGCCGGACAGCGTCAGGCCGTCCAGCCGGATCGCGCTGGCCGGATCGAGCGGGAAGCCGCGGATCGTGAAGTTGCCGTAATAGCCGACCGGCGTGTAGTCGGCATTGATCGAGGCGTCGTTGCGCAGCACGTCGGCCAGCGTCCTGGCCTGCTGGTCGGCGATCCGCGCGGCGCTCACCACCGTGACCGAGGCCGGCGTATCGAGGATCGAGGCGTCGTCGCGGCCCGTCACCGAGGCGCTGCGGGCCCGCCAGCCGGCATTGGCCGAGCCGGAAACGTCGACCGTCGGCAGCACGCGCACGGCCGGCTCGGTGTCCTTGCCGGCACGCGCCTCGGAAGCCGGAACCGGTGCCGGCACGGGCGTGTCGGCGGGCGCGGCGGCGGCATGCGCGGCCATCACGGTCAGGCCGAGGCCCAGTTGCCGTTGCAAGGCGCGCGGACGCGGGAATGGGCGCAGCGCAGCCGCGGACAGTCGTCGTTTCATCGGGAAGTCGGAAAAGCGCTCGCGCCGGGCGGCGCGATCAAAAGGCGTGATCATAGCGCAGCGGCGCCCCGCTTCCGACCGCTGGCCGGGCCCGGTGAGGCCGGGGCGCCACATTTTTGCGCGCGATGGGCCGATCGGCGCTGTCCCGCCCGCATCGGCCCGTGCCGCGCAAGGCGCGCTCGATACGTTCCACCGCCCTGCCCGGCGGCGGCCGGCCCTGGAACCGGGCGAATCCACCGCCAATCCTCAGTCGAAATCATCGCGATAAATATCGGATGCGATTCAGTCGCAACCGCTTGACATGACGAGCCACTTGATTAGAATGCGACGCACTCGATCACATCGCATGCGATTCAAATCGACGACGCAGGCAAGGCCAGGTCGCCGGCGCATTCGAATCCGTGCATCGATGCGTGCCGGCACCCGCCGCCGCGCCAGCCTCGTTACCGCCTCACCACCGACCGGCCCCCCCCGCCGGCACGACAGGAGCCCGCCATGCCACAAGACCATTCGATCCCTGCCCGCCGCCGTTTCATCGGCGTCGCCGCCGCCACGCTCACCGCCGGTTCGCTGAGCCGGCTGGCCTTCGCCGATACCGATCCGGCCGCCGCCTCGATCGCCGACGCGGCACCGGCCGCGGGCGGCAAGCCCGAGGCGATCCGCCCGCTGCGCATCCACGTCCCCGAAGCCCGGCTCACTGAACTGCGCCGCCGCGTGCGCGACACCCAGTGGCCCGAGCGCGAGACCGTCGACGACGCCTCGCAGGGCGTGCAGCTCGCCACCATGCAGGCGCTCGCGAAGCGCTGGGCCGGCGGTTACGACTGGCGCCGCATGGAGGCGCGCCTGAACGCGCTGCCGCAATTCGTGACCGGGATCGACGGCCTGGACATCCACTTCATCCACGTGCGCTCGAAGCATCGCGGCGCGCTGCCGATGATCGTCACGCATGGCTGGCCCGGCTCGATCATCGAGCAGTTGAAGATCATCGGCCCGCTGACCGATCCGACCGCCCACGGCGGCAGCGCCGACGACGCCTTCGACCTGGTGATCCCCTCGCTGCCCGGCTACGGCTTCTCGGGCAAGCCGAGCGCGACGGGCTGGGACCCGGTGCGGATCGCGCGCGCCTGGGTGATGCTGATGCAGCGGCTCGGCTACACGCGCTACGTGGCGCAAGGCGGCGACTGGGGCAATGCGGTGACCGAGCAGATGGCCCGGCTCGCGCCGCCGGGGCTGCTCGGCATCCATACCAACATGCCCGCCACCGTGCCGGACGGCATCGCCCAGGCGCTCAAGGACGGCAAGCCGGCACCGGCGGGCCTCTCGGCCGAGGAACGGCATGCCTATGAACAGCTCGACAGCTTCTACCGGCACGGGCTCGGTTATGCGCAGGAAATGGCCAATCGCCCGCAGACGCTGTACGGCATCGAGGATTCGCCGATCGGGCTGGCGGCCTGGATCCTCGACCACGACGCGGCCAGCCAGGCGTTGATCGCGCGCGTGTTCCAGGGCGCGCAGGAGGGCCTGACGCAGGACGACATCCTCGACAACATCACGCTGTACTGGCTGACGCGCACCGGCGTGTCCTCGGCGCGGCTCTACTGGGAGAACAAGCTCAACTTCTTCGAGCCCAAGCATGTCGCGATTCCGGTGGCCGTCAGCGTGTTCCCGGACGAGATCTACGCGGCGCCGCGCAGTTGGGCCGAGCAGGCCTATCCGAAGCTGATCCATTACCAGCGCATGCCCAAGGGCGGCCATTTCGCGGCCTGGGAGCAGCCGCTGGCGCTGGCCGGCGAACTGCGCACGAGCTTCCGTTCGCTGCGCTGAGCGCGGCGCCAGGCATCACCTCACCAGCCAATCCATCGTCTTCTTACTCAGGAATCCGGATCATGAAGAACCCTGTCGCCAACCTCCTGCTGGCCGCCCTCGTCGCCGCGCCGGCCATCGCCTTCGCCGCGCAACCGGGCTCGTCCCTCACCCGCGCCCAGGTCATCGCCGAGCTGGTCCAGCTCGAGAAGGCCGGCTTCAGCCCGAACGGCGACAAGAATCATTACCCCGAAGCCCTCCAGGCGGCGCAGGCACGCGTGGCCGCCGCCGAGGACATGGACGGCATGGGCAGCGAAACCCGCGGCACGTCGGAATCGGGGGCGCGGCCGGCCGTTTCGGCCGCCGAGTTGCGCGCGCTGTATCGCGGGCATTGAGGCCCCGCCGCAACGAAAAAGGCGAGACGCATCGCTGCGTCCCGCCTTCCCTACACGCGATGGCGACCCTCGATCAGGCCGCGGTGTCCAGCGTGATCAACTGCGCTCCGTCGGCCACCTGGTCGCCGACGGCATACAGCACCTCGGCCACCACGCCGGCGCTGGGCGCGCCGATGGTGTGCTCCATCTTCATCGCCTCCATCACGATCAGCGGCGCGCCGGCCTCGACCTTCTGCCCGGCTTCCACCAATACCGCGATCACCTTGCCCGGCATCGGCGCGGTCAGCCTGCCGCCGCCGTGCTCGGCATCGCCGGCGTGCGCCAGCGGGTTCTCCCAGACGAAGCTTTCGGCCGTGCCGTCGACGAATACGTGGAAGTTGTCGCGGTCCGCCACCACGCGGCCCGCGCCGCGTTCGCCGCCGATCGTCACCACCAGGTCGAGCGGCGTGGCGCCGGCCGCCCAGCTGAACGCCAGGGCTTCGTCCTCGCCGATCGCGAGCGATGCGCCGCCGCGCGCGCCGTGTTCGTAGCGAACCGCCAGCGCCGTGTCGCGCTCGGGCAACTGCCAGTCGAGCTGGCGGCGATAGTCGCCGTTGAGGCGCCAGTTGCCCAGCGCGCCCCAGGGCGAGGCCGCCTGCGCGGTCATGCTGCCGATTCCGCCCTTGCCCTTGTCTGCTGCCGCCGCCGTCGCCCCCTCGCGCGCCAGCAGCGCCGCGCAGGCCAGCGCCACGGCCACCGGCGCGAGCGGCCGGGCCGCGAACAAGGTCTCGTGGTTGCGCTCGATCAGCCCCGTATCGAGATCGGCCGTGGCGAAGGGCTCGCTGGCCACGATCCGCTGCAGGAAGTCCACGTTGGTCGACAGGCCGACCGCCTCGCAGTCGCGCAGCGCGCGCGCCATGCGCTTGAGCGCCTCGGCGCGGTCGGCGCCGTGCACGATCAGCTTGGCGATCATCGGGTCGTAGAACGGCGTGATCGCATCGCCCTCGCGCACGCCGCTGTCGACGCGCACGGCGGTGCCGATGGTGAATTCCGCGCCTCGCGGCAGCCGCAGATGGCGCAGCGTGCCCGTCGACGGCAGGAAGCCGCGCGCCGGATTCTCGGCGTAGAGACGCGCCTCGATGGCATGGCCGTTGACGCGCAATTCGTCCTGGCGCAGCGGCAGCGGCTCGCCCGAAGCCGCGCGCAGTTGCCACTCGACCAGGTCCAGCCCGCTGATCATCTCGGTGACCGGGTGCTCGACCTGCAGGCGCGTGTTCATCTCCATGAAGTAGAACTGCTCGCCGGTGACGATGAACTCGACCGTGCCGGCGCCCACGTAGCCCACCGCGCGCGCGGCGGCCACCGCCGCATCGCCCATCGCGCGCCGCTGCGCGTCCGACAGGCCCGGCGCCGGGGCCTCCTCGAGCACCTTCTGGTGGCGGCGCTGCACCGAGCAGTCGCGATCGAACAGGTAGACGATATTGCCCAGCGTGTCGCCGAACACCTGCACCTCGACGTGGCGCGGGCGCTGCAGGTATTTCTCGATCAGCACGCGGTCGTTGCCGAAGCTGCTGGCGGCCTCGCGCTGGCAGGACGCGAGCGCGGCCGGGAAATCGGCCGAGCGCTCGACCACCCGCATGCCCTTGCCGCCGCCGCCGGCGCTGGCCTTGAGCAACACCGGGTAGCCGATCGCGTCGGCCTCGCGATGCAGCAGCGCCGGGTCCTGGTCGTCGCCGTGGTAGCCGGGCACCAGCGGCACGCCGGCCTCGTGCATCAGCGCCTTGGCGGCGGCCTTCGAGCCCATCGCCGCGATCGCCGCGACCGGCGGCCCGATGAAGACGATGCCGGCGGCCGCGCAGGCCTCGGCGAAGTCCTCGTTCTCGGACAGGAAGCCGTAGCCGGGATGGATCGCCTGCGCGCCGGTGGCGCGCGCGGCCTCGATGATGCGCTCGTAGCGCAGGTAGCTGTCGGCGGCCGCGGCGCCGCCGATCGGCACGGCTTGGTCGCAGGCCTCGACGTGCTTGGCCCGCGCGTCGGCGTCCGAATAGACGGCGACGCTCGCGATGCCGAGCCGGCGGCAGGTCGCGGCCACGCGGCAGGCGATTTCGCCGCGATTGGCGATCAGGATCTTGTCGAACATGGTGGTCGGATGTCGGTAATCGGGTTCGGAAGCGCCTTGGCGCACGCGGCTCGGTCGGCTCACTCGCGCCAGGACGGCGAGCGCTTGTCGAGGAAGGCCGCGATGCCCTCGCGCGCCTCGGCGCCGGCGCGGGTGGCCGCGATCCAGTCGGCGGTCTGCTCGATCAGCGCGTCGTCGAGCGCGCGGCCGGCCACCTCGGCCGCGAGCCGCTTGCAGGCGCGCACCGCGTCGGGCCCGTTGTTGCGCAGCGTCTCGGCCAGTTGCGCGATGGTGGCGTCGAGCGCCTCGGCCGGCACGGCCTCGTGGATCAGGCCGAGTTGCGCGGCGCGCGTGCTGTCGAACACCTCGGCGGTGGTGAAGTAGCGGCGCGAGGCGCGTTCGCCGAGCGCGCGCACCACGTAGGGCGCGATGGTCGCCGGGATCAGCCCGAGCCGCGCCTCCGACAGGCAGAAGCGCGCCGGCACGGCCGCGACGGCGATATCGCAGGCGGCGACCAGGCCCACCCCGCCGGCATAGGCGTCGCCGTGCACGCGCGCGATCACCGGCTTGCCGCAGCGATACACGGCCTCCAGCATGCGCGCCAGCAGCCGCGCGTCGGCGCGGTTCTCGTCGTCGCTGTAGCCGGCCATCCGGCGCATCCAGTTCAGGTCGGCGCCGGCGCAGAACGACGGGCCTTCCGCGGCCAGCACCACGGCGCGCACCTGCGCCTGCGCGTCGAGTTCGACGAAGGCGGCCGTCAGCTCGGCGATCATGGTTTCGTTGAAGGCGTTGCGCACCTCGGGCCGCGCCAGCGTGACCGTCGCGATGCGCGCTTGCTCGGTGATCCGGATCGTCTCGTATCGCATCCCTGCCTCCTTACATGCGGAACACGCCGAAGCGCGTGTCCTCGATCGGCGCGTTCATGGCGGCGGCCAGGCCCAGGGCGAGCACGTCGCGGGTCTGCGCCGGCTCGATCACGCCGTCGTCCCACAGGCGCGCGCTGGCGTAATACGGGTGGCCCTGCTGCTCGTATTGCTCGCGGATCGGCGCCTTGAAGGCCGCTTCCTCCTCGGCCGACCAACTGCCGCCGCGCGACTCGATGCCGTCGCGGCGCACCGTGGCCAGCACCGAGGCGGCCTGGTCGCCGCCCATCACCGAGATGCGCGCGTTCGGCCACATCCACAGGAAGCGCGGCGAGTAGGCGCGCCCGCACATGCCGTAGTTGCCGGCGCCGAACGAGCCGCCGATGATCACCGTGAACTTGGGGACCTTGGCGGTGGCCACGGCCGTCACCATCTTCGCGCCGTGGCGCGCGATGCCTTCGTTCTCGTACTTGCGGCCGACCATGAAGCCGGTGATGTTCTGCAGGAACACCAGCGGGATCTTGCGCTGACAGCACAGCTCGATGAAGTGGGCGCCCTTCACCGCCGATTCCGAGAACAGGATGCCGTTGTTGGCGACGATCCCGACCGGGTGGCCCCAGATCCTGGCGAAGCCGGTCACCAGCGTGGTGCCGTAGCGCGCCTTGAATTCGTCGAAGGCCGAATCGTCGACGATGCGCGCGATCACCTCGCGGATGTCGAAGGGCTTGCGGGTGTCGCTGGGGATCACGCCCGACAGCTCGGCCGGGTCGTGGCGCGGCGGCAGCGGCTCGGCCAGGGCCAGCGGCGGCGGCGCCTTGCCGCCCAGGTTGCCGACGATCGAGCGCGCGATCGACAGCGCGTGCGCGTCGTTCTGCGCGAGATGGTCGGCCACGCCGGACAGGCGCGTGTGCACGTCCCCGCCGCCCAGGTCCTCGGCGCTGACTTCCTCGCCGGTGGCGGCCTTCACCAGCGGCGGGCCGCCCAGGAAGATGGTGCCCTGCTCCCTGACGATGATCGACTCGTCGCTCATGGCCGGCACGTAGGCGCCGCCGGCCGTGCAGGAGCCCATCACCACCGCGATCTGCGCGATGCCGGCCGCCGACAGGTTGGCCTGGTTGTAGAAGATCCGGCCGAAATGATCGCGATCGGGAAACACCTCGTCCTGGTTCGGCAGGTTCGCGCCGCCCGAATCGACCAGGTAGACGCAGGGCAGCCGGTTCTCGGCCGCGATCTCCTGGGCGCGCACGTGCTTCTTGACGGTCACCGGGTAGTAGGTGCCGCCCTTCACGGTGGCGTCGTTGCAGACGATCACGCATTCCCGGCCGGCGATCCGGCCGATGCCGGTGATGATGCCGGCGCCGGGCGCGTCGTCGTTGTACATGCCGTAGGCGGCCAGCTGCGAGAGCTCCAGGAACGGCGTGCCCGGATCGAGCAGCAAGGCGATGCGCTCGCGCGGCAGCAGCTTGCCGCGCGCCACGTGCTTGTCACGCGCGGCCTGGCCGCCGCCCTGGGCGAGCCGCTCGACCTTGTCGCGCAGGTCGGCCACCAGCGCGTCGAGCGCGGCCTGGTTGGCGCGGAATTCGTCCGAGCGGGGGTTCAGTTTCGATTCGAGGATCGGCATCGTGTGGGCTCCGTGGCGCGGGCTCAGGCCGTTTCGGCGAACAGTTCGCGGCCGATCAGCATGCGGCGGATCTCGCTGGTGCCGGCGCCGATCTCGTAGAGCTTGGCGTCGCGCCACAGCCGGCCGACCGGGTATTCGTTGATGTAGCCGTTGCCGCCGAGGATCTGGATCGCCTCGCCGGCCATCCAGGTGGCGCGCTCGGCGGTGTAGAGGATCACCCCGGCGCAGTCCTTGCGGACCTGGCGCACATGGCCGCTGCCGGCCGCGTCGAGATGGCGGCCGACCGCGTACAGATAGGCGCGGCAGGCCTGGAAGTTGGTGTACATGTCGGCCACCTTGCCCTGGATCAGTTGGAACTCGCCGATCGACTGGCCGAACTGCTTGCGATCGTGGATGTAGGGCACCACCGCGTCGAGGCAGGCCGCCATGATGCCGGTCGGGCCGCCCGCCAGCACCGCGCGCTCGTAGTCGAGGCCGCTCATCAGCACCTTCACGCCGCCGCCCACCTCGCCCAGCACGTTCTCCTCGGGCACCTCGACGTCCTGGAACACCAGCTCGCCCGTGTGCGAGCCGCGCATGCCGAGCTTGTCGAGCTTCTGCGCCACCGAGAAGCCCTTCATGCCCTTCTCGACGATGAAGGCCGTCATGCCGCGCGCACCCGCCTCCGGCTCGGTCTTGGCATAGACCACCAGGGTGTCGCAATCGGGGCCGTTGGTGATCCACATCTTGGTGCCGTTCAGCACGTAGTGGCCGCCGCGCTTGTCGGCGCGCAGCTTCATGCTGACCACGTCCGAGCCGGCGTTCGGCTCGCTCATCGCCAGCGCGCCGATGTGCTCGCCGGAGATCAGCTTGGGCAGGTAGCGGCGCTTCTGCGCCTCGCTGCCGTTGCGGTTGATCTGGTTGACGCAGAGATTGGAATGGGCGCCGTAGGACAGGCCGACCGAGGCCGAGGCGCGCGAGATCTCCTCCATCACCACCATGTGGGCGGTATAGCCGAGGTCGGTGCCGCCGTATTCCTCGCTCACCGTCATGCCGAGCACGCCGAGCTCGCCGAACTTGCGCCAGAGGTCCATCGGGAACTGGTCGCTGCGGTCGATCTCGGCCGCGCGCGGGGCGATCTCCTTGGCGGCGAACGCGGCCACCGCGTCGCGCAGCATCTCGATGTCCTCTCCAAGCATGAATTGCACGCCGGGCAGGTTGCTCATGTGTCCTCCGATTCCAGAAAGTGCGTTCGGCCGATCCGGTGGGGTGTCTCGATCTGAGTTGTGCTCAGAATTGTTCCCGGACGTCGATCGATCGAACCAGGTCATTTGATGTGGATTGATGGCGCATAGTGTCGCGCGGGCGTCGAGGGCGCGTCAACGATTTTTTGAGTGTCACTCAAATTTCATCGGAATCTCGGCTATCATCGGCGGCATCGTTCCGTTCTTGCCCGTTCACGCCATGACCGATACGCCCGTCAGACCCGATCGCGCCGAGGGCAGCCGCGCGCCCGCCGGCCGCAAGTCGCAGCAGCGCGTGCAGGACATCCTGCGCGCCGGCCGGGAGGTGTTCGCCGAGAAGGGGTATGAACACGCGACGGCGGCCGAGATCGCGCAGCGCGTGGGCGTGTCCGAGGCGACCGTGTTCAGCTATTTCCGCGGCAAGCGCGAGCTGTGCGCGCGCGTGATCGCCGATTGGTACGACGAGAACATCGCCGCCTTCGAGGCCGGGCTGCCGGCCGGCGCGCCGCTGCGCGAGCAGTTCGCCTTCATCGTGCGCACCCATTTGCGGCTGATGCTGGTGAACGGCACGGGCTTGTGCGCGCTGGTGCTGTCGGAGGGCCGCGCCAAGCAGCAGATGCTCGGCGACGAGCTGGGCGAGCTGCAGCGCCGCTACACGGCGCCGCTGATGGAGGTGCTGGCGCGCGGCCGCGAATCGGGCCAGGTGCGCCAGGACATGCCGCTGAGCCTGCTGCGCTCGCTGGTGTTCGGGCCGATCGAGCATGTGCTGTGGGATGCGATCCTGGGGCGGCGCACGCTCGATACCGAGCGCACCGCCGACCAGTTGATCGAGGTGCTGTGGGCGGCCCTGCAGCCGCCGGCGCCGGCCGCGCAGGCGCTGGCGCAGTTCCAGCGCGAGGTGCGCGAGGCGATGACGCGCATGGACCGCCAGCTCGGCGGCGATTGAGGGCGGCTCGGGATTCGCTCGGGCCGAGCGCCGGGACCCGAGCGCGCCGCGCGGTGAATCCGTCTACACTGGCGCTCCGCTCCCGATCCCCTGCCCGCTCATGACGAATCCCCTCCTCGACGCGAAGGCGCTGCGCGCCCTGGCCGAACTCGCCGAAGCCCGGCAGGCGGCAGCCTGCGATTGCAGCCGGACGCCGCTGGAGGGCTGGCAATCGCAGCCGCTCTCGCTCGACGAGAGCCGGCTGGAGCAGGTCGGCACCTTGCGCGCCGACGACGGCGCGGAACCGTCCTACGACGAATACCTGCCCGACGGCCTGCAATACTGGTCGCCCGAGGCGCCGATCGCGCCGCGCTACTTCCCGTACAACCAGTGCGATGTCTGGGCCTGCCGCGATTGCGGGAGGCTGATGCTGCGTTATGTGGAAGGCGGCGGGTATTTCGTGGATCGGCGGATTCGCGCGGTGCGGGCGGGATTGATCGTCGAGGCGGGCTGAGAGGGGCGGCTCGCCGGCCCTGAAATCAGTCGACGGAATCGCCTCGATTCCGCCAGCGGCGAACGCGCCGCACGTCGTGGACGGTTTTGCCGAGGTAGTACAGCAGCACGCCACCGACGCTGTTGATTATGGCTTTCGTCCCGCCATCCTCGATGTAGCTGCCGTATACGCCGCTCCAGGTCAGCACGAAATTGACCAAGAGATTGAGCGCCATGATGATCGCGATCGGCACGATGAACTCGATGAACAACCACTTCAGCCACTTCATGGCGCCCTCTCTCTTATCGACTTGTTGATTGGATGAATCCCGCGACGAGCCGGCGATCGACTCAACGCGCCGCGCCCCGCCGCTCGCGAACGATCAGCGCCCCGATCACGATTCCGGCGGCGAGGCTCGTCACCCCGCTGTAGGTCACCAGCCCCAGCGCCCAGCCGCGCGCCGCCACCGCCAGCCACAGCCCGGCGAGCAGGCCGAGCCAGCCAAGCCAGCGCAGCAGGCGAGTCGGCGCGGCGGCCAGCGCCCTGCCGAACACGGTTTCCTGGTGCCGCTCCATGGCCAGCGCGAGGCAGGCGAAGGCGGCAAGACAAACGATCAGCATCGCGGGCACCATCAGAGTCGCGCCTCGTCGGGTTTCGCGGCCGGGGCGCGGGAGCCCGTCTTGCCGCCCGCCCCGCCCTTGCCCGCGGCGCGTGCCCGGCCGCGATGGCGACTCACGCGGATCGCCAGCAGCGCATGCAGCGCCGCGAAGGCCCACATCATCAGGTCGAAGCCGGCGAATACCCAATCGCCTTCGGCCACGCTGCGCCAGAACGGCCGCGCGGTGGTCAGCGCGTTGAGCACCGGCAGCAGCGCCAGCAAACCGGCAGCCAGCCACAGCAGCTCGATCCAGGCACGCCGCGCCGGCCGCAGCAGCGCGTACAGCAGGGCCACGCCCCACACCGCGAAGAACAGCTTGATCTCGCCGTCCTGGCGATGCGGCAGGTCCAGCGGCAGCAGGCGGTTGCCCCACAGATAAGCCGTCATCGCGATCGACAGGCCGGCGATGCTGGCGATATTGAGCCGCTCGACCAGCCGGAAGCCGAAATACGGCCGCGTCGGATCCGGCAGTTGCTGGCGGCGCTTGACGGTCCACATCACCAGCCCGGTGCCGACCATCGCCGTGCCGGCCAGGCTGACGATGAAGTACAGCCAGCGCAGTTGCAGGTCGCTGAAGCGGCCCAGGTGCAGCGCGTAGAACACGCCGCGCGTCTCGGCCGCGCCGCCCACCCGGTCGTGCACCTCGGCCAGCTTGCCGGTGGCGCCGTCGAACACCAGGTATTGCGGGCTCGAGGACACGCGCCCGGCCTCGGCGCGCGCCACCGCCACGCGCGCGATCGCGTCGCCGGGATTGACCACCGTCACCATGCCCACCCCGTGCTCGCCCCAGCGCGCCTGCGCGACGCGCACCATCGCGTCGACCGGCGCGAGCGGCGCCGTCCTGCCGCTCGGCGCGGCCGGCTGGATGAAGGCGCTGATCTGCGCGTTCAACGCGGCCTGCTCGCCGGGCGTCTTCATCGCGAGCTGGTTGCCCCAGGGCATGTACAGGGTCATCAGCGTGACCAGGCCCGTGTAGGTGATCATCAGGTGGAACGGCAGGCCGAACACCGACAGCACGTTGTGCGCGTCGAGCCAGGAACGCTGGCCCTTGCCCCAGCGGAAGGTGAAGAAGTCGACGAAGATCTTCTTGTGCGTGATCACGCCGCTGACGATCGCCACCAGCATGAACATCGCGCAGAAGCCGGCGATCCAGCGGCCCCAGATCGGCGACATGTAATAGAACTGGAAATGGAAGCGGTAGAAGAATTCGCCGCCCAGCGTGTCGCGCGCGGCGGTGACGCGGCCGTTGCCCGGATCGAAGGCGGCCTCGCCGAAGAAGCGCCCCTTGCCCATCTCGGCCGGCGTGAGCCGCCAGAACGCGCTCGCCACGTTGCTGCGATCGGTCGGCAGCGTGATGCCCCATTGCGTGCTTTGCGGCGCCAGCGTGGCCATGGTGCCGACCACGCGCCTGGCCACCTCGGCCGGGTCGGGCGTGTGCTGCTGGTGCGCCAGTTCGGGGCGCATCCATTGCGAGATCTCGTCCTTGAAGTAGCTGACCGTGCCGGTCAGGAACATCGCGTAGAGAATCCAGCCGCACAGCAGCCCGGCCCAGGTATGCAGGTCCGACATGCTCTGGCGCACGCCGCGCGGCTTGGGGGCGGCGCGCTTCGCGCCCGGTTTCGCTTCCGGCTTCATGTCCGATTTCGCGCCCTGGTTCGCGGCGTGTTGCGTCGTCGGGTTCGGTGCCATGCTCATCGGGCGATCACTCCCGCGCCGACGCAGGCGGCCGCCACCGCGAGCGGCAAGGCCGCCGCGAGCAACCCCGCCCAGGCGCGGGTCGCGCTGCGCGCCAGGAACACCCAGATCACCGCACCGGTGTAGAACGCGAAACTGGCCAGCATGCCGGTCAGCACCGCCTGGGGCGCCGCGATCGGCAAGGCCAGCGCGGCCACGCTGGCCAGCGCGCCGAGCGCGTAACCGCCGCCGATCGCGCAGACGATCCGCGACACCAGCGGCGCCAGCCGCCGCCAGCGCTCGAGGCCGGCGCTCATGCCGTCAGCGCCGCGGGCGCGGCGATCGAGGTCGGGTAAGGCTTCAACAGCTTGTCCATCCAGGTTCCGAAAGTCACGTGATACGCCGCGCCGCCGCGAATCCTCCAGGAATTTGCGGCAGTGCGGCACGCGGACGAAGCCGCGATCATACCGCCCATCCACAGCGGTCCTTGCAGCCATGACCCGCGAGAACGGAAAACGGGACAGCCGGGGACGGGAAAGTTTGTAACAGCCGTGGGAGCCGCTGCCGGCGGTACCGTGAACGACACCGTCAACGATAAAAACCCGTCGGGCGCTCCGGAAAACCGGATCCGTCCGACGGGTCGTGGCAAGGCGGCGCCACGGCGGCCCGAGCCGAAACCCGGGCCGCCGCGCGGGCTCAGTCGGTGCCGTACTTCGGCGAGCGCGGCCCGTACAACAGACCGTTGGGCGGCCCGGCCGACAGCAGCTTGGCATTGGTCAGCCCGGCCACGTCGACGCTCTCGTCGGTCACCGTCTTCGCGATCTGCTTGACGGCCGCCTGGGCCAGGTTGACGAACAGACCGACCATGCCGCCGCCCTGCACGCCACCGTGCATGCCGCCCAGTTCCTTGTCGGTGGCGCTCTGCGAACCGGTCCAGAGCACGTCGCCGGTGCGCAGGTCGACAAGCTTGGCGCTCACCGAGACGACGGTGACGCTGTCGATCACCTGGTAGGTGGTGCCGTAACGGGTGACCGTCATGTAGAGCGCCGAGTCGGCGCCGAAGATCTCACGCAGCTTGGCGGGCGACACCTCGGCGATGTCGTTGGGCGTGGTCAGGCCGTTGTACTTGAAGGTCTCCTCCATCGGGCCGACCGGCACCACGTAGTAGCCCGACTCCGCCAGCGGCAGGGTGACCCGCGACAGCACGCCGAAGCTCGCCTTCACCTCGTTGGTGTTGTTGACGGGCGGCAGCACCAGGATCGACTTCGGCTGGCTGCGCTTGAAGGCCGTGTAGTCGGGGTGCTGGACGGGGCCCGCGCAGGCAGCCAGCATGGCCAGCAGCGCGACGGCCGACAGCAGCTTGATCGAAATGCGTTGCAACATGGGGAGCTCCGGTCAGTGGTTCGCGGCCTGCGCGGTGGTGTCGGGATGGGCCGCCGAAGCGGCGGCGGGCGCCGTGGCGGGCTGGACGGCCGGCTTGGGATCGGGCCCGGCATCCTTGCCGCCGGCCTTCTTCTTCATCAGGAAGTCCATGTACGAGGCCGATTCCGGGAACGCGTCCTTCTCGGCCTGGAAGGCCTGCATCGCCTGCTCGTCGTTGCCGACGGTGGCGTAGAGCACGCCCAGCTGCGCCTCGAAACCCGGCGGCGGGCGATGGCCCTGCGCGCGGATCTTCTGCAGCGACTTCTCGAGCGCGTCGATCTGCTCCTGCGGCGACTTCTCGGCCTTGAAGTAGTCGTAGACGCCGCGCTGGTAGCCGTCCCATTGGTAGAGCGGCGGCGTGCCCGGGGCGGCGCAGCCGGTCAGCAGCGCGCTGGCGACGGCGAGCGACAGCCCGGCGCCGCGGATGAACGTGATGGTCTTCATCGTGGTCGTGTGGTCGAGGGTGAAACGCGGGATGGCCGTTTATGCACGGCTCACTTGGTGGCGCCCAGGGCGCCGGCGTCGACTTGCGCGACGAGGCGCTCGACGGCTTCCTGGATCGCCAGGTCGAGCACCTTGCCGTTGAGCGTCGAGTCGTAGCTGGCGGTGCCGCCGAAGCCGATCACCTGGCGGCTCGACAGGCTGAACTCGCCGGCGCCCTGGCTCGACAGCACCACCTCGGAGGTGGCGGTATCGACGATGTTCAGGTTCACCTTGGCATAGGCCACCTGCTGCTTGCCGCTGCCGAGGATGCCGAACAGCTCGTGATCGCCGACTTCCTTGCGGCCGAACTCGGTCACGTCGCCGGTCACCACGTAGCGCGCGCCCTTCACGGCCTGCTGCTGTTTCAGGAAGGCCGATTCCTGGCGGATCTCGTCGAGGTTGTCGCGATCGAGCACGCTGAAGCGGCGGCTCTGCTGCAGGTGCGTGATCAGGATCGTCTTGGCCTGGCCGCCGAGGCGGTCGATGCCGTCGGAGAAGATGCCGCGCATGTAGCTGGAGCGGTTGTCGAACTTGCCGACCGAGATCGCCACCGGCTTGCCGGCGAACGGCACCTGGGCGCTCGGGGTCGGCGCCACCGGCAGGCTGCGCGAGGATTCGGTCGCGCAGGCGCCGAGGCCGAGCGCGAGCGCGGCGGCCATGGCCGCCACGCAGGCGCGGGAACGAATGGGTTGAGTCATCGAGGGGCTCCTCATCGGTTGAAAAACATCGGTGGAACGGTTGGCCGGCGCCGGATCCGGCCGGCACGGCCGCGCGCACGCGCGGACCCCGGCATTGGCCGGTGCGCACGCGATTCGCGCGAATCAGATTGGGGAGGAAACGGCTTCGGCAGCGCCCCGCTGGAGGCGGATAACTAGCCCGAAGTGGCGGCGCTGGCGATCGAGGCCGGCGGCCGGGATCGGCGCGCGGCGGCATCGGCGATGCGGCACGGTATGAAGATGTCTGCGATGGACACGCTGACGCGCGTCATTTCGCGCATCACCCCGGTTTGGCGGCTGGTCTGGTCGTTCGTCATTATCATTCTTACGAATTTTTCTCTCGTGGCGAACGGTAGCATCAAACGCGAATCATCAGGGGCCGGATGCGGGGATCTTGCAACAATTAAAGAAAATCAGAATCCTCCAATTGTTTGTTCAAGTGATTTGTGACTAAGCCGATTGGCCTGATCGGTGCGCCTCGACATGATTCGAGCGTCCGAAAGGACGCGGCATTCTTGCTTCCCCAGCCCCTTTTTCCGTGCGCCGAGCATTGGTATGATGATCCCCGCTCGATTCAACTTGACTAGACAACTTCGGGCGCTGCGGCCGGCCGTGATGCCGGCCCGCCAATCCAATCACGGAGACACGATGAAGCACTTGCAACGCCATCTCGGCGCGCGTCACATCCGTTTTCTCGCACTCGGCTCGGCCATCGGCACGGGCCTGTTCTATGGTTCCGCTTCCGCCATCCGCCTGGCCGGCCCGGCCGTGATCCTGGCCTATATCGTCGGCGGCGCGGCGGTCTACATGGTGATGCGCGCGCTCGGCGAAATGGCGGTGCGCGAGCCGGTGGCCGGCTCCTTCGGCCAGTACGCCAGCGACAACCTCGGCCCCTTCGCGGGCTTCGTGACGGGCTGGACCTACACGCTCGAGATGGTGATCGTGGCGATCGCCGACGTGACCGCCTTCGGCATCTACATGGGCTTCTGGTTTCCGGGCGTGCCGCAATGGATCTGGGTGCTGGCGATCGTGGCCATCATCTGCGGGCTCAACCTCTGCCAGGTCAAGGTGTTCGGCGAGCTCGAATTCTGGCTGTCGATCATCAAGGTGGTGGCGATCGGCGCGATGATCGTCGGCGGCATCGCGATCCTCGTGGTCGGCATGCACCTGGGCAGCGCCGACGCGGCCGCGCCCTCGCTCGCCAACCTCTGGTCGCACGGCGGTTTCCTGCCGAACGGCTTCGGCGGGCTGGTGGCATCGCTGTCGGTGGTGATCTTCGCCTATGGCGGCATCGAGGTGATCGGCATGAGCGCCGGCGAGGCGAAGAACCCCGAGCAGGTGATCCCGCGCGCGATCAACGCGGTGCCGGTGCGCATCCTGCTGTTCTACGTGCTGACCATGATCGTGCTGATGTCGATCTTCCCCTGGACCGGCGTGGGCACCAGCGGCAGCCCCTTCGTCGAGATCTTCTCGGCGCTCGGCGTGAAGTCGGCCGCCAGCATCCTCAACGTGGTGGTGATCAGCGCCGCCATCTCGGCGATCAACAGCGACATCTTCGGCGCGGGCCGCATGATGTACGGCATGGCCCGGCAGGGCCAGGCGCCGCGCCTGCTGGCCGCCACCTCGAAACAGGGCGTGCCCTACATGACGGTGCTGGTGATGGCCGGCGCGCTGCTGGTGGGCGTGGTGCTCAACTACCTGACGCCGAAGGACGTGTTCCAGACCGTGGCGGCGATCGCCACCTTCGCGACGGTCTGGGTCTGGCTGATGATCCTGCTCTCGCAGGTGGCGATGCGGCGCCGGCTGGCGCGCGCCGAGGTCGAGGCGCTGAAGTTCCGCGTGCCGCTGTGGCCGCTCGGCCCGGCGCTGGCGATCGCCTTCATGCTGTTCGTGGTGGCGATGATCGGCTGGTTCGAGGACACGCGCGTTGCCCTCTATGCCGGGATGGGCTGGCTGGTGTGGCTGTGGCTGGTCTATCAGGTGCGCCGCCGCGGGACGCCCTTGCGCTGGCGGGCCGGCGAGCGCTGAGCGGCGCTCGCGAACCACGGGCGGCCGAAAGGCCGCCTTTTTCATTGCCGCCGGGTCGAGTGTCGGCTTACGCCGCCTGCTTGATGGTCGTGGCCTCTGCCGCGCCGCGCAGCGCGGCGACCTTCGCCACCGTATCGGCGCAGGCGTGCGCCAGTTCCTTGCCCTTCACCACGAAGTGCTCGTGGAAGAAGCTGGTGTGCTCGTGCGAGCCGTGATGGAAATGATGCGGCGTCAGCACCGCGCTGAGCACCACCGTCTCGGTCTCGAGGCCGACCTGCATCAGGCCGGAGATCACCGCCTGCGCGACGAACTCGTGGCGGTAGATGCCGCCGTCCACCACCAGGCCGGCGCAGGCGATGGCCGCGTACTTGCCGGTCTTCGCCAGCAGCTTGGCGTGCAGCGGGATCTCGAAGGCGCCGGCCACCTCGAAGAAGTCGATCTCCGACTCGGCGATGCCCGCGGCCGCCAGCGAGGCGACGAACGAGGTCTTGCACTGGTCGACGATGTCCTTGTGCCAGCAGGACTGGATAAAGGCGATACGGCGGGGGGAAGTTTGGGAAACGGAATACGGCTGAGTCATCGACGGGTCCTGTGTTTGAGTTGAATGGGCGCACAGGGCCACACCGCACGCCTTGCGCGTGCGGCAAAAACCCCGCTCTCTCTCATCCGGACTATGACCGTCGGCCCCGGGATCGCACCGGGTCGGCAGGCATCGCGCAGGTGAGCCTGGCGCGAGCTGTTCGCGGGCTACGTGCACGAGGCACGATTACCGCCGGTGGGGAATTTCGCCCCGCCCTGAGAACGTTGCGACGCACCGAAGTGCGCCGCGGCGAAAATCTATCACAATCGCCGAAAACGCGTGCACGACCGCCGCGACCCGCCGGCGGACGGTTTCGCCCTCACGCGTGCCAGCGCCGGATCGACAGGCGTTCGAGCGTATCGAACACCAGATGCTCGACCAGCAGGCCGATCACGATCACCGCCGCGAGGCCGGCGAAGACGCGATCGGTGTACAGCTCGTTGCGGTTCTGGAAGATGTACCAGCCCAGGCCGCCCTGCCCCGCGCTCGCGCCGAACACCAGCTCGGCCGCGATCAGCGTGCGCCAGGCGAAGGCCCAGCCCACCCGCAGCCCCGACAGGATCGAGGGCAGCGCGGCCGGCACCAGGATCAGCCAGACGAAGCGCAGCCCGCGCAGGCCGTAGTTGCGGCCCGCCATGCGCAGCGTGGCCGGCACGCCGAGGAAGCCGGTGTACATGCTCAGCGCCAGCGGCCAGAGCACCGAATGGACCAGCACGAACAGCAGACTGCCGGTGCCGAGCCCGAACCAGAGCAGCGCGATCGGCAGCAAGGCGATCGAGGGTAGCGGATTGAACATGGCGGTCAGCATCGACAGCAGGTCGCGGCCGATGCGGGTGGACACCGCCACCGAGGTCAGCGCGAAGGCCAGCACCGCGCCGATCGCGTAGCCGCGCAGCAGCACCGACAGCGAGATGCCGGTCTTCACCAGCAGTTCGCCCGAGGCGATGCCCTCCACGAAGGCGCGCAGCGTGGCGACGAAGGTCGGCACCAGCAGGTCGTTGTCGACCAGGCGCGCAACGATCTCCCAGGCCGCGATCAGCACCGCGCCGATCAACACGCGGCGCAGCGCGCTCGAGCCGAGCACGCGCGAGGCCAGCGAGGCGCGCACGCTGTCGGTGCCGGCATCGGCCGGCTCCAGCGGCAGCTCGTATTCGGGGCGGGCCGGCGCGCCGGCGCCGGGATGCGGGAATGGCGTGCTCATGCGGGTTGCTCCTGGGCCGGTGCCGCGTCCTCGGCCGTCGCGTCGGGCGCGTCGAACAGCAGGTGATGGATGCGCGCCACGCTCTGCTGGAAATCGTCGCTGCCGATGCTGTCGAGCGCGAAACGCCCGCTGTTCAGCTCGGCGCGCACGCGGCCCGGATGCGGCGACAGCAGCAGGATGCGGTTGCCGATCACCAGCGCCTCCTCGATCGAATGCGTGACGAACAGCAGCGTGAAGCGGGCCTCGTCCCACAGCCGCAGCAGTTCCTCCTGCATCTTGCGGCGCGTGAGCGCGTCGAGCGCGGCGAAGGGTTCGTCCATCAGCAGCACGCGCGGCTGCATCGCCAGCGCGCGGGCGATCGCCACGCGCTGCTTCATGCCGCCCGACAGCGTATGCGGATAGGCGCTCGCGAACGAGGACAGGCCGACCTTGTCGAGATAGTGGCCGGCGCGTTCGCGAGCCTCGGCGCGCGACAGCTTGCGCGCCACGCGCAGCGGGAACGCGATGTTCTCGAGCACGGTCTTCCAGGGCGGAAGCTGGTCGAACTCCTGGAACACCGCGACCCGATCGGCGCCCGGGCCGTCGATGCGCCGGCCGTCGAGCGAGATGCCGCCGGAGGCCGGCTCGACGAAGCCGGCCACCGCCTTCAGCAAGGTCGACTTCCCGCAGCCGGAAGGCCCGAGCAGCACGAAGCGATCGCCGTGATCGACCTCGAAGCTCACGCGCTGGGTGGCACGCACGATGCGCTGGCCGCTGCGATATTCCAGCGTGACGCGATCGACCGACAACAGCGGCGCCTCGCCGGCTCCCGGCTCGGCAGCGGCGCCGGCCTCACCGCGCCGGGCGGCGCGCGGCGCGGCTTGCGCGTCATTTCCGGCGCGCGCGACATGCGGCGCGGACCAGGCGTTCGACAGACTCATGCTCGACCTCGACGGTGCAACGGATAAAACATCAACATACCGGCGGCGCCCGGCGATCCCAACCAATCATTGCGGCTATGCAAATGCCGGCGGCGGGTAAGCGCGATGCCGGCCGCCTCGCGCGGATCAGCTGCCGCCCTGCGTGGCGGGATCGTCGAAGAAGTAGTCGTGCACCGTCTTCGGCTCGTTGCGGATCGCGCCGACGCGATGCATGAACTGCGCGAGCCCCAGCGTGTTCTGCGGCGCGGTCTTGAACTGCACCTGCGGGTCGCGCAGGATCTTCAGCAGCAGCGCGCGATCGATCTTCGACTGGTTGACGCGGATATAGATGTCGGCCGCGCGCTCGGGATCGGCGGCGATCAGCCTGGCCGCGTCGTTCAGCGCGGCCACGAAGGCGCGATAGGTCTTCGGGTTGGCGTCGCGGAACTTCTCGGTGGCGTACAGCACGGTGGCCGAGCTCGGGCCGCCCAGCACGTCGTAGGAATTGAGCACGATGTGCGCCTTCGGGTTGCCGGCCAGTTCCTGCTGCTGGAACGGCGGGTTGCCGAAATGGCCGGTGATCACGCTGCTGTTGGCGATGATGGCGGCCGCCGCGTCGGGATGCGGGATCGCCTGGGTGAGCTTGTCGAGACGGTCGTAGGACTTGTCGCCCCACTGCCTGGCGGCCGCGTACTGCAGCACGCGCGACTGCACCGAGACGCCCACGGCCGGCACCGCGATGCGGTCCTTGTCGGTGAAATCGGCGATGGTCTTCACGCCCGGGTTGTTGCTGACGAGGTAGTACGGCAGGTTGCCGAGCGAGGCCACGCCCTTCACGTTCTGCCGGCCGTGGGTGCGATCCCAGACGGTCAGCAGCGGCCCCACGCCGGCCCCGGCGATGTCCACCGCGCCCGACAGCAGCGCATCGTTGACGGCCGCGCCGCCCGACAGCTTGACCCAGTCGACCTGGATGTCGAGCCCCGCCTTCTTGCCTTCCTGCTCGATCAGGTGCTGGTCGCGCGCCACGTTCAGCATCAGGTAGACGATGCCGAACTGCTCGGCGATGCGGATCCTGCCCTCGGCATGGGCCGGCGCGGCGGCGCCGAAGCCGGCGACGGCCAGCGTCGCGGCCAGCAGCGAGGCGCCGGCGCGGCGCGCGGAAAAACGGGGGCGCGCGAACGCGGCGCGAAACGGAGACGGCATCGGGAACCTCTTGGCGGGAAAGGAAAACGGGAAGCGGGCGCACGACGGGCCATCGCGGCGCGAAGCACGCCGCGACGACATCGATGCGAACGGCGCGGCGCGGTGCGCCGCCGGGATCGGCCAGCGCCTCAGCGCGGCGCGTCGCCCTCGATCGTGGTGCGATAGAGCTTGCGGCGCAGGTGATCGGGCGTGCCGGCCGCCAGGTGCATCAGCGAGCGGTTGTCCCAGAACACCAGGTCGTGCTCGCGCCATTGATGGCGGTACACGAACTCGTCGCGCACGCTGTGCGCGAACAGCTCGTCGAGCAGCGCGCGGCTCTCGTCCTCGGGCAGGCCGACGATGCGCGTGGTGAAGTGCTCGCTGACGAACAGCGCGCGGCGCCCCGTCTCGGGATGGGTGCGCACGATCGGATGATCGACGGCCTTCACCTGGGCGATCTGCTCGGGCGTCAGGTTCGGGCGCCACGGGCTGCGCGCCTGCAGCTCGGCGTAACGCGCCAGGTAGGTATGTTCGGCGCGACGCCCTTCCACCTCGCGCTTGAGCGCCTCGGGCAGCGCGTCCCAGGCCAGGTGCATGTTGGCGAACAGCGTGTCGCCGCCCTCGGCGGGCAGCTCCTGCGCGTGCAGCAGTGAGCCCAGGCTCGGCTTTTCCTTGTAGGACAGGTCGGAATGCCAGAAATGGCCGGCGTCGCCGAGCCCGATCGGCTGGCCGTTCTCGAGGATGTTCGAGACGATCAGCACCTCGGGATGGCCGGGCAGCGCGAACTGCGCCAGCACATGCCGCTGCAGCGGGCCGAAGCGCGCGCTGAAGGCGACGTGCTCGTCGGGCGTGATGCGCTGGTCGCGAAACACCACCACGTGATGGTCGAGGTGGGCGCGGTGGATGCGGGCGAAATCGTCCTCGCCGATCGGCCGTGACAGGTCGAGGCCGACGATCTCGGCGCCGAGCGCGCCGTCGAACGGCAGGATCTCGAAATGCTGGGGCGCGACCGCGTGCGCGGCCGGGGCGGATACGGGGGAAGCAACAGCGGCGGAAACGGACACGTTCGACGATTCCTGGCTAACAAAAACCAGAATCTACGGCCGCGCGCGCCGCAAAACAACGAAGCAAATCGGATACGAATATGAGTGGCGGTCATAACGAGGCCAGGGACGCGGCAACCGCGATCCTTGCCGCCGCTGGCATCGAATCCGACGCGATCGCGACGCGGGCAGGCGGCGAAGCCGGTCGAATTTGCCGGATCGCCACCCGGCCCTCACTGTGCTTCCGGAAAAACCAGCGAGCGATGCGCGGCGACGCCGGCCATCACGCCCGAGGCCGAGGCGAAGGTGGCATTGGTCATTGCGTTCGAGGCGTCGCCGGCGGCGAACACGCCGGGCACGCTGGTCTGCTTCATCGCGTCGACGCGCACGATCTCGCCGAACGGCGTGGTCTCGATCTCGCAGCCGAGCTGCCTGGCCAGGTCGCTGGCCATCTGCGTGCGGGTGCCGACGAACAGGGCCTTGAGCGGGAATTCGCGCCCGTCGGCCAGGCGCAGCCCGTCGAGCGCGGGGGCCGCGCCGAGCAGCTCGGCCACCGGGCTCGTCTCTATCCTCACGCCGCGCGCCGCGAGCTGGGCGATCTCCTCGGCGGCGGGCTCGATGGCGCCCTGCGTGAACCAGGTGGTCGGGCCCCAGTCGGACACGAGCATCGCCTGATGGAAGGACATCGGGTGCGTGGCCAGCACGCCGAGCTGCCCCTCGCCGATCTCGTAGCCATGGCAATACGGACAATGCAGCACGCTCACGCCCCAGCGCTCGGCCAGCCCCGCCACCTCCGGCAGCTCGTCGCGCACGCCGGTGGCGAGGATCAGGCGCTCGGCCGTGACCGTGGCGCCGTCGTCGAGCGTGACCACGAAGCCGCCCTCGCCGCCCTCGTCAAGCTTCGCCCGATGCGCCTCGCCGAGCCGGATCTCGACGCTCGGGTACTCGGCCAGTTGGGCGGTGGCGTCGCCGATGATGTCGGCCGGCGCGCGCCGATCCTGCCCGAAAAAGCCGTGCGAATGCGCGGCGAAGCGGTTGCGCGGCCGCCGGCCGTCGATCACGAGCACGCGACGACGCGCCCGCGCCAGTTGCATGGCGGCCGACAGGCCCGCGAAACTGCCGCCGATCACGACGACTTCATGGTGTGACTGCATGGGTCCTCCGGTTGCCGCCGACGTGGGCGGCCATTTCATGGAACATCAAGAGTTGCATGATAGGCGTGTACCATCCGTCTTGCAACTCGCCATGTTGCGTGATCGAACCCGGAGAACCATGAGAACCGATAGCCGCCTGTCACGGATGCTGCACGCACTGATCCACATGAACCGCGCCGAGGGGCCGCTGACCTCCGAGGCGATCGCCGCGATGCTCTGCACCAATGCGGTGGTGGTGCGGCGCCTGCTTGGCGGCCTGCGCGATGCGGGTTACGTGCAATCGGAAAAGGGACATGGCGGCGGCTGGACGCTGGCGGTCTCGCTCGATGCGATCACCCTGCTCGACGTCTATCGCGCGGTGGGCGAGCCGCCGCTGTTCTCGGAGCTGGTGTCCGAGGATCACCCGCAATGCCTGGTGGAGCGCGCCGTCAACGCGCATCTGCGCGCGACGCTGGCGGAGGCCGAGGCGGCCTTGCTGGCCAAGCTGGGCCAGGTCACGCTGGGGGCGCTGGCCGGCGATTTCGAACGCGCCATGCCGGAGCACGCGCAAGGGGAACGAGGCTGAGCGACGCGTGATCCGCTGCCTGCCGGGCGTGCTTGGTTCGATCGATCACGAACGTGTTTTCCGCTTTCTTCGTCACGACGCTCGCCAGCCGCCGTGAATCCTGCCGAGACCGTGGGCACGTCAGGCGAGGCCGAGCCACGCCTCCACCGCCGCGCTGTCGATAGCTGGTGGCACCGGCGCGGCGTCTATCGATGCCAGTTCACGCCGCGCCTTCTCACAGGCTTCGGCATGAGCGCGCAGTTCGCGCGTGGTGGCGCGATCCTCGGGCAGGCGCCGTTCGAGTGCCGCTTCGACCATGCTGCCGATCAGGCGGCGCTGGCAGTCGAGCACCTCGATCGTTGCCTCGCGGCAGCGCGATGAAATTCGCGCGATCGCCAGCAAGGCGGGAACGGCGGGGATCGTCAGGTGCGCGCCCGGGGGCAGTTGCGCCCAACTTCTCGCCCATTCCGGGCCGCTCGCGATCAATTGCGCGGCGATCGCATCGCGCCAGATCGCGCGCTCCACTTCCAGTGCCTCCCGACAAGCCGCCAGCGCCGCGCCGGCCAGCACGCGCCCTGCTTCGACCAAGGGCTCGGCAGCATCCGTCACATCGGGTTCGCCCCTCTCGCTCAAGCACCCGGCGCCGATCCATTCGGCCTGCTCGCGCCGAGCGCCCAGCACGAAGGCCTGCAGGCGATCGGGCGCCAGCGGATCGAGCGGCACCGCCTCGCAGATCGCCGGCTTGCCCGCCGCATGCAGGCTGCAATGGCCGTCGTCGGACAGCGCGGGGCATCGTTCGCGCGAGGCATAGTCGTGGCCGCGCAAGCTCAGCGACAAGCAATCGCCGCCGGGCGCGATACGCGGATAGAGACGATCGGCCAACGCATCGTGCGCGGCGAGGTCCTCGGCATCGAGTTCGTGGCCGAGTTCGCCGATCCGGATCCGCTCGCCGAGCCGGCGCCGCGGCACGCGCGCGATCGCGATGCTGGCGACGAAACGCTCGCGATGCCGGAACAGCTCGCGCATCGACAGCGACGGCGGGCTGTTGCAGCAGCGCCCGCAGGCATGACAGGCCAGCGCGAACGAGGCGCCGCGCGGCACCAGCCGGATCGGCGCGGACGAGGATCGCGCGGGCAAGCCGGACATCACCACGGCCGCCGCACCGAATCCTGGTAGCGCACCAGCAGGAAGTGCGCGAGAGGTTCGGCGTGATAGGCGGCGACCAGTTCGCCGACCCAGGGCTGGCCGCGATCGGCATCGCGGATCGTCAGCACGCTCGCATAGGGCGAGCGCGCGTCCTCGGTGCCGATGCTGTCGCGCCCCGGCTGCAGGCCGGCGCGCTGCGCGGTCTCGCGATCCATCGCCACCAGGTCGGCATGATCGAGCGCGGCATACAGCTCGCCGGCGGGCCGCTCGACCAGGCGCAGCCCGAGCCGGTTGCCGAGCACGTCGCGCCGCGTGGCATCGAGCCCGGCCGCCTCGCGCAGCCTCAGCAGGTTCTCGTTCTGCAGCAGCACCAGCGCGCGCGAAGCGCCGCGCCGGTCGGCCGGGATCGCCACGGTCGCGCCGGGGCGCAACTGGCTCAGGCCTTGCAGCCGTCGCGAATAGAGCGCGAGCGGCAAGGTCACGGTGGGGGCGACGCTGCTCAGCGCGTAACCGTGCGCGCGGCGCGCGGCCTCGAGCTGGCGCGCGTCCTCGAAACTCGCCGCATCGAGCCGGCCGGCCGCGAGGGCCGCGTCGATACGCGCCGGATCGTCGAAGCGCCGCACCTCGATGGCCAGCCCGCGAGCGGCCGCGATGCGGCGCACCTCCTCGGCGATCTCGGCATGCGGGCCCGGTGTCACGCCGATACGCAGCGGTGCCGCCGAGCGCGTCGCCCCGTGCGTGGCGGAAGCGACGGCCGGCACCGGCGGCAAGGACCAGGCCGCGCTCCAGCCGCAGCACAAGGCGATGCCGAGCACGCGCGCCGCCATTCGCCGGCGCGAGGCCGGCTTGTCGAGGCCGCTCACGAGGCGTCCCTCAGGATGGTCCGGAAGCCGATATGCGAGGCGGCCAGGTCGGCTTCCTGGCTCTCGCGCGACGAGGCGCGGTAACGCACGCAGTAATCGCGCGCGCAGAGGAAGGAGCCGCCCTTGATCACCATCGGCGTGTCGTGCGGTCGCGAGGTCGGCGCGACGGCGGCGGTGTCGCCGTTGGTATGCGACTGATGCGGGCCGCCGTAGGCATCGCGGGTCCATTCCCAGGCGTTGCCGATCATGTCGTAGAGCCGGAAATCGTTGGCGGCATAACAGCCTACCGGCGCGAGCCCGGCATGGCCGTCCTCGGCCGTGTCGATCACTGGAAACACACCTTGCCAGTAGTTCGCCGCGGGTTTGCCGTCGCTGCCCACCGGCGCGGCATCGAGATCGGCGCCGTCGCGGCCTGCCTTGCCCGCGTATTCCCATTCCGCCTCGGTCGGCAAATCGCGGCCGAGCCAGCGCGCATAGGCGAGCGCGTCGTGCAGCGTGACCAGCGTCACCGGCAGGTTGCCGCGCCCGTCCACGCTGCTGCCGGGGCCGGTCGGGTGCCGCCACGAGGCGCCCTTCACCCAGCTCCACCAGGCCAGGTCGCGCGCGGCCAGTTCCTCGCGCGAGGGCACGTGGAACACTGCCGCGCCGCCCTGCCGCTCGGCCTCGGTCAGGTAGCCGGTGGCCCGCACGAAGCTGTCGAACTGGGCCACCGTGACATCGGTCTGGTCGATCCAGAAACCGCCGACGCGGGTGCGCCCGTCGCCGGCCGGCCGCTCGTCCGGGTAGCCGCGCGGGCTGCCGAACACGAAGGCGCCGGCATGCAGGTGGACCATGCCCGCCTTGGGATCCTCGCGCCAGCCTGCGGGAATCCCGCCATAACGCTCGCAGCGCGACTCGCTGCCGAGCGGCGCCAGCGGCCGGCCGCGATTGGCCGCGTCGAACGCGGCATCGGGCGCGGCCTGCCAGCCCGCGGCCGCATACGAGAGCGCGAAGGCGGCGGCGAACAGCGCAACGCCGGCCAGCGCGGTTTTCGTCACGAAACGCATCGATCGCGGCTCAGTAGTAACCGACCGGGCGCAGCGGCTCCACGCCGCCCACGCTGGCCATGTAGGCGTTCCACTGATCGAACAGGGTTTGCACGATCGACGGGTTCTGCGCCGAGACGTCGTTGGTCTCGCCGCGGTCGGCCTTCAGGTCGTAGAGCTGCCAGTGGCCGTCGGCCGGCCCCAGCGGCGGCTCGGTCCACAGCGCCTTCCAGCGGCCGTCGGCGCTGCGCAGGTAGGCGCGGCCATAGGCTTCGTCGCCGAACGGCGCGGTATGCACCTCGCCGGTGGCGGTGCCGGCCAGCACCGGCAACAGCGACTTGCCGCTGACCGGGTAGACGTAGCGATCGCCGTAGATCACCTTGCCGCGATTCGCGTCGACGCCGGTCAGCGTGTTGATCAGCGGCGGCGCCGGCTGCGAGGGCGGCGCGACGCCGGCCACGTCGAGGAAGGTGGCGGTGTCGTCGGTGACGTGTGTAAACAGGTTCAGCGTCGGCAAGGCACGCGTCTGCCCCGGCAGGTGCACGATGGCCGGCACCGACACGCCGCCCTCGGCCGAATACCCCTTGCTGAGGCGCAGCGGCGTGGCGCTGACCTCGGCCCAGCGCAGCCCGTATTGCAGGCGCTGCGCGTTCTGCTGGCCGTTGTCGGTGCCGAGCGCCGAATACACCGGGTCCTGCGCGTTGGCGGTATCGGTGGCGGTGGGATCGGCGCCCGAGTCGATCGGCCAGCCCTCGGCGCCGTTGTCCGACTGGAACATGACGAAGGTGTTGTCGTATTCGCCGATGTCCTTCAGGTGCTGGATCAGCAGGCCGATGTTGTAGTCGAGGTTCTCGACCATCCCGGCGTAGATCTCCATGTAGCGCGCCTGCGCGCGGCGCTCGGCCGGCGACAGGCTGGCCCAGGCCTTGTCCACCTTGCCCTGGCCGTAGTCGCTGTAGCCGGCCGCGGCGGGATGCACGGCGCTGATGTACCGCGCGGCCGGCGTGCCGTTGTTGGCGGTGGCGGGCGAGCGCGTGAGCGTCTCCGGCAACCCGCCGAACGGCTGGAAGTCGGCCGGGATCAGGCCCAGCGCCTTCTGCCGCGCGATGCGCGCGTTGCGGATCGCGTCGTAGCCGGCGTCGTAGACGCCCGCGTACTTGTGCAGCCACGGGTCCGGCACCTGCAGCGGCCAATGCGGCGAGGTATAGGCGGCGTAGGCGAAGAAGGGCTTGCCGTCTCCGTGGTTCGCATCGATATCGGCGATCAGCTTCTGCGTGTAGAAGTCGGTCGAGTAGAACACCGCGGGACTGCCGCCGGCGCCGCCCGGTTGGCCGGGCTGGCCCGGCTGCACGTAGCGGCCGTCTTCCGTGTAGTTTTTCGAACCGGCCGGCTCGTGCGCGAAGTGATTGGTGGCGGCGCCGCCGAGCAGCGCGTAGCTGCGCTCGAAGCCCCATTGGTCGGGCGTCTGCCCGCCGCCGCTGGCGCTGCCGACGATGCCCGAGCCGAGGTGCCACTTGCCGGCCATGTAGGTGTGATAGCCGGCATCCTTGAGCAGTTGCGCGATCGACAGCGAGCGGTCGTTCAGGTAACCCTCGTAGCCGGGCAGGCCGCGACGTTCGTCGGTCGGCGCGCCCATCGTGCCCTCGCCGACCAGGTGGTGGTCGGTGCCCGAGATCAGCATCGAGCGCGTGATCGCGCAGACCGTGCCGGCATGATGGTTGGCGAGGATGCGGCCCGAGCCCACCAGCGCGTCGAGGTTCGGCGTGTTGATCTCGCCGCCGAAGGCGTGGATGTCGGAATAGCCGAGATCGTCGGCCGTGATGTACAGGATGTTGGCGCGCTTGTGCGCGGCCGGCGGCGGTGTCGAAGGCGCGCTCGGGCCGCTCGCCACCTCGCTGTCGCTGCCGCCGCAGGAGGCCAGCGCCACCGCCCCGGCGATGGCCGCGGCGAGCAGTGGGAGACGAACACGGGAACGCGGGCTGGACGAGGATGCGGGGGATGTCGAGGCGGCGGATCGATTCATTATTGTCGTGCGCGGAACGCTCAGGCTGCGGGAGCCGCGATCTTATCCGCGCGACCGGGGCCGCCAAAGTCCGATTCTTTCGATGCTAAAACGCGCCGGGAATAAGGCCGCCGCCGGCCCGCCGCGCCCTCAGGCCGGGCCGAACAGCTCGGTGTAGATCTCGCGCAGCCAGTCGACGAACACGCGCACGCGCGGCGAGAGCTGCCGCCGATACGGGTACAGCGCCGTGAGCGGCAGGTCCGGGCTGCGCCACCCGGGCAGCACCTCCACCAGCCGCCCGTCGCGCAAGGCGCCCTCGAGGTGGAAGCGCGGCACCTGGATCAACCCGCAGCCACGCTCGGCGGCGACCACGTAGTTCTCCGCGTCGTTGACCGAGATCCAGCCGCCGATGTCGTAGTCGCGCACCTCGCCGTCCACCACCAGCGAGAACGGGTAGTCGATGTTGCCGTTGCTCGAGAAGAAGCGCACCGCGCGGTGCCCGGGCAGTTCGTCGGGATGTTTCGGCATGCCGAATTCCGCCAGGTAGGCCGGGCTCGCGCAGATCACCTGCGGCATCATTGCGAGCCGCCGCGCGACCAGCGAGGAATCGTGCGGGCGGCCGCCGCGCACCACGCAGTCGACACCCTCGCGCACCAGGTCGACCAGCCGGTCGCCGCTGCTGACCACCAGCTCGATCTCGGGATAGCGGCGATGGAAGTCGTCGATGCGCGGGATCACGATCGTGGTGGCGTGCGTGCCGTGCATGTCCACGCGCAGCACCCCGCGCGGATTCGAGGCCACTTGCCGTAGCGAGGCTTCGGCATCGTCGAGCTCGGTGAGCACCAGCACGCAGCGCTCGTAGAACGCGCTGCCGTCCGGCGTGGGCCGCACCTGGCGCGTGGTGCGCTCCAGCAGGCGCGTGCCGAGCCGCGCCTCCAACTGCTTGATCGCGTGGGTCGCGCTGGCGCGGGGAATCCCGAGCATGTCGGCCGAGCGGCTGAAGCTGCCCGTCTCCACGATCCGGGTGAACAACTGCAGGGTATCGAGACGGTCCATGGGCGCGATTGTTGATTCAGGTTGAATATGAGCGTCACTTTATCAGCATCGTCATCCAGGAATTGCCGCAGTTTTCCCCAATCGACAATGCAATTATTGACGCCGGTTGAATTGTGTTCGCAAGCCACGTGGATTTATCGGGGCGCGGGAAAGGCGAAGAATGCGTTCCTGACGGGCAAGCCAGCCCTCTCGAACCCAGGAGCCCAAGCATGAATGCATCCCCCATCCGCGCCGCGATCGTGACCGGCGGCTCGCGCGGCATCGGCCGCGCCATCGCCACCCGCCTGGCCGCCGACGGCTTCGCCGTGGTCGTCAATTACGCCGGCAACGCGGTGGCGGCGCAGGAAACCGTCGGCGCGATCGTCGAGGCCGGCGGCACCGCCATCGCCGTGCAGGGCGACGTGGCCAGCGAGGCCGATGTCGCGCGCCTGTTCGACACCACCATCGAGCGTTTCGGCAACGTCGACGTGGTGGTCAACAGCGCCGGCGTGATGTCGATGGCGGCCATCGACACCGAGCAGCTCGAGGCCTTCGATCGCACCATCGCCACCAACCTGCGCGGCAGCTTCCTGGTGCTGGCGCAGGCGGCCAGGCGCATGCAGCGCGGCGGCCGGATCATCGCGCTGTCCACCAGCGTGATCGCGCTCTCGTTCCCCGGCTACGGGCCGTATATCGCCAGCAAGGCCGGCGTCGAGGGCCTGGTGCGCGTGCTCGCCAACGAGCTGCGCGGACGCGGCATCACCGCCAACGTGGTGTCGCCGGGGCCGGTGGCCACCGAGCTGTTCTTCAATGGCAAGACCGACGAGCAGGTCGCCAAGCTGGCCAAGCTCGCGCCGCTCGAGCGGCTCGGCGAACCGGAGGACATTGCCTCGGCGGTGTCCTTCCTGGCCGGCCCCGACGGCGCCTGGGTCAATGCCCAGGTGCTGCGCGTGAACGGCGGCTACGCCTGATTCGACTGTCTCGACGCGCGGCGACCCGATCCGCCGCGCGTTTTCCAAGCCGCGCGCGGCATCCCGGCCGATGCCATCGGCCAAATAACCCGGACTTCCACCATGCCATTCGCCAATTTCAAGTTTCCCGAAGGAATCCTCGATGCCGCCACCAAGGAGGAGATCATTCACCGCACCACCGCGATGTTCGTCGAATACTTCGGCGAGGGCGTGCGACCGTATTCGATGGTGCTCGTCGACGAGGTCGTCGATGGCGGCTGGGGCCGCGCCGACGAGACGCTGACGCTGGCGAAGATGGGCATCCCGCCCAAGCAGCCCGCCTGAGCATTCCGAGCAGCAAACCGTCACGGCGGGCGCGCTGTCCCGGCGCGCCCGCCACGCTCGCCTGGAGCCGCCAATGCCGACCGCCACCTCCCCTTCCCTGTCCTCCGACGGCGCGCGCGCCGTGCTGCGCATCTCGCTCGGCGCGATCCTGCTCACCCACGGCCTGCCGAAGCTGCTGCACACCGCGCACGGCGCGATGGCCGATCCGATGGCGAATTCGATCCGCCTGATCCGCGACGGCGCCGGCCTGCCCTTCGCCGAGCAACTCGCCGTGCTGGTGATGCTGATCGAGACCGCGGGCGCGGTGCTGCTGATGCTCGGGCTCGGCACGCGCGCCGTGGCCTGCGCGATCTGCGCCGAGATGATCGGCATCGCCTGGGTGCTCGGCCCCACCTGGCCCTGGCTCGAACGCGGCATCGAATATCCGGTGCTGATGGGCGCCGTGGCGCTGTCGATCGCCTTGTCGGGCGGCGGCGCCTGGTCGCTCGACGCGCGCTGGATACAGCGCCGGCAAGCCGCGGCCTGAGACTGGACAAACCGGTCCATCTTCGTCATACGTCTAAGGAGAAATCGCCATTTCCCGCGCCCAGTGCGGGTTTACATAGGATCGCCAAGTCTCAAGGCGCCTCGCCTCCGGGTCGTTATAGAAGCTGACCACATCATCCAGGCGAGGCGTGAACGCATGAAGCTGTCCACCAAACTGTCGATACTCGTGATCACGGCGCTGGCCGGGATCCTCCTGATGGCCGCCACCGCGCTGAGCGTGATGCGCGAGGCCATGATCGACAGCCGCGGCGAGCAGATCGTGATCCTGCTGAGCAAGGCCGAGCATCTGGTCGACAGTTACCGCGAGCGGCAGGCGCGCGGCCAACTCAGTGCCGAGCAGGCACGGCAAGGCGCGCTCGACGCGCTGGCCGCGCTGAACGTCAACCAGAAGAGCTACTACTGGGTGAAGGATGCCGACAACATCAACCTGGTCCACATCAACCCCGACTTCGTCGGCAAGCGCACCACCGACAATCACACCGCCAGCGGCCTGAGCGATCGCGAGGCCTATGCCGCCGCGCTGGCGAAGTCGCATTTCGCGCTGGTCGACCTGCTGATCAAGCGCAACGCCAACACCGAACCGGAGCCGAAGCTGCAAGGCGTGGTGCGGATTCCCGAGTGGAACTGGCTGGTCGGCACCGGCTTCTTCTATGACGACATCGATCGGGCCTACTACCGGATCGCCGGCCTGCTCGCCGCGATCACGGTGCTGATCGCCCTGCTCGTCTCGGCGATCGCCTACATGATGGTGCGCAGCGTGCGCCGCACGCTCGGCGGCGAGCCGGCCCATGCCACCGAGATCGCCAGCCACATCGCCAACGGCCAGTTGCAGCTCGAGTTCGACGTCTCTCGCGCCGCGCCGGGCAGCCTGATCGCCACGCTGGCCGGGATGCGCGAGCGTCTGGCGGCGATGATCGCCGAGATCCACACCGCCAGCCAGGCGATCGCGCATGGCGCCGGCGAGATCGCCCAGGGCAATCTCGACCTTTCCCAGCGCACCGAGCAGCAGGCCGCCTCGCTGCAGGAAACCGCGGCCAGCATGGAGCAGATCACCGGCACGGTGAAGCAGAACGCCGACAACGCGCGGCATGCCAACGGTCTGGTGGGCAGCGCCACCGAGGCGACCTCGCTCGGCGGCGAGGCGGTGCGCCAGGTGGTCGATACGATGTCGAGCATCGCCGAGCAGTCCGCGCGGATCGCCGACATCACCTCGGTGATCGAGAGCATCGCGTTCCAGACCAACATCCTCGCGCTCAACGCGGCCGTCGAGGCGGCGCGCGCCGGCGAGGAAGGTCGCGGCTTCGCGGTGGTGGCCGCCGAGGTGCGCTCGCTGGCGCAACGCAGCGCCTCGGCCGCCAAGGACATCAAGGAACTGATCCAGGTGTCGGTCGACAAGGTGGGCGACGGCAACCGGCTGGTGCAACTGGCCGGCGAACGGATGAACGAGATCGACCGTTCGATCGGGCAAGTGGCCGACATCATCGGCGAGATCTCGGCGGCCTCCGCCGAGCAGAGCACGGGCATCGACCAGGTGGGCCGCGCGGTCACGCAGATGGACGAGGTCACGCAGCAGAACGCGGCCCTGGTCGAGCAGGCGGCGGCCGCGGCCACCTCGCTGGACGAGCAGGCCGGCAGGCTGCGTTCGGCGGTATCGGTGTTCCGGCTCGCCTGAGTCTGGCGCGAGCCGGGCTCGCCGTCCGGCGCGGCAGGCACGATCGGCCTGCGCGAACCCCGCCTCAGAGACTCCCGAGCAGCGCCGGCAGGTCGCCGTCGAACGCGTAGCTGCCGGTATGCGTGGTGTGGAACCAGGGGCAGGCATAGATCGCCCCGCCCAGGTCGCGCCATTTCCGGCAGAACGACAGGTCCTCGGACAAGGGGCGCCCGTCGTCGGGCGCATGCAGGAATTCGAAGTGCTCGTGCAGGTGCGTCGAATGCGGCAGGAGATGCCGGTAGTTCGAGGGGATCACGACACGCTTGTCGGGATAGGCGCTGGCGAGCCGGCCGAACACGGCGCGCTCGATCATCATCATGCCGGCGCCGCCCGCCGATACCTCGACCGGCTGCTCGCCCTGGCTCAAGGCACCCTCGCCGATCGCGAAGACGGTGTGCCGATAATCGGCCGCCACCCGCGCGACCTGCTGCGCCGACAGTTCGGGACGGCGCCGCGCCGTCTCCACCACCGCCTCCCAGTTGATCTGCTTGGCCGGATACGGGCCGATCGCGATCTCGGCCCCCAGCTCGAACATGCGCAGCACGTCGCGGCCCTCGAAGCCGACGTCGGCATCGACGAAGAGCAGGTGCGAGAGCGTCGATTCGCCGAGGAAGCGCTGGATCAGCACGTTGCGCTGCTCGTGCAGCAGCGCGGTCCCGCTCACGTAGAAGAATTCGAAGGCGATGCCGGCTTCCAGGCAGGCACGCTGCAGCGACAGCAGGCCGCTCACGTAAGGCATGAAGCAGCTCGAACCATAAGCGGGTGTCGCGACGAAGATGCCTCGAGTCGTTGTCATGGTGGCCCGGTGGAAAATGGACACGGTGGCTTCAGCGATCCCTTTTTATTGAAAATCGGCGCGACCGTCAACGACTTGTCACGAACCGCAAGATCGCCGCGGCGCGCCATGACGGACGAAGGGCCGGCGCTGCAGGCAGCCCGGCCCTGTATCTGCCATCCGTAACCGGCTGGCGGGCGCCGCGCGAATGCGGCGCCGCTCGCCGGAGATTCGCCTCAGCAGCCGGTCGGGCCGCTGCCGGTGGTCGTGCCGAGCAGGCCGACGAAGCGCTTGTAGGCATCGACCCGGCTCTGCACCTGGGCCGGATTGCGCCCGTTGCACTCGAGCGAGCCATTGATCGAGCGGATCGTCTCGCCGAAGCCGCGGCCGCTGGCCATGGCCTGGTGCGGTGTCATGGTGCCGGCGCCCGATTGCGTCATCCAGAACCAGATCGCGGTGGCCCAGGAGATCGTCGCGTCGGTGGCCACCCAATCCGGGTTGCCGAGCAGATTCAGGCCCAGCGCATCGCCGGCGGCCTTGTAGTTGTAGTCCCAGCTCAGCTGCATCGGGCCGCGGCCGTAATACTGCTTGCCGCCGCAATTGCCGCTGCTGCAGTAGCTGTTCCAGTTCGCCTGGTTCGATTCGCGGATGTACACCAGGCCGCCCGTTTCATGCGAAACGTTTGCCAGGAAAGCCGCGATTTCCTGCTTGCGGACGTCCTGGCTGGCCTCGCCGGCGAAATCGGGATAGCTCTTCAGCGCGCCGATCAGCCCGTCGTAGGTATAGAAGCTGTTGCGGGTCGGGAACATCTGCTCGAAGGTCGCGCGGCTCAGCGGGAAATCGGTGCCGTTGCCGGGCGAACTGCCGCCGTCGCAAGTGGTGGGCGCCCAGTACCAGGTGCTGATGGTCGGATCGGTGCCGTCGCTGCCGTTGGTGCCCACGTTGACGAGCTTGTAGTACTGTCCGTTGGCCTGGTACAGCACGATGTCGCCCTTCTGGTAATTGACGCCGCGGCTCCAGACCTTGAAATTGCAGGCCGCCGCCGCTTTCAGGATCGGGGCGCCGGTGGCGGCTTGCGCGTGCGCCTGATTGGCGATCAGGCAAACACCGACGGAAGCCAGGATGCAGACGATTGCTTTCAGAGACCGTGATTTTTTCATGATTTATTCGAAATGCGGAGTCGATGAAAAACGGATGATTCGCGAATGCGCGCGAATTGCCGACATGGGCCACCCGGCAGCCGCCCGACGCGGCCGGCACGGCGTCCGCGAGCTATCCATTTCGTTATCACGGAAATAATCGCGGCCAGATGACGGGTTCAGATTGAGTGATTAGAAAGCTTTCCGTCAACTGCGCACTGGCATTCCTGATAGCTATCATTTCCCCCAATATTTGATTCGATAAAGCGAATGCCGGATTGGATTGATTTTCATTTTTCGGAATCGAACAAAATGATGGGAATAACAAAATCAGACCGCGGGCGGCGGCCGGCTCGGTGCAGCCGGGCAGGCGCGATCTTGAACGATGGGAGCGCTCGCCGTCAGATCAGAACTGCGCCGTCGCCTGGAAACCGACCGTGATCCGCGCCGTACGGAAGCCGGACGGCTTGTAGACCGGCGTACCAGCGAACAGGTCGTAGCCGTAGGTGCCGAAGCGTGTCGCGACGCTGCCCTTGACGCCGATCACCGCGCCCGCGAGCTGCGTGCCCACCTGCACGATCGGCTGCGGCCCCACACGCGACCGTAGTCGAGGCCCACGTAGATCGCCTGTCCGCTCTGCCCGATCGGCGCCTGCAGCTCGTTGCGCCAATAGAAGCCGCGCGACGCCGCCAGCATCGTTTCGCCGTCGAATCCTCGCACCGTGTAGCGGCTGCCGATCGTCAGGTCGTCGATGTAGTACAGCGTGTTGCTGGTGTATTGGCCGTGGAACGTCGTCACGTACCGGAACGGCTGCCGCGCGATCGCGAACGGCACCGACAGGTTGGCGTCGAGCACGGTCATCCGGTAGCGGTAGGTCGGGCCGCCATCGGCTGCGAGACTGTCGTCCCGTGCGCCGAATGCGCCAATACCCTGCCGGTACGCGAGCGTGCCGTCGAACTGTGCATGACTGAAGTAGTGTCGATCGGTCAGGCCGAATTCGACGAACGTGTTGTTGCGGCGCTGCTGCGGAATTTCCGTATCTTCGATGAAGCTTTGCCCGAACCGGCGCGACAAGCGAAACTGCGCGCCGAATACATCGTTCTGGCTGCGTGACAGCACACGGTTCAGCTTGAAATCGATCGTCTTCGAATTGCCGCTCGCGATGAAGGTCTGGTTTACGCCGGCGATCTGCTGATAGTAGGTGTTCGTGTAAGTGGACAGCGCCGCGGTCCAGTAGCCCCACGGGATCGAATAGAAACCGTTCCAGCCGTGCGAGCCCAGGCGCTTGTCGCCAAACTCCAGATCCTGGCTCACGCCGATGTTGAAGATGTCGTTCAGGCCCAGGGGATTGTCGATGCCGAGCGACAGGTTGCCCTGCAGGCGGCCGACAGCAACGCGACCGGGATACGGATTGTCATAAATGTGGTCTTGTCTGTTCGATTTTATGGCTTGGGTGCTAAATGCCCCGGAATCCAAACCCATTCGGTACCGCTCCATTTCCAGAAGCCCATAACCCAGATCGTGCTGGACCACGACGGCAACACGGGCTCCATTTCCGGTTTCGGCGGAGGACGCGGCGGAGCATCAGGTGGCACGGTCTCGCATGCCGCGAGAAGCGCTGACATAGCAAACATCAGAGCCGCCGACCATTTGGCTTTCTTCATCATTACCTCAGCGTCACGGGACGTCGATCGATCATGTCTTAAACCACCGGGAAACGCGGCCGATCAGTCCTTGCGGAGGAGGCACCCAACCGGGTTTCAGAAAGTCGTAGACGTCATCGTAGTGATCGAGAGGCTTCACCGGCATCAGTTCCATTGGCACCAGCGGATGATCGACTTCGACAAAAACACCTCGGCGCCAGCACAGTTTCGCCTCCAGTACAGCCAAGAATGAAAAATAATCCTCTGTATACACGTGCTCCGACTTGCGTGAAGCGTCAGTGCGAATGATTTGCTCAAGCCCTTCTTTATCGCCACGAATCAACCTCGAGAAAAAATCCTCACCACGCTCGCATTTAGTTCTCAGTGGCTTCCGCCCGTTCTTCGCCATTCGGCGAATCTTGTCAGCTAGAGAAACATCGTCGCCCGTCATAGCCAACTGAAGCATGTGAACATAGAACTGATTATTTAATGGATCTTCTCTTGCACTCACGAACCCATGAGGTGAGACGACCGAGAACGCCTGGACCATCGCATTGGAGTCGGACATCATCGCGTACAATAAGTAATCTGGTGTTTGCAGCTCAAAGCGATCCTCGCTTATGGCGAGGGAAGTCAACTTGAGAACACACGAGACGTATAAATTATTTTTGAGCGATGGCATATCGCCATTGACAAAATAATCATAAAGTCCGACCACAGAGTGATCTCTCGAAAGTCCATCATAACAGCGCTTCAAATCAATAGGCTTGATCCGATTGCGGATCTTGCCTGAAACCTCCGGAATATGCAGCATGGCCGCATCAAATCCAAAAGATTTTCGCTTAATCGCCTCTGCATCCATTTCGACACCTTATTTTATCTTCACAAGTGTTGCGCCATTCGAATTAACACCCGTAACGACCTTTACGAGTTTGCCACTATCAATTGCCTTCTGGATCAGGTCGGCAGTTACCCTTTGATTTGTATCTCCGCTTCGAAGACGGGCAACTGCGCTATCAATCCATCCATCAGTCATTTGCGTCGGCAAGCTACCGGATGGGCCATTAAGTTGGACCGATCCGTTCGCGTTCAATGGCTTGACTTCGTTGATATATACAGTGTCCCCCTTGATGTAGACGCCGTCGAAGCAATTGACGCCACACTTACCATCCAATGGAGTAAAGCCGTTGCGTACGAAGTAGTTGTTCGCCACATATTCACGGGCCTGCCCCTGCAAATCCTTCGACGGAAGCTGGTCGAGTTGTGACAGCACGCCTTGTTCCGCAGTATTCAATTTCACCGGCATGCTCTCCATCGTTACCTTGCCAGTGCTGATGAACCCTTTGCCTGTCGGATTCACTGGTCCCGCCAACCAAACATCAATCGACTCACCTGCGCGCGCTACCGTTGACGCGATCTTGCTGGTAAGAATACCGCCGATGACCGTTTCTTCGATCGTGTAATCGGGCCTCACTGAACCATTTTGCGTGGCGAAGTTACTCAACCGATCCTGATCACGCTGGCTTGCGCCTGGCGCGATCGAGCCTGGGAGCGTACCCAGTACAGAGTTCAAATACTGGTCAGAACGCTGCGCGGGTGTCGCACTGAAATACGTCTGTGCCGACCCATCGGAGATCATCGGCGAACCGCGCACCAGAATCGGCTTGCCCATATACTGCGACAACATGTCTTGCGCCGTCTGAAGGTTCATCAGGTAGGAGCTGAGGCCGCCCATTGCGCCTTCGCTGGTCGGATTGTTCGCCGTCTGGATCAGCGTCTGCAGATAGGCCATGTTCTCCTTGTTCGCCGTGTCGTCGACCATGCCCTTCGCCGCGCGCTCGAGCATGTCGGTCCAGTAGGTCGTCGCCTGCGTCACGCAGCTTGAGTCGCCGCGGCATACCGCTTGCGCTTTCTCCTTCGCGAGTTGTTCGACGACCTTCACCTCTTTTACGTGAAGCTGCCGATTGTAAAGCTCGTTGTTGATGGCTGACCCTGCACCGGCCAACGCACTGGATGAACCGCCACCCGCGACAGCACCAGCCGCCGCACCACCGGCAGTCGCCACGATCTCGTTCAGTGCATTGCGCGCGGCGGCTTGTGCGCTAAGCGGCAACTGGCTCACTGTCTGATCGATGATCGGCTGCGCCAGGGACTGCAGCACATCGCCCGCCAACGAACCAGCAACCGCTCCGCCAATGTTGCCACCCGACAGCGCCGCGCCGATCGCCGCCACGGCTACATGCAGCGCGTCGCGCCCCGCCCCGTCTTCGCCGAACAGCGCCTTCATCTGCGGATTACTGTTTTCCAACTGCGTCGCCGCTTCCGCCACCGCGAAAGTCGCGACCTTGCCGAACGCCTGCGCAAACGCCAGGTTGTTCTGGACCTTCTGCAGGTTGAAGGTGTTTTCCACCGTCTGGTTCGCGTTCGCGGTGTCGCGCGACAGGCCAGCCGTGCTATCCGTGCCGTTCTGTTCGTCCGACTTCACAACGATCTGCGCCGGACTTACCGCCGCGTGCGTGACGCCGCTCGCGCTGTCACCCGTCTGTGCGAAAGTCAGCCCTCCCGAGGTCGAAAAACCCTCCGATGATCCGGAATACGACATCTTGTTCTGGATGTCGGTAAATCCGAGACTGCCGGTCGTCAGCGTGTTGCTATCGGCCGGCGCGGCGCTCGCGATCTGCGCGCCGTTGAGTTGCGTGTGGCCCGCCACGTTGACATCGAACCCTCCCTTGCCTGCCACGATGCCGGATTGCTGGTTCGCCGACGCATAGTTCGCGTCGATACTGGTATGGCCGATCGATGCGTCGACACCGCCACCTGAGCCGAACGTAAAACTACCGCTCGCCCCCGTGTTGTGCTGGTTGCTGCTGTAGTTCGATGTATCCTGAAGACTCGTCATCGTCAAATCGCCGCCGACGTCGACCTTGACCTTATCACCCGAGACCCGTGCGCCGGTAAGCGTGGTGTCACCGCCCGAGGTCATCGTCAGATTGTTGCCGGCCGCCACCGTGGTGTTGGTTTGCGTGACGCCATCGCCATTGCCTTGGCCATGTGCGTTGGAGCCATTCGCGAAGACGCTGATGCCGGTGTTCTTGCCCACGCCGATCGCCACGCCCGCATTCCAGCCGGTCGAACTGTTCGAGCTGGTGCTCTGCTCGGTACTCTGCGCGCTCTGCAACGTAATCGCGTTGTTGGCATCAAGTACGACGTTCTTGCCGAGTACCGACGCTCCGGTCATCGCAATGTTGCCGGTACCTGCTTGGGCATTTCCGTTCGCGTCCGGGGTGCCGGTCGCGACAATGGAGACGTTGCCATTGCCGATGATCGACGCCCCCTTCGCATCCGAAAGCGATGTCGTCGAATTGCTGCTGCTATGGCTCGACCCGATGCTGAGTTGTACCTGAACGCCCTTGGCGGCCTCGCTGACGTTACCGTTCGACAGGGCATTGGCGGCACTCTTGATCCCGCCGCGGTTCTGGTATGCCTGCTCGGCTGCCGCCACGCCTTGTACCGCCGCGAGGCGCGAATCGCCCGACTGCTGGCCTTGGCGGACGGCGCCTGCCATCGACTGACCGAGTCCGACCAGGCCGCCGCCCAATCCGACGCTCAAACCCGACTGGCTGAACTGCTGCGACTGCGCGTCCTTGTAGGTGTCGTACGCGGCATTCACGGTCACGTTCTGCGCGGCGACTCCGACATCCTGGCCCGCCACAATCGTGCTCCCCGTCATCGTCGCGTCCTTTCCAGCCTGGATCGTGACATTGCCCTCAGATGATCCGATCACACTCCCTTTGTTCGTCACGGAACTGCTTTGGTCCTGCTGCGCGGCCGAGCGCGAACCCACCGTCACCGACAGACCGCCGTTCGTGAGGAGGCCCGATTCCTTCTTGTCGAAATAGCTCGACGATTGAGTCGTGTCTTGTGAGGTCGTGATGTTGACGTCGCGCTTGGCTTGCAACGTGACGTCGTTCGTGCCCACCACGTTGCTGCCCGTCACGTTGATGTCGCGGTTGCTAACGACGTTGATGCCGTCGGCCGACACCGTGCTGCCCTGGCTATAAGTCGCCGTCTGGTCGATCCCGCTCGCGATCTTCACACCGCTCACCACATTGCTATGGCTATGCGTTTCGCGCGAGTTCAGCTCGTGCGTTTCGGTTGCCGCGCCGATATTCACGTCGCCGCTCGCCATCAGATTCGCATTACCTGTACTCAAGCTGAGCGTGCTGCCACTGATCGTGAGATCCTTGCCCGATGCAAGCGTGACCGTATCGCCCCCCTTCAGCGTCGTGCCGGTCAGTGCTTGATCTGAGGTGTGCAGTGTTTCCGCGTAGCTGCCATGGCTATCGCTGCCCGAACTGTTGCTGTTCACGGTCGAGGTTGCACTCGCCGTGCCGAGCGTCACGTTGCCCTTGGCCGCGATCGTCCCACCTTGGCCCAGGTCGATCTGCGCGCCGCGTGCGGTCAAATCGCCGCCGACACCGATGCTCGATTGCCCACCGACGCTGACCGAACTACCGGTGACCTTGTTGATGTCAGTATTCGACACACCATGGGCCCGCTGCACGATCTTGTGCTCGCCCGTCTGCACGGCACCGAGATCCCAGTTGCCGCCGACATTCATGCCGAGATTACCGCCGACGGACAGATCGCCCGCGCTCTGCTGGAAGTTGCCGCCGGTCGTGATCGATGCATCGCCCGCAACGTCGAGTTTGGCAGTCGGCCCGAGCGTGGTGACCACGCTCGTCGCGCCGTCCCGGCTCACGCGCGTGTTCGTCTTCGTCGCCGTGTCGAGAATCAGGTCCTTGCCCGCGTCCAACTGCAGGCTGCCGGCCTTCACGTTCGCCGACGTCAGATCGATGTTGTTCTCGGTCGAAAGCGCCATCAGTCCGCCGCCTTGCAGCGCGCCGAATGCGTTGTCGATCTGCTTGCCCTGGATCGCCAGCGTGTTGTCCGCCGTGATCGTGCCGCTGTTCGTGAACGACTGCGCGTTCTGGAGATCGATGTTGGTTGCGGCGATCAGCGGGCCATTCATGTTCTGCTGGCTGGCCTGCGCCAGATACACGACCGGCACCAGCACCGACTGGCCGTCGACCACGCGCGTTTCCATCAGGATCACGTTGCTGGTCAGCTTCGCTACCTGGTCGGCCGACAGGCTCGCGCCGATCGGTAAATCGAGCGACTTCGACAGATCGGCGCCGGCCGCCATCAGCGACTCATACATCGCCTGCAGGTCCGCATATGGTCCGAGCACTGCCCTGCCCGTCAGCGATGTCACCTGATTGCGTACCAGTTGCTGCTCGTAGAAGCCGTCTCCCAGGCGCTTCGGGATATGCGTGAGGTCGACACCGATCTGACTGAAGAAGTAGTCGCTCGAGATGAAGTTCTTCTGGTTCGTGAACGCCGGGTTCGTCTCGATCACATAGCTCGCGTTCGGCGCGGCGGTCGGCTTGAACAAGCCGCCTTGCGGAATGGTGAGGTTGTTTAGGACGTTCAGTGCCGTCGCGCTGGGAAGGATCGGATCGACCGGCGCGGACGGCCCGCCGTGTACCGACGACGCCCCCAATTTCGCGCCGCTCGCGTTTCCGCTCAGCTTGGTCGGCGTGAGTCCCGGCACCGATTGCCCCGGCAGCAGGCCGAGCGGCGGAATCGATGCGTTACCGGCCGTGTTATTGACGCTGACGCCCGTGCCCGAGATCGTGCCGTTCGAACTCAGCGTCGAAAAATAGCCCGGCAGCGTGTAATCCTTGAGGGAGGCTGGCGCCGCCTGCGTATAGCCGCCCGGGCGCCCCGTGACGAACGGCGCGTTGCCGAACGGCAGTTGCCAGTCGTGCTCGGTGTTGTCGTAGTTGTTGTAGTGGTATTGCCCCGAGTAGGAGACCGTCACGCCCGGCAGTTTCTGGCCGGAGGCCGCCCAGCCGTCGGCGTCGTAGCGGGCCGGCATCTTGACGTCGCCGACCGCCGCGATGTCGCTCCAGTAGTTTTGCAGCGTACCGACCGACGACGCATCGATCTTGCCGCCCGACACGATTTGGGCGGCCGGGCTGAGGTCCGTCACGGTTGTCGCTGTCGCGCTGTCCGCATAATAGGTCGTGAACTGATAATCGCTGTTCCACTGACCGCCATGGGGCGGCTCGGTGTAGACGCCGCCGATGTTGTCCGGATCCTTCACATTGATCTGGCCTGTGCGACCGCTGATCGGAATGCCGAACTGGGCAAGCGATGCGGGGTCGATCTGGCTGGTGGACGTCTTCACCTCGCGGCGCGTGTTCGTCACCTTGTCCGCGTGCAGTTCCATGTCGCCGCCGGACTGGATCAGGGCCGACACGTTATTGACGAGCGCGGCGTTCGTATAGCTGCCGCTCGCGTCCTTGCCGCCCGCCAGCACGACCTTGCCCATGCCGAAGATGGCCGCCGTCGCCATCGAGTCGGTCGCGGTCGTGTCGTCGCGGTTCTCGATGTCGCGCGCGAGGATGTCGAGCGTGCCGTTGCTGTCCGATGCACCGATCAACGCGGTCGACCCGAGGTTCACGATCATATTCGTCGCGTTCAGCGAGGCGCTGGCGCCCACCAGCGCGCCGGTATTGATCAGGTTGGTCGACTGCGTGTGCAGCAAGCCGCCGGCCGTCAAGGTGCCCGCGTTGACGATGTTGCCTGCGTCGACGCTCAATGTGTTGACCGACTGCAGGCTCGCGTTGTTCGTGAAGGTGCCGGGCAAGGTGAAAGCGAGGTCGTGACCGACATTGAACTGGGTATCGGACGCCGCCGTGTAGTCGCCTTGGAGATGCACTTTGGTGTCATGCGTCGTGCTGTAGGTGCTGCCGCCTTGCAGCGTGGCCGCGGCGATCGATAAGTCGTGCGTCGAGCTGATCTGGCCGTTCGTATTCGTGACCGCGCCGGTTGTGGTGACGTTCACGTCGCCGCTCGAATTCGCGACGTTGCCAACGATGTTGCCAATGCGGCCGCCGCTATTGTCCAAGGCGCCGCCCTGGACATGAAGCGATGCGCCGCTCAGCTGGCCACCTTGCCTGTTGCTGATCGACGCCGCACTGACCGTCACATCGCCGTTGCCGGTGATGGCGCCCATGCCCGCCACGCCGCCAGCATGGCTGTTGGCAATCTGGCTGTCGCCCTGCACTGTCATCTTGCCGGTGCCGAGGTCGACGATGGCGCCATCCGCGTTGTCGATCGATGCCGATTGAACGGCGAGCGTGCTGATGTCGCCCGCGCTCGATTGCCCGGCCTGGACGTGCCCGCCTTGGTTCGACAGGGCACCGCCATTCGTCAGCGACAGCGACGTGTCAGAGCGGAGTAAACCCTGTGCGTTGTTCACGTCGCCCGAAATGGTCGCCTCGATGCCGCGTTGCGCGGCGAGGATACCGCCCGCGTTGTTCCAACTGCCAGCGTTGACGACCGCTTGCCCCTTCGTCACGATGGTGCCCAAGGCGTTGTTCAGCGCATTGGCTCCATTGCCCGGTGCGATCGTCAACGTCCCGGTCCCGGCGTGCGTGATGGTACCGCCCGCGTTGTCCAGCTCGGCCGGCGTGAGCGTCAGGTCGGTGGCGTTGGTCTGGATCACGCCGGACGCCGAGTTATCGAGCGTGCCGCTGACGTTCATCGCCATCGCCGACGATCCATACTGCGTGATCGTACCGCCGTGGTTCACGAGATTGGCGGCCGTCAGCGCCATCTGATTGGCCTCGAGCCTGCCGCCTCTGTTGTTGAGCCTCGAATCGGCGGTGACCGACAGGTTCGGCGCGACGATCGAGCCACCCTGATTCGTCATCGAACCGGTGTGGATTGTTGCGCTCGTGCCCGCACCGACCTGGCCGCCGTCGTTCGCCAGCGTACCGCTCGCGACGTTCAGATCTGTGTTCGACAACAGCTTGCCGCTCGCATTGTTCAGCGTGCCGGCGACGCTTGCCATCAGCCCGTTCTGCGCATTGATCGAGCCCGACGTGTTGTCCAACGCGGCGGTTTGCGCGACGACGCGCCCGTTGCTCGCGATCGAGCCGCCGACGTTCGACATCGAGCCTGTCCCGCTTCCCAGCGTCAACTTGCCGGTGCCGGCATGCGTGATCGTGCCACCGTCGTTCACCAGCGAGGCCGGGGCGAGCATGACGTCGGTGCTGTTGGTTTGCAGCGTGCCCTTGGCATTGTCGAGCGTGCCCGAAACGCTCACGCGCATCGCGCCGGTGCCGGTTTGCGTGATCGTGCCGCCGTGGTTCGCGAGATCGACCGCGGTGAGCGAAACCTGATCGGCTTGTACCGTGCCGGCGCTGTTGTCGAGCGTGGTTGCGCTGACCGTTGCCACCTGGGCGCCGATCGAGCCGCCGTTGTTCGTGAGATGCGCGCCGGCATCGACTGCGATGCTCCGCGCAGCTCGTAGCGCGCCAGCGCCATTGTCGATCGACTGGCCCGCGACACGCAGATTCGTGTTGGACGTGATCGTCCCGTGGTTCGCGATGTTGCCGCCTTGCACGCTAACGTCGCCATTGGCGCCGATGACACCGCCTTGCGCGCCGTTCGCCGTCGTGCCCGCTGCGTTGGTCAATTGACCGCTGGTCGTCAGCGACAGGCCATCGCCATTGAGCGACGTGATCCGACCTGCCGTGTTGTCCAGCGACGCGCCAATCACCGTCATGCCGGCCGCGCTTTGCAGGGTGCCCTGGTTGTTCGCGATGGCGCCGCCACGAATACCCGCCGTGCTCTCGGAAATCAGCTCGCCGGATTGGTTGGCGATCTGGCCGGTGACGTTGACCGATAGCGGGCCTTGCGACGTGACCTTGCCGCCCTGGTTCGACAAGGCACCGCCGCTCAGCATCGTGCCCGCGCCGCTCGACACGCTGCCGTGTTCGTTGATCACCGTGCCGGAAGCCTTCGCGTTGACCGTACCTTGTGCGCTGGTCGTCGCACTCGACAGGTTCACTTCGCCGGCTGTCGCGTTCAGCGACAGATTGCCGTTTGCTGTCGTCTGGCTGCCGGCGAGATTCACACTGGCACCGGTCAACGACGCATTGCCACCAGCAGCATTCTGGCCGGTTGCGCTGAACTGACCGGAGGCCGTCAGGTTCAGGTCGCCGCCATGGCCGACCGCCCCATCGTTGTTCACGCCCGCACCGAGCGTGCCGGTTGAATTGACGCTGCCGGCAGTCACGCTCGTATCCTGCTGTGCCGCCAGTGTCCCGCTGTTCGTGAGATCGGTGCCGATGCTGGCCGACAGCGACTGCTGCGCGTAAGTCGTACCGCTGTTCTGTATCCCGTTCGCGGCCGACAACGCGAGGTTGCCGCTCGCCGTCGTCTTGCCCGTGAGCACCAGACGGCCATTCGATTGCAGCGTCAGATCGCCGGCCTGCGCCGCGATCGTCCCTGCGTTCGCGACACCGACGCCTGCCGAGTTGCCAACCAAAAACACCCTGTTGGCATACATGCCACCCAACTGGGCCACATCGATCGCGACAGCGGGAACAGGACCGTCACCGGCGATCGGCGTCGCGGCAAGCGTGTCGTGATTCACCTGGTTCGCGCCGGCGATCACGTTCAGATTCTTCGCGTAGATCGCCGCATTGGCCTGCACGGCGCGGGAAATGATGTCGACCTGATCGAGATTCGAGGCATTGAGGCCCGCCCCGGCAACGGTCACGAGGCCGCGGCTGACGTTGTAGCCAGCCAGCGAACCGTCTGGTCCGTAGAACGGCAGGCCCGTGGTCAGGGTCGCGCGGCTGGTATTGATGAAGCCCGCGCCATCCAGGTAGATGCCGGACGGGTTGGCCAGGACAAGTTCGGCGCGGGCGCCTGCGATCTCCAGCGCGCCGCGGATCTGGGAGGGGTTCGGGCTGTTGACCTGGTTGACGATGATGCGCGCCGCATCGTTCGGCCCGAAGTTCGGGTTGCCGTTGATCCATCCGCCAAGCTGGGTCTGGACCATCGTGGCCGAGTTGTTCAGGATCGCGCCGGCCTTCTGCACGTCGAACTGGTTGTAGGTGTTGACCGACACACCGCTGCCGCCTGGCTTGTTGATATTGACTTGCGGCAGCCCGTTCGGCGTCTGGATCACCGTCGGCGCGCTCGGTCCCGCTCCAACGATTTGCGCCTGGACCGGCGTCGACAGAGCACTGGCCACCGCCGAAGTGGCCAGTACCGCGGCAGCGCGCATGCCTGACGATCGCTTGACCCGCCGCGCCTCGCCGCTTGCGGATTTGCCCTCGGCCGTGGTCGTCTCGGCGACGGCCATCACCATACCCCGAAGCCTGGAATACACCAGGCGATGCGCATTCTTGTTCATGCTCTTTGACGTGGCCTGCGTCCATTTCGTTAGTTATGGGACGCGAGCTTACCGAAGCAATGAAAGATAACTGTCAACAATTGCCAAGTTCTTGACGCAAAATCGCTCAAGTTCTGAATTTCAGATGAGTCTGATTGATTCGTCTGATTGAGTTTCCAAAACAGGTCAAATCCTGGTCGACTTGCCGTGTCGGCTGCATCTCGTTACTACGCAGATAAGTTTTCTTATCTCAACGACTCGATTGATAGAACAAACTCACTCGCCCGAGATCGCCCCTCGCTTCGCATTACCCGACATGCGCGTCGATTCCGAAAGCCGAATGATCGGAAGAAATCACATCGCAGTAATGCCGCGCCGTTAAGGTCTGGGGCACGGCAAGCGGCGGCACGCTCGTCGCCGCTGCCGTCCATGGAGAGTAACGACATGCCCCGTGTTCGATTCCCCGTTTCGATGACCCTCAAGTCGCTCGCCGCCGCGGCCCTGCTCGGCCTGGCTTCGGCCGGCGCGCAGGCCGCCCTGCCGGATCCCACCACCCAGATCACCCAAAGCGGTTATTCGACCGTCTATCTCGGCGTCGACGCCGAAACCGCGACGGTGCCCTCGAACCCCGCCACGGCAGGCGGCAAGCCGACCCTCAGCCGCGCCTACGTGATGCGCATCGACCTGCGCGCGCCGGGCGTGAGCGTGGAGACCACCGGCCATAGCGGCCCGCTGATGACCACCGCGGAAACCATTTCGCAATTCGCGGCCCGCACCGGCGTGCGCCTTGCGATCAACGCGAACTTCTTCGCGCCCTGCTGCGCCGCCACGCCCGAGCCGAAGACGGTGATCGGCCTGCTGGTCTCGCACGGCCAGGTGGTGAGCCCGCTCACCAGCGATCCGACCCAGAGCGAGGCGGTGCTGGCGATCACGCGCCAGGGCCGCGCCTATATCGCGCAGGCGCCGCAGATCTCGGCGCAGGACCTGAAGCTGATCGACACGGCGGTGGCCGGCTCGGCGATCCTGCTGAAGAACGGCGAGGACCTCAGCGCGCAAAGCCCGAACGAAGGCGACCCGCTCAATCCGAACCCGCGCACCCTGGTCGGCCTCTCGCACCAAGGCCGCTATCTGTACTTCGTGGTGATCGACGGGCGCCTGCCCGGTTATTCGACCGGCACCACCAATGCGCAATCGGCCCAGCTGATGAAGGCGATCGGCGCGGACGACGCGATCAACCTCGACGGCGGCGGCTCGACGGAACTGGTGCGCGCCGACCAGACCGGCGTGCCCTTCATCGTCAACACGCCGAGCGGTGGTGCCGAGCGCTACGACGCCTCGGCGATCGGCGTGCACGCGATCAAGCTGCCGAGCCTGCCGGCCCTGCCGTTCTGATCGCGAAAAAGATGGGGATGAAGCCGATCCGGCTTCCTTGACCAGGCCGGGCGCCAAGGCGCCCGGGTTTTTTGAGGCGAACCCGGCTGTCGCCGGTCCGCCGAACAGAACGTCATCGATGAATCGCGTCGCGCGGCGCGCATCCTCAGCCCAGCTCGGCCGAATCTCCCTGACCGAGCACCTCGAGCGCGGCCGCGCAGGCGCCGCGCAACTGCTCGCGCATCAGCGCGGGCCCTTCCGGCGAACGCGCGACGATCGCCTCGCGGATCCTCAGCGCCATCTCGAACGAAGCGCGCATGCGCCCGCCGCGCGCCATCGCGATGCGCCGCAGGCGCCGCACCGGTCCGATCAGGGCCGCGTGGTTGGCCTGCAAGGTGCGGTTGTCGGCGATGGTCATGACGATCGCGTAGAAACGATCGAGCGCGTCCACATAGGCGCCGGCGTCATCCGCCTCGACGCTGGCCCGCATCGCCGCGATCACCTCGTCGAGCTGGGCGCCGCCCAGCGCCGTGATGCGCTCCGCGGCCAGTTGCACCGCCAGGCATTCGAGCGCCGCGCGCACCGTGTAGATCTCCTCCACGTCGCGCGGCGTCACGTTGCGCACATAGGCGCCCACGCGCGGCACGATCGTCACCAACCCCTCGCGCTCCAGTTGCGCGAAAGCCTCGCGCATCGGCGTGCGGCTCACGTCGAGCTGCTTGGCGACCTGGACTTCGGACAAACGGCTGCCCGGCGCGAGCACGCCCTCCACGATCGCCTCGCGCAAGGCCGGCACCACCAGGCCCTCGCTGAGGGAATCGCCGGAGGCTTCGATCATGCGCAGGCGCGCATGGTGACGCTTCGCGATCGAGCCGAGCGAGTTGGCCGCCGCTTCGGATTCACCGCTCGCAGACGGCTTTCGGACGCTTTTGGGATTGGGCATTGACACCTCGAGGGTTTACTGAATACGCTGTATACAGATTATACACATGGAGACGAGATGGACCGAAACCCTTTGTCCGAGCCGGTTCTGATCGAACGGCAGGCGGACGTGCTGAGCTTCACGCTGAACCGCCCCGAGCACGGCAACGAGATTTCCGCGGCGATGTTCGAGGCGATGTCGGCGGCCCTGCGCGCCGAGGCGCTCGAGCCGTGCGCGCGCGTGCTGCGGATCCGCGCCAGCGGCGAGCCGTTCTGCCTCGGCCGCGAACGCGCCGGCACCGATGCCGTGTCGATCCGCCGGGAAGTGGCGCGGCTGATCGAGATGAAGCGCCTGTTGCGGGCCAGTTCGCTGATCTCGATCGCCGAGGTGCAGGGCGATGCGATGGGTTTCGGCCTGGGCCTGGCGATGCTGTGCGACTTCACCCTGGTGGCGGCGGGCGCCAGGCTCGCCTTCCCCGAGATGCGCAAGGGCCTGCCGCCCGCCGCGATCATGGCCTACGCGGGCCGCTACGCGCTGCCCAAGGCGCTGTTCCCGATGCTGCTGTTCGGCGATGCGATCACGCCCGAGGAAGCCCTGCGCGCCGGGCTGGTCACGCACGTGTGCGAACGCGAGGCGCTGGCGGCCGAAGCCGAGCGGCTGGTCGAACGCGTGCGCGCGCTCGACGACACCGGCGCGCGCCAGTGCAAGGCCTTCTTCCACGGCGCGCTGGAGAGCAGCATCGAGGAGAACTTCCGGGCCGCCACCGACATGCTGACGGTCAGCAGCCTGCGACTGATGCAGTCCCGCTGAGCCGCCCGCGCGAGGTTCGCCGCAACGAAACAGGCGCGGGCCGCTGGCACCGCGCCGGATGGAGACAAGCATGATCGTCAATGCAGGCCCCAGGCTCGACCGCTTGCCGATGTCGCCGTTTCATCGCCGCATCATGTGGCTGATCGGCATCGGCATGTTCTTCGATGGTTTCGATATCTATGTCGCCTCGACCGTGCTCGGCGCGACGCTGCAATCCGGTTTCTCGACGCTGACGCAGAACGCGCTGTTCGTCTCGCTGACCTTCCTCGGCATGATGCTCGGCTCGCTCGTCACCGGCTTCCTGGGCGACCGCTTCGGGCGGCGCTTCACCTACCAGGCCAACCTGGCGATCTTCGGGATCGCCTCGCTGGGCGCGGCGCTCGCGCCGAACATGACGCTGCTGATCGCCTGCCGCTTCGTGATGGGGCTGGGGCTGGGCGCCGAGAACGTGGTCGGCTATTCGACGCTGGCCGAATTCGTGCCGCCGGCAAAGCGCGGCCGTCTGCAGGGCCTGATGGCCGTGTTCGTGGTGAGCGGCCTGCCGGTGGCGGGCCTGATCGGCCTGCTGCTGATCCCCTCGCTGGGCTGGCGCGCGATGTTCGTGGTGGGCGGCCTGGGCGCGCTCGGCGTCTGGTACGCGCGCAAGTCGCTGCCGGAATCGCCGCGCTGGCTCGAGTCGGTCGGCCGCGACGAGGAGGCCGAGGCGATCATGACGCGCATCGAGACCGAGGTGGCCGCCTCGCGCGGCGGCCAGCCGCTGCCGATGCCGGTCGCCGCGCGCGCCGCGGCACCCTCGCCCGCCTCGTTCCGCTCGCTGTTCGCCGGCTCGCTGCTGCCGCGCATGATCGTCGGCTGCGTGACCCTGGTGGTGATCAACACGCTGCTCTACGGCTTCGTGACCTGGCTGCCGACCTTCTTCGTGCACCAGGGCATGAGCATCGCGAAATCGTTCGGCTTCGCGCTGGTGATGTCGGTCGGCGCGCCGATCGGCAGCGCGATCGGCGCGTTCACGGCCGATGCCTGGGGCCGCAAGCCGACCATCATCGGCGCCTCGCTGGCGGCCATCCTGTTCGGCGCGATCTACCCCTTCGTCGCCAGCCCCACGCTGCTGCCGGTGATCGGCCTGCTGCTTACCATCCCGATCTACGTGCTGGTGGCCCTGCTGTTCGCCGTCTACGTGCCCGAGCTGTTTCCCACCGCGGTGCGGCTGCGCGCCTCCGGCTTGTGCAACACGCTCGGACGCGGCGCCACCATCGTCACGCCCTTCATCGTGGTGGCGCTGTTCTCGCGCTACGGCATCGTCGGCGTGCTGGCCCTGATGATCGGCCTGCTCGCGATCCAGATCGTGGTGGTCGCCTGGCTCGGCGTCGAGCCGAGCGGCGAACGCCTCGAGGACCTTCTGCCCGATGCGCCGGACATGCCCGACGCGCCCGGCGCGCAGCACGTCGAGGCGCGCGCCGCCTCCCTGAAATGAATCGTTTTGCCCCAAGGACACTCATGGACACCTCCAACCCGAATTCGCTCGACGCGCCGCTGTTCATCGACGGCCAATGGACCACCGCCGAAGGCGGCCGCACCCTGCCGATCCTCAATCCCGCCACGGGCGCCGAGATCGGCGTGCTGGCCGCGGCCAGCGCGCGCGACGTCGATCGCGCGGTGCAGGCCGGGCATCGCGCCTTCGAGGGCGGCGCCTGGCGCGACCTGCCGATCCAGCAGCGCGCGCGCATCCTGAACCGTTTCGCCGACCTGTTCGAGGCCGATCTCGAGCAGTTCTACAAGCTGGAGACGCTCAACAACGGCCGGCCGATCACCGAGACGCGCGCGCAGATCTCGCGGCTGCCGCAGTTCTATCGCTACTTCGCCGCGCTCGCGCTGACGCGCCGTAGCGACGTGATCCCGATCGAGGGCCCCTACCTCTGCTACACGCAGCGCGTGCCGCTCGGCACGGTGGCGCTGATGACTTCCTTCAATCACCCGCTGATGATCCTCTCCAAGAGCCTGGCGCCCGCGCTGGCCACCGGCAACAGCGTGGTGATCAAGGCCTCCGAGCAGACCCCGCTGACCACCGTGCGGCTGGTGCGCCTGCTGCAGGAAGCCGGCGTGCCGCCGGGCGTGGTCAACGTGGTGAACGGCGAGGGCCGCGAGGCCGGCGCCGCGCTCGCCAATCACTCGCTGATCCGCAAGGTGGTGTTCACCGGCGGTACCGAGGTGGGCCGCTCGATCGGCGAGGCGGCCGCGCGCAACTTCGCGCTGACCACGCTCGAGCTGGGCGGCAAGGGCGCGGTGATGCTGTTCGACGATTTCGACCTGGAGCGCGCGGTGAACGGCGCGGCCTTCGCGTCCTTCATCGGCGCGGGGCAGACCTGCGTGTGCGGCGCGCGCATCCTGGTGCAGAAATCGATCTACACGGCCTTCCTGGAGCGCTTCCGCGCCAAGGCGGCCGGCATTCGCGTGGGCGACCCGGCCGAGCTGAAGACTCAGCTCGGGCCGGTGATCTCCGAGCGCTCGCGCCAGCGCATCCTGGCGATGCTGGAGCGCGCGCAGCAAGCCGGCGCGAAGCTGCTGACGGGCGGCGGCAAGCCGGCCGGGCTCGACGCCGGCTTCTTCATCGAGCCGACCGTGCTGTACGACGTCGACCCGTATTCGGAGATCGGCCAGGAGGAAGTGTTCGGGCCGGTGACCGTGGTGATGCCCTTCGACGACGAGGCCGACGCGCTGCGCATCGCCAACGCCACCCAGTTCGGCCTCGCCGCCTCGGTGTGGACGCAGGACGTCGCGCGGGCGCACCGGGTCGCCTCGAAGCTCGAGTTCGGCATGGTGTGGATCAACGACCACCACCGGCTCGACCCGGCCTCGCCCTGGGGCGGCTTCAAGAACAGCGGCGTGGGCCGCGAGACCGGCATCGAGTCCTTCGACCAGTTCAGCGAGCCGCGCGCGGTGACCGTCAATACCAGCGGCAAGACCGTCGACTGGTATGCCGACGACGGCGAACTCAAGCGCCTGAACTGATCGCGACGGCGAGGCGGCGCCCACTGCCTCGCTCCGGCATCGACGAAGATCGTGCATGCCCGCCGCCGGCGGGCGTTGTCATCGAACCACAGTCGGGCACCCTGGCCCGACACGTCTGGCTGCGCCATCCACGTGCGCCGCGCACCATCCTCGGGCGCCCGCCAGCGGCCAAGCCGTCGGCGCGCTCGCTTCCCCTTCTCCCCGCGAACCGCCTCGCCGCCCGCAAGCCCTCACCGGGCCTCGCTCGGGCCGCCCGTCGCCAGCACGACGTCGCCATGCCCGGCACCGTGCATCCTCCGCCATTCCCATAAATCGAATTGATGGATTCATAAAAATCACAAACTTTTTTTATTCACCCCGGCTTCGTATAGTCGAGCCCGTTCCCAAGCAATCCCAATCATTCGAACGACTCGCACCCACCACACGCATGAAGACCTCTCTCAAACTCGCCCCGCTCGCGGTGCTCGGCGCGGTCGCGATCCAGGCATCGGCGCAGAGCAGCGTGACGCTGTACGGCCTGATCTCGGCCGGCGTCGGCTACGCCACCAACCAGGGCGGCAAGAACGCCTGGCAAGCCCTGTCCGGCACCAACCAGAATCCGCGCTGGGGCCTGAAGGGCAAGGAGGATCTGGGCGGTGGGCTGAGCGCGATCTTCCAGCTCGAGAACGGCTTCAACGTGATGACCGGCACCGCCTCGCAGAACGGCCGCATGTTCGGGCGCACCGCGCTGGTGGGACTGGCGGACAAGCGCTACGGCACCCTCACCTTCGGCCGCCAGTACGACGCGATCCACGACTACATCGGCCCGATCATCATCGCCAGCAACGGCGTGAACATCGGCGACAACGACAACGGCTACAACGACATCCGCGTGCAGAACTCGGTGAAGTACGTGAGCCCGGAATGGTTCGGCCTGAAGGGCACCGCGCAATACGGCTTCAGCAACGCCACCGGTTTCGCGAACAACAACGCCTACAGCTTCGGGCTCGGCTACGAGCATGGCCCGCTGCGCTGGAGCGCCGTCTACGCGCAGTACAACAACCCGTTCAGCCCGAGCAACCCGGACGGCGCGATCTCGAACGACTACGCCTCGCCGATCCTGATCTTCGACAAGAGCGCGACCAACCCGTCTGTCTATGCCAAGCGCCAGCGCATCGCCGGCACCGGCGGCTTCTACACGATCGGCCACGCGCAGTTCGCGGCGCTGTTCACCGACGTGCACTACGACTACCTGGATAATTCGCACCTGCATCTGCAGAACATGGGCGTGAACGTGGTCTACACCATGACGCCCTCGCTGTTCCTGGGCGCGGCCTATGGCTTCACGCGCGGCACCTACGACGTGATCAACCAGAAGCCCAAGTGGCACCAGGTCAACCTGCAGGCCGACTATTTCCTGTCGAAGGCCACCGACATCGCGTTGACGGTGATCGTGCAGCAGGCCGCGGGCGACGCGGCCCATGCGCAGATCTTCGCCTTCGCGCGCTCGACCACCAATCGCCAGATGGTGGCCACGCTCGGCATCCGTCACGTCTTCTAACTCCGGAAAACCATGTCCAACACCAGCAGGCGCTCCTTCCTCAAGACCGGCACCGCGCTCGCGGCCGGCACCTTGCTGCCGCTCGCCGGCTTTGCCGCCGGCGAACGGCGCAGCGTGATCATCGACTGCGATCCGGGCCAGGACGATGCCATCGCGATCCTGTTCGCGCTCGGCGCCAGCGACCGGCTCGACGTGCGCGCGCTGACGGCGGTGGCCGGCAACGTGCCGCTCGAGCTGACCGAACGCAACGCGCGCATCATCCGCGACTGGGCGGGCCGCACCCGGACGCTGCCGGTCTACGCCGGCTGCCCGCGGCCGCTGATGCGCGAGCTGATCACGGCCGCCAACGTGCACGGCAAGACCGGCCTGGAAGGCGTCGAGCTGCCCGAGCCGCAGGCGCCGGTCGCGCCGCAGCACGCGGTGCAGTACCTGGTCGAGACGCTGCGCGCGGCGCCGAGACAGAGCGTGACGATCTGCGCGCTGGGCCCGCTGACCAATCTCGCCACCGCGCTGACCGAGGCGCCCGAGATCCGCGACGCGCTGCGCGAGATCGTGCTGATGGGCGGCGCCTTCTTCGAGCGCGGCAACATCACGCCGGCCGCCGAGTTCAATGTCTATGTCGACCCGGACGCGGCCCGCATCGTGCTGGCCTCGGGCGTGCCGATCGTGGTGCTGCCGCGCGACGTGGCGGTCAAGGCGCCGATCACGCCGGCGCGCATCGAGCCGTTCCGCGCGCTCGGCAATCGCTGCGGCAAGGTCGTGGCCGACATCATGGCGGCCGAGGTGGCCTACCAGAACAAGCGGCGCGGCGTCGAATCGGCACCGATGTACGACCCGAGCGCGACCGGCTACCTGGTCGATCCCTCGCTGTTCAAGGGCAAGCTGGTCAATGTCGAGGTGGAGACCACCGGCCAGTGGACGCTCGGCGAGACGGTGGTGGACTGGAGCGGGCACAGCGGCCGCAAGCCGAACGCGACCTGGATCACCGAGGTCGATGCGGATCGCTTCTACGCGACGCTGCGCGAGAAGATCGCGACGCTGCCCTGAGGGCGCGTCGCGCGGAACGTGGGGGCGTTGCGTGGAACGCGAGCCCCGCTCGGCGACGGCCGGGGGGACCGGCACGGTTCCCCATGCGGATCACCGCGACGCCCCGGCCAACGCGCTACAAGCCGCGCCGCAGCCACTCGCGGCACAGCCGCACGTGCGGGCCGCGATCGTCGCCGGGCAGGGAGATCAGCGAGATCGCACGCGTCACGCGCGGCTTGTCCAGGCGCAGCGCGACCAGCTCGGGATCGTGCAGGTGCAGGGTGTAGAGGCTCGGCAGGATGGCGACCGCCAGGCCGTTGCGCGCGAGCGCATACAGCGGCTCGGTGTATTCCATCCGGTAGGCCAGCTCCAGCGGCAGCTTCTGCGCGCCGCCGGTGCGGGCCAGCGCGTCGATCACGCTGCCGCGCACGAAGCCGCCCAGCTCGCGATCGGCCAGCCGCGCCCAGGGCACCGACTTGCGGCGCGCCAGCGGATCGTCGCGACGCAGCACGGCCACCAGTTCGTCCTCGAACAGGTCCTCGTAGCGCAGCGTCTCGTCGCTGTCCTCGGGCTCGCGCACGCCGATGCCGAGATCGGCCGAGCCGTCGCGCACGGCGGCCGTCAGCGCCGGGTTCGGGCTGTCGGTCAGCGCGAAGCGCAGCTCGGGATGGCGCGAGCGCAAGGCCTTGAGCGCGGGCAGCAGGCGCCCCGCCACGGAAGGAATGAAGGAGATGCGCACGGTCTTGGTGCGCTCGCTGAAGGTGCGCGCCATGTCGTCGAAGCTGCCGCGAGCCTGGTTCAGCAGGCGCTCGGCCAGCGGCAGGATGCTCGCGCCGGCGGCCGTCAGCGTGAGCCCCTGCGAGGACCGCGCGAACAGCGGGCCGCCGAGCAGGAACTCGATCTGCCGGATCGCGGCGGTCAGCGCCGGCTGCGTCAGCGACAGCGACTGAGCGGCCTGCGTGAAGCTGCGCGCATGCGCGAGCACCACGAAGTACTGCACCTGGCGCAGGGTCAGCGCGGGCAGCAGCGGAGAACGGTTGGACGGCATCGTCGGGAAAGCGCGGCAGGCCGGCGGTTGAACGGGATGGGCCGCAGTATAGGCGGGATGGGCGATGCCAAATAATTCAGACAGGATGAAGACGAACATGGCAGCAAGCAAGGGCCCGCGGGCAGCGGCGCCGGACAACTGGCTCGAGCGGCGCTTCGCGCTGCGCGAGCGCCGCAGCAGCGTGCGCACCGAGGTGCTGGCGGGCCTCACCTCCTTCCTGGCGGCGGCCTACCTGCTGGTGGTGATCCCCTCGCTGCTGGCCAGCGGCGGGATGGACCGCGGCGCCGCCACCACCGCCACCATCATCGTGTTCGTGCTGGCCAGCGTGCTGATGGGGCTGTATGCGAACCTGCCGTTCCTGGTCGGGCCCGGCATCGGCGGCTCGGTGATCGTCGGCGTCACCCTGGCCGGCGCGGAGCACGTGCCCTGGCAGACCGGGCTGGGCATCGCCTGCGTGTCGGGGCTGCTGTTTCTGGCGCTGACCCTGGCCGGCGTGCGCAGCCTGGTGATGCGGCTGGTGCCGGCGCAGATCAAGCTCGGCCTGGGCGCCTCGATCGGCCTGTTCATCGCCGTGCTGGGCTTTCGCAACGCGGGCATGGTGATCGTCAACGCCAGGACCGATACCCTCGCGCTCGGCGATTTCACGCGCCCCGGCACCTGCGTGGCCCTGATCGGCCTGGCCGCCGCGGTGATCCTGCAGGGCCGCAAGGTGCCCGGCGCGATCCTGTGGGCGATCCTGATCGCCGCGGCGGCCGGCGTGCCGCTCGGCGTGACCCACCTGCCGGCGGCCTGGCTTTCCTGGCCGCACCCGATCGCCCCGGTGGCGTTCCAGCTCGACCTGCCCGGCGCGCTCACGCTCGCCTCGCTGCCCTACCTGTTCGCCTTCTTCGCCGCCGAGTTCTTCTCGACGCTGGGCACCACGCTGGCGGTGGGCGCCAAGGCCAACCTGCTCGACGAACACGCCAACCTGCCCAACATCAATCGCCCGTTCCTGGTCGACTCGATCGCGGCCACCCTGGGCCCGCTGCTCGGCATCCCGGCGCTGACGGCGCTGGTCGAATCGGCGGCCGGGGTCGAGGCCGGCGGGCGCAGCGGGCTGTCCTCGCTGGCGGCCGCCGCGATGTTCGCGCTGATGCTGCTGTTCGTGCCGGTCGCGCTGATGGTCACCAAGGAGGCCACCGCGCCGGCGTTGATCCTGATCGGCCTGTCGATGTTCGGCACCATCCGCCAGACCCGCTTCGACGACTTCACCGACGCGCTGCCGGTGCTGTCGATGGTGCTGCTCACGCTGATGGCCAACAGCTTCGGCACCGGCATCGCCGGCGGACTGCTCTGCTACGTGCTGGTCAAGCTGCTGGCCGGGCGTTTTCGCGAGGTGCCGCTGGGGCTGGTGCTGCTGGCGGTCCCGCTCGGCTACTACTTCTGGACCGTCGTGAAGCCGCATTGAGAGCTGCGGGTTCACGACCTTCATCACCCGCTGTTGCTGCAGGATCCAGGCAATACCGATAACGAGAAACGAGATTCCCATGAACGAGACACCCGGCAACGTGCCGGCCACGCGCACCGGCATCGTCCTGACGCCGGCCCATCGCACCTTCTTCCGCGCCCTGCCCAAGGTCGAGCTGCACTGCCACCTGCTGGGCGCGGTGCGGCGCGGGACCTTCATCGAGCTGGCCGAGCGCACCCGCGCGCCGATCGAGCGCGCCGAGATCGAGGCCTTCTACACGCGCGGCGAGAAGCCGGTGGGCGTGCTGCGCGTGCTGCGCGCGCTCGACCAGCACCTGCTCACGCGCGCCGACGACCTGCGCCGCCTCGCCTACGAATACCTGGAGGACGCGGCCGCGCACAACGTGCGCCACAGCGAGTTCTTCTGGAATCCGACCGGCACGGTGCGCGTGTCGGGCATCGCCTATGCCGACGCGCAGGCCGCGATCGTCACCGCGATCCGCGACGCCGCGCGCGATTTCGGGATCAGCGCCAGGCTGATCCCGAGCATCGACCGCGAGGCCGATCCCGACGAGGCGGTGCAGATGGTGGACTGGATGAAGGCCTGCCGCGCCGAGGAAGTGGCCGGGATCGGCATCGACTACCGCGAGAACGACCGCCCGCCCGAGCTGTTCTGGAAGGCCTATCGCGAGGCGCGCGAGGCCGGCTTCCGGACCACCGCGCATGCCGGCGAGTTCGGCATGCCCTGGCGCAACGTCGAGACCGCGCTCGAGCTGCTGCGGGTGGACCGGCTCGACCACGGCTACACGATCGTCGACAACCCGGCGCTGGCCGAGCGCCATGCGGCGCGCGGCACGGTGTTCACGGTGGTGCCCACCAACTCCTACTACCTGCGCACGCTGCCGCCCGAGCAGTGGGCCGAACGGCACCCGATCCGCCGAATGCCCGGGCTCGGATTGAAGATCCACCCGAATACCGACGACCCGACCTTGCACAAGGTCAACCCGAGCGAAGCCTGGGAGCTGATGCACAGCCATTTCGGCTTCGGCATCGAGGCCTTGCGCGAATTCATGCTCAACGGGATCGACGGCGCCTGGGTGGACGAGGCGACGCGGCAAGCCTGGCGCGCCGCCTGGGGCCCGGAATTCGACCGGCTCGCGGCCACGCTGGCGACCGCCTGAAGCCGAGGCCGCTGACGGCCGTCTGCACCGGCGCAAAGAACTGCTCGAAGTAGCGGCCGTCTGCGACAGCAATGGCGATTCGAAAACCAGGCCGTTGATCGATTCCGCCAGCTACGACGATTTCTTCAAGCTGGTCGGCGACGGCTGCGCCGCGCGCTCCTGAGGATTCAGCGCCATTGCGCCTCGGGCTCCGCGAGGCGCAGCAGATGCTCGCGCAGGTCGCGCGGCCAGGCCTCGATCCGATCACGAAAGCCCGCCATGTCGCCAGCGAACAGCGCGCGCGAGGCTTCCTCGAAGCCGGGCAGATCGCCGGCCAGCGCCGACATGAAGTGGTAGGCACGCTCGTTGGCGAGGCGCCGGCGATCGCGCTCGCCATGTTCGCGCCGCGCCTCGTCGACCAGCTTGCGCAAGGCCACCGACGCGCCGCCCGGCTGGGCGGCCAGCCAGTCCCAATGCCTCGGCAGCAAGGTGACCTCGCGCGCCACCACGCCGAGCCTTGGACGTCCGCGCCCGCGCGGTGCACTGCCGGCCTCGCCGCTATCGGGAGCCACCGCCTCACCCGGCGACGGCTCAGTCACGGGAATCGGTTCGGGTTGCTGGTCCGCCGTGGTGAAACGCGCGCGGATTTCCTCGTCGCTGCCGCGCAGATCGACATCGATCGAGCGGCCGGTCGCGTTGTCGAACAGCAGCACCGGGCCCGGCGCCGGCGTCCGCGTCGCGTGCCGGATCGCCACCGCTACCGTGGCGAGATCCCCGGAGACGAGATGGGTCACGCCATCGAAGCCGGTATAGCGTGGAAGAAAGACTGAATCGGACATGGCGTCTGCATCGAGGCCTGGTTGCCAGGCAGGGTGATCGGATTAGCGCAGAATATTACCCGGACAAAAATAAGGCCGTCAATCCGCAAGGGATGACGGCCTGCCTGCCAGATCTCAAACAGCCGACGGCGACGCTTCGGGCACCGGCCCGACATGCGGCACGTTCTGCTCGATCCAGGCGCGCGTCTCGCGCAGCATCTCGTCGGACAGCACCGGATCGTCGGACAGGCGTGCCAGGATCACCGCGCCCACCATGGCTGCCCAACTGCCGATCGCGGCGCGCCGTGCCAGCGTTTCGTCGGCGCCCTCGATGCTCGCCGCGAAGCGCGCCACCTGCCGACCGAGCCCGCCGCCCAGCGCGCCACGCACCTCGGGCGCCTGGCGCGAGGCCTCGGCGCCGAGCGCCGCCAGCGGACAGCCGGCGGCCGGATGGTCGCGGTGGTCGGGCGTCAGGTAGGTGGCGGCGTACTCCAGCACGTTCAGCCCGCGCAGGTCCTCGCTGCCCTTCACCACCTCGGCCAGGGTCTGCGCGATCAGGTCTTCCTTCGACTTGAAGTAGCCGTAGAAACCGCCGTGCGTCAGCCCGGCCGCGCTCATCACCTCGGCCACTGTCACCGCATCGAAACCGCGCTCGCGGAACAGCCGGCTGGCCGCCGCGAGGATCTGCCGCCGATTCTCGGCGACCTGCTCCCGACTCACTCTCATACGCACCTCCCATCCAATGCTTGACATGATACATGATCGACATCATGATTAAAAACATGACGGACATCATGAATAAGTCGATGCCGGTCTTACCCCCATTTCCTTCCTGGAGAAACAGCATGTCGAAGCTTCCCGCAGTGCTCGTCACCGGTGCCTCCACCGGCATTGGCGCCGTGTATGCCGACCGGTTCGCGAAACGCGGCCACGACCTGGTGCTGGTCGCGCGCAATCTCTCGCGCCTGACCGAGGTCGCGAACCGCCTGCGCGCCGAATACGGCGTGAACGTCGAGATCCTCAACGCCGACCTGACCAAGCCCGAGGACCTGCGCCGCGTCGAGGCGCGCCTGGCCGACGACGCCAAGATCGGCGTACTGGTCAACAACGCCGGCACCACCATCCCGGGCAGCTTCGTGCAGCAGACGCCTGACGCGGTCGAAACCCTGATCACGCTGAACACCACCGCCCCGGCGCGGCTGGCCGCGGCCGTCGCGCCGCGTTTCACGCGCGAGGGCCAGGGCGCGATCGTCAACATCAGCTCGGTGGTCGGCTTCGCGCCGGAACTGGGCCTGACCGTGTATGGCGCGACCAAGGCCTTCCTGACCTATCTGTCGCATGGCTTGCGACTCGAGCTCGAACCGAAGGGCGTGTATGTGCAGGCGGTGCTGCCGGCGGCCACGCGCACCGAGATCTGGGATCACGCCGGGACCGACGTGAACTCGCTGCAGGCGGTGATGGAAGTGGACGAGCTGGTGGACGCGGCGCTGGCGGGCTACGACCTGCGCGAGGCGGTGACCATCCCGACCCTGCACGACGACGGCCAGTGGCGCAATTACGAAGGCGCGCGCCAGGCGATGCTGCCGAACATCTCGCAGGTGCACGCCGCGCCGCGCTACAAGCAGGTCGCGTAAGGCCGAGGAAACCGGGCGAGAAGAACGAAACGGCGCGCGAGAACCGCGCGCCGCCATGAAGCGGGAAATCCGGGTAGCGGAAATCCCGGTCGGCGGGCGCCTCAGGCGCCCGTTGCCTTTCTGGCCCTGGCCAGCACGCCGAGGTTGCCCTCGCCGAAACCATGATGGCCGCTGCGCTGGACGATTTCGAAGAATATCTCCCCGGGCCGGCGCTTGACGAAGGTCTGGAGGAACAGGCTGGGCACGCCGTCGACGATCTCGCCGTCGACCAGGACGCCGCGCTTGCGCAGCGCCGCCACGTCGAGCCCGTGGCCCGGCAGGCGCGTATCGATCGAGTCGTAATAAGCGGCCGGCGGCTCGACGAAGCTCACGCCGTTGGCGACCAGCGCATCCACCGAGGCGAGGATGTCGTCGGTGGCCAGCGCGATGTGCTGCACGCCCTCGCCCGGATGATCGGGCAGGTAGTCGTGCATCAGCTGGGTGCGCCGCGTGCCTTCCTCGTAGAGCGGAATGCGTACCTCGCCGCCGGGCGACACCATCACGCGCGATTCCTCCGACACATGCCAGTTCGCGTTGATCTCGTGGATCTCGCGGAAATGCAGCAGGTCGCGATAGAAATCGAGCCATTCCTGCATGCGCCCCGCGCCGACCGTCTGGGTCAGGTGGTCGACCTGGGCCAGCCCGGTGCCGGCGTACTGCAGGTCGGCCTGGGCGGTGGCCGGGTCGATCGGCCGGAAATCGATGTCGAAGATCGAGATGTCGCCGACGCCGCCCGACAGGCCGCCGCGGCCGCGCCAGCGATCGACGAAATAGATGTGCGAATCACCGATGCCCTGGATCGCCGGGATCGCCAGCTCGCCCTGGCCGATCCGCTCGCCCTCGAAGGCCCAGGCGCCGAGTTCGAGCGCGCGGTCGAAGGCGCGCTGCGCGCTGTCGACGCGGATCCCGATCGCGCAGATCCCCATGCCGTATTCGCCGGCGTAGCGCGAGGCGAAGGAATCGGGCTCGGCGTTGAGCAGGAAATGCATCTGTCCTTGCCGGTACAGCGTGACGGCCTTGCTGACGTGCCGCGCGATCGCCTTGAAACCCAGTTGCTCGAAGCGGTGCGCGAGCGCGTCGGGCGCGGGCGCCGCGAACTCGATGAATTCGAGCCCCGCCATGCCGAGCGGGTTCGCGTCCGACGGGACGGGGCGCGCCGAGGCCGTCGACGCGGGAAAGTGGCTGGACATCCGTGGTCTCCAGGAACAGACAATGTTGCGGGGCTGCGTGGCGCGACGGCTGGTTCCGTCGCAGCCGCAATTTTAACCAGATCGTTCACTTCGACCCAAGCCTTCCCGGCGATCGGGCCGCGTGTCTCGCAGCCGACAGTCTGCGGCGCGACGGGTTCGTCCGGCAATCGGGCACATCCAGCAGCAAGGGCACGCCGGCGCTTGCCACCTCCCCGCGCGCCTAGTGCTAACCCGGAAAACGATCGATCATCGCACGGATTTGAACGATAATCGCGCGCCGGCGTTCGCCACGCATTGTCGCGAGCCCGCCGCGCCCCTATGCTGCGAGCATTTTCGTCGCGACGACAGTCAGGCGCGACGCGATGCAGCCGGCCAGACACGCACCGGCCCCGGGACGACAGGAGACAGCCAATGACCCCCGCTTTTGATTCACTCGATCAGGCCGGCGCGCGCCGCGCCCGCAACCAGGCGCGCAAGGCGGCGCTGGGCAGCTTCGTCGGCGCCGTCGTCGACTGGTACGACTTCCTGCTCTACGGCATCGTCGCCGCCCTGGTGTTCAACGCGGCCTTCTTCCCCAAGGTCAGCCCGACCATGGGCACGCTGGCCGCGTTCGCGACCTTCGGCGTGGGCTTCCTGTTCCGCCCGCTCGGCGGCGTGGTGTTCGGCCACTACGGCGACCGGCTCGGCCGCAAGCGCATGCTGGTGCTGACGGTGATGATGATGGGCATCTCGACCGTGGCGATCGGCCTGCTGCCGACCTTCGAGACCATCGGCTGGTGGGCGCCGGTGCTGCTGGTGGTGCTGCGCGCGCTGCAGGGCTTCGCGGTGGGCGGCGAATGGGGCGGCGCGGCGCTGATGGCGGTGGAAAGCGCGCCGGCGAGGAGGAAGGCCTTCTACAGCAGCGGCGTGCAGGTCGGCTACGGCGTGGGCCTGGTGCTGGCCACCGGCCTGGTCTCGCTGCTCAACCACACGCTCGGCGAGCAGGCGTTCCGCGCCTGGGCCTGGCGCATCCCGTTCCTGATGAGCGTGGTGCTGGTGCTGATCGGGCTGTGGGTGCGCGCCAGCATGGAGGAGTCGCAGGAATTCGTCGAGAAGGTCGAGCAGGGCCATCGCAAGCTGAAGATGCCGGTGATCGAGGCCCTCACGCGCCACCCGAAGGCCTTCCTCTACATCGTCGCGCTGCGCCTGGCCGAGCTGTTCACGATGTACATCGTCACCGCCTTCGCGCTGAGCTACTCGACCGCCAATCTCGGCATGTCGCGCGAGCTGTTCCTCAACATCGGCCTGCTGGTGGGGGCGATCAGCTGCGTGACGATCCCCTGCTTCGCCTGGCTGGCCGACCGCTTCGGCCTGCGCCGCGTCTACATCACCGGCGCGCTGATCGGGCTGGCCTCGGCGGTGCCCTTCTTCGTCGCGCTCGAGGCGCGCGCCACGGTGTGGATCGTGATCTTCGCGGTGATGCTGGCCAATATCGCGCACGACATGGTGGTGAGCGTGCAGCAGCCGCTGTTCACCGAGCTGTTCGGCGCCGAGTACCGCTACAGCGGCGCGGGCGTGGGCTACCAGTTCGCCAGCGTGGTGGGCGGCGGCTTCACGCCCTTCATCGCGGTCGCGCTGGTCAGCGTCGGCGGCGGCTCCTGGCACCTGGTGGCCGGCTACCTGGCCGCCGGCTGCCTGATCTCGGTGATCGTCGCGGCGCGCATGCGCCCGGCCTGAAGCACGCCTGAATGCCGCCTGAAACGCGCTCGCCCGCCACGTCGGCCCGGCCTCGCGCCGGCCGCCGTGCCTCTCCCGGACCCGGCCCATGAAGAAAGCCCCCCTCGACAAACGCGACTGGATCGCCGGCCTGGAAAAAGGCCTGATGATCCTGGAGGCGTTCGACAGCGAGCACGCGCGCATGACGCCCACTCAGGCGGCCGCGCGTACCGGCCTCACGCGCACCGCCGCGCGACGCTACCTGCTCACGCTCGAGTCGCTCGGCTACGTGCAGACCGACGGGCGGCTCTACGGCCTCACGCCGCGGGTGCTGCGGGTGGGCTGGTCCTACTTCGACTCTGCGCGGCTGCCGCGCATGGTGCAGCCCTACCTGCAGCAACTGAGCGCGACGCTCAACGAATCGGCCTATGTCAGCGTGCTCGACGACTGGGAGCTGGTGGTGATCGCGCGCAACGGCGTGTCGCGCGTGATGAGTACCGGCTTCGTGCTCGGCGCGCGCGTGCCCGCGCCGCTGGCCTCGGCCGGCGTGGTGCTGCTCGCGCACCGGCACGATCCGGACGAGGTGGCGGCCTGGCTCGCGACCACCGAACTGCCGCCCTACACGCCGCACACGCTGACCAACAAGACGCGGCTGCGGCAGAAGATCGTGCAGGCCCGCGACGACGGCTATGCGGTGATCGAGCAGCAGTTGCAGGTGGGCGTGCGCGGCGTGGCGGTGCCGCTGCGCAACCGCCAGGGCGAGGTGGTGGCCGCGCTCAGCACCAACATGCCGATCGGCGGCGAGACGGCCGAGGCGGCCCTCGCTCGTGTGCTGCCCTCGCTGCAGGAAACCGCGCTGGCGATGCTCAACGTGCTGTGAGGCCGGCGCGATGACGCGCGGCACGGCTGGCGAGGCGCGTCTCGCACGGACCTGGCCACGGGCCGTGAACCGATGCGTCGCCACGCGAACCGCCGCGACGCGCTCGCGTATGAGGCCGCCGCGGCCGCCCTTCCAGCCGTCGAAGCCACGTCAAGCGGCTTTCGACAACGGCTTTCGACAACGCCTTTCAACGAGGCTTCACGCCCGCCAATATCGTCACGAAAAGAACTGGGCCGGCACCCGGACCGGGATCGCGAAACTCGGCCTCGATCCCGGCAGCGCGATGGCCTTCGTCGCCGAACGCGGCCGGCGCCTGACCGGCGCCCAGGGCGCGGTGATCGACCGCGCCGACCAGGCCATGTACGCCACCAAGCACCAGCGCAAGGACGACGACGGCAGCCGCTGAAGGCGGGAAGCCGTCCCGGCGCACAAGCCCAAGTCCAGGCCCAGGTTTACACGCTGGCGCGGCCCCGGTCGACGTGCCACCATGTGCGCGCGACGCGCATTGGCTCGCGCCGCCTCACCGAGGAGCAGCGAACATGGCATTCCCGACCGCCGTCAACACCCAGATCACCGATGCCGTCACCCAGGCCGATACCGAGGTGCTCGGCGACGCCCCGGCCGTGGCGATGGGCAATCTCTTCGTGGCGACTGCGCAGGCACTCTCGAACGCCGCCCATAACGCCACCAATGCCCAGCAGCAACAGAACATTACCGCCCAGGCCGCCACCGTGATGGGCGTGGCCACGCTGTATTCGGTCGACACCGCCACCACCGGCGAAGCCACGACACGCATCTTCCAATGACCGGCTCGCCGCCCGCGCTTCCATCCAGCAGGAGTCACCCATGACCGTCATCGTTTCAGGCCGGCTGCAGCAAGGCCTCGGCAGCTTGTCGGAACCCTCGCGGATCGCGCTGGCCTTCGTCGACGGCGGCATCGAGTGGCTCGCCTGGGCCATCGCCTCGCCCGGCGCCCGCTACGATTTCCCCGACGAGACGCATCTGCTCGACGGCGTGCAGCGCGGCCTGCACGCCTCGCCGCTGACCTTGCTGCCGAGGCTGCAACTGCTGGTCAGCCCGGTCAAGCTGCTGACGCTGAGCCTGGCCGACCTGCGCGCGCTGGCGATCGTCGAGGCCGGCGACGACTCGGAGTTTGCTGTGTCGCGCTCGCGCGCGGTGCTCGACGCGCATCACCTGCTGCCGCACGAGGAACTGGCCACCGGCACCGGCTGGCTGGCCCAGCTGGGGGTGGAAACCGCGCCGCTGTTCCAGGCCCTCGACCTCGACGGCAGCCTGGCGCTGGCCGCGCTCGGGCAACTGCCGGAGCTGGCGGGCCATGCCGAATACCTGCAGCGCGAGGCGGCGGCCTTCGGCATCGAGATGGCGCGCACGCCCCAGGAATTCTGCGATTACTTCCGGCTCTACCTCGACCGCGTCGACGGCCTCGGCAACCACGCCGCCACCAATGCGGCGCAGCGCCGCGACGCGGCGCGCACGGCGGTGCAGACGCTGCTGCCGCTGCTGTTTGGCGCACTCGACTGCCCGCAGGTCGGCGGGCTGGTCGGTCCGTCTGAGGTGGCCGCCGCCGTGCAGGCCTGGCTGCGGCAAGGGCGGATGCTCGGTTTCTCGCGCCTGTCGCGCGGCGCGCAGCAGATGGTCCGCCATGGCGGCTACCGCGACCAGGCCGCCCACGAGGCGCGGCACCTGGTGGAGCGCTACCTGGCGGCGGCCGGCGAGCTGCTGGCGGCGAACCCGGTCGAGCGCGGCGTGATGGGCCAGGACGGCGCGACCTGCTCGTTTCGCATCGAGCACGGCGCGCGGCAGGCGGTGCTGCAACTGGCGCCGGACGGCGTGGTGTCGCTGTCCGCGTTCCACCCGGGCGCCGTCGGCTGAGGCACCGAGGCGGGCGTCCCGGGCCCGGCCGCCAGCAGCGCTCACTGCAGCATGAAGGTCTCGTATTCGAGCGTGTCGAGCTTGCGATCGAGCCAGTAGAGACTCGCCAGCATCACCACGAACAGCGCGAGCGCGAAGCCATAGCCGTAGGCGGCGGGATTCGAGGCCAGCGTCAGCGCGGTCAGCAGCACGTTCAGCACCACGAAGGCCCCTACCAGCCACAGCACGATGCGGCGCTTGTCGAGGTAGAAGAACACGTTGATGATGCCCATGAACACCACCTGCATGCTGGCGGCGATCACGTCGATATAGAGCAGCGGCAGGTAGAGCGCCGGAATCTTCAGCCAGTGCAGCAGGGTCGGCGCGGCCGCGAACAGGATCAGCGCGGCCATCGCCTGGATCTTCAGGATCTCCCACACGCCCTCGCGCAACGCCTCCACCATGGCGCGCTGCATGCGCTCGATGTGCTGCAGCGAGGCGCCCTCGCGCACCGCGTCGTAGAACGCGTCGTAGTACTCGACGAAGTCGGTCTCGATGCGCAGCAGGAACACCGCCATGCCCGGGATGATCGCCAGGTAGGCGAGGAACACCGGGATGTCGTAGATGATCGAGGCGCGCAGCGGGCCGATCACCGGCTGGCCGGTGCCCGCCGAGTACCAGAACATGAACTTGTCGATCCAGATGCCGAGGTTGTAGAGCAAACCGATCAGCATCAGCGAGGGATAGCGGTAGCGCTTCTCGAAGATCTCGAAGGAGATGAAGCGGTCGCTGTCGAAATCGCGGTAGATCAGCCCGAGCAGGCCGCACAGCAGCACCGCCTGGCCCGCCACGAAGCCGGCCAGCAGGCCCGTCAGCCCGAAGCCCTCGAGCGCCAGCGCGGCCAGCGCGGTGGCCGCGTAGCCGACGAAGAACACCACGATGATCGCCACGTAGCGCTTCATGCCCGACAGGAAGATGGTGGCGATCCAGATATTGCTCATCACCACGAAGCCCGCCAGCATCAGCAGCCGGTAGCCGGCGGTCTGGCCGCCGAACGCGAACAGCGCCAGCAACGCGCCGATCAGGGCCGAGGCGGCCGTCACCACCAGCATCACCGCGTGGAAGTTCGGCAGCACCAGTTCGCGCCGCTTCTCGAACAGGCGGTCCGAGGTGAAGCGCGTGTACCAGAGCTGCAGCGGCCCGGTCAGCACCAGCGAGACCGCGATCAGGTAGGTGACCGACACCTGGAACTGCGTGACCGCGCCGTTCGGCTTGACGAAGGGCACGCTCAGCACGCCGATCAGCAGGATCCCGACGATCGACAGCACCCAGGGCCCGGCGCCGATCAGCCCCGCGTAGGTATAGGCCTGCATCAGCCCCGTCAGCGTGTTGCGACGGAGCATCTTGCGCAGCTCGAATCCGATTCCGGCCATGGTTCGCCGCCCTCCTCAGTGCGCCGCGCGGGCCGGCGGCCCGTCCGCGGCCGACTGCGCCGGCGCATCCGCCAGGCGCCGGTACAGCGTGCGATAGGCGCCGATCATCTGCTCCTGCGTGTAGTAGCGCTCCACGCGCGCCACCCCGGCGCGCTGCGCGGCGTGCCAGTTGTCGTCCTGGAACAGCTCGATGGCGGCCTCGGCCAGCGCGCGCGGGTCGGCGATCTGCACTACCCGGCCGGCCGCGCCCAGCGCCGCGTCCTCGCCGGGCAGGCCCTCGATCAACTGCCGGCAGGAGCCCACGTCGGTGGTCACCGAGGGCACGCCGGCCGCGAAGCCCTCCAGCACCACCAGCGGCAGCGCCTCCGAGATCGAGCTGAGCACCAGCAGCCCGCACTTGGGCAGCAGCTCGTCGATCTTCTGGAAGCCGAGGAACTTCACCTTGTCCTTGAGCCCGAGGCTGTCCACCAGCGCGCGGCATTCCTGCGCGTAGGCGAGATCCTCGTCCTCCGGGCCGGCGATCCAGGCCTCGGCCTCGGGCATGCGGCGCAACACGGTCAGCATGGCGCGGATGAAGGTCTTGATGTCCTTGATCGGCACCACCCGGCCGATCAGGCACAGCGTCTTGGGCACCGCCGCGGCCCGTTGCGCGCGCAGCGGCGCGAGACGCGCCAGGTTCACGCCGTTCGGGATCGTACCGGTGCGATCGGCCGGCGCGCCGTCGACGATCTGGCGCTGCCGGTTGCCCTCGTAGAGCGCGATGATGTCGCTGGCCGCGTCGTAGCAGGCGCGGCCCAGGGCCTGGAAGAAGCGCACCCAGAGATCGCGGAAATAGCCGACCTGCGAGACGTCGCGCTCGAAGATGCTGCGGTTGTCGCGGATCCACTCGCTCTGGAACAGGTCGATCTTGCGTTCCTTGGTGTAGATGCCGTGCTCGGACACCAGCAGCGGCCGCCCGCTGCGGTAGTGCGCCAGCGCGCCGAGGAAACCCGCGTAGCCGGTCGACACGGTGTGCAGCACCTTGGCTGCCGGCAGCCCCTCGGCCACGCGCACGAGCTGCCAGAGCGGCTTGTGCATGATGCGCACGGTCCAGAAGTAGTCGACGAAGGACGGATCGGTGCAGTGCTTGCGGTATTGGTCGGTGAGGAAATCCCAGGCCTGCTTCGAATACAGGAAGGCGTCCTCGCCGAGCGCGCCGCCCGGCTTCAGGTCCTCGAGCATCGACTTGAGCAGTTGCGCGCCCACCTCGCGCATCGCCGGGTTGCGCATGGTCTCGTGCAGCTGCGCCGAGCGCGCGAAGGCCTCGGCGTCGCCGCCCATCTTCTTCACCAGCGGCGGCGGCGCGAAATCGTAGAGATAGTGGGTCTCCAGGTGCACCACGTTGTCGGGCAGCGCGTACTGCTGCTTGACGTAGTCCTGCGGGCGGCTGCCGAGGAAGCACAGCGCGAAGCTGTGCTCCGGGAAGGCGCGGATCATCTGGTTGACCCAGCTCGACACGCCGCCGCTCACGTAGGGAAAGGTGCCCTCGAGCAGCAGCAGCACGTCGGCGGAGGTGGCGCGCGGCAGCGCGGGCGTGGCCGGTGTGGTCATGGTGGAACTCATACGCGGGGGGCGCCGGCGGCGGTGGCGGCCGGTTGCCAGAAATCGAGGGCGGCCTGCAGGGTCGGCGTGACGGCATGCCGGTCCATCGCGCCCAGCAGGCTGCGCACGCGCGGGAAATCGCGGCGCCAGTAGGCGGCCTCGGCCAGGTAGGGCAGCAGCCGGTCGCGCGGGAAGCCGCAGTCGATCGCGCGCTGCAGCATCGCGTCGGCCGCGTCGAGGTCGCGGCGCAGCAGCGCCAGCCGGCCGCGCAACCGCCACAGCGCCGCGTCCTCGGGAATCAGCGCGAGTGCCGCCTCGGCGTAGCGCTCGGCCTGCGAGATCGCGTTGTCGTAGACGTCGCCCGTCACCAGTTGCTGGTAGATCAGCTCGCCGTACAACTCGGCCAGCACCTTGTTCGAGCGGGCCCGCTCGACGCCGGAGCGCGCCGCGCCGCCGGGCGCGTCGAGCACGGCGCGCTCGGCCGTGATGCGCTGGGTCAGGGCCTTCTCCTTGCTCTCCAGGCTGCCGTAGGCCAGCAGGCGGATGTCGTCGAGCGGGTCGGCCAGCATCTCCTGCAGGATCGGCGAGACGGTGCGCACCGGCAGCGACTGCAACGCGAGCAGTGCCGTCATGCGGAAATCGACGCTGGCCTCGGCATTGCGCAGCTCGGCCTTGAGCCGCGAGCCGCGGCCGTAGGACACCGAGCCGATCAGGTACTCGGCGAATTCGGGCTCCTCCACCGTGTTGACGGCCAGGCTCGCGCGGTTGGCCGGCAGCACGCGCGACAGCACGAAGGCGCCGAGCGTGCAGAGGACGCCGCCCAGGGGCACCGCGAAGTCGAGAAAGCCGAGCAGCAGCAGGCCGCGCCAGGTGACAGGCCTGAGCCGGCGCGGCAGCAGCCGCGCGCTGCCGGTGGCGGCGAACAGCGCGGCCAGCAGCTGCACCAGCAGGCACAGCGCGAACACCCGTGTATTGGCCTCGGCCGCCGCGGCCGCGGCGCCGGCATCGACCGGCAGGCCGCTCAGCCATTGCGCCGACGGATCGGGCAGGCTGCGCAGCGTCAGCAGGCAGGCCAGCAGCTGCAGCGCGATGCCGAGCGCCAGCGTCAGCGCGGCCAGCAGCGCGCCGAGCGTGTCGCCGGCCGGCGCGCGCGGGCTGGCCGGGTCGGGCCGGCGCGGCTCAGCCGGCGACACCGCAGTGCTCCATCAGCTTGACCAGCGGGCGTATCGGCTCGCTGGCCGGCACGTTCATCGAATACACCGCCACGTGGGCCGCCTCGAAATCGACACCGAACTGCGCGCGCAGGTTGTCCTCGATGCGCAGCAGGTAGCCGTCCACGCCGCTGGCGCCGGACAAGGGCATCAGGGTCAGCACGGCGCGGCGCTTGCCGCCGATCACCTCCCATTGCGAATCGAGCGCGCGGCGCGTGCGCACGATGTGCTCGCTGAGCGCGGCGCCCAGCTCGTCGTTGTCGAACACCAGGGTGACCACCGCGGACAGCACCCGCGAATCGCGGCGCAGATGCACCAGCCGCGCGTAGTCGAGCGCGAAGCGCTGCGGGCAGGCCGGGAAGGCGCTCAGCATCTCGTGCGAGACCTCGGCATGGCGTACCCCGTCGGCATAGAAGCTGCAGAGCACCAGCAGGAACTGCAGGTTGTCGCGCGTGAGCGCCAGGAACGGCATGCGCTCGATCGCCACCACGCCCACCGGCTCGCCTTTCACGTCGAGCAGCGGCACGCAGGCCAGGTAGCGGCTGCCGATCGCGGCGGCGCTGGCATGCGCCTGCGCGTCGACATGCACCAGCCGGCGCGTCTCGATCGCCTCGCGCACCAGCGGATCGTGCACGTCGAGCGGCCCCGCGCCGCCCACCGACGCAGCGACCTCGGCCGCCGGCGCGCCCTGCCGCCAGGTGTGCACGCTGGCCACCTCGAGCTGCACCGCCTGCGCGGCCGCGTCGAGGAAGGCCTGGGCGCCGCGCAGCGCGAGATCGCCCTGCTCGGCCGGCGTCGGCAACTGCTCGAACACCACCGCGCGCAACCGCGCCAGCGAATCGCGCAGCGTGGCCGGGCGGCTCAGCAGGTCCTGCTCGAGCCGCTCGTGCGAGAGCCGCAGCATGAACTGGTTGCGCGTCAGGATCGACAGGCGCTCGGACAGGTAGTCGTTGGCGATCCGGTTCTGCCGCAGCCGCGACATCCAGATGTCGCCGAACTGGCCGGTCAGCAGCGTGAGGAAAAAGCCGCCGAAGAAGAAGCCGACCGGGAACGGCCGGCTCAGCACCGTGTCGCCGGTGAACACCGCGCTCGCGCCGCCGGTGCCGGCCGCCACCGCGGTGACGACCGGCACCGGCACGGCCGGATAGAGCAGATACCAGGCGGCCAGCAGCACGAAGCCCGATACCAGCCCCGCCACCGAGCCGTAGCGCAGCGAGACCACCACCGGCACCAGCCAGATCCAGCCGAAGCCGCTGTGGATCAGCAGCGGATCGTCGGCCGAGAAGGCGCGGCACAGGCCGATCGCGATCAGCGTGAAGCCGAGCGTCTCGAGCAGCGCGACGGTGCGCCGCCGCGCGCTGCCCTCGGGCGGCGCGATCAGCGTGCTCCACCATGCCGCCGCGCCGGTCGCGCGCACGGTTCGCGACCGCGACGCCGCGCGCGACTCGCCCGGGTCCGGCCCGGTTGCCTGGGTATTCATGCCCACCGCCTGATCGATGTCGATATCGGTTTCATCACCGCCCCGCCCTCGCCCACGAACCCATGGAGGCTCAGCGGCCGAGCGGCGCGAGCAGCTCGCGCTCGAGCTTCTGCGCCACGCCCGACAGCGCGTCGCGGCTCCAGCCGGTACGGCTGCCGGTGCCGGTCCAGACCACCTTGCCGGTCTGCACGTCGATCACGTCGAAGCTCAGGCCGACGGCCGGCTCGCCGTCCACGCCGACCTTGTAGCGCCACTCGTTGACCGAGCCGGTCAGCGCGTAGTGGATGTTCTGCTGGCGCGCCCAGTTCAGCGCGTTCTGCTGCGCATCGGGCTTGGCCGGGTCGAACAGGGTCTCGTCGTCGCCGCCGCCCGGGTAGGCCACCAGGTTCTGGTAGCCGAAGGTGCGCAGCAGGCTCTGCGCGATCGAGCCGGCGCGCTGGCCGGCCTGCGGCGTCTCAGTGTGGTTGGCGATCGGCAGGACGGTCCAGGTCTCGCCCTTGGCGGCGGGAATCGCCGCGCTCTGGTCGAGCACCGCGCAGCCGCCCAGCGCGGCCGCCGCCAGCGTGACCGCGCCGGCCAGCGCGACGGCCCGCAGGTGCCGCGATGCGTGCTTCGTGTTCATGCGTTTCTCCTCAGATTGCGTTCAATACAGCCAGCGGTACCGCGCGCCGATTTCCTTCACGGACGTCGAACTGTTCGACGATGCCCCTTGATACAGCCCGTACAGCAAGGCCTGGTCGCCGCCGAACACGCTGCCGGCGAGCCCCAGTTCGACCTGCCCGGTCCAGCCCGCGCGCGAGTCGCGCACCGGGCCGGCCGAGAACATCGGCCGCCAGCCCTTCGAATAGGTTTCCGGCAGGTCGTCGCCGAACGAGAACAGCAGCGCGCCCTGCGTGAAGGTCTGCGGCATGAAGGCGGCCGCGGTGGGCGGCGTGCCGGCCGGCAGGATCGCCGCCAGCTGCGCGCCCGGCGTGCCGCCGGCGTTGCCGTACTGCCCGTGCGTGAAGACCGCGCGGATCGTGTAGTCGGGATAGTCGGCCTTGATCTTGTAGCCGGCGCTCAGCTCCAGCAGGTGGCCGTCGCCGAAATAGGTCCGGTCCTGGCCGTGGAAGCGCGAGTATTCGTAGCGGCCGCTGCCGAACCAGTGTGGATCGAACTGGTAGCTCAAGCCCACCGTGGCCAGGTCCTTGACGCCGCCCACCATCAATTGCGTGGTTTCGGTCGCGTCCTGGTTGTAGCCGAGCGCGTAGCTCAGGGTGAGCTTCGAGTTCAGGCGCGCCCGGCCGTCGACGCGCGCGGTGGTGATATCGCGCAGCGCCTCGCGGCGGCCTACCGTCAGCGTTTCCTGGTCGTCCTGGCACTGGTGGCGGTACATCGCGCTGAGCACGCGGTCCTGGCTCGGGATGTGCGGCAGCGTGGCCGCGTCGCTCGACTGCTCGCGCTGGCGGTAGGTCAGGCGCACGCTCTGCGAGGGCGTCAGGCGCGTGCCCACCGAGGCGCTCTGCTCGTTGTAGCGCAGCGCGCCCTGGTTGCTGTAGCGCGTCGAGACGTCGACCGACTGCGCGCTCTTCATCAGGTTGTCGCGCAACTGCTGCTGCATCACGTCGTCGTGCGGGGTGGCGATCAGCGACTGGTAGGCCGTCGATTGCGCATCGGTCAGGCGCCCCGTCAGGGCCTGGGCGTCGACACGGTTCTGGCGCGGGATCAGGTCCGGCAGCGTGTCGAGCAGGCGGTTCAGCGTATCGACGTCGCCCTCGTCGATCGCCAGTTGCGCCTCGGCATAGACCGGGCGCGTGTTGCGGTCGATGAACAGCCTGGTCAGCCAGGCGTGCTCGAGGTCGGGTTCCTGCTGGGCCTGCGCCCAGGAGACGGCGGCCTCGCGCGCGATCGCCGAGACCACGCGCTGCTCGCGCCGGATCGCCTGCTGCTTGAGCGGCGGCAGCATGGCGAAATCGCCGAGTTGCGACGGATAGGCCGCGCCGCCCGGCCCGCCATTGCCATCGTCGCCGTCGCCGGCCGCGTCGGCGCGCAGCATTGCGATCAGCACCGCGCGCGACTGGTCGCCGTTGGCGAATTGGGTGGTCAACGAAACGAAACGGCCGGCCAGGTCCTCGCGCTCGGCTTCGGGCAGCGGCGCCGCGTTCGGGTCGCGGCGGCGCCGCGCCAGCTCGACCCAGGTCGACTTGCGCAACTGCCAGGCATCGTCGGCGCGGCCGTCGAGTTCGAGCGCATCGGCGAAGGTCAGGCGCCAGAGCGGATCCTGGCGGTTCGCGTCGGCCTGCTTGCGCAGGTAATGCAGCGCCATGCGGCCGTCGCCGAGCCGCAGCGCGGCCGCGATCATCGGCGGCCACAGCGGCGCGTCGCTCTCGGCATGGGCGCCGTAGCGGCGCATCGTGTCGCGCAACTGCGCCTCGGTGCCGCGATCGTTCAGGTACCAGAGCCAGGTGACCTGCGCCTCGGTGCTGTCGGGCGCGATCGCCAGCGCGCGCTGCACGTCGCGCGCCACGTCCTGCTGGCGGCCCGCGTCGCGTTCGTACTGGGCGCGCGCCAGCAGGAACGGCGCCGACTGCTCGGCCGCCGCCAGTTGCTCCGCGCTCAACGAGGCCAGCAAGGGCGAGATGCGGCCGCGCGCGTGGGCGCGCTCGTAGTAATAGATCGCCTGGGTCAGCATCCGCACGTTGCCGGTCTGCCGGTAGCCGTATTCGGCCAGGCGCGCCGCGTCGATCGGGGTGTCGTCGTAGAAGCCGATCATCGCCTCGAGGTCGTCGCGGCCGGCCTTGCCGCTGGCCAGCAGTTCGCGATAACCGGCGCCCGTGTCGTGCTGCTGCTGGGTGGTGGTGCCGAGCAGCGCGTAGAAGCGCCAGAAATCCTGGTCGGCCGGCGTGGCGCCGCGCTTGCCCTCGTTCATCGCGGCCAGCGCCGCGTCGAAGCGGGTGCGCGTGTAGAGCATGGTGGCGATCTTCAGCGCGTAGCCGGCGTTCGGGCCGTAGTCGCGCTCCAGGTCCTGCCAGCTGCGCAGGGCCAGGTCGTCGTCGCCCTTGCGCTCGGCTTCGGTGGCGTAGCGCTCGCGCGCGAGCCGCCCGAGCGGGCCCTTGAAACGCGCCTGCAGGAAACGCAGCGCGCCGTCGGGGTCGCCGTTCAGCTCGTAGGCGTTGACCACCGCGTCGAGCCGCTTGACGTCGCCGGGGCTGGTATCGGCCTGGTGCAGCGTCAGCGCCAGCATCGCGCGCTGGTCGTTCAGGCCCGGCGCGAGCCGCGCCACCTGCTGCCAGGCATGGGCGTCGCCGCGCGACTGCGCGAGCGCGAGGTAGTTGGCCAGCGCCACGTCGGGATGGTGGTTCCATTCCGCCACCTGGGCGAGCCGTTCGCGCCAGCTCGCGGCGCCGGGGTCGCGCTCGAGCGCCTGGTTCGCGACGCGCTCGGCGCTGGCGACATCGCCGGCGGCCAGGAACACGCGATAGGCCAGCGCGAAATCGGCATCGCCGGCCTTCTGCTTCGGGGCTGCGTCGGACGCCGCGGCGGAAGGCGGCGAAACCGGCACGGCTGGCGTGACCGTGGTGCTGGCCGAGTCCGCTGGCGCGGCGGGCGCGTTCGCCGAAGCCGGCGCGCTGCCCGAGATCGGCCCCGTCACCACCTTGCCGTCCGCGCTCGAGGCCGAGGCGGTGGTCGAGGCGATCCGCAGCCGTTGCACGCCCTCGCCCGAACGCGCCGCCGCATCGCGCAACGGCAGCGCGCGGCGCTTCACGGCCGGCAGCCAGGCCGCGCGCAGCCACAGACCCTGGTCGTTGCGATGGGCGATCAGCGGCTGGTCGTGCTCGGTGCCGCCGGCGTGCACGGCCGCCGGGCCGGCGCCATCGCCCGAGCGCTGAACCGTAAGCGCCCTGCCCATGGCGCCGTCGAGGCGCAGGCTCGCGAGACGCATCGCGCCGGCTTGCGCACCGGCATCGCCGAGCACCTGCAGCAAGCGCTTCACATATTGCGCGGCCAGATCGGGCCGCCCCGCCGCGAGCGCCACGTTCGACAGGAAGCGCAGCGTGTCGGGATCGTCGCCGAGATCGCCCAGGTGCGCCTGCGCGGCGGCCATCGCGCCGCCCATGTCGTTGCCCGACTGCAGCGCCTTGACGCCGGCGATGAAGGCATCGCGCCGCGCCGCCCGGGTGGCGGCGCGTGCCTGCAGCGCGAACCAGGCGTCGGCCGCCGCGCGATAGTCCTGGCCGCCGAGCCGGGTGGCCGCCAGCTCGGCGAGCCAGGCATCGGCATGCGCCGGATCCTGCTGCGCGAGCCGCGCGTAATAGCGGCCGGCCAGCGCGTTGTCGCCGAGCCCGCGTGCCTGGCGCGCCAGGGCGCCGAGCGCCTCCAGGTCCCAGGGGCGGTCCACCGCCTGCGCGAGCAGCGCGTCGAGTTCGCGGATCCGCGCCGGGCGCGCCGGATCGTCGGGCTTGAGCGCGTAGAGATGGCGCTGCGCGATCGAGATGCGGATCGCCAGCGCGTTCTGCCGCGCCGACGCGTCCCGCGCGGCATCGAGCCGGTCGAGCATGCGCGCCGCGTCGGCGCTGCGCCCGCCGCGCAGGTAGGCGCGCGTGAGCACCGCCTGCACCTCGGCATTGTTCGGCTCGATGCGCAGCCAGGCTTCCAGGTAGGCGATCGACAGGCTGTCGGTGCCGGCCAGCACGCGCACGTCGAGCTTGCTGCGCGGATAGGCGAGCAGCAGCAGCGCGCCGATCAGCACGCCGAGGACCAGCACCACGGGCAGCGGAAAGAACCGCTGGCGCTCAGATGTCGCAGGCGACGTCAACATGCAGGCTCGAAGGGGTGGAGGCAAGCGGATGGCGGGTGACGCGGCAGGCGCCGGCATTGGCCAGGCGGAACTGCGGCACGATCAGCGAATGCAGGTCGAAGGAGAAACCGCGCGCGTTGCGCTCGAAGTTGTCGAGCGAGCCGTTCGCGTCGGCCAGGTAGGGGATGCGCGGCGCCTGGGCGGCGTCGATCACGGCGAAGCGCGCCTGGCTGCCGCTCAGGTGCACGTAGGTGCCGCCCGGGCCCGGCGCGTAGCCGGCCACGCCGGTGGCGCCGCGCAGGTCCGGCACCTTGCCGGCCGGCAGGCGCACCGTGCGCAGGCGGCCGGCATCGCGGATCACCCAGGCATCGCCGTCGCGCGCGATGCTCATGTCCAGCGAGTCGAGCACCTTGCGCGCGTAATCGGACGAGAACACCGGCGTGACCGGCTGCGCCAGCACCGCCTTGAAGATGGTCTCGAGCGCCTTCATCGAGGCCAGCTTGGTGCCCGAGAACATGTGGTAGTAGATGTCCATCGGCTTGAAGCGGATCGGCGCGTCGGTCATCGCGAAGGTTTCCAGCACACGCGTGAAGCCGTAGAACGGGCCGTGCCAGAGGTCGGTATAGAGCTCCTCGTTCTGGTTCGGCGCGAACACCTGGTAATACCCGTCCTTCATCACGCCCAGCGGCGCGATCGCGGTCCAGCTCGGGTAGCTTTTGGTGATCAGCGTGTCGCCGCCGTTCATGTTCAGCACCCCGGCGCGGTAGGCCGCCTTCAGCACCGGCGCGGGCACCTGGCAGTCGCCGCTCCACAGCACCATCTTCACCGGCTTGGCGGCCGGCGCGATCTCGCGGTCGATATAGGAGATCGAGCCGCCCACCTCGCGGTCGATGCTGAAGCGGTAGCCGGGGATGTCGATCGACAGCCCGCTGGAGCTGGCGGTGCCGCCGCCCTCGGCCGGCGCGTCGTCGTCGGACACGCCCAGCCCCGTCACGCGCATCCATTGCAGCGGGTGCGTGTAGGTATGGGTGGCCACCTCGACGTTCGGCAGCTCGAACAGCTTGCGGCCGATCCCGCGCAGATGCGCGGCGAAGGCGCGATACGGGCCCTCGTCGCTCACCTCGCCCTCGATCAGCGAGACCGTGGTCGGCATGCCCGAATCGCGCAGCAGCCGGTACAGCTCGTCGCCGGAATACAGCGGCGTGGCCGGGGAGTTCGGCATGGCCGCGGTCGAATACTCGGAGCGCGAGGCGAAACCGTCGCCGTCGATATGCGACATCAGCAGGCGGCGGCCGTTCTCGGTGGTGGTGTCGGGCACCGGCATGTCGGCCGGCAGGCGCAGCGCGGCGCGCAGGAATTCGAGCGGCTGGGTGACCCAGCGCGACTGGTTGACGGCGCCCAGCGAGTAGACGCCGAACGGCCGCATCACATAACCGCCCCAGGGCGTGAGCGCCGCGCCGTCGATCTCGAAGGCGCCCGAGCGCAGCCGCAGCAGCGAGCGGCTGTGCGCACCGGCCCGCACCGCCGTGTAGTCGCGCGGATCGGGCATCGGCTTCATCTCGAAGCCCATCAGTCGCGGGTCGTAGTTCTCCACCTCGAGGCGGCCCTTGGCGGGCGCGCCGTCCACCATCGTCAGGTCGAGCTTGCGCGCGAGCTGCACGTCCATCGGCGTGCCGAACGAGGTGAACACGGCGATCGGCATGTGCGCGTCGACCTGCGCCTCGAGCCAGGCACGATAGGCGGCGCCGCGCGGCACGTCGTTGTTGAGCCAGAGCACGATGCCGGCGTAGCGGTCCGACAAGGCGCCGCCCGGCAGTTCCCCGCGCGCGTCCACGTAGTCGACCTGGTAGCCGAGATAGTTGAGCGGCATGGCCAGGTAGCGCACGCCCGGCGAGACGTTCAGGTCGGTGCGCGCGGGCGGGTCCTGCAGCACCAGGATGCGGCGCTTGAGCGGCTCGACCGCGCCCACGCCCATGGTGGCCAGCGCGCCGTCGGTCACATAGGGCACCAGCCCGTCACCGCGGATCCGTTCGATCGCGTCGCGCGAGCAGGCGCTATCGCCGGGCGCGCAGTAGTCGATCGAGATCACCGGCAGGCCGTATTGCGAGCGGATCGTCCTGGCCTGGCCGAGCAGCCAGTCGCGATCGGCCTGCGGCACCGCCACGTAGCGCTGCTGGGCCTGGTTCCAGCCGTGATAGAGCGATTCGAAGGCGACCGCGTAGACCTGGTCGTGCACCTGCGGCAGGATCTCGAAACCGCGGTTGAGGATCAGCTTCGCGGCCGGATAACGCGCGCGGATCGCGCGGATCACGGCGACCAGCCCGGCCTGCTGGCGCGCACGCGCCTCGTCGGTGGTGGCGGCGAGCTGGTAGGAATCGAGCGTGTCGAGGAAGAAGCCGCGATAGCCCTTCTCCCACAGCGGGCGGATCACGTGATCGACGAAGAAGGCCGGCCAGTCGGGCTGGCCCTGGTCGATCACGCGCGAGGCCCAGGCGGCATTGCTGCCGGCGAACCAGTTCTTCGGGATGCTCGCGTAATAGTCGCGCGAGGGCAGCACCTCGCCGACGCTGGCGTAGGCGAACCAGGTGGTGTGTGGCAGCGGATGCGCGAGCGGATCGAAGCCGCTGTCGGGCTCGACCACCGCCGCGTCGTAGGCGGACAGCAGTTCGACGGGAGGCTGCTTGCCGTAATAGAGGGCGAAGGACGGTTGCGCGGCGGACTTCAGCGGCGAGGCGGCGGGAACGGATGCCGCCGGTGCATCGTCGGCAGCCAGCGCGGCAGGCGCGCTCGCCAGGCCCGAGGCCAGCAACGCGGCCACGCCGAACCAGCGGCGCATGATGCGCGCCATCCGTGCGGCTCGGGCGTGTCTAGTATCTGCTTCGTCATTGCGGGAGTCTGGCTCCCGCTTATCGAACAGGCGGCGTCTCGTCATCGATTTCCAGTGCGTCGATCGGCAAGCGGGCAAACCACAAGGTCATGGCATGGCGCCACTGGACCGCCCTTTTTTTGAATACGGCGATTCTAGCCAAATAACGAATGCTGGCAAATCCATTTGCCGGAAAGCGTCACAGTGACGACACAATGTTGTCCGGTACTTGCCGAACGCGATGGATGCTGCGTGATTGCCGAGCAGGTCGTCGCCGAATCCGCGAATCCCGGTACGGTGGCGCGTAGCGCCGGTATCGACGCGAATGAAATGATTGGTCTCTGCCATTCAACGATTTCGAATGAATCATTTCAGCCGGCATTCGATAAATCATTCATGGCAATCGGTAAAAAATAGCCAAGGACATATCGCCATCGTGGCGGGCTGACCGATCCTCGCGTGATTCGAGATGCTCGCCTGGGAAACATCCGGATGACGGGATGGTTGCGCATGCAACTCCACGCGCATCGGCGGCGATAAAGCTGACGAATGACCGGCTCGCGAGCCTTGCCCGATGCGAGATGGCCGGGTGGGCGACGAGCAGTTCCCGTGCCCGGGCCGGACTCGAGGACGGGCGGCTGAAGCGCCGGGAAAGACACCGCGCCGGCCCCATGCGAGCGCATGCGGGCCGGCCACGGTGGATGAGGATCGGCCTGGGCGGCTCAGGCCGGGGCGCTGGCCTCGTCGAGCTCGCGCACGTCGGCGGCGCTCAGTTCGAGGCGGATCGCCTCGCCGAGCGCCTTCAGTTGTTCGAGCGAGGTGGCGCTGGCGATCGGCGCGGTGATGCTCGGCCGCGCGATCTGCCAGGCCAGCGCGACCGAGGCCGGCGTCGAGCGATGCCGCCCGGCCACCGCGTCGAGCGCCTCGAGGATCCGCAGGCCGCGCGGGTTCAGGTACTTCTCGACGCGTGAGCCGCGCTGGCTCTTGCCGAAATCGGCCTCGGAACGATACTTGCCGCTCAGGAAGCCGCTGGCCAGCGCGTAGTAGTTGATCACGCCCAGGCCCAGCTCCTTCACCACCGGCTCGAGATCGCTCTCGTACTCCGCGCGGTCGTACAGGTTGTACTCGGGCTGGAACACCTGGTAGGCCGGCAGGCCGTCGCGACGGCTGATCTCGGCCGCCTCGCGCAGCCGCGCGCCGCTGTAGTTCGAGGCGCCGATGATGCGCACCTTGCCCGCCTCCACCAGGCTGCGATAGGCGCCCAGCGTCTCCTCCAGCGAGGCCGTGTCGGCCAGGTCGCGATGCGAGAAATAGAGGTCGATGTAATCGGTCTGCAAGCGGCGCAGCGAATCGTCGGCCGCCTTCAGGATGTTCTCGCGCGACAGCCCCGCGCGCGCCTCGAGCAGCCCGACCTTGGTGGCGATCACCACGCTGTCGCGCTTGCCGCTGCGCTTGAGCCACTTGCCGATGATGGTTTCCGAGTCGCCGCCCTGGTTGCCCGGCACCCAGGCCGAGTAGACGTCGGCGGTGTCGATGAAGTTGATGCCGTGGTCCGCGAGCGCGTCGAGCAGCGAAAACGAGGTGGCTTCGTCGGCCGTCCAGCCGAACACGTTGCCGCCGAACGCGATGGGCGAGACCTGGATCTCCGAGTTGCCGAGTGAACGCCTTGCCATCTGCCTGTCCTCCATGGAGTCGTTGAAGCCGCCGGGCGCGCGCGAGGCGCGGCAGGCGGCGCGATGAGAGCCGATGCGCCATGCTAGTGCCGCGCATCGGCGCGACCAAGCGATTAAACCTGAAATGGAAATGGGCTGCGCTGGGAAGGCCGGCGAGCTCGCCGCCGGCAGCCGGCGGGCGCATCGCCACCTGTCGAGATGCGGCCCGCCTCGCGGCTATTGCTGTCGCCAGTAGACGCTGCGTCCGTCGCCGGTCGGCACCAGCTTGGTGTGGTTGACGTGGGTGAAGGCCAGCGGCGCGCGCACCCAGTCGTATTCGAGCACGAACTGGCGCGCGTGCAGCGTCGCGACCAGGTCGGCCAGGCTGATGCGGGCGGGCGCGTAGCCGCGCAGGATGAAATACTGCATCTGCCAGACCTGGGCCCAGGCCCAGTTGTCGTGCCAGCCGAAGTCGCGCTCCGACCAGACCGAGACATGCGCCTCGGACAGCACGTTGTCGACCGAATTCTGGATCGCCGCCTCGGGCAGCACGATCACGGTGTAGGCCGAGCGATAGGTCAGGAAGTTGAGCAGGTCGAGGCCGGCCGATTTCGGCAGGTGCTCGATGCAGTCGCCGATGATGGTCAGGTCGAACATCTCGTCGACCATGCGCGCCGGGATCTCGGTGGCGCTCGTCAGGTGCAGCGGGTGGTAGAGCCGGTCGAGGCCGTACTTTTCGACATAGGACGGCTCGATCTCGACGCCTTCGAGCCGCGCCCCGGGCAGCGCCGCGCGCACCATCCGCCCGTACTTGCCGGCGCCGCAGCCGATATCGAGCACGCGCGAGGGCGCGACCGCGGCGAGCAGCGCGGCCGTGACCGCGTCGAAGGAACCGGCGGAAAACGGCATGGAGGTGTCTCCCTGGAAGATCGATCGAGCCGGGCGGGCCGGCGGCGCCTGGGCGATCAGCATAGCGTTCGGCCGGCCCGCGCCGCAAGGCCGGAGCGGCTGGGGGGGTGCTTGCTTGGGGCAGTGCTTGCTTGGAGCCGTGCTGGGTTCTGGCTGCACGGGGTTCGGGCCGTGCTCGTTCAGCGCCATGCCTGGTTCGAGCCGCGATTGGTTCGAGCCGCATCCGGTTCGCGCCGGCTCGACTCGCGACCGGCTTGGTTCGTCGTGCCGCCCCGATCCGAGCCCCCTTTCAGGCTCGACGTCGCGCCCCGCGGCGGCCCCCCCCTCGATCGATTCCGCGTTGTTCGATCGGCGATCGATCCCCTACAATGCGCCGACCGACGTTTCCGCCTCCACGCCATGCCCCGCCTGCCCGCGCCCTGCCTCCAGCGCGCCCGTTCCCGATGAGCCGCCGCGCCGGCCCGAGCGCCGCGACCACGCGCTACGAGGCGCTCGCGCACGCGCTCGCCGACGAGATCCGCTCGGGCAACGTGGCGGTCGGCGCGCGCCTGCCCTCGCTGCGCCAGATCATCGCCCAGCACGGCGTGAGCCAGTCGACCGTGTTCCGCGCCTACTACCTGCTCGAGGAATGGGGCTTGATCCGCGCCCAGGAGCGCTCGGGCTACTACGTCGCGCCGGGTGCGCGCCTGGCGGCGGCTGCGGCCCGCTGCGCCGCCACGGCCGGGCCCCAGGCCGGTGCCGGCGACGACGCCCTCGCGCATGCGCCCTCCACCCGCGTCGACATCAGCGAACTGGTGTTCTCGGTGCTGGACGCCGTCAAGCGCCCCGACATCGCCCCGCTCGGCTCGGCCTTCCCCGCTCCGCAACTGTTCCCGCTGCCGCGCCTGGCGAAATCGCTGGCGACGGCCGCGCGCGAGCTGGACCCGTGGAGCACGGTGGTCGACCTGCCGCCCGGCAACGAGGCGCTGCGCCGCCAGATCGCGCTGCGCTACCTGGGGCTGGGCATCGCCCAGCCGCACGACGAGATCGTGGTCACCAACGGCGCGCTGGAGGCGCTGAACCTGTGCCTGATGGCGGTCACGCGGCCGGGCGACGTGGTGGCGGTCGAGGCGCCGGGTTTCTACGCGGCCCTGCAGGCGATCGAGCGGCTCGACCTGCGCGCGGTGGAGATCCCCGTCGATCCCGAACGCGGCCTCGACCTCGAAGCGCTGGCCGAGGCGCTGGCGCGCCATCCGATCCGCGCCTGCTGGTTCATGACCAGCTTCCAGAATCCGACCGGCGCGCTGCTGGCCGATGCGCGCAAGCGCGCCCTGGTCGAGCTGCTGGCGCGCCACCAGGTGCCGCTGATCGAGGACGACGTCTATGGCGAGCTGCATTTCGGCTCCCGCGCGCCGCTGCCGGCACGCGCCTTCGACCGCCACGGCCTGGTGATGCACTGCAGTTCCTTCTCGAAGACGCTGGCGCCGGGCTACCGGATCGGCTGGGCGGCAGCGGGCCGCTACGCGGCGCGCGTGCAGCGCCTCAAGCTGATGACCACCATCTCGGCCAGCATCCCGGTGCAGGCGGGCCTGGCCGACTATCTCGAACACGGCGGCTACGACCGCCATCTGCGCCGGCTGCGCGCGGCGCTGGCCGCCCAGTTGGAGGCGCTGGCGCGTGCGATCGCGCGCTGGTTGCCGCGCGAGGTGCGCTGGACCCGCCCGCAAGGCGGCTACTTCGCGTGGATCGAGCTGCCCGCGGAGATCGACGCGATGGCCCTGCACGCGCGGGCGCTGGCGCGCGGCGTCGGGCTCGCGCCGGGGCCGATCTTCTCGGCCTCGCATGCCTTCGCCAACTGCATCCGCCTGAACTTCGGCCATCCCTGGTCGGACGAGCTGGAGCGCGCGATCCGCACGCTCGGCGAGTTGCTGGCCGATCCGGCCGTGCAACGTCGCGGCTGAACGGGCGCTTGCCGCCCGGGCCGGGCACGAGGCGACATTCCTCCCGAAGCCCGCGCCGGTTCCCTGGCTGACGCTGGTGCTCGTGCTTCGGCCGGCGGGCGCTTGCCGCCGGGGCTCGGGATGAGGCGGGCATCCATCCCGAAGTCCGCGCCCGCTCCCTTGCCGACGCTCGTGCTCGTGCTTCGGCCGACGCTTTTCCCTTGCCCGGAATATCGATCCCCGAACTGCTTGGTTGCCAGCGCCGTGCGCGGCTTCGTATAAATCGGGCTTGGTCCACCCGCAAGGAAAGCCCCATGTCCCGCACCGCCCCTCCCGCGCTGTCCACCGGCACCGACTACGAGACGCTGGCCGCGCGCTTCCGGCCGATCTTCGCGCGCATCGCCGAAGGCGCCGTGGCGCGCGACCGCCGGCGCGAGCTGCCGGTCGAGCCGATCCGCTGGCTCAAGCAGGCCGGCTTCGGCGCGATTCGCGTGCCGGCCGAGGCCGGCGGCGCCGGCGCCTCGATCCCGCAACTGTTGCGCCTGCTGATCGAGCTGGGTGCCGCCGATTCGAACCTGCCGCAAGCGCTGCGCGGCCATTTCGCCTTCGTCGAGGACTGGCTCAACGCCGAGCCCGGCGAGGCGCGCGATACCTGGCTGGCGCGCTTCGTCGACGGCCAGCTGGTCGGCAATGCCTGGAGCGAGATCGGCGAGGCGGCGCTCGGCGAGGCCGGCACCAAGGTCTCGCGACGCAATGGAGAATGGGTGGTCGACGGCGAGAAGTTCTATACGACGGGCAGCCTGTTCGCCGACTGGATCGACGTCTACGCGCAGCGCGCCGACGACCTGAGCCCGGTGATCGCGGCGGTGGCCACGGCCCAGCCCGGCGTGAGCCTGGTCGACGACTGGGACGGCTTCGGCCAGCGCACCACCGGCAGCGGCACCACGCGCTTCCAGGCGGCGCGCGTCGATCCGCACGGGCTGGTCGAGTTCTCGCGGCGCTTCCGCTACCAGACCGCCTTCTACCAGTTGTTCCACCTGGCCACGCTGGCCGGCATCGCGCGCGCGGCCGAGCAGGACGCCGCGCGGCTGGTGCGCGAGCGGCGGCGCGTCTACAGCCACGGCAACGGCACGCGCGCCGGCGACGATCCGCAGATCCTGCAGGTGGTCGGCGAGGTGGCGTCCTGGGCCTATGCCGCCGAGGCGATCGCGCTGCGCGCGGCCGAGCCGGCGCAACTCGCCTATGCATTGCACGATGGTTCGGACGGCGCCGGGGAACATGCCGCCAACCTCGCCGCCGAGCTCGAATCGGCCCAGGGGCAGGTGGTGGTGACCGAGCTGGTGCTGCGCGCGACCACCCATCTGTTCAACGCGCTGGGTGCCTCGGCCACGCGCGAGGCGAGCGATCTCGACCGTCACTGGCGCAACGCGCGCACGGTGTCCTCGCACAATCCGGTGGTCTACAAGGCGCGCATCGTGGGCGATCGCTCGGTCAACGGCACCGAGCCGCCCTTCGTCTGGAAGGTGGGAACGCCGGCCGCGGGCGCCGCATCGGCCTCGGCGGATCGCAAGCAGGCGGCCTGAGCTCGGGCGGGCCTCGAACGATCGTCACTCCACGCGCCACCAGCGCGGCAGCAGCCGCTGCACCTCGCGGCGCCGGTAGCGATCGTCGATCAAGTGCACCACGCCCTCGTCGTGCTCGGTGCGGATCACGCGGCCGGCCGCCTGCACCACCTTCTGCATGCCCGGGAACAGGTACATGTAGTCGTAGCCGCTGCCGAAGCGCGCCTCCAGCGCGCGCCGCATCTGCTCGTTGACCTCGTTGACCTGCGGCAGCCCCAGCGTGGCGATGAAGGCGCCGATCAGCTTGTCGCCCACCAAATCGATGCCCTCGGCGAACGCGCCGCCCAGCACCGCGAAGCCGATGCCCTGGCCGCCTTCCCGGAAACGCGCCAGGAAGGCGTCGCGCGCGGCCTCGTCCATGCCGCGCTCCTGCATCCAGACCGGTAGCTCGGGATGCGTCTCGCGGATCAGTTCGACGATGCGGCGCAGGTAGTCGAAGCTGCTCAGGAAGCCGAGGTAGTTGCCGGGCCGCTCGGCGTATTGCCTGGCGATCAGCTCGACGATCGGCGCCAGCGAGCGCTCGCGGTCGCGCCAGCGCGTCGACACGTGCCCGGCCACGGTCACCTTGAGCTGCGCGGCGCGGAACGGCCCTTCGACGTCGAGCGCCGGGGTCGCCTCGGGCAGGCCGAGCGTGTCGAGGTAGAAATGGAACGGCGTCAGCGTGCCCGAGAACAGCACGGTGGCGCGCGCCAGCGCATGGCGCGGCGCGAGGAAATCGGCCGGGATCACGTTGCGCACGCACAGCACCGATTTCGCGCGCCCGCCGCGCGAGCCGCGCTGGCGCGCCGCCTCGCCCTCGACGCGCGTGACGTCGAAGATCGAATGCGTGTCGAACTGCTCGGCCAGGTTGACGAAGTGCATCGCGTCGAAGGCGAACTGCAGCACGTTCGGCTCGATCGACAGCGGCGCGTCGGCCATCACCTCGCTGACGCGCCCGATGAAGCGCTGCGCGGCCAGCAGCAGCGCCGAAGGCACCGTATCCATCACCAGGTAGGCGGCTTCCTGCTCGCGGTTGAGCGCGTTCCACTCGCGGTTCAGCTTCTCCAGCGGCGCGGCCAGGGTGGGCGGCGCGTGACGCTTGGCGTCGGCCAGCACGAACTGGTCGAGCGTCGCGCTGTACATGCCGCGCGCGCGATCGAGCAGGTTGTGCGCCTCGTCCACCAGCACGCCGATCCGCCACTGGTTCTGCACCGCCAGCGAGTGCAGCAGCGCGCTGCCGTCGTAGTAGTAGTTGTAGTCGCCGACGATCACGTCGCTCCAGCGCGCCAGTTCCTGCGCCAGGTAATACGGGCAGACCTGGTGCGCCAGCGCCACCTCGCGCACCGTCGCGCGGTCCAGCGTGCGTAGCGCCAGCGCCTGGGCGCGCGCGCCGCCCAGCCGGTCGTAGAAGCCGCGCGCGAGCGGACAGGATTCGCCGTGGCAGGCGCGGTCCGGATACTCGCAGGACTTCTCGCGCGCCACCAGTTCGAGCGTACGCAGCGGCAGCGGCGCTGCACCGGGCACGGCGGGGGAAGGCGCCGCCTCGGCCTGCGCATTGGGCGAGGATTCGGGCTGCGCTGCCTCGGACGATGAGTCGGCTGGGGCTTCGGGCGACGACGTTCCGGATGACGAATCGGCGGCGGCTCCGAGCGACGACGCATCAGACGGCAAACCACCCGCGGCTTCGGATGACGCGCCCCCAGGCGGTGACTCAGCCGCCGACGCGGATGCGCCACCGACAGGAGAGCCCGCCGCCGCGCCCTCGTGCGCGGCGCGCAGCAAGGCCAGCGCATCGAGCGCCAACGCGCGCCCCGGCGTCTTGGCGGTCAGGAACAGCACGCGGTCGAGATAACCATCGCCGCAGGCGCGCAGCATCGGGAACAGCGTGCCGACGGTCTTGCCGATGCCGGTCGGCGCCTGGGCCAGCAAGGCGCGGCCGTCGCGCGCGGCGCGATAGACGTCGGCCGCCAGCGCGCGCTGGCCGCTGCGGAAGCTGCCATGCGGGAACGGCAGCACGCGCAGCGCCGCGTCGCGCGCCTCGCGATGCGCGGCCTCGCTGGCCGCGAACGCGGCGAAGCGCTCGCACTGCGACTCGAACCAGTCGCGCAGCGAGTCGGCACTGTGCGTCTCGGTCAAGACCGACTCGCGATGCGAATCGACATCGAAATAGACCAGCGCCACGGTCAGGTTCGCGAGGTCGCGCATCTTGCAGAGCAGATGCCCGTAGACGCGCGCCTGCGCCCAGTGCAGCGCGCGATGGTTGGCCGGCATGCGGTTCAGGTCGCCGCGATAGGTCTTGATCTCCTCGAGGCGGTTCAGCACCGGATCGTAGCCGTCGGCACGCCCGCGCACCGCCACCTCGCCATGCTCGCCGGCCAGCGCGATCTCACGCTCGTAACCGTCGTCGCGGCGCGAGGTGACGATGCCGTGGCCGATGATGCCCTCCTGCGACGAGGGCGCCGGCGTGAAGCGCAGGTCGAGATCGCCGCTCTTGGCGGTGAACTCGCACATCGCGCGTACCGCGACGGTGTAGCTCATGCGCCCGGCTCCGTTTCGGCATCCACATCGGCATCCGCCCACTCGACATCGATCACGCGCACCGGCACGCCGTGCGCCACGCAGTAGTCGAGCCAGCGGATCTGGTTGTCCTGGAGGCGGTCGCCGGGGCCCTTCACCTCGATCAGCTCGTAGCAGCGCTCGGCCGGCCAGAAGCGGATCAGGTCCGGCAGCCCCGAGCGGTTGCCGCGCGGGTCGTCGAGCAGGCGTTCGAAGCAGCGGCGCAGATGGCGCGCGTCGATGCAGTCGAGCGCCAGCGCCAGCAGGCCGTCGTCGAGCGCGCCCCAGAACACGAAGGGCGACTGCAGCCCGGCTTTCTCGCGATAGCGGCGCAGGATCGTGTCGCGATAGGCGCCGCTCTCGAGTTCGGCCAGGCAGGCCTCGAAACCGGCCGCGCGGCGCGCGCGGAAATCGGGCGCGTGCAGGTCGGCCGGGCCGCGCTGGAACGGGTGGAAGAAGGCGCCGGGCACGGCCGCGAACACGGCGTCCCAGCACAGCAGCCCGAACAGCGAGTTGATCAGCGTGTTCTCGACGTAATGGACCACCGCGCCGGCGCCGCTCAGGTGCGCGCCGACCGCCGTCTCGACCGAATGCGGGACCTGCGGGATCGCCAGCACCAGGGTCTCGCGCGCGGCCGGCGCCAGCGCGGCGAGACGCACGACGGGCCGCCCGGCGCGGCGCAGCAGCCGCGGCAGCATGCGCGCGATGCGCTGGCGCTCCTCCTCGTTCTCGGGCCCGGCGGCGGCGGCCTCGGCCAGCGCCAGCGCCTCGGCGTCGCGCCCGCAGCGCTCCAGCACGCGCACCCGCCGGTGCCGGCTGCCGGGCCAGGCGCTGGCGCCATAGGCGTCAAGCGCGCCGGCCCAGTCCTCGCGCCGCTCGCAGGCATTGCCGATCTGGTGCAGCAGCTTCGCGCGCCGCGTCGCCAGCCAGGCCTGCGCGCAGTCGATCGCGTTCACGTGGCGGGTCAGCTCGTCGTGGGGCCGGTCCTCGGGCCAGGCGCCGAGCGCCTCGCGGCACAGGAACAAGGCCAGGTAGACATCGACGTCGGCGCGCTGCTGGAAGGCGCGCGAGGACGGCTCGAAGGCCACCGTCTCGTACTGGAACACGCCCAGGTCGGCCAGCACGAATTCGGACCAGTCCTGGTGCAGGTTGCCGAAGAACATCAGCCGCAGCCGGTCGCACAATGCGTCGATCCGGACCTCGAACACGCGATCGCCGGTGGCCGGCAGCCAGGCCTCGAAGGGCTGCTCGGCCTGGTGTTGCTCGCGCAGCGACTCCAGCCAGTCGCCCTTGCGCGCGCCCCTGGGCGCCGCGAAGCGCTGCGCCAGCTCGGGCCGCGTGGCCAGCGCGAATACGCCGTCGAGCGTCAGCGGCGGCGCCGCGTCGAGCCAGCCCAGCGTCACCAGCGGCTCGGCCGCCGCCGCGGTCGCGCCGATCTCCTGGTAATTCAGCTTGCTCTGGCGGAAATACGGCCCGCTGCGCATCAGCATGCGTACCAGCAGCGCGCGAGAGGGACGCGGCAAGGCCGCGAAATCGCGCAGGAAGGCGCGCTCGGCGATGTCGAACAGGTCGTCGTAGCGTTCGGCGAGCCAGCCGAGCGCACGCTCGAAGTTGTCGAGGTAGTAGAACGCGTAAGGCGGTGGAGAGGCGACGGCGGATGACACGGAATGGCTTGGGGCAGGTCCTTGGGAGCGCGTGCCGTTCGACGGGGGTCGGATCTGGATACCGGATCAGCCGCCCCGAACGGCGTGGCGCGCCCGCCATGATGACACGGGAACGCGCCGCGCATGGGCCAGCCTGGCGGGACGCTCGCCGCCGAGGGAGCACGGCGCCGAAATGCGCCCGGGCGCACGAACTGACACGAGATTTATACATTCCGTCACATCGCGTGCGCCGCGATGCGGTTAAATGCGTGGTACCTGCCAAACCAGAACGAATCTCGCCCGCGTCATGGATGACTCCCGTCGCAACCTGCTCGGCGCCGCCGTCGGCGGCTGGCTCACGGCCATGCTGCCTGGCGCGCGGGCCCAGGAGCCGCCTGCCCCGGCCGCGCCGCCGGCCGGCGCCCCGCGCCTCTTGCCCGACGAGGCGATCCGGCTGTGGCCCGGCAACCCGCCCGACGCGCTGCCCGGCGCGGTGTTCGACGGCGAGCAGGTGGTCCGTCACGGCGCCGTGACGGGCGTGGTCGCGCCGCGCCTGCATGTCTACCGCCCGGCCACGCCGAACGGCGCCGCCGCGCTGGTGATCGCCGGCGGCGGCTACGAACGCGTCGAGCTGGCCCAGGAAAGCGGCCCCGTGTGCCGCTGGCTCGCCTCGCGCGGCGTGATCGCCTTCGAGCTGGTGTACCGCCTGCCCGAGCAGGGCTGGGTGCGCACCGCGCCGCTGCAGGACGGCCAGCGCGCGATGCGCGTGATCCGCTCGCGCGCGCAGCGTGACGGCTTCGATCCGAACCGGATCGCGATCCTGGGGTTTTCGGCGGGCGGCCATCTGGCCGGGATGACCGCCTTCGACCCGAACGCGCGCCGTTATCCGGAGGCGGACGGTATCGACCGCCTGTCGGCACGCCCGAACCTCGCCGCCCTGCTCTATCCGGTGCTGACGCTGCTGCCGCCGTTCGACCGCACGCGCTCGCATCGCCACCTGCTCGGCGACACGCCGCTGCCGGGCACCGCCGAATCGCTCTCGCCGGTGCTGAGGATCGACGCCAACGCGCCCAGGACCTTCCTCGCGCAAGCCGTCGACGATCCGGTGGTGCCGGTCGACAACGTGCTGCTGGCTCACACCGCCCTGCGCAACGCGCGCGTGCCGGCGGCCCTGCACGTCTACCAGACGGGCGGCCACGGCTGGGCGCTCGGCACGCCCGACAGCGAGCCGGCCTCCTGGCCGGGGCTGTTCGAGCGCTGGGCGCGCAGCCATCGCTGGTTCGGCTGAGCGCGGCTTTCACGGACAACCCGAGCCCGGCACCAGGCCCCGGCACGCCGCGCCGTGGTACGCCCCGAAGCGCCCGCGGCCGCCCCTTGGTTTCCCCGCCGGCCTCCGTTATGCTGTCCCCGCTTCGCCGCGGCCAGCCGCGCTGAATCGACCCGAACAGCAATACAGAGCAGCAACACAAAACCAGACGAATCCCCATAAACGAACGACGAATCGTGGAAGCCGGTGCGAATCCGGCGCGATCGCGCCACTGTGACCGTTCGCGTCGGCCTCGCGCCCGCGCGACGTAAGCCAGACCGCCCTTCGTCGTGAAGATCGGACCGATCGGGGCGCGCAACCCCGTGGAGCCACCATGACAACGAACCCGACCGCGCGCCGGCCAGGCCGGCCGTCGCGCCCGCGAAACCGGGCGCCCGACGTGCGCCCGATTTCCGGCATCGCCATGCCGCTCGCCGCCTCGCGCGTCCTCGCCGCCTGCCTGCTCGCCGGCCTGGGCAGCGCCGCCTCGGCCCAGAGCCTGTCCCTTTACGGCGAGCTCGACAGCGGCCTGGCCTACCTCAGCAATGTCGGCGGCCACGCGCAGTACCTCGCCACCTCCGGCCTGATCGACGGCAGCTTCTGGGGCCTGCAGGGCAGCGAGGATCTCGGCGGCGGCGCCAAGGCGCTGTTCCGGCTGGAGCGCGGCTTCACCGTCACCGCCGGCAGCCAGTTGAACGATCACCCGAGCTACGTCGGCCTGCAATCGGAACGGCTCGGCACGCTCACGCTCGGCCATCAATACGACCTGATCCACGACTACGCCGCGCCGTTCACGCTGACCGGCGGCACGGGCGGCACCGCCTTCGCCCATCCCTTCGACAACGACAACGCCAACAACACCTACCTGGCCGCCAACGCGGTGAAATACGCCAGCGCCAGCTACGGCGGCTTCAGCTTCGGCGGCCTCTATGCGCTGTCGAACGGCGCCGGCCGCTTCGCACGGAACCGCGCCTACGGGATCGCCGCGAACTACACGCACGAGGCCCTCAGCGCCGGCGTGGCCTGGATGCACCACGACGGGCGCGGCCTCGCCGCCGGCGGCGCCTACGATCCGGCCAGCCTGCCGGGCGAGGACGGCACGCCGGCCCCGCTCGGCGCGCAGCGCCAGGACATCGTCGCAGCCGGCGCCAGCTACGCGATCGGCCAGGTGACGCTGGGCGCCGCCTGGTCGCGGGCGATCTACACGGGGGTGTCGAACACCGACAGCGGCATTGCGCTGCCCTCGATGGCGTTCTCGAACTACGAGGTCAATGCGGTCTGGCAGGCAACGGACGCGCTCGCGCTGGCGGGCATGCTCACCTACACGCACGGCAATGCCGCGCACTGGCAGCAAGGCGCCGCGCAGGCCGTCTACCAGTTCTCGAAGCGCACCGACGTGTATGCCGAGACGCTGCTGCAACGCGCCTCGTCCGGCGCGCTGGCGGTGATCAACAGCGCCGATCCGTCGAGCGGGCGAAGCCAGTTGCTGGTCGCCGGCGGCATCCGCCATCGCTTCTGATCGCGGGGCGCCGCGCGGGAGGCGCGCAACAGGCGGGCGCCGCGCCCCGCTTCAGCCCTGCGGCCTCGCGCGCTTCTTCAGCAGATAGGTATCCATGATCCAGCCGTGGCGCGCGCGCGCCTCGGCCCGCACGCGCACGATCTCCTGCTTGACCTCGGCGAGACGCCCCGCCACCAGGATCTCGTCGGGCGTGCCCACGTAGGCGCCCCAGTAGATGTCGACATCGTCCTCGACGCGCTCGAAGGCATTGTGCGCGTCGAGCATCACCACCACGCTGTCGACCGCCTCGGGCAGGCGCGCGCCGAGCCCGCGGCCGTTGACGATCTCGACCGCGCGGCCGATCTCGTTGAGCGCGATGCGGTGCCGCGCGGCCAGCGCCTGCACGCTGCTGATGCCGGGAATCACCTCGTGCTCGAAGTCGTGGCGGCCGCCGGCGGCGATCGCGGCGACGATGCGCATGGTGCTGTCGTAGAGCGCGGGATCGCCCCAAACCAGGAAGGCGCCGCATTCGCCGTCGCGCAGCTCCTCGCCGATCAGGCGCTCGAACACCTGCTGCTTGTCGCGGTTCAGTTGCTCGACCGCGCCCACGTAGCTGTCGCCGTCGGGGCCGCGCTCGGGGCTGGCCGACTCGACGATGCGCCAGGGCCGCTGGCCGGCGTGGCGCTCGATGATCTCGCGCCGCAGGACGATCAGCTTCTCCTTGACCGCGCCCTTGTCCATCACGAAGAACACGTCGGCGCGCCGCAGCGCGTCGATGGCCTGCAGGGTCAGGTAGTCGGGATTGCCGGCGCCGATGCCGATGATGAGGACGTGTTTCACACGCGGCTCCAGGAGGTCGAAAAACGGGAAACGCGCAGTCTACCCGCTTTGGCGGCGCGGCTGGCAGGCCGGGAGGGTCGGCGGGCGACGCGCTCAGGCGCCGCCGAATTCGTCGGCCAGCAGCGCCCAGCGCTCGTGGTCGCGCCATTCGCCATCGATGCGCAGGTAACGCGGCGAATAACCCTCGAGGCGAAACCCGAGCCGCCTGACCAGCGCGATCGAGGCCGTATTGCCGGGCTGGATATTGGCTTCGAGGCGATGCAGGCCGGCTTCGCCGAAGGCGCGGCCCAGCACCTGCCGCAACGCCTCGCGCATCAGCCCGCGCCCGGCGAAGGCCGCCATCCCGTAATAGCCGAGATAGGCGTTGTGGAACGCGCCGCGCACGATCTCGCTCAGGTTGATCACGCCGACCACCTGCCGCGAGGCGCGCTCGCGCGCGACGAAGCCGAGCTGCGGCCCGCTCTCGCAGCGCGCGAACCAGGCGTCGAAGCCGGCCTGGTCGGTGAAGGAGGCGACCCAGGGCAGGTGATGGGCCTGGCTGGCGCGGTTGGCGGCGATCAGGTCGGCGGCATCGGCCGGCGTGACGCGATCGAGCAGGATCGGGCTCATGGTGGCGGGCGAAGGCGGAAAGGGAAGCGGCGCAGTATCGCCGACATCGGCCGAATGTGTCACCTACCCGGCCGCGCATCGGCGTGGACCGCTCATGCCGATTCGCCATTACGGCGCGCGGATCGGCATACGCCCCCGGGTCAAACCCGACGCGATGCTGCCACCTGCGCTCAGGCGCCCTTGCGGCCGAGCTTCACGGCCACGCCGGCAATCGATTGCCGGTCGCGCGGCGCCACGAAATCGCGCGGCCCCGCGCCGGCCAGTTCGAAATAGACCTGCGCGCCGGCCCGCAGGTCGACGATCCGGAACGCGCCCCAGGGATTGAGGATGATCGCGTGCGAGATCAGCCCGAGGCGGCAGGAGCCGTCGCGGTAGGCCAGGGTCGCCGCATCCCGCAGCCCGGGCAGGCTCCAGCTCGTCAGGCCGGCGCGCGCCATCGCCATCAGGATCGCCTCGCGTGCCGCCTCGGCCGTGTCGGGCAGCGGCCGGATGCGGGCCAGCTCGGTGCGCAGCCGGCCGAGCCGCTCCCGCGTCTCCTCCCGGCGCAGCGGATCGATGCCGCCGCGCGAGCGTTTGCCCTCGACGCCCAGCGTCCTGAGCCCGGCGATTGGCGCGTCGGCGGCGCCCGGGGACGCCGCCGACGGCTCGGCCGAAGCGGGGCGAGCGCCGGCCTGGCCCTCACGGGCCGGCAGCGCGAAATCGGGCAGCACGGAATGGGATGGGATGCGGGTCATCGTCTGGATGGCGGGCCGGGCCGCGCGCGGGCCGCGAAAGCGGCACCACGCGCCTGCCCTGCTGTATACCGCCGATCGGCCGACGGCCGGCGCCCTCATCCGAACCCGCGTCGGACGGAGCGAAGCGGCGCGAGCCGCTCAGTAGACCAACTGGGTGCGCAACTCGCGCTTGACCGCCAGCGCGAACTTGCGGAACGCCGGGTAATCGGCCGGGGTGATCAGCGGGCCCGAAGGCTTCAGCAGCAGGTCCCGCGTGACCGTCACGACCGCGCCGTCGCTGCCGTCGTGACGGTAGCTGGCCCGGTAGCTGCCCAGCGGCGAATCGATCGCCACCGGCTCGGGCAGGCGCGGAACCCGCACGCCGGGCGCCAAGGTGACGATGGTGGTCTCGACCACATGCCGCGCGGCCATCGCGATCGAGGTTTGCCGCGTCTCCAGCCCGGCGGCGTCGAAGGTCGAGGCGATGCCGTTGATACTGCCCAGCCCCACCGGCACCGGGATCGCGCCCGGCCCAGGCAGCAGCGCGTACTCGGGCAGGCGGAACGCCGAGCCATAGACGAAGGGCTTGCCGAGATCGCGCACGTCGGCGTAGTGATAGGTGCCGGTGCCGTCCTGTCCCGTGAGGGCGAGGATGCGCTCCGCGACCTGGGCCTCCATGCCCGGCGGCAGCGAGGCGAACACGCTGCGCGCGTTGAGGTCGAAGACGCCCTCGTTGTCGATCTGCCCGCTGCCCTGCAGCGTGCCGTCGGCCTCCATGGCGACGCGCCGGGTCACGCGCACCGTGTCGTGGGCCGGATCGCCGAGCGGCAGGGTGCGCAGGCTGCCCGCCTGCTTGTCGGTGCCGGCCACCAGGCCGCGCTTGCCGAGCTCGGAGGACGGCAGCACGCCGAAGCGCGCCAGCATGGCGGTCGAATCGACATACAGGTCGAACTCGGGGAGATAGGTGATCGCGTGGTCGAACACGCCGAGCGGCAGCGCGACCTTCGGCACCCAGTAGGTGTTGCCGAGATTGACCAGCACCGGCTGGCTGGCGATCCCCTTGGCGGCCAGCAAGGCCTCGAGCAGGGTCACGTGGTCCTTGCAATCGCCATAGGCGGCGGCCAGGATCGCATCGGCGTCGTGCGGCACCACGCCGCCCAGGCCGAGATAGAGCGCCACGTAGCGGATATGCGTGCTGACCCAGTCGTAGAGGATCTCGGCCTGGCGGCGCCGGTCGCTCACGCCTTCGGTCAGCGAATCGGCCAGGGCCTGCACCTTCGGCGTGACGGCCGCCTTCGGCATCGCGCGCTGCTGGTAGGCGGCGCCGATCGCGGCATAGTCGGCGAAGCTGGTGATCGCCACGCGCGGGCTGCGATCGAGGCTGGCGGTGGAATACAGCTCCGGCGTGCGCGCCGGCTGCTTCGACAGCGACCAGCGCCAGACCTGGATGCCCGCCTCACCACCGGCCTCGCCGGCGGGCTGGCGGCCGCCCGGCAGGTCGACCGCGTCGGCCTGCAGCGGCATCGCCGCCGGGGCGCGCACCGTCAGTTGCATCGATTCGCGCGGGACGCCGTCGCTGAACTGCTCGAGCGCCGAGAACTGCCCGGGGAACAGCGGCGTCTTCTGGGCGAGGCGGTAATGCAGCATCAGCTTCGCACCGACCTCCACCGCCGGGAACACCACCACCTTGAGCCGCTGGTCGACGAACATCGGCGCGCGCGCGCTGGCCGGGCTCTGCTGCTCGCGGATCTGGTCCGGCGTCACGTCGATGCGGCGGCCGTCCCGGGTCAGCGTGTAGGCCTCGACGATCTCGAGCGCCTGCAGCGAGGTGCTGTAGCCCAGCGAGGATTCGCCGCCCTCGCGCACGCCCTGCTCGGTGTCGATGCGATCGAGTTCGGTGACGTCCTTGGTATAGCTGCCGTCGGCATGCACGTCGTAGACGATGTCGTTCGACAGGACGGTGGAGTTGGCGCGGTATTCGGCGGCATGCACGGCCAGGCATGACGTCGAGAGGATCAGCGAGGCGAGCGGCATCGCGATCCCGTAGCGAGTGAATCGTGTCATTGTTGTGGTCGGTCCGGTTGCGCCGATGCCCTCGATTGATTCGTCTGCATGGCGAATCAATCGAGGGCATCGGATCGGTTGGGAAGCCATCGCGCGACGGCTCCGCGGGCGGGCCGGCAAACCGCCGGCCCAGCGCCCCGGCGATGCTAGCAAATCGTGCCACCGCGCTCAAGCCATGCGCCTCTGCCATAATCGCGCACCAGGACCACCCACCCCGCGCGCCCATGAGCTCCCCCGCCTCCGCCCCGCCCCTCGCGCTGCCGCCGATCCATTGCCTGCAGCACGACGACCTGCCGTGGCTGCCGATGGCCGACGCGCTGCCCGGCCTCGCCATCAAGTACCTGCATATCGATGTCGCCCGCGACGAGCTGAGCGTGCTGCTGCGCATGCCGGTCGGCACCACGCTGCCGCGCCATCGCCACGAAGGCACGGTGTTCGTCTACACGCTGGAAGGGGAATGGCGCTACCGCGAATACGACTGGGTGGCGCGCGCCGGCAGCACGGTGCTGGAGCCGGCCGGTTCGGTGCACACGCCCGAGACGCTGGCCTCGCCGAGCGGCGACGTGATCACCTTCAACCTGATGCGCGGCGACCTGGTGCTGCTCGACGAAGCGGGCCACGACGTGGCGCGCGAGAACTGCCGCGTCGCGCTGCTGCGGCAGCGGCGGCATGCGCGCGGCGCGCCGTCGGCGGCGATGCCTTTCGTCACGCGCTGAACCCGGAGCGCGGGCCCGGCCGGCCCGCCCCGCCGGGAAGCGGCTGACCCGCCGCCGGCTAGTTCTTGCCGTCCGGCGCCGTGTCGATCGCGCTGTCCGACCGCACCAGCGTGCGCAGCTGGAACTTCTGGATCTTGCCGGTGGAAGTCTTCGGCAATTCGCCGAAGCGCACCGCCTTGGGCATCTTGTAGCCGGCCAGCAGGGTCCGGCAATGCGCGAGGATCTCGGCCTCGCTCGCCTGCATGCCCTCGCGCAGCTCGACGAAGGCGCAGGGCACCTCGCCCCACTTCGGATCGGGCAGCGCCACCACGGCGGCCACCGCGACGGCCGGATGCCGGTACAGCGCATCCTCCACCTCGATGCTCGATATATTCTCGCCGCCCGAGATGATGATGTCCTTGCGGCGATCCTTGATGCGGATGTAGCCGTCCGGCGTCAGCACGCCGAGATCGCCGGTATGGAACCAGCCGCCCGCGAAGGCCTCGTCGGTGGCGCGCGGGTTCTTCAGGTAACCCTTCATGCAGATATTGCCGCGGAACATGATCTCGCCGAGCGTCTCGCCGTCGGCCGGCACGCTCGCCATGGTGTCGGGATCGAGCACGGTCGCGCCGGCCTGCAGGTGGTAGCGCACGCCCTGGCGCGCGGTGCGCTGCGCGAGTTCCTCCTCGGGCAGTTCGGCCCAGTGCTGCTGGGTGGCGCATACGCTGGCCGGCCCGTAGATCTCGGTCAGCCCGTAGACATGCATCAGGTCGAAACCGATCGACTTCATCTTGGCGATCACGGCCGGCGCGGGCGCGGCGCCCGCCACCTGGGCATGCACCCGGTGCTCGATGCCGGCGCGCCATTCGGCCGGCGCGTTGGCCAGCGCGCCGTGCACGATCGGCGCGCCGCTGTAGTGGGTGACGCCCTCGCGGCGGATCAGCTCGAACACGGTGCGCGGATCGAACTTGCGCAGACAGACGTTGACGCCGGCGCGCGCCGCGATCGCCCAGGGGAAGCACCAGCCGTTGCAGTGGAACATCGGCAGCGTCCACAGGTAGACGGCATGCTTGGGCATGTCCCATTCCAGCAGGTTGGAGATCGCCGCCAGGTAGGCGCCGCGATGGTGATAGACCACGCCCTTCGGGTCGCCGGTGGTGCCCGAGGTGTAGTTCAGCGCGATCGCCTGCCATTCGTCGGCGGGCGGCGCCCAGGGCGTGTCGGGGTCGCCGCCGGCGATGAAGGCCTCGTAGTCGGTGGCGCCGCCGAAGCTGGCGGGATCGGCCGGCATCGCATCCGCCACGCAGACGATGCGCAGCCCCGGCAGCTCCTCGGCCGCGCGCCGCGCCACCTCGGCGTATTCGGTATCGACGATCAGCAGCTTCGCCTCGCCATGACGCAGCATGAACAGTACCGAGGCGGCGTCGAGCCGCGTGTTGATCGCGTTGAGCACGGCGCCCGCCATCGGCACGCCGAAGTGCGCGTCGAGCATCGGCGGAATGTTCGGCAGCATCGCCGCCACCGTGTCGCCATGCGCGATGCCGGCCCCCTTCAGCGCGCCGGCCAGGCGCCGCGCGCGGGCATAGGCCTCGCGCCAGGTGTAGCGCTGCTCGCCGTGCACCACCGCGAGCCGATCGCCATACACCTCCGCCGCGCGCGCGATGAAATCGATCGGCGTGAGCGGCACGTAGTTGGCCTCGCGCCGCTCCAGTCCCGTCTCGAACAATTGCGTCATGTGCTGTCTCCCGCGGGCGCGCCCGCTCGTTATTGGCGATATCGATCCGATCGTAATTGCGCTAGGCTACTCGGCGCATTGTGAGCCGTCTGTCATCGAAACGACAGACTCGCCCGCCGCGAACCCGCGTTATCCCTAAGCTCGCTAACCCTGTCCATGTCCGACGCCGCTTCCGTCACCCTGCCGGCCCTCGCCGAGACGGCTTCGCCGGCCGCCCCCGCGTGGCCCGAGCGCATCACGCCGGAACTGCTGGCCACGCTGTTCGCGCGCTGCGGCTGGTTCCGCGCGCTGGCGCCCGAGCACCAGGCGCGCGTGCTGGCCGACGCGCGCGCCGAACAGCGCGAGGCCGGCGACTGGGTGGCGCGCCGCAACGCGCCCTCCAGCGACTGGATCGGCGTGCACGACGGGCTCGTCAAGCTGTCGATCCACAATGCCTCGGGGCGCGGCTGCACGCTCTCGGGCGTGCCCTCGGGCGGCTGGTTCGGCGAGGGCAGCGTGATCAAGCGCGAACTGCGCAAGTACGACGTGGTCGCGATCCGCCGCTCGCTGGTGCTGTTCGTGCCGGCCGACACCTTCCATGCCCTGCTCGACAGCAGCCTGCCCTTCACCGGTTTCGTGATCCGCCAGCTCAACAATCGCATGGGCGAATTCATCGCCTCGATCCAGAACGCGCGGCTGCTCGAGGTCGACGCGCGGGTGGCGCAGGCGCTCGCGCAATTGTTCAACCCCGATCTCTATCCCGATACCGGCCCGACCCTGCCGATCTCGCAGGAGGAACTGGGCATGCTGGTAGGCGTGTCGCGCCAGCGGGTCAACCAGGCGCTGCGCGAGCTGGAGCGGCTGGGCCTGCTTGCACTCGCCTACAACCAGATCGCCGTGACCGACCTCGCGGGCCTGCGCGCGATCGGCACCGACCAGATCTGAGCACCGAACCCGGGCCAAATCCGCATTCCTGTGACGAATATCCGTCCATTCCTGACAATTCGGCCATTTTGGTGTCAGGAAAGCGTCCCGGCCACCTGACTATCATCCAGTCCCAATCCTCGCCCCGCCCCTCGAGCCGCCCCTCCCGCCTCCCCCATGTGGATCGTCAATCTCGCGCTGCGCCGCCCGTACACGTTCATCGTGATGGCCATCATGATCCTGCTGGCGACGCCGCTCGCGCTGATGCGGACCCCGACCGACGTGCTGCCGTCGATCGACATCCCGGTGATCAGCGTGATCTGGAGCTACAGCGGCTTCTCGGCGCGCGACATGGCCGAGCGCATCACCTCGGTCCATGAACGCACGCTGACCACCACCGTCAGCAATATCGAACATCTCGAATCGCAGACCCTGCCCGGCATCGCGATCGTCAAGGTGTTCCTGCAGCCGGGCGCGAACACCCAGACCGCGATCGCGCAGACGGTGTCCTCGGCGCAGTCGATCGTGCGGCAAATGCCGCCCGGCGCCACCCCGCCGCTGGTGATCAGCTATTCGGCCTCGAGCATCCCGGTGCTGCAGCTGGGCTTGTCCAGTTCCTCGCTGAGCGAGGAGTCGCTGGCCGACATCGCGCAGAACTTCCTGCGCCCGCAACTGGTGACGGTGCGCGGCGTGCAGATCCCCGCGCCCTATGGGGGCCGCACCCGCGTGATCTCGGTGGACCTCGACATGCAGGCGCTGATGGCCAAGGGCCTGACGCCCTCCGACGTGGTCAACGCGGTGGGCGTGCAGAACCTGATCCTGCCGACCGGCACCGCCAAGATCGGGCCCACCGAGTACCGGGTCGGCACCAATGCCTCACCCGACACGGTGGCCGAGCTGAACCGGCTGCCGATCCGCACCCAGAACGGCGCGACCCTCTACCTGTCCGACGTGGCCCACGTGCGCGACGGCTTCACGCCGCAGACCAACGTGGTGCGCAAGGACGGCCAGCGCGGCGTGCTGATCTCGATCCTGAAGAACGGCGACGCCTCCACGCTGCAGGTGGTGGGCGCGCTCAAGGCGTTGCTGCCGAGCGTGGCGGCCACCCTGCCGGCGGACCTGAAGATCACCCCGCTGTTCGACCAGTCCGTGTTCGTGAAGGCCGCCGTGCAGGGCGTGATCCACGAGGCGCTGATCGCCGCGCTGCTCACCGCGATGATGATCCTGCTGTTCCTCGGCAACTGGCGCAGCACGCTGATCATCGCGGTGTCGATCCCGCTGTCGATCTTCACCTCGATCCTGGTGCTCTCGGCGCTCGGCCAGACCATCAACATCATGACCCTGGGCGGTTTGGCGCTGGCGGTCGGGATCCTGGTGGACGACGCCACCGTGACCATCGAGAACATCGAGCGGCACCTGCACCTGGGCACCGGGCTGCGCGAGGCGATCCTCGACGGCGCCGGGGAGATCGCCGTGCCGGCGCTGGTGTCCACGCTGTGCATCTGCATCGTGTTCGTGCCGATGTTCTTCCTGACCGGCGTGGCGCGCTACCTGTTCGTGCCGCTGGCCGAGGCGGTGGTGTTCGCGATGCTGGCCTCCTACGTGCTGTCGCGCACCCTGGTGCCGACCCTGGCGATGCTGCTGTTCCGCCGCGCCGGGCCGCATCCGGGCGACACCGACCCGGCCCGGGCGCGGCGCCCATCGCGCTTCGCGCGCATCCACCACGGCTTCGACCGCGCCTTCGAGCGCCTGCGCGCCGGCTACATCGTGCTGCTGGGCATGCTGATCGTGCGCCGCCGGGTGGCCGCGATCGCCTTCCTCGGCTTCTGCCTGCTGTCGACCGGGCTGGTCTTCGCGCTCGGCCGCGACTTCTTCCCGAGCGTCGATTCCGGCAACATCCGCCTGCACATGCGCGCCCAGACCGGCATCCGCATCGAGGAGACCGCGCGCCTGGCCGACCAGGTCGAGCAGGTGGTGCGCGAGGTGGTGCCGCCGGACCAGCTCGACACCATCGTCGACAACCTCGGCCTGCCCTCGAGCGGCATCAACCTGTCCTACAGCAACGCCGGCACGATCGGCACGCTCGACGGCGAGATCATGATCGCGCTGAAGGAAGGCCACCCGAGCGCGCACCGCTACATCGAGACGCTGCGCCGGATCCTGCCGCAGCGCTTCCCCGGCATCGAGTTCTTCTTCCAGCCGTCGGACATCGTCACGCAGATCCTCAACTTCGGGCAGCCGGCGGCGATCGACGTGCAGTTGCAGGGCAACGACGCGGTCTCCAACATGGCGATCGCCAGCCGCCTGCTCAAGCAGATCCGCACCGTGCCGGGCGCGGTCGACGCGCACATCCTGCAGCGCATCGACGAGCCGATGCTGACCGCCTACATGGACCGCACGCGCATGCAGCAACTGAACCTGTCGGCGCAGAACGTGGCGCAGAACCTGCTGATCTCGCTGGCCGGCACCTCGCAGACCACCCCGACCTTCTGGATCAATCCGCAAACGGGCGTGCAGTACCCGCTGACGATCCAGACGCCGCAATACCAGATCCACTCGGTGGGCGACCTGCTCAGCACGCCGGTGGCGGCCAACGGCAACCTCGGCACACCCTACCAGCTGCTCGCCAACCTGGCCGACCTGCGCCGCAGCGTCGATCCGGCGGTGGTCACGCACTACAACATCCGGCCGGTCACCGATCTCTACGTCAGCGTCGACGGGCGCGACCTGGGCGCGGTGGCCGCCGACATCGACACGCTGGTCGGCAAGGCGCGCGCGACGCTGCCGCGCGGCACCAGCATCACGCTGCGAGGCCAGGTCGACACCATGCGCAGCTCCTACTTCGGCCTGGGCGCCGGGGTGGCGATGGCGATCGTGCTGGTCTACCTGCTGATCGTGGTGAACTTCCAGTCCTGGATCGACCCGCTGATCATCATCAGCGCGATGCCCGCGGCGCTGGCCGGGATCGCCTGGATGCTGTTCGTCACCGGCACCCACCTGAGCGTGCCGGCGCTGACCGGCGCGATCATGACGGTGGGCGTGGCGACCGCCAACTCGATCCTGGTGGTGGCCTTCGCGCGGCAGCGGCTCGATGCCGGCGTGCCGGCGCTGTCGGCCGCGCTGGAAGCGGGCGCCACGCGGATCCGCCCGGTCATGATGACGGCGCTGGCGATGATCATCGGCATGATCCCGATGGCGCTCGGGCTCGGCGAAGGCGCCGAGCAGAACGCGCCGCTGGGCCGCGCGGTGATCGGCGGCCTGCTGTTCGCCACCGTCTCGACGCTGTTTTTCGTGCCGCTCGTGTTCGCGGGCGTTCATCATCGCCTGGCGAAGCGGCGCGCGCATCGCGCCGAAGCGTCCTGATCCCTGGATTCGTAGAGACCGGTTGAACTCATGGAAGACAAACGTCACAGCGCCGTCGGGCTCCACGCCGACGAATCCGGGCTCGACCTGCCCGCCCGCGCGCAGGTCCGCCGACGCACCCGGCTCGCCCTGGTGGTGGTGGCCGTGGTGCTGGCCGCGCTCGCGGCGCGCACCCTGGTGGCCGACTACCTGAACCGCGGCCGGCTCGACAGGCTGGCCGAGCAGAACGCGCGCCAGTACGTGAGCGTGGTCGAGCCCAGCCCCTCGAAGGGCGATACGCGCCTGGCCCTGCCGGGCACCCTGCGCGGCTACGTGGAGGCGCCGATCTACGCGCGCGCCAACGGCTACGTGAGCCGCTGGGACGTCGATATCGGCGCGCACGTGAAGGCCGGCCAGGTGCTGGCCGAGCTCGACACGCCCGAGGTCGACCAGGAATACGCGCAGGCCGTGGCGCAGCGCCAGCAGGTGCAGTCCTCGCTGGCCCTGGCCAAGACCTCCTTCGATCGCGCCCGGCAGTTGCGCCAGCGCGATGCGGTCTCGCAGCAGGAGCTCGACGATCGCCAGGGCGCCTACAACCAGGCGGTGGCGAACCTCTCGGCGGCCGACGCGAACGTGCGCCGCCTCACCGAGCTGAAGGGCTTCCAGAAGATCGTCGCACCGGTGGACGGCGTGGTCACCCAGCGCAACATCGATATCGGCGACCTGGTCAATGCCGGCAACGGCGGCGCCGGGCGCGCGCTGTTCGTGGTGACCCAGGCGGACCGGCTGCGGCTCTACGTGCGCGTGCCGCAGACCTACGCGCAGCAGGTCAGGCTCGGCCAGCACGTGGCGGTCACGCAATCGGAGCTGCCGGGCCAGGCCTTCGACGGCACCGTCACGCATACCGCGCAGGCGATCGACGTGGCCACCCGCACGCTGCAGATCGAGATCACGCTGCCGAACGCCGACGGCCGGCTGCTGCCGGGCGCCTATGTGAAGGCCACCCTGCCGATGGCCGCGGTCGGCACCCTGACGATTCCCGCCAATACGCTGCTGTTCCGCGCCGAAGGGCCGACCGTGGCGGTGGTGGGCGCCGACGGCAAGGTCGCCCTGCATCCGGTGCAGATCGCGCGCACGCTCGGCAAGACACTCGAGATCGACACCGGCGTGTCGCCGGGCGACCGCATCGTGCTGAATCCGAGCGATTCGCTCGCCACCGGCGACGTGGTGATCGCCGAGGCGGCCGAGCCGGACCAGGTCGCCGGCAAGGCGGTGGGCAAGCCGGCATCGAATCCGGCCGCGAATTCGGCTGTAACTCCAGCCGTAGATTCGGCCGCAACGCCGGCCCCCGCATCGGCGGCAGCAGCGTCGGCATCGGGCGCTTCCGCGCCGGGGGCCGGATCGTGAAGACGCCGCGCGCCTCGTCCGGGCCCCGCGCCGGCACCGCGATGCGCCGGCCGGCAGCCATCGGCCTCGCGCTGCCGGCGCTGGCCGCCGCGCTGCTGGCCGGCTGCGCGGTCGGCCCCGACTATCACCGCCCCGAGGTCGAGACGCCGGCCGCCTGGCAGCAGCCGGCGGGCGACACCTATTGGCAACGCGCGCGCCCCTCGCATGCCTCGCTCACGCCCGACTGGTGGCTGGCCTTCAAGGACCCGCTGCTCGACGAGCTGGAAACGCGCGCGCTGGCGGCCAACCAGACGCTGGCCGCGGCCGCGGCCCATTACGCCCAGGCCAGGGCCACCCTGGCCTCGACCGCGTCGGCCCAGTTGCCCTCCGTCGGCCTGAACGCCGGCGCGAGCCGCGAGAAGATCTCGGCCGACCGCCCGCTCACCAACTACGCGCAGCGCAACCAGTCGACGGTCCAGAACGACACGCAGATCGGCGCGACGGCCAGCTACGAGCTGGACCTGTTCGGCCGTATCCGCCGCAACGTCGAGGCCGCGCGCGCCAGCACCGAGCAATCGGCCGACGACCTGGCCAACGCCCGCCTGGTGCTGACGGCCGACCTGGCCACCGCCTACCTGGCGCTGCGCGAGACCGATGCCGAGATCGACGTGCTGAACCGCTCGGTGGCGCTGCAGCAGAAGGCGCTCGACTTCGTCAGCGCGCAGCACGAGCTGGGCGCCGTGTCGGGCCTGAACCTGCTGCAGCAGCGCTCGCTGCTGGACGCCACGCGCACCCAGGCGCAGTTGCTGCTCAACACGCGCCAGCAATACGAGCACGCGATCGCGACCCTGGTCGGCACGCCGGCACCCTCGTTCTCGATCGCCCCGCGCGTGCAGCCCTTGATCGCGCCGGCCCTGCCGACCGGCCTGCCCAGCGACCTGCTGCAGCGCCGCCCCGACGTGGCCTCGGCCGAGCGCGCGATGGCCGCCGCCAATGCCCGGATCGGCGTGGCGCGCGCGGCCTATTTCCCGCGCATCGTGCTGTCGCCCGACATCGGCTGGGACGCCACCAACTTCGCCAGCCTGTTGACGGTGCCGTCGCTGCTGTGGTCGGTGGGCGCCTCGGTCTCGCAGCCGCTGTTCGAGGGCGGCCGCCTCAAGGCCGGCGTCGACTTCGCCCAGGCCGGCTACCAGGCCGCCCAGGCGAACTACCGGCAGACCGTGCTGGGCGCCTTCGAGGAAGTGCAGAACGCGGTGACGGGCCTGTCCACGCTGGACGAGGCCGAGCGGCGCGCCCGCGCCGCGCTGGAGGACGCGCGCCGGCTGGTCTCGCTGGCGCAGGACCGCTATGCGGGCGGCCTGACCGCCTATATCGACGTGATCAGCGCGCAACAGCAGCTGCTCACCAGCGAACGCCAGGAAGTGCAGATTCGTGGCCAACGTGCCGCGCTGGTGGTATATCTCGCAAAAGCGCTCGGCGGCGGCTGGTCCGCGACCGATCCGGAAGGCGGCGGCGACACGCCGGCCCGCGCCGGAGCGGGCGCGGCCGATCTCGCCGCCGGGCCAGCCAACGGGAAAGCCGAATGAAAGTATTGATCGTCGAAGACGAACCGAAGGTCGTCGATTACCTGAAGAGCGGGCTGTCGGAGGAAGGCTGGGTGGTCGACACCGCCACCGACGGCGAGGACGGCGCCTGGAAGGCCGTCGAATACGACTACGACGTGGTCGTGCTGGACGTGATGCTGCCGAAGATCGACGGCTTCGGCGTGTTGCGCGCGCTGCGCGCGCAGAAGGACACGCCGGTCATCATGCTGACCGCGCGCGACCGCGTCGACGACCGCGTGCGCGGCCTGCGCGGCGGCGCCGACGACTACCTGACCAAGCCCTTCTCCTTCCTCGAGCTGATCGAGCGGCTGCGCGCGCTGACGCGCCGCGCGCGCGTGCAGGAGTCGACGCTGATCTCGATCGGCGACCTGCGGTTCGACCTGATCAGCCGCCGCGCCACCCGCAACGGCATCCGCCTGGACCTGACCGCCCAGGAATTCCAGCTGCTCGGCGTGCTGGCGCGCCGGCGCGGCGAGGTGCTGTCGAAGACCACCATCACCGAGCTGGTCTGGGACGTCAATTTCGACAGCAACGCCAACGTGGTGGAAACCGCCATCAAGCGTCTGCGGGCCAAGCTCGACGGCCCGTTCTCCGACAAACTGCTGCATACCATCCGCGGGATGGGATACGTGCTCGAGGTCCGCGACGAGCCCGAACCCGACCTGCGCCGCTGAGCTTGCGATGAAACGTTCGATTTCGCTGCGCCTGTCGGTGATGTTCGGCATCACCTCGCTGCTGGTGTTCTCGCTGATCGGCATCGGCCTGTTCGCGATGATGGAGCGGCAACTGTTCGCCGAGCTGCGCGCCACGCTGGAGACGCGCGCCAAGGTGGCTGAGATGATCGTCTCGCACGCCACCACCGCCGCGCGCTGGCACATCACGCAGGAAAAGCTCACCGACCTGCAGCCGCTGGACGGCTCCACGCGCTACATCGTCACCAGCGAGGATCCGGCCTTCCGGCTCGGCACGCCGATCGACGGCGAGCCGGTGGGCATGCCGATCGGCGCGTTCCAGCTGGTGCACTGCGTGGGCAGCAGCTACAACGTGATGACGCGCACCACGGTGATCCCGACCAATGGCGTGCGCCCCGAGCTGACCCTGATCGTGGCCGCGACCTGCGACCGGACCCAGAAGATGCTGCGCTTCATCGCGCTGACGCTGGCCGGGCTGATCGGCGCGGCCACCGTGATCGCGCTGCTGCTGAGCCGCGCGGTGACGCGCTTCGGGCTCGAACCGCTGGCGCGGCTCTCGAAGGAGGCCGCCGCGCTGAGCCCGGCCAACCGCAAGCAGCGCCTGCAGACCGACGCGCTGCCCAGCGAGCTGCACGACCTGGCCAGCTCGTTCAACGGCGCGCTGGAGCGCATCGAGCACGCCTACGACCGGCTCGAGTCCTTCAATGCCGACGTGGCGCACGAGCTGCGCACGCCGGTCAGCATCCTGATCGGCCAGACCCAGGTGGCGCTCAGCTCGCGCGATCGCAGCGTGGAGCGCATGCAGCGCACCCTGCAGTCGAACCTCGAGGAGTTCGAGCGGCTGCGCGTGATCGTCAACGACATGCTGTTCCTGTCGCGCAGCGACCGCGGCGAGCGCGCCACCAATCTCAGCGACGTCTCGCTGGCCATCGAGGTGTCGCGCATGCTCGACTTCCTGGAGGTCTCGCTGGAGGATGCGCAACTGCGCGCCGAGCTGACGGGCGACGCGCGCGCCAGCGTCGATACCTCGCTGTTCGGCCGCGCGATGACCAATCTGCTGATCAATGCAATCCAGCACTCGCGGCCCGGCGACACGATCCGCGTGAAGATCCGCGCCGCGGAGGAGCAGGTGGTGATCGCGGTGGCGAACCCGGGCACGCCGATCGATCCGGCCGTGCGCGCGCACATGTTCGAGCGCTTCTACCGGCTCGAGGAAGCGCGCAGCAACAGCAACGAGAACCACGGGCTGGGCCTGTCGATCGTCAAGGCGGTGGCCGACATGCATGGCGGTTCGGTGTTCGTGGCCTGCGACGAGGGCTGGAATACCTTCGGCTTCTCGGTGATGGCGCGCCCGGCCGCCATGCCGGCCGACGCGCGCTCGCCGCTCGAGGGCTTGCCGCACAACGCGGCGCTGCGGCCCTCCTGAGCCGCTGTCGATCCCCGCGCCGATGACAGCGCGGCGGCTTGCCGACCGGCGAGCCGCCGCGTTTTTTCATGCCGCGTTTTTTCAGGCCCGGTTCGAAGCACGTCGCGCCGACGGCTCTGCGTGGCTTTCCCGATTTCCCCGCCTACTCCTTACGATTCGGCAACGACATGTTTAACAATCGTTTCCTCGCCGATACGTTCACGCGCGCCTCACGGCGCCGTGCCAAAACCCGCCCCGGTCTCGCTGCTTTTCCCCGAAACCCTTGATCCGCGCGGATTCTGCCGAACCTCGGCGATCCATTCGGAAAGACTTGCCGGCCGCGCCCGAGCTTCCCGAGACACGAACCGGGACGGCTCGTATCGCGTCGGCGGCGTCGCGCCCCCTTCCGTGTTACGCCGCTGATACGTTTTCGCGCATCGCCTCCGTGCGCCGCGATGCTCATCTCGACATCGACCCAGCAACGGCGCGCCTCTCGCTCCGCTGGCACGCTATTCGCTGAATGTCTCGCACAACGGAGAACCGCGATGCCTGCCCTGAACCGCCACCTCTGCCTGATGCTCACCGCCGCGCTGCTCGCCCTGGCCTCGATCCCGGCCGCGCAGGCGCAGGTGATTCCGCTGGCCGCCACGATCGGCGACGAAGCCGCGCCGGAGATGTTCGCCGGCCTGCGCGAGTTGCCGCTCGACGAGACCACGCTGGCCGCCCAGCGCGGCCGCGCGGCCGGCATGACGATGATGGTCTCGGCCTCGCCGGCGATGCTGGCCGGTGCCGGTAACCACGTCACGCTGTGGGACGAACTCGCGCCGCCGGCCCTGCCCTCGCCGCTGCCGATGCCGGCCGACGCGCCCCGCCCGATGCAGGGCAACAGCCTCACCTTGACGCGCCGCTGATCCGGCCGCCGCGAGGACATCACCATGAACCGCCAAACCGTCTCCTTGATTGCCGCCCTGGTCGCGCTCGTATACGCGGCAGGCAGCGCGCAAGCCCAGCAGGTGCAGAACCCCGGCGACATCATCGTGCTGCGCACGGTCACGCCACGCATCGCCTACCGGCCGGTGCCGGTCGAGCAGGATCCGGTGGCGGTGCGCGCCACCACCTTCCCGGCCAATACCTTCGATCCGATGATGGCCAACGTGGTCTCCGATCTCGACCTGACCAATGCGCGCGGCTCGGTGGGCGTCGTCGCCCGCACGGTCGGCAACACCAATGCGACGGTGGCTGCCGTCACGCAGGTGCTGACCTCCGACCTGGCCGGCCCGATCGGACGCGGCAACGCCGGCGTGATGGTGCCGACCGCCGGCCTGGGCGGACTCGGCAACACCATCTCGTCCACCATCAACGGCGCGATCTCGCCGCTGGTCACGGCACTGGGAGCGATCAAATGAGCCACCGCCCCTCACGTGCCTTCGCATCGAACGATCATTTCGTCATCCGAATCGTTTTCGATGCGCGCGCCATGCTGGTCTGTGCGCTGTTCGCGGCCGCGTTGCCGCAGGCCCGGGCGCAGGCGGTGCCCGACGTATCCGGCACCGCCGTGATCGCCACCAACGCGGCACGCGGCATCAGCGGCGTGCTGAGCATCAACGAAACGGCCGGGCTCGGCAACGCGCAGGCCAACCAGCTCGCGATCGGCATCGGCTCGGCGGCCGGCGCCGGCGTGTCCTCGCTGCAGGCGGCCGGCACCGCCGCGCACACCGGCGACACGAGCGTGCGAATCGAGGGCGGAGCCCTCTCAAATCTGTCCGGTGCGGCGATGGTGAATCAAAGCGCGGGCAGCGCGAATCTTCAGCGCAACAGCATGGCCATCGGCACGCTGGGCGTTGGGATCGAGGCCGTTTCGGACAGCGAACTGTCCGAAACGGCTCCGAAGGCTGGAGGCCTGGGAATACCGGCGGGGGGCCGGGATAGGCGGGATGTGTCGATTAGCGGCGACGCATTCAAGCATATCAGCGGAATCGTACAAGTCAACCAGACAGCCGGCGCCGGTAACTCCACGGCAAATAGTTTTGTGCTCCGTCCCCCGGCGGGCACGCTTTTTATCAACTAGCCACTTCTGTATCGGAGCGCATCATGAAACGCACTGTCATTGCAGCAGCGATTCTCGCATCGGCGGCCACCGGGTCGGCCCACGCAGCGAACGCCTTCCTCTACAACCTCACGGGGGTTACCGAGTCGGTCGGCATCTTCGGCTTCGTCGGCCTGTACGGCGCGGTCGGCGTGTCGAGCACGGCCGGCGCCGTGATCAACAACAACCAGGCGGTCTCGCTGAATCATGTGTCATTGCACCCGCTCGCCCAGAGCTACACCAAGGGAGCCGTGACGACCACGGTCGACAACGTCCACTCGTCGACCAGTGACTACGGCCAATCCTATTTCGCCACGGGACACGGTTCTTCGCTTGATGCGTCGATGCAGACGAACGCCTCGCAATCGATGTCGCGCAGCGGCAGCAGTTGGATTGCCGGCGGCTCGTACAGCACCGCCTCGTCGCATCAAAGCGCGACGGTCAACCAGTCCGCCAGTCTGCATCAGTCCGGCAATACCGGCGGTTCGGCCTTCTTCGCAGGCGGAGCCGCTGGCGCCTCGGGCAGCAGCCAGTCCGGCCAGATCAGCGGTTATTTCCTGCCAGGCCTGTTCGGTTTCGTCGCCGGCGGCAGCGCCTCGCAGAATCAGAGCGGTTATATCGTCGGCGCCGCCGGCGCGGTGTGGGGCGGAACCTCCTATACCAATGCCACGGGATCGGCGCATCAGCATGTCGATGCGAGCGCGAGCCGCACCAATTCGCAATTCGGCACGGCCTGGAGCGCCGGCGGCATGCAAAGCCAGTCGCAATCCTCGCAAAGCGCGTCGATCTCCGCTCACGAAACCTCCTCCGCATGGCGTACCACGCTGTGGGGTTTCAGCAACGACTACAACTCGTCAACGGTCTCGACCACGGGCAGCGTCACGCAATACATCGATACCGAGAAACCCGGCTCGCTGACCGCAACCACCGGCCTCAATGCCGCCACCGGCGTCAAGGGCAACCTGGGCGTGAACATCGCGGAAGGCATCAACAACGCGCAGAGCAACGACGTGGCCCTGGCCTCGGTCGACGTCGGCAACGTGTTCGGCAATGCGCAGATCTTCAGCAACCAGTCGTCGATGGGTCACGCCAGGATCGACAACTTCATCCTGAACGCCTCGATCGGCGACGGCTCGCTCGCGCAGGTGTCGGGCAACGTCGGCGTGAACGTCGCATCGGGTATCGGCAACGTGCAGAACAACAGCCTGGCCGGCTCGATGACGACGGTTGACGCAGCGCATGCCCGGACCGTGGCAATGGTTGCCACCGACGACAATACGCAGGTGGCAAACGCCCAGGTCAGCGGTCGCTTCGTCGGCACTGCCGCGCTCGGCGGCTATACCCTCACCGGCGCCACGGGCAACATCGGCGTGAACATCGCCGGCGGCGTGGGCAACCTGCAGCACAACGGCCTGGCCATCGCAGCACTGAACAGCGGTCACTGATCGCTGCCACGACGTCCCGCATCGCCCATCACGGCGGCGTGGGACGTCGCTTTGTTCCGTTCGTGCCAGTCGCATCGCCGCGCTCGCTCCACCGCGCGGCAGTCTCGGGGGAGACGCCCATGTCAGCGGTATCCGATCATTGGCCGGCCCGGCTCGTCGCCTTGTGCGCGTGCTGGGCCCTGGTACCGGCAGCCGTCGCGCAAGCCAGCGTGGAAACGCTGCCGTTTGCCGGCGTGCCGTTGCACAAGCCGGTGCGCTCGATGTACGAGCTGCGTCATCGCGACATCGTCAACCAGCAATTCGATTTCAGCTGCGGCTCGGCCGCGCTCGCCACCCTGCTCAAGTACGGCTACGGGATCGATATCCCCGAGCCCGAAATGATCGCCCGGATGATGGCGTTCTCCACCCCCGAGGTGGTCGTCAAGCACGGTTTCTCGATGCTCGACATGAAGAAGTTCGTCGAGACGCTCGGCCTGCGCGGCCGCGGCTTCCGGGTCGGCACCGAAGCGCTCTACCAGTTGCAGATCCCGGTCATCGTGCTGATGAACATCGACGGCTACGAGCACTTCGTGATCGTCAAGCGCGCCGCCGAAGGCCGCATCTTCCTCGCCGACCCCGCGCTCGGCAACCGCATCGTGTTCGAGCAGGACTTCGCGAAGTCCTGGAACGGGCTGGTGTTCGCGGTGGTCGGCAAACCCTTCAGGGAGGACTCTCCATTGCTGCAAAACAACGAATCGCTGGCGCTGAAACTGCGCGAACAGGCGCTGTCCACCGGCTCCGCCGCGATTCCGTTCGTCGAGTACGGCTTGATCAAGGCAGACCTGTTCTGACCCATCATGAATCGCTCACTCTCGTTCCTGCGCGATGCGGCCTGCGCGGCCGCCTGCGCACTCACCGGCAGCGCCGCCCTGGCTGTCTCGCCCGCCGGCATGTCGCTGCCGTTCGCGGCCGGGCCGGGCGCCGCGGCGCTGCCGATCATCGCGGTAGACGACGACGTGCTGGCCCGTCAGACCGGCAAGTTCGCCGACGCGACGATGATCTCCGGCGTGGTCGTCAACCTGCTCTCGCAATGGCAATTGCCAAACGGCGCGCTGGCGGTCGCCCAAGGCACCTTGAACATCTCCGCCAATGCCGCCAACCAGCTCTCCGCCCAGGTGCAGACGCTGGCCAGCGTGGTCGGCGGCGACAGCGCCGGCCCATCCGGCGCCCAACCCGGCAACGGTGCCGGCGGCGGCCAGTCGATCCGCGTCAACGGCGTCTCGCAGGTCACCCAGGTGGCCGGCAACGGCAATGCCGGCAACAACGGCATGTCGATCGACTTCGGCTCGAACGGCAACCTGCTCACCATGCTGGCCGGCGCGAGCAACGCCCCCTCGGCCAGCGCGTCCAATGCCGACGGCTCGATCCGCGCAGCCATCTCCTTCGGCGCCAACGGCGTGACGCTCGCGCTCAACACGCCGGCGGGCCTCGCCACCCAGACCATCGCGCCGGCCGCGGCCGCCCAGGCCGGCTCGATCGCCCAACTGCTGCAGATCACCGGCAACCAGCAGGTCGTCTCCAACCAGTTGCAGCTGCAGTTGCGCACGCAACAGATGTCGGCGGGCGCGCTGCGCCAGTCCGGCGTGCTGCAGGCGCTGCAGGCAGCTTTCCCGGTGAGGAAATGAGGCGGCGCGCAAGCCGTTGATCGATCGATAACGATGGCGCCCGCATGCGGACCCGCGCGACGGACGCCGATGACAGCACAAGGGATGTGCCGCGCCTTTTGCCGCCGGGCGATTGCCCCGGCGAGCGGCACGCCGACCTCGCTTCCTGACATAAACCATACCCGGGGGGGTAGACCATGAAGGCCACATCGTTACCGCGTCACACGCTCGCGGCCATTCCGGCCGCAGTGCTGCTGTTCGCCATCGCGAGCAGCGTCGAGGCGCAATCGCTCGCGAACCAGTCGATCGAGGATCGGCTCAACACGTTGATGAAGCTGGTCGATGCGCAGCAGCGCAAGATCCAGTCACTGGAAGCCCAGGTGGTCGACCTGGAGATGGCGCAGCGCGGGCGCGGCTTGTCCGACGCGCCGACGGGCACCGTCACGCTCGCCCAGGCGACGCCGCTGTCGCCGGCGCCGGGCGACGGCACCGGCACGGCCACCGGCGTGCCGGTGGTGCCGCCCGCCGCCGGCTCCGGCAGCGCGAGCGGTTCGAATAACGCAGGCTCCGGCGGCGGCGGCTCGCGTGCCGGCGCCAATGCCGGCGCGCCCGCGCCGGGCACCATCGGCACCGACAACCGTGCCGCCGAGCCGGTGCGCACCGAGGCCGAAAACGCCGTGGTGCAGCGCGAGCATGCGCCGCTGTTCGACCACAAGCTGACGATCGACTGGGGCATCAACGACACCTACTACGATCGCCGGCAACTGCAGCTGTCCGGCTTCCTCGCGCTCGACGCGATCTTCCTGGGCAACCTGAACCTCGGCCAGACCAAGTCGCACCAGCTCTCCAGCGATGTCGACGTGCGCTACGGGCTGACCAGCCGCATCAACGTCGACGTCGACGTGCCCTATGTCTATCGCACCAGCAACTTCATCGTGGGCGGCGCGGGCGGCGCGGCCAGCACGCTGTCCGACGCGAGCGGCAACTCGCACGCGCTGGGCGACGTCAACTTCGGGATCTACTACCAGTTCCTGAAGGAGACGCAGAACCTGCCCGACGTGGTCGGCAGCCTGCGCGTGAAGGCCCCCACCGGCACCTCGCCGTTCGGCATCAAGCTGCGGCAGACCGATCCGAACAACACCAACCTGGTGGCCCCCGACACCCTGCCCACCGGCACCGGCTTCTGGAGCATCACGGCCGGCATGTCGGTGCTGAAGACCTACGATCCGATCGTGCTGTTCGGCAGCCTGTCCTACACCTACAACGTGGCGCGCTCGTTCTCCGACATTTCCTCGGTGGTCGGTCAGACGCAGCCGGCCAAGGTCAAGCTCGGCGACATCGTGCAGATCGGCGGCGGGGTGGCGCTGGCCTTCTCCGAGCGCGACTCGGCCAGCATCGCCTACACGCTCGCCTTCGAGCCGGAAACCAAGACCCAGGCGCCCGGCGAGTCGTGGCAGAAGGTGCCGGGCAGCCAGACCACCGCGTCGACGCTGAACTTCGGCCTCAACCACGTCTTCAACAAGCACCTGACGATGAATGCCTCGGTGGCGGTCGGCCTCACGCCGGATGCGCCGAACTTCGTGGTCGGCGTGCGTTTCCCGTACACGTTCTGATCGTCGCGCCGGAGCCCATCGTGCACGAATCCCGCGTTCCTCCCGGCGTCATCGCCGCCGATTTCTCCCGGCGCCGCCGCGCCGCAACCGAGACGGCCGAGGGCGCGCGCGCCCTGGTCTACCTGGCGCGCCAGCCCGATCCGGTGCTGGTCGCCTTCCTGTCCCAGCACGGCTGGAGCGTCAGCCTGGCGGCCTCGCCGGCCGAGTTCGCGCGCCGGCCCGCGCCGCGGCGCGCGCAGGCGGGCATCGTGGCGCTCGACGACCTGGCGGACGACGAACTGGCCGCGCTCGACGGCGCCCTGCGCTGCCCGGCCACCGCCTGGATCGCGCTGGCCGAGGCGGCCCGTTTCGACCGGCCCGAGGTGCGACGGCTGGTGCGCCATTACTGTTTCGACTACGTGAAGTCGGGCGCCCCGCCCGCCACGCTCGACCTGCTGGCGCGCCACGCCTACGGCATGGCCCGCCTCGACGAACCCGCGGCAGAGGACGCGGGAGGCGTCGCCGCGAGCCCCGGCGGCAAGGCCGACACCGGCCACGCTGGCGGCGGCGAGATGGTCGGCACCTGCGAGGCGATGCAGGCGCTGTTCCGCACCATCCGCAAGGTGGCCAATACCGACGCGAGCGTGTTCATCGCCGGCGAATCCGGCACCGGCAAGGAGCTGACCGCGCTGGCGATCCACGAACGCTCGGCGCGCCGCCAGGCGCCCTTCGTGCCGATCAACTGCGGCGCGATCCCGCCGGCGCTGCTGCAATCGGAGCTGTTCGGCTACGAGCGCGGCGCCTTCACCGGCGCGACCCAGCGCAAGATCGGCCGGATCGAGGCCGCGCAGGGCGGCACCCTGTTCCTCGACGAGATCGGCGACATGCCGCACGAGAGCCAGGCGAGCCTGCTGCGTTTCCTTCAGGAAGGCCGCATCGAGCGGCTCGGCGGGCGCGAGTCGATCGCGGTCGACGTGCGCGTGCTGTCGGCCACCCATGTCGACCTGGACGCCGCGATGCGCGAGGGACGCTTCCGCACCGACCTGTTCCACCGGCTCTGCGTGCTGCGCATCGACGAGCCGCCGCTGCGCGCGCGCGGACGCGACATCGAGGTGCTGGCGCGCCATATCCTGCAGCGCTTCGATGCCGACGGCGGCGGCCGGATCCGCGGCTTCTCGCCCTGCGCGATCGACGCGATGTACCGCTACGCCTGGCCCGGCAACGTGCGCGAGCTGATCAACCGGATCCGCCGCGCGATGGTGATGGCCGAGCATCCGGTGCTGTCGGCCGAGGACCTGGACCTCGGCGAGTTCGCCGCGCAGGCGCCCCGCACGCTGGCCGAGACGCTCGAGGCGGCCGAGCGACAGGCACTCGACGCGGCCTGGCGGCGGCACGGCGAGGACCCGGCCGCGGCGGCGGCCGAACTCGGCATCGCGCCGCCGCGGCTGGCGGAACTGCGGCAGCGGCACCGGCTCGATACGAGCCTCGGCACCGAGCTGGAGCATTGAAGAGAAAACGAGGCCGGAGCCGGCCTCGAAGAGAAAGACGACGCGCTCGTGCCACTCAGGCCATCTCGGCCTCGAACACGCGGTTGCGCCCGCTGGCCTTGGCGCGATAGAGCGCCTGGTCGGCCGCGTCGATCACCACCGCCACGTTGGTCGGGTAACCGGCATCCGGGCGCCAGGTCGCCACGCCCACGCTGACCGTCACATAGCCCGACTCGGCGCCGGCATGCTCGATCCCGAGCTGGCGCACCGAATCGCGGATCCGCTCGGCCACGGTACGCGCGCCGGCGCTGTCGGTGTCGGGCAGCACCACCACGAACTCCTCGCCGCCGTAGCGCGCCACCACGTCGTGCGAGCGCAGCGCCTGCTGGGCGATGCGGGCCGATACCGAGGCCAGCACCTCGTCGCCGAGCGTGTGGCCGTATTCGTCGTTGTAGCGCTTGAAGTGGTCGATATCGACGAACAGGATCGCCAGCGGTCGGCGCGCACGCACCGCGCGGCGCCATTCGCGCTCCAGCGAGGCATCCAGCGAGCGCCGGTTCGGCAGCCCGGTCAGGCTGTCGGTGCCGGCCAGGCGCGCCAGCGCCGCCTCGGCCTCGGACTTGCGCCACAGCGAATGGGCCAGGAACGCGCTCAACACCACGAAGGCGATGCCGAAGGCGCCGGTCAGGATCCCGAAGCGCCAGGCGCGGCGCCGCCATTCCGCATAGACGTCCTGCTCGGCCACCGCCACCTGCACGATCACCGGCAGCCGCGGCAGGCGCTGGAACAGGTAGCTGCGGCGCACGCCGTCGATCGAGGCGGTGTCGACGAAGGAGCTGCCGCCGCTGAGCATCCGCGTGTAGGGGCCGGTGCCGCGCAGGTCGCGGCCGATCAGGGTGGCGTCGCTGGGCGCGCGCATGATCAGGCGGCCATTGGTGTGGATCAGCGCGATCGCGCCGTGCGGGCCCAGCGTGAGCCCGGCGAACAGGCGCCGGAAATACTCGAGCCGCACCGACAGCACCACCACCCCGGCGAACTTGCCGTCCGGGCCGTTCAGGCGCCGCGACAGCGCGATGCTGGGATCCTCGCCGTGCAGCACCGTCGCGTAGGGGCTGCTGACGAACAGGCCGGCATCGGGATCGTCGCGCTGCACGGAGAAGAAATCGCGGTCGTCGAAGCGCTCGTCGCCGGTGTCGATCTCGTTCGAAGACAGCGTCATGCGCCCGTTCGCGTCGAGCACGTAGATGCCGCCGATGTCGTTGGCCGCTGCCGCGCGATCGAACAGCAGGCGCCGCCGCATGCCGACCGGCAAGCCCGCCAGCGCCGGGTCGCGCAGGCCTGCCGCGACGCCCTGCAGGACCAGGTCGTCGATATGGAGGCTGCGCGCCACGTCGCGCTCGATCATCAGCAGGGTGTTGCGCGCCCCGTCCTGCGCGCGTTCGAATGCGTCCACCCGGCTGTCCCGAAGGATCGCCGCGCAGATCGTCATCATCACCAGGGCGATCGCGACGCCGCCCGCGATCACCAGATATCCCAGCGGCATCCGGGGCGACGGATCTCTCCATCCGCGCCGTCCGGCAGTACTGTCATCCATCGTTGTCGTGCGGACCGCCGAGCGGAGCGGTATCCGTGAAGTGTGCCGAGCGGCCATTATCACCGATGCGGCGCCGCGGAACCACGTCGATTGCGGGTTCCCGTACGCCGTGTCGCGAAACGCGCGAAACGATCGCGCGCAACATTGCGCACCGCGTCAATCAATGCCTGCGCGGCGGGCGAGGGGCGCGCGTCGGTGCGCAGGATCAGCCCCACCAGCTCGTCGGCGCCCTCGGCCGGCAACGCCAGGCGCACCAGGGTGCGAGCAGCCAGATCGTATTCGGCCGCATATCGCGGCACGAACCAGACGGCATCGTTCTCCAGCGCCAGCGCCCGGCCCACCGAGACCGACAGCACCTCGACGAAGGCTTCCAGCGGCGGCGCCCCGCAGGCGGCCAGCATCTGCTCGGCCGACTGCCGGATCAGGGTGCCGTAGGGCGGCACCACCACCGGATAGCGGCCCAGTTCGCCGGCCGGCACGGGATGGCCGGCCAGCGGATGGCCGGCGCGCACCAGCGCCACCAGCGGCTCGTTGTAGAGCTGCTCGAAGGACAGGCCGATCATGCGTTCGGGCTCGGAGAGCCGGCCGATCGCGCACTCGATCTCGCCCGACTTGAGGCGCTCCAGCAGCCGCGCGTTGGGATCGGTCGCGATCCGCACGATCACGCGCGGCAGGCGGGCGGTCAGCGCCTTCATCACGGCCGGCGCGAGCGAGGCGGCCACGGTCGGCAGCATGCCGATCTCGAGCGTGGCGGCCGCCTCGCCGCTCTCGCCGGCCAGCAGGCCCACGCCCTGGCGCAGCGCCAGCACGCAGGCGCTCGCGTGAGGCAGGAACAACTGGCCCTCGCGGGTCGGCCGGGCGCCCTGCCGGCCGCGCTCGAACAGCTTCACGCCGAGCAGCGACTCCAGCTCGGCGATCGTCTTCGAGACCGCCGGCTGCGTGATCGACAGGCTTTCGGCGGCCTTCTGCACGCCGCCCAGCTGGGCCACGGCCAGGAAACACTGCAGGTGCCGGAACTTGACCCGGCCGTCGGCGATACGGTTTTCCATAACGTCTAGTTATACGAGATAAGACAAAACGTCATTTTGCATAACTTTCGCTCTTGGCTAAAGTCTCGTCATCCCAGCCAATACCAGACAGGAGACACCGCGATGGACGATTCCATCCTCAGCCCGCGCGACTGGCCCTCGCATCCCGCCTATGTGCACCCCGAATACCGTTCCTCGGTCAAGCGCGGCCCGACGCAGCCGCTGGTGCCGCTCAAGGAGAAGCTGCGCAACCAGTTCGTGCCGGTCTACGGCACCGACGACCTCGGCGCGCTCGACCACGACCTGACGCGCAATGCCGTGAAGAACGGCGAGCCGCTGGGCGAGCGGATCATCGTCACGGGCCGCGTGCTCGACGAGGGCGGCAAGCCGGTGCGCAATACCCTGGTGGAGGTCTGGCAGGCCAATGCCGCCGGCCGCTACGTCCACAAGGCCGACCAGCACGACGCGCCGCTCGACCCGAACTTCCTCGGCGCGGGCCGCTGCCTGACCGACGACCAGGGCCGCTACCGCTTCCTGACCATCAAGCCCGGCGCCTATCCCTGGGGCAACCACCCGAACGCCTGGCGCCCCAACCACATCCATTTCTCGCTGTTCGGCGATTATTTCGGCTCGCGCCTGGTCACCCAGATGTACTTCCCTGGCGACCCGCTGCTGCAATACGACCCGATCTTCCAGGGCACGCCAGAACAGGCGCGCGATCGCCTGGTGTCGCGCTTCACGCTCGACGTCACCGAGGAAGGCTACGCGCTCGGCTACGAATTCGACATCGTGCTGCGCGGCCGCGACGCCACCCCGATGGAGCGCTGATCATGACGACGCTGAAACAGACCCCTTCCCAGACCGTCGGCCCCTACTTCGCCTACGGCCTCTGCCCCGAGCAGTACAACTTCGACATGAAGAGCCTGTTCTCGCCCGACATCGCCGAGCCGCACGCGGCGGGCGAGCACATCGTGCTGATCGGCCAGGTGTTCGACGGCGACGGCAAGACCATCCTCGACGCCATGCTGGAATTCACCCAGGTGGACGCGAGCGGCCGCTTCCCGGCCTCGCGCGCCGAGGCGGCGACGAGCGGATTCACGGGTTTCGCGCGGGTCGGCACGGGCACCGATGCGCAGCATCGCTTCGTGGTGCGCACCGTGAAACCGGCCGCAACCGCGGCCGGCGCGCCGCATGTGGACGTCACGGTGATGATGCGCGGCGTGCTCACGCATGCCTTCACGCGCCTCTACTTCGACGACGAATCGGCCGCCAACGCGGCGGACCCGGTGCTCGAGACGGTGCCGGCGGCGCGCCGCCAGACCTTGATCGCGCGTCGCGAAAGCACGGTGAACGGCGTGAGCGTCTATCGCTTCGACATCCACATGCAGGGCGAGCGGGAAACAGTGTTCTTCGATCTGTGAAGCCGGCATGACCGGCCGGCGTGGCCGGCTCGGCAAGTCGATGAAGGCCGGGGCCGATGCCCCGGCTTTTTTCGTGCGCCGGCGGAAGCTGGGGAGCTGCCCCAGCCATGCCGTGCCGCTCAGCGCGCGTAGACGGCGTCGCGCAAGGCGATCGTCAGCGGGCCCGACATGCCCTCGTAGGCGGTATTGGTGAGCAGCAGCACGCTGAGCCCCAGCGCGCGGTCGATGAACCAGGAATGGCCATAGACGCCGCCCCATTGCAGCGTCCCGGCGTGCTGCGGGGTGCCGGCCGCGGCCGGATCGTCGAGCACCGCGCTCAGGTAGCCGAAACCCCAGCCGGGGCCGCGCGTCTCGGCGCCGATGCCGGCCTGGTCGCGCCGCGCCGCGTCGGCCAGCGCCTCGGGCAGGAACCCGGGATTGGCGCGGATCGCCTCGAGCGCGCGCAGGACGTCGTCGGCCGAGCCGTACATGCCGGCGCCGCCCGAGGGATAGGCGCCCGGCTCGAACACGCGCGAGGGCGCGAAACGCACGGCCGCGCCATGGCCTTCCGGCAGCGGCACCTCGATGCCGTCGCGCATGCGCACCGGCTCAGGCTGGCCGTCGTGGTAAGGCACGGCGAAGCGCTCGGGCTCTGCCGAGACGAAACCGCAATCGCGCATGCCGAGCGGCTGGGCGACCAGCGACGCCACCGCCGCGGCCAGCGGCTGCCCGGTGGCGCGCTCGACCACCGCGCCGAGCACGTCGAGCGCCAGCGAATACTGCCAGCCGCTGCCCGGCGCGAAGGCCAGCGGCGCCGAGGCGAGGCGGCGCAGGTTTTCGTCGAGATCGAAGTCGCGCAGGTCGATGCCGTCCGAGATGCCGAGCCGGTCGTACACGGAGCCGGCGCCCTCGAGCAGCCAGTAGCCGAGCCCCGAGGTGTGCGTGAGCAGGTGGTGAATCGTGACGAGCGGCTCGCTGCCGTCGGCCAGCCGCGGCCGGAATTCGGGCAGCCAGCGCGTGACCGGCGCGTCGAGCGCGAGTTCGCCGCGCGCCACCAGCCGCAGCACCGCCAGCGCGACGATCGGCTTGGTCACCGAGGCGAGCCGGAACAGCGTGTCCTCGCGCATCGGCCGACCTGCCTCTCGGTCGGCCAACCCCTGGGCGCGGCGATACAGGATCTCGCCGTGCCGCGCGACGATCGCCACCGCGCCGACCAGGCGCCGTTCGCGCAGCGCCTGGTCGAACACGGCATCGAGACGCGCGGCCAGCGAGGCGGCATCGAAGGAGAAAGCGGTCGGGTCGAGCGAGGCAGCGGTCATGGCGAGGTCCGATGGCGGAAAATCCCGATTCTAGACAGAGCGGCCCCGGCTTGCATCGGGCTTGCGTTCGCCCCCGCGCCGCCGATACAGTCACGCTTCGGGCTCGACGCCGCCTGGCTGCCGGCTCGCGGTCGATTCCCCCCGGGCGCCGCTTGCCTGTCGTGCTTGCCCGCGGCGCATGTCCACCAGCCACCGGCGTTTATCCGCTTGTCTCCGGCTGTTTATCCGCTTCCCGTCCCGCCTGACTTCTCCCCCATGCCCGCCTCCTCCAGCTTCGCCCAAGCCGCCACCGACCTGATCGCGCTCGGCACGCTCGCGCTGCTCTACCTGCTCGGCCTGGGCTGGGCCGGCTGGCACGCGCTGCGCGCCACACGCGGCCGGCTCTACTGGGTGGCCTGCCTCGCGCTGATCGCGGCCGGCACGCTGGCGGCGGTGTTCGCGCGCCCCGACACGCCCGACAGCGGCGAGATGCCGGCCGGCTTCGCGCTGGGCGTGATGGTGAGCTTCGCGGGCCTGGCCGCGACCGCGGCCGGCTGCGCCTGGCAGGCGATCCGCCGGCTGCGCGAGCCGCGCGCCTGAGCACGCGCAGGCAGCGACCGACGCGCGACGCGCGCCCCGCTCGACGGCCGCCTTCGGCCGGCCTTTTTCACCCGCGCGCGGTCATCGCCCACCCAAGCCCGCTATCATGTGCGCAATTTCAGCGCTCGCCGATTCGGCGAGCCTACGGTTGGAGAACTCATGGCCTTGCCTCAGGACAGCGTCAACATGGCGCTCTTTTGCGACTTCGAAAACATCGCGCTCGGCGTGCGCGACACGAAGTTCGAGAAATTCGACATCAAACCGGTGCTCGAGAAACTGCTGCTCAAGGGCAGCATCGTGGTCAAGAAGGCCTATTGCGACTGGGATCGCTACAAGACCTTCAAGGGCGCCATGCACGAGGCGAGCTTCGAGCTGATCGAGATCCCGCACGTGCGCCAGTCGGGCAAGAACTCGGCCGACATCCGTCTGGTGGTCGACGCGCTCGATCTTTGCTACACCAAATCGCATGTCGATACCTTCGTGATCATCAGCGGCGACTCGGATTTCTCGCCGCTGGTCTCGAAGCTGCGCGAGAACGCCAAGCGCGTGATCGGCGTGGGCGTGAAGAACTCGACCTCGGACCTGCTGGTCGCCAACTGCGACGAATTCATCTTCTACGACGACCTCGCCCGCGAACTGCAGCGCGCCCAGGCCAAGCGCGAGTCGCGCGCCGGCGCCGACAGCGGCAAGCGCGCGGCCGACGACAAGCAGCGCAAGCAGGACGGCGACGCGCGCAAGCTCGAGGCGATCACCATCGCGGTCGAGACCTTCGACGCGCTCGCCTCCGAGCGCAGCGACAGCGGCAAGATCTGGGCCTCGGTGCTCAAGAGCGCGATCAAGCGGCGCAAGCCGGGTTTCAACGAGACCTACTACGGCTTCCGCGCCTTCGGCAACCTGCTCGACGAGGCGCAGGCGCACGGGCTGCTGGAGATCGGCCGCGACGAGAAGTCGGGCACCTATGTGTCGCGTCCGGCCCAGGGCGCGGCGGCCGAGCCGGGTTTCGGCGTGGAAGCGGCGAAGGCCGACGAGGCGCTCGGCGGCGGCGAAGCCCCGGCAGCGGCGCCGCAGCAGCCGGCGCGGCATGGCGGCGGCTCGCGTCATCGCGACCAGAAGGAGCACAAGCAGCAGAAGGAGCGCCGCGCGCACCAGGACGGCGGCCGTCGCCACGAAAGCGAGGCGGAAGCCGAAGCGCTCGCCCAGCCGCTGCAGGCCGAGGCGAAGCGCGAATCGCGGCACGACGGCGAGCGCCGCCACGCCAACAAGCACGACGAAGGCAGGCACGGCAAGGGACGCGGCTCGCGCAAGCCGGAGCAGATGCCGCTGATCGAGGACGCGCCGGCCCACGAAGCGTCCACGCCGGCCGAGCCGGTGGTGGTCGAGAGCACGCCGGCCATGCCGGACGAAGTGGTGCCGGCCTTCGCCGATCACGGCGACGACCTGCCGGCGGCGACGCAGGCCGACGAAGCCCCGGCCACGGCCGCCAAGTCGACCCGAGCGAAGAAGACGCCGGCTCGCGCACGCAAGGTAGCCGCGAAGAAAACCGCGGCCGCGGCGGTGGAAACGAATGCCGCGGCCGAAACCATGGCGCCTGAGGACCTGTTGTCCGGCACGGGCGAAGCGGCGGCCGACGACGAGGCGGCACCGGCCGCCCCTGCCAAGCGCGCCCGCGCCACGCGCGGCGGCACCACGCGGGCACGCCGCCCGCGCGGCACGGCCGGGACCGGCAACGAGTCCTGAGATCGGCGCGGCGGCTCGGGCATGATCGACGACGCCACGCTCGACGTCCTGCGCGAGGAATGCGCGGCCTGCTTCGGCACGGCCGCCGTCTGGCCGCTGGTCGAGCAGGCCTATCGCGAGCCGCAGCGCCATTACCACACGCTCGCGCACCTGGCCGAGCTGTTCGCGCAGCTCGCGCCCTACCGCGACGCGCCACATCGGCTGGCGATCGAGCTGGCGGTCTGGGCGCACGACATCGTCTACGCCACCACGCTTGCCGATTACGCCGACAACGAAGCGCGCAGCGCCTCGTGGCTGGCCGCGATGGCGGCGGCGCTGTGCCCGCCCGCCTGGCAGCGCGAGCACGCCGACGCGCTGCGCTTCGCCTGCGAACTGGTGCTCGCCACCAAGTCGCATCGGCTGCCGGCTTCGGCGCTTGCCGATCCGTCGCGCCGGCAGGCGGCCGCGCTGTTCCTCGATGCCGACCTGGCGATCCTGGCCGCGACGCCCGAGCGCCTGCTGGCCTATGACCGCGAGATCGCGCTCGAATGGGGGCAAACGCCCGCGGCGCCTTCGGCGCCGTTCCGTGACGGCCGGCTTCAGGCGCTGATGCAGCTACGCTCGCAAACGCCGCTGTTCCTGTCCGATGAATTCGCGCCGCTCACGACGCTGGCGCATGTCAACCTCGATCGGTTGATTCGCCTCTACTCTCCCCGCCCCGGCGACTGACGCGACCGGCGCCGGGCGGCTTCGTTCAGGAAGTCGATCCGCCCTGCTTTCCCGCCGCCTCGTCGCGCGCTTCCTCGCTGCCCGCCGCCCGCGCGCCGCTCGCCTCGTCCGGCGCCGCCTCGCGCGTCGCGCTGATCACGCGGTGCACGAAGCGCAGCTTGGCCACCACCGCCGGCGACAGCGCGAACGGATAGGCATCGGCCACGCCCATGCTGCGATTCAGGCTGTTCAGCGCATAGGTCAGCGGAAACCAGCGCCGCATCAGGTTGCCGAAGCTGGCCTCGTCGACCGAGGTCTGGTCGTCCAGATGCGGCAGGCTGTCGTCGTCGGGATCGAGCACCAGCCCGCAGGCATTCGCGGTATCGAGCGTGTCGACCATGTGCAGGTAATGCGCCCAGGTTTCGGCCCAGTCCTCCCAGGGATGCATGCTCGCGTATTCGCTGATGTAGCTGTCCTCCCAGCCCGCCGGCGCGCCGTTCTGGTAATGCGCGTCGAGCGCGGCCTGGTAGTCGGCGCGCTCGTCGCCGAAACGTTCGCGGAAGGCCTCCTGCCAGTCGCTGCCGACGATCAGGCGATCGAAGTAGTAATGGCCGATCTCGTGGCGGAAATGCCCGACCAGGGTGCGATAGGGCTCGTGCATGGCCGCTCGAACGCGCTCTCGCTCGGCATCGTCGGCTTCGGCCAGGTTGAGCGTGATCAGGCCATTGGCGTGACCCGTCATCACCGGCTCGCTCTCGGTGGCCGCCTTGAAGGCGAAGCTCATGCCGCGCTCCGGCGCCAGCAGGCGCGATTCCACCGGCAGCCCCAGCATCGTCAGCGTGTAGACCAGGCGCCGCTTGGCCGCCTCGGTGCGATACCAGAGCGGGCGATTGTCCGGGTTGGAGAGGTCGGGAATGGTTTCCGTCAGCGCGCAGGACTCGCAATAGCTGGCCGGCGAATCGGCCGGGACCATCCAGTTGCAGACGTTCTCGACCGAATAGTTATGGCAGGGCCGGTAAAGCTGCCCGGCCACCGAGGGATGCAGGCTGCGCCACTGGCCCGAGGAGGCGTCGATCTCGAACGCCCCCACCTCGCCCACCTCGGGCAGGTAGCCGAGCGGCGCCTCGCAGCGCTCGCAGCGCACGTTCTCGAAGAACACCAACTGCCCGCAATTGCCGCAATGAAAGGTCTTCATCGATTTTCGTCCTCGCCTCGTCCTCGTTGTGGTCCGGTCCCGCCGCCGGCGGGCCCCTGCGCCGGTTCAGCGCCGGCCGCCCTCAGCGCTTGCCGGCACGCTGCGCCGCCACGCGGCGGCAATGCTCGAGGTAGCCCACCTCGTGGTTGCCCATCAATTCGATCACGCTGCGCCACAGCCAGAACGGCGCGTCGATGGTCTTCGAGCGCACCCGCTTGAGTTCCGCCAGCCAGCGCGCGCGCGTGCTCGTATCCATCTGCCGCGCGTGGGCGAGGCCCACCACGTGCGCCAGGTAGCGCGCGATGCGCAGCGCCTCGGCCTCGTCGACGCTGCCGATCTCGAGCTTGAGGTCGGCCGGCAGCAACTCGCGCACGATCACCGAACGCTCGGACAGCGTCGCCGCGCACATGCGGTTGCCGAGATAGGGCGAGAGATGGCGTGCGCCTTCCACCACGCGCTTGCCGTTGTCGCGCGGCATCTCGCTGTCGCGATAGCGCGGCGCCAGCGCCGTGGTGCCCTCCTTGATGTCGACCAGGCACAGATCGTCGCCCTCGCTGGCGGCGCCGTCGACGTCGAGCAGCACCGCGTAGCGCAGCCGCCCCAGCGAGCTGCAGCCCTTGACCCAGTAGGCGGCGTCGAGCAACTCGACGTGCTCGGCCGGCCGGTTGCCGCGCAGGCCGACGGCCAGCTCGGCGATGGCGGGCGTGTCGACCAGCGCGGCGATGCCGTTCGACTCGGCGCGCGAGAGCGGCCAGAAGCGCTTGCCGAGCGGCAGCACCGGCTTCACGCCCATCAGCCGCTCGCGCGCAAGGTGCTTCCAGGTGCGCTCCAGGGCGGTGCGCATCACGATGCGCACCACGTCGGGCTTGGGGATCGCCGCGCGCTTGCGCTTGCCGGCGGCCAGCGCATGCGTGTAGCCCTCGTGGACCTGCTCGATGATGCGCGCCGTGACGATGCCCGGCAGGTCGGAGCTGCGCGCGGCGGTGGCCAGCGACAGGCTGAGCCGGATCAGGTCGTGCACCGGATTGCCGATCACGGTCTGATCGAGATCGCGGATCTGGATCTCGATCTCGCCGGTATCGTTGGCCACCGGGCCGAGGTTGCCGGTATGGCAATCGCCGCAGATCCAGATCGCCGGCCCCTCGGGCAGCGTGCCGACCTTCGCGTCGGCCAGCCACTCGTAATAGCGCGCCGTGTTGCCGCGCACATAGGCATGCACCGAGCGCGCCATCTTGCGATTGCGGCGGATCGCCAGCGTCTGGGCGCGCTGGCGCGGACGAACATAGGTGACGACCGGTGGATTCTTCACGCGCACTCCTCGCGGCTCTCGGGGCTGAAGGAAATCCGGGCCCGCTCGGAACGCGGGCCGGCTGCAATCTCGAAATTTAAGCACATCCGACCCGATTCGAAAGTCGAGGCGCGGCTCGAATGCGCCGCAGCATGAAGCGCCGCCCTCGCCGGCCCGGCAGCCGGCCTGGATGGCGGGCGCGTCGCCGCCGCGCGTTTCATGCGGCGCAGCATGAAACGTGCCGCATCGCGCCCGGGAAGCAATCGAATCGCCTCATGCTCGCGGCGGAGGACGACATCGGCATGACATCGAGCGCGCGCTACGCTGCCGGCGTGTCGATCGCCTCGGCAGGCGCCGTGCCCTCCCCCGATCGACTCGTAAAGTCGTTTACCTCAAACCGATAGTTTGCTATCGAATGGAATTCCGATATCATCCGCCGGATGTCGAATCTCCATGCCCTGCGCCTGGCCGTCAGCAGCACCCTGGTCACCGCCGCCCGCAAGTGGCGCCGGACCAGCGACTCGCTGCTCACCGCCTACAACGTGTCCGAGGCCTGCGCCACGCCGCTGCTGATCGCCGGCCGGCTGGGCGAGGCGGTCCGCCAGGTCACGCTCGCCGAGCACGTCGGCATCGAGGGGCCCTCGCTGGTGCGGCTGCTCGACCAGCTCTGCGCGGCGGGCCTGGCGCGCCGCGACGAGGACCCGGCCGATCGCCGCGCCAAGACCGTCACGCTCACCGAGGAGGGCCGCGCCGTCACGGCGAAGATGGAGGAAGACCTGCGCGTGCTGCGTTCGCGCGTGCTGAAGTCGGTCAGTCGCGCCGATCTCGAGGCCACGCTGCGAGTCCTGAACGCCTTCAACGACTCGGGCGATGCCGGTGATCGGGGCACGCCATGACCTACCCGAGCCTGCGCGACTGGCTGTTCTCGGGCAAGACCTTCGCCGCCTCGATGCTGGCGCTCTACCTCGGCCTTTATTTCCAACTGCCACGCCCCTACTGGGCGATGGCCAGCGTCTACATCGTCTCGAATCCCTTCGTCGGCGCGACCCGCTCGAAGGCGCTCTACCGCGCGCTGGGCACCGCGCTCGGCGCCTCGGCCGCGATCCTGCTGGTGCCGCCCTTCGTCGAGACGCCCTTCCTGTTCAGCGTGATCGTGGCGCTGTGGACCGGCACCCTGCTCTACCTGGCGATGTCGGACCGCACCGCGCGCAGCTACGTGTTCCTGCTGGCCGGCTACACCATGCCCTTGATCGCGCTGCCCACCGTCACCGATCCGACCACGGTGTTCGACGTGGCGATCGCGCGCACCGAGGAGATCATCCTGGGGATCGTCTGCGCCAGCGTGGTGGGCAGCGCGATCCTGCCGAACCGGCTCGCGCCGACCCTGATCGAGCGCGCCGACGGCTGGTTCCGCGACGCCGCCTTCTACGGCCGCGAGACGCTCTCGGGCCACCTGGCCGGCAAGGCGCTGTCGGCCTGCCGGCAACGGCTGGCCGCCACCCTCAACGCGCTGGAATTCCTGCTCAGCCAGCTCGGCTACGATCACGCCCATCCGCGCGTGCTGGCCCGCGCCGAGGCCCTGCACGGCCGCATGCAATTGTTCATGCCGCTGATGTCGGCGCTCGCCGATCCGCTGGTCGCGCTGATGCGCGAGCTCGAGACACTACCGGCCGAGCTGGCATCGCTGCTGGCCGACGCGGCGCGCTGGTTCGACGCGCCGCTGCCGGCGCCGGCCGATGCCACGGGCGCGATCGCCGACCCGGTGGCGGACCGGCTGCGCGAGCGCATCGCCGCGCTGCAGCCGACCGGCGACGCGATGATGAGCTGGGACGGTGCGCTGCTGTCGAACGCGCTGTGGCGGCTGCGCCAGGTGGTGGACGTGTGGCAGGACTGCCGCTCGCTGCGCGCGCTGATCGACAACGAGGCCGGCATATGGCAGCCGCGCTACCGCCATTGGCGGCTCGGCGGCACCGAGCGCTTCTACGATCGCGGCATGATGCTGTTCTCCACGCTGACGGCGGCCGGGGCGATCGTGCTCGCCTGCTGGCTGTGGATCTCCTCGGGCTGGAACGACGGCGCCGGGGCGGTCACGCTGGCGGCGGTGGCCTGCTGCTTCTTCGCCGCGCTCGACGAGCCCGCGCCCCTGGTGTTCCGCTTCTTCCTCTCGACCTGCGCGAGCGTGGTGTTCGCCGGGCTCTACCTGTTCGTGGTGCTGCCGCACGTGCATGATTTCGTGATGCTGGTGCTGATCTTCGCCGGGCCCTTCATCCTGATCGGCACGCTGATCCCGCGCCCTCAGTTCAATCTCGTGACGATGCTGGTGGCCGTCAACACCGCCACCTTCATCAGCATCCAGGACGCCTACTCGGCCGACTTCCTGGTGTTCCTGAACAGCAATATCGCCGGTGTCGCCGGGCTGCTCTATGCCTTCGTCTGGACCCGCGCCACGCGCCCGTTCGGCGCCGAGCTCGCGGCGCGCCGGCTGCTGCGCTCGAGCTGGGAGGACGTCGCCAAGTCCGCCTCGCGCCAGCCGATCGCCGACCAGCGCAACCATGCCTCGCGCATGCTCGACCGCGTCACGCAATTGCTGCCGCGCCTGTCTGCGTCCGACGATCACCGCCATCCCTCGATCGAGACCTTCCGCGACCTGCGCGTCGCGCTCAACGCGCTCGACCTGCACCGCTCGCTGCGCCGCCTCGACGGCGACGTGCCCGAGGCGATCGACCGGGTGCTGGCCGGCGTGAACGCGCACTACACCGCCTGCGCCGAATCCAACGCACGCCAGCCGGCCTCGCCGGCCCTGCTCGAATCGATCGACGACGCGCTCGACGCGGTCGCGATCCGCCACCTGGTCGGCGCCACGCAGCAGGGCACGCCGCCGCGCGGCGAGCGCGCCCCGGGTGACGCGCAAGCCGGCGGCCCCGCCGCACCGGCAACGCCTGCCGCTCCGATTGCGCCCGACGCAGCGGCCTCGCCTGCCGCGTCCCGCGCCGCGCGCCCCGCCGCCGCGCTGCAGCGCGGGCTGCGCGACGCGCTGCATGCGCTGGTCGGCCTGCGCCTGTCGCTCAATCCCGCGCTGATGCAGGCGCTGCCGCCCGCCGCCGCGCCCGGCGCCCCGCGCACCTGATCCCGACGACACCATGCCCATTTCCTCGCGACCATGATCGGCGAATTCGACATCTTCGGCGTGTTCGTGCCGGCACCGCTGGTGCTGATGCTGATCGCCTACCTGATCAACATCGCGGTGCGCGCGCTGCTCACGCGCACCGGCATCTACCGCTTCGTCTGGCATCGCTCGATCTTCGACCTCGGCATCTACGTGTTCGTGCTGGCCGGCGTCGTGATCGCCTCCCATCATTTCGTGGCTACCTGACAACACCAGGAACCCAATAACGTGAACGCGAAAAGAACCTGGTTTTCGGCGGGGCAGATCCTGCTGACCCTGATCGTGGTGGTCGTCGCCGGCCTCGTGCTGTGGCGCATCATCAACTACTACATGTTCTCGCCCTGGACCCGCGACGGCCACGTGCGCGCCGACGTGATCCAGGTCGCGCCCGACGTGTCGGGGCTGATCACCGAGGTGCGGGTGGTCGACAACCAGGCCGTCTCGCAGGGCCAGGTGCTGTTCGTGATCGACCGGGCGCGCTACACGCTCGCGCTGCGCCTGGCCCAGGCGACGCTCGAGCAGCGCGCGGCGACGCTGGCCCAGGCGCGGCGCGAATACGCGCGCAATCTCAAGCTCGGCAACCTGGTGGCCAGCGAGCAGCTCGAGGAAAGCCGCACCCGCGTCGACCAGGGCGAGGCCGCGCTGGCCGACGCGCAGGTCAATGTCGATACCGCCAGGCTGAACCTGCAGCGCACCGCCATCGTCAGCCCGGTGGACGGCTACCTGAACGACCGCGCGCCGCGCGTGGGCGAATATGTGTCGGCCGGCCGCGCCGTACTGTCGGTGGTCGACCAGCATTCGTTCCGTGTCGACGGCTATTTCGAGGAAACCAAGCTGCACGGCATCCATATCGGCCAGCCGGTGGACATCAGCGTGATGGGCGAGCCGCGGCCGCTGCGCGGCCATGTGCAGAGCATCGTGGCGGCCATCGAGGATCGCGACCGCACCCAGAGCGCGAACCTGCTGCCCAACGTCAACCCGGCCTTCAGCTGGGTGCGGCTGGCGCAGCGGATTCCGGTGCGCGTCGCGCTCGACGAGGTGCCCGACGATTTCCGCATGATCGCGGGCCGCACCGCCACGGTGGCGATACGCGCGCCCGATGCGCGCGACCCGCGCAAGGCGCCTGGCGCGGCGCGGCCAGCCAGCGGCGCTGAGCCGGCTTCGGCTTCCAGCGCCCCTGGCACGCCCGGCTCCAGCGCCGCCATCAACACCCTTTCGCCGGCCGAGGCGACGGCGGCTCCCGCCAGCGGGGCCTCGCGATGAGCGGCCCGCGATCGCGCCGGCGCGCCGCGCTCGCGCCGCTGGCCGCCGCCGCGTTGACGGTGGCGCTGGGTGCCTGCAGCACGGTCGGCCCGAACTACCGCTTGCCGAAACAGGCCCTGGTCAACGCGCCGCTGGCGAACGCGCCGCTCGACGGCGCCGACGACGGCAGCTCGCTGGTCTCGCACGGCGCGGTGCCGGCCAACTGGTGGCGGCTCTACGACGATCCGGTGCTCGACGGCCTGGTGCAGCTGGCCCTGCAGTCCAATACCGACCTGCGCGTGGCGGCCGCCAACCTGGCCCGCTCGCGCGCCGCGCTCGACGTGGCCGACGCCCAGGGCGGCTTCTCCGGCGGTTTAGCGGGCGGCGCGCAGCGCGCCCAGGAATCGGCCGAGCAATACCTGCTGACCGAGAAGCTGCCGGTGGTGAACGAAGGCGCCTTCAATATCAACGTGTCCTACGAGTTCGACCTGTTCGGCAAGCTCAAGCGCGGCGTCGAGGCGGCGCGGGGCGATACCGACGCGGTCAAGGCCGCCGGCGACCTGGCCCGCATCACGGTGGTGGCCGACGTGGTGCGCGCCTATGTCGAATCCTGCTCGGCGGCCGAGGAACTCGAGATCGCGAAGCAGTCGCTGGCGCTGCAGCAGCAGCGCGTGTCGCTGTCGCGCCGGCTGCGCGACGCGGGCCGCGGCAGCCAGACCGAGGTGACCACCGGCACCACCCAGGTGCGCACGCTGGCGGCCGACATCCCGCGTTTCGAGGGCCGCCGCAAGGTCGCGCAATACCAGCTCGCGGCCCTGCTCGCGCGCGCGCCGGCCGAACTGCCGCCTGCCGCCCTGGCCTGCCAGCGGCTGCCCCGGCTGAGCCAGCCGATCCCGGTCGGCGACGGCACCGCGCTGCTGCGGCGGCGCCCCGACGTGCGCGAGGCCGAGCGCAAGCTGGCCGCCTCGACGGCGCGCGTGGGCGTGGCGATCGGCGACATGTATCCGAGCGTCAGCTTCGGCGCCTCGGTCGGCACCACCGGGATCTTCGGCGACCTGTTCTCGCCGACCACCAACCGCTGGTCGTTCGGCCCGCTGATCAGCTGGACCTTTCCCGCCAACGGCCAGCGGGCCCGCGTGCGCGAGGCCGAGGCCGCCACCGGCGGCGCGCTGGCCCAGTTCGACGGCGTGGTGCTGAACGCGCTGCGCGAGACCCAGAGCAGCCTGGCCACCTATGCCGCCGATACGCAGCGCGCCGACGCGCTGCGCACCGCGTATCAATCGGCGCGCGACTCGGCCGACGAAACGCATCGCCTCTATGCGGCGGGGCGCGAGTCCTTCATTTCGGACCTGGATGCCACGCGAACGCTGACCAGCGTGCATGCGCAGGTGGCCGCGGCCGAGGGCCAGGTGGCGGCGGATCAGGTGCGCCTGTTCCTGGCGCTGGGCGGCGGCTGGGATGGCGAGACGGGGGCGGGCGCCGAAGGCGGCGCGAGCGGCACGTCGGTGCCCGCCGCGGCGCCGGTGCCGGCCTCGGCCGCCGCGCGCTGATTCCGAGGCAAGACGGCGGCACGGCTTGCGCCGCCGCCTTGCCGCCGGGGTATCGAGTCACCACTGAAGAATCGCCACGCGGCATCGCGCGTGGCGATGCGGCTCGAAAATCCACCCTCTTCGCGGCGCCGCTGCCATCTCGCGCTATCGACGGCAAGCCGCGCCGCCATGACGATCACCTCGCGGCGCGCAAGGCGGCCTGGCTCAACGCACCGTCTCGACCTGCGGCCCGGCGGGCGCGACGGATCGCGCAATCGACCAGGAACCCGATCGCCAGCGCCGCCGCGCCGATCGCGAACAGCAACGCGTGCCGGCCGCCGCTCAGGCTGAAGATCGCCGAATAGGCATAACCGCAAAGCGCCTGCGAGGCCGCGAACACGGTGGTCGCCCGGCTCCACATCGCATGTTGCCGCGCATGCCGGTCGGGCAGCGTCTGGTGCACGCGGGCCAGCATCAGCGGCACGATGCCGGGCGGGAAGCTGCCGATCACGATCGTCAGCAGGCCCACCGCCACCAGCTTGGTCGACAGCGCGAGCGCCGCGACCACCAGCGCCTGCACCAGCATCACCGCGCGCATCGAGCGCGTGGGCCCGAACCGGTCGGCGAGAAAACCATACAGCGGCGGCCCGGCGATCGCGCCCACCCCGTACAGGATCCAGAACAGCGCGCCGAGATGGGCGCCCGCGCCCAGGCCGCGCGCCACGAAATCCACCAGGAACACCATCGCCGGCACCAGCCCGAGCGCCATCAGCCCGTATTCGACGTAGAGCAGCAGCACGGTGCGCGGCGTGTCCGCCGGTAGCGGCGGCAGCGCGGCCTGCGCACCGGCATCGCCGCCGGCCGCACCCGCCGCCGTCGCGGCCACGCCCGTGCCCGGCCAGCAGAACCAGCTCGCCGCGCTGAGCAGCGCCGAGAACAGCGCCAGGCCGAGCCAGGTATCGCGCAGCCCGAAGCCGAGCAGCAGCGGCACCAGCGTGCCCGAGCCGGCGATGCCGAGCCCCAGCCCGAGGAACACCGCCCCGCTCGCGGTGCCCTTGCGCGCGGCCGGCACGTGCGGCAGCACGGTGGCCGCCACCAGCACCATGATCGCGCCGCCGGCGATGCCCGAGGCGAGCCGCCAGACGAAGAACCAGGCTTCGGAAACCGGGAACGCGCAGGCGGCGAAGGCCAGCGTGACCAGCAGCATCATCGCGCGCAGCACCGCGCGGTTCGAGAAGCGCCGCGCCAGCGGCCGCCCGGCCAGCGCGCCGAGCAGGTAGCCGGCGAGATTGGCGGCGCCGAGGAACACCACGTCGGTGGCGGCGAACCAATGCGCCTCGATCAGCGACGGCAGCAGCGGCGTATAGGCGAAACGCGCCAGGCCGATGCCGACCAGGCTCGCGCACAAACCCGCGAAGATGGCTCGCCAGATGGCGGCGGCGCCGGGCGCGGCCTGGGCGCCGGCCAAGGATGGGGTGGACATGAGGCAAGGACTCCTGTGACGCCGCGCGAGATTCGCGCCGGCGCATGACGGAAAACGACCGGGGAAAGCATGGATGCCGGCTTATTCTTGACATCGATGTCAAGTTCGACACTCTAGTCAAACTTGACAGTGCCGTCAAAGATTTGTTTAATGGCGCCCGACAGTCGTTTCAAGCAGGAATCGGGAGGACCACCATGGCCGGCGTAAGACAGTTCGACGAAGGCGAGATGCTCGACAAGGCGCTCGCCCTGTTCTGGAAGAAGGGCTATGCGGATACCTCGATGCAGGAACTGGCGGCCGCCACCGGCGTGCAGCGCGGCTCGCTCTACAACGCCTACCAGGACAAGGAAACGCTGTTCCTGCGCGTGTTCGAGGTCTATGCGGCACGCTTCCTGGAAGGCGCGCGCCGCACGCTCGAGGCGCCGCGCCTCGACCAGGCGCTCGAGGCCTTCTTCGCCTACGTGATCGCCTCGATGACCACCGGCACGCCCACCCGCGGCTGCCTGTCGACCAAGACCGCGGTGGCCGGCGATCGCATCGACGAGCCGATCCGGCAGGCGCTGGCGGCCATGCTGGACCGTTTCGAGGCGGTGCTGGCGGCGCGCCTGGCGCGGCCCGACCCGGAGCTGGAGCCGAGCGTGCCCGCGAAGGAAGCGGCGGCGCTGATCATCACCTTCACGCGCGGCATCGTCGTGATCGAGCGCGTCTACCAGGAGCCGCGGCGCCTGCATGACAATGCGCGCACGCTGGTGGCGATGCTGCTGCGCCCGCGTCGAGCCGCAGCGGCGCCGGCCTGAAACGTGGCCTGGAACGTGGTTTGGAAAGCGGGCCGCGACGCCGCCCGGAACAGCGGCCGGACATCGGCGGGAACCGCTCCCGCCCGGCGCGGTTCGGCCCGGCATGGCCGCCGCGCGTAACGGAAGTGTCACGCGCGACGCCCAACCGCTGTACCATCGCGGCTCGAACCGCACCACCCAGCATCATCCGCCATGCCAGCCAATTCGCAGCCGCGCACCTATGCCATGCCCGAGCGCAGCGACCGCCTCGACTTCTACATCCGGGACCAGACCACCCGGCAGCCGATCACCGAGCCGCATCGCCACGCCTATTTCCAGATCCAGTTCAACCTAGGCGGCGACACGCAGCAACGCATCGGCGGCGTCACGCGCCCGTTCCCGCGCGGCGCGCTGGCCTTCATCCTGCCGTTTCGCGAGCACCTGATCCCGCATCCGCCGGGCGCGCACTTCATCGTCATCAACTTCTCGCAGCAGTTCCTGCGCAGCGATCTCGACGTCGATCCGCTCGACCTCGACGACGTGCCGGTGCAGCGCGTACCGGAACTCGCGCCGTTCCGCTTCCAGGAGCGGCTCGACTACATCCTGACCGGCGACGCCTTCGAGGACGCGCGCCGGCTCGCGCAGCGCATGCTCGACGTGAACCGGGAACGCAGCTTCGGCTCGGTGACCCTGCTGCGCGGCTACCTGCTGCAGTTGATCGGCCTGGTCAGCACCCAGTACGCGGGCGCGCTCGGCAAGCTGGCGCAGAGCCACGGCGCTCAGAAGGCCGGCCGGCGCGACGCGCTGGCCCGCGTGATGCGCCACATCCGCGCCAACCTGACCAGCGGCGAGCTGACGCTGACCGGCACCGCCGAGGCCGCCTTCCTGTCGCCGAACTACCTGGCCCACCTGATCCGCAAGGAAACCGGCAGCACCTTCACCGAGCTGGTGACAGAGCGGCGCATCGCGCTCGCGCAGTCGCTGCTCGCGCATACCACGCGGCGCATCGCCGATATCGCGCACGACGTCGGGTTTCGCGACGAGGGGTATTTCTCGCGGCGCTTCCGCGCCTGCGTGGGGATGTCGCCGAAGGACTATCGCGAGGCCAACGGCGAGGATGCCGAGGCGCGCGCGGCGGGCTTGGCGGCCGCCGAGGCCGAGGCCGGCGCGGGTGCCGCGGCGGGTTCGGAGCGCGAAACCGAAGTCGATGCCGATGCAGAAACCGGCGCCGCGGCGGCCGGCATCGATGCAAACGCCCCTGCCGGCGACTCGCGCGCCGCCGGCACCGAAACCAAGGCCGCAAACACATCCGACGCCCCCAGCGGCGCCTGAACCCGCGATCGGCCCGCCCCGGCGCGCCGGCCGCGCGAAACGTAGATTTGTCCAGAATCTCGACAGCTTCGTCGCATCGCGCCCGCCGGCGGCTTGTTATCGTTGCATCGTGCCGCGAGCCGCGGCCCCCGCCAACCGTCCAAGCCAGGAGTTACGCCATGAGCGCCCATTCCGCCGACTACGTCGTCACGCCGCCGGCCCCCGTTTCCGTCGCGGTCGCCGATTCGTCCGCCCGCTTCCCGCTGCGCCGCGTGTTCTGCGTCGGCCGCAACTACGCGGAGCATGCCCGCGAAATGGGCGCCGATCCGAGCCGCGAGCCGCCGTTCTTCTTCGGCAAGCCCGCCGACGCGGTGGTGCCCGCCGAAGGCACGATCCCCTACCCGACGCTGACCTCCGAGCTGCACCACGAGATCGAACTGGTGATCGCGATCGGCCGGGGCGGCAGCCGGATCGCGGCGGCCGACGCGCTCGACCACGTGTGGGGCTACGGCGTGGGCGTCGACCTGACGCGTCGCGACCTGCAGGCCGAGGCCAAGAAGCTGGGCCGCCCCTGGGACTGGGCCAAGGGTTTCGACGCCTCGGGCCCGGTCACGCCGCTGCATCCGGCCGCCAAGCTCGGCCATCCGCAAAACGGCCGGATCTGGCTGACCGTCAACGGCCAAGCGCGCCAGCAAGGCGACCTGGCCGACATGATCTGGCCGGTGCCCGATATCGTCGCCTACGTGTCGCAGGCCATCGAGCTGAAGGCGGGCGACCTGATCTTCACCGGCACGCCGGCCGGCGTGGGCGCGCTGCAACCGGGCGACCGCGTCGCGGGCGGCGTCGACGGCGTGGCCTCGTTCGAGTTCACGATCGGCGCGAAACCCGAATCGGCGTCCTGAAAACCGAGCCCCGGCGGACCCGCGCGGCGAGTCCGCCGCAGCGCCGGCGCCTTCCCGACGACGGCGGGCCCGCGGCGGCGGCCTGTCGGGGCTCGCCCGCCATGCCGGCCGCTCGGACCGCATTGACCCGCATGGCCCATGCCTCGATCGACAGGCCGCGACGGCTTCGCGCCCTGCCGGCCGCCGTCCTCGCTACATTTCCTCGACGCGGAAACCGCCCGACGCAGGCTATGATGAGCGCCCGTTTGGCTCATCCTTCCCCGAAATGTCCGATTTCCCGACGACGATGCTGCTGCCCTGGGCAGCGATCTTCGCCGCCGCGCTGCTCGCGTGGTGTCCCCGGCTCCGAGTCGCGAGCCTGATCCTGGCCCTGGTCGGCTATGGCGCGGCCTTCGCGCTGGGCCAGCTCGCGCCGATCGCGCTGGCGCCGCTGGCCGGTCTCGCGCTCGCCGCCTGGGCGATCGCCGGCACGCGCGCCTGGCCGCTGCGCATCGCCGGCGGCGTGCTGTTCACGGTGCTGGGCTACGCCCTGTCGCAACACTGGCTGCCCGGCTTCCACAACCTGCGCGTGATCCACGCGCTGCGCATCACGCCGGACGCGGTGCCGTTCACCATGTACCTGAACGCCGACAAGGCGCTGGTCGGGCTCTGGCTGCTGTGGGTGCTGCCCTCGGCGGTGCGCGCCGCGCGCTGGAGCAAGGCGGTGCCGATCGGCGCGGGCGCGGCCGCGGGCACCGCGCTGGTCTGCCTGGCGGTCGCGCTGACGGCCGGCGCGGTGGGTTTCGCGCCGAAATGGCCAGCGTTCGGCTGGCTCTGGCTGGTCAACAACCTGTTGATCGTGGCGTTGGCCGAGGAGGCCTTCTACCGCGGCTGGGTGCAGCGCGGCCTGGAAATCGCGCTGGCGCGCGTGGGCGGCGGGCAATGGCTGGCGGTGCTGGTCGCCTCGCTGCTGTTCGCGGCCACCCACGCCTCGGGCGGCATCGCGCTGATCGGCTTCGCGGCGCTGGCCGGCATCGGCTACGGCCTGGCCTACCGCTTCGGCGGCCTGCGCGCGGCCTGGCTCGCCCACGCGGGCTTCGACCTGATCCACTTCGCGCTGTTCACCTACCCGCTGCGCGCCGCCACCGGTGCCTGACGCATCAACCCGGCGCCCGCCCGCGCGGCGCGGCGCCGTCATCCTCCGCGGCTCGATTCCGAGCCCCGGCGCACGCCGCGCGTCCATCCGACCGCGAGCGCGCCGCCCTTCCAGGAAGACTTACTTGATCTGGTCGGCCAGCGGCTGCAGGAAGGCCGAGAAGCCGGTCAGCATGATCTGCACGCCGACGCACAACAGCAGGAAGGCCGACACGCGCTGCGCGACCTTGGTGCCCTCGGTGCCGAGATAGCGGGCCAGCACCTCGGCGCGACTGTAGGTCTGCCAGATCACCAGCGCGACCAGCGCCGACACGGCCACCGAGACGATGCTCGAGAGCAGGAATTCCGAGAGCTTGTGGGTGCGATTGGCGTTCAGCGCGATCGCGGTGGCAATCGAGCCGGGGCCGACCGTGAGCGGAATCGTCAGCGGGAAGAAGGCGCGCGCCATCACGTTGCGCGGGTCGATCGGCTTGACGGCCGCGTCGCCGCCCGGCACGTCGGGCGCGTTCAGCATCTGCCAGCCCGACACGGCCACCGCGAAACCGCCGCCGATGCGCAGCGCCTCCATCGAGATCCCGAAGAAATGCAGCACCGGCGTGCCGAGGAAGAAGGCCACCAGCAGCACGATGAAGGCGTTGATCGCCACCTTGCGCGCGAGCACGGCGCGCTGCCGCTCGGTGAGCGAATCGGTGCGCTCGAGGAACAGGAAGGCGATGCCGAAGGGGTTGATGATGCCCATCAGGCCGGTAAAGCCGAACAGGATCTCGGAAATCAGGCGGTCAATGATCATCGGTCGGAAGGATCAAGGGATCGTGCGAAAGCGGGATGCGGATCGAGCCTCGGGGCCGCTCGCGAAGGCGGCCGAATCCCGGGCCGGCGCCATTGTAGTGCAGCGCCGCGCGCCCGCGCTGGCCATTTGGACGAATGGGCCGCGGCGAGCGCGGGGTTCACGGTCGAGGGGGCTCGCGGGCAAATCCGCACATCTGCGCGGATTGGGTCGCGTATTACTTTACACGTTATACCCACTCCATTATGATCCAGTCATTCTGATGCAAGCGCACCGCCGCGCTGTTCGCCGGCGAATCGCCGCCGGCCTGGCGTGCCGTGGCACAAGTGGCCCGGCGCAAGCTGGCCATGCTCGATGCGGCCCAGGCGCTGCGCGACCTGGCCGTGCCGCCCGGCAACCAGCTCGAAGGCCTGTTCGGCGATCGCGCGGGGCAATACAGCATCCGGATCAACGAGCGCTGGCGCCTCTGTTTCGTCCGGAGCGGCCGGGGGCCCGAGCTCGTCGAGATCGTCGATTACCACTGATTCAGCCGCGAGGTCCGCATGAATGCCAAGAGTGTGAAGCCCGTCAACGCGATGCCCGCCATCCACCCCGGCGAAATCCTGCGCGAGGAGTTCCTGGTGCCGCTCGCGCTCAGCGTCAACGCGCTGTCGCTGGCGCTGATGGTGCCGGCCACCCGCATGCACGAGATCGTCAACGAGCGGCGCGGCATCACCGCCGACACGGCCTACCGCCTGTCGCGCTACTTCGGCACCACGCCGGAGTTCTGGCTGGCCCTGCAGGCCGACTACGACATCAAGACCCTGCCGAACCGCGACGAGATCGACCGCAAGGTCGATGCGCGCCCCAACGGCGCGGCGGCCTGAGCCGGCGCCGGCCGCTCCATTGGTCGCATCCGGGTATCGCGGGGCCGGAACACCGGCCCGCGCCTGTTAGAATTTCCCCCGCCTCCACCCCGACCCAAGGATCCCCGATGCCGCACTCCTCGAATGCCCTGCCTCGCTGGACCCTCTGGGCGCCTATCGCCGCGTGGCTGATCCTCGGCCTGTCGCGCTTCATTCCCGGCGAGAGTTTCGCGATCGCGCTGATCGCGGTGGCGCTGGCCGGCTCGGTGTTCGCGGCCGTCCACCATGCCGAGGTGGTCGCGCACCGCGTCGGCGAGCCGTTCGGCACCCTGGTGCTGGCGGTGGCCGTGACCATCATCGAGGTCGCGCTGATCGTCTCGGTGATGCTGTCCTCCGGCCCCGAGAAGGCCGGCCTCGCGCGCGACACGGTGTTCGCGGCGGTGATGATCGTCTGCAACGGGATCGTCGGCCTGTGCCTGCTGGTCGGCGGCTGGAAGCACGGCGAGCAGGATTTCCAGGGGCGCGGCGCCAACAAGGCGCTGGCCGTGCTGGCCTCGCTGTCGGTGCTCTCGCTGGTGATGCCGAACTACCTGAGCGCGGCGCCCGGCCCGCAGTTCTCCACTTCCCAGCTCGCCTTCGCGGGCGTCTCCTCGCTGGTGCTCTATGGCATGTTCGTGTTCGTGCAGACAGTGCGCCACCGCGACTATTTCCTGGTGCCCGACACGGCCGACGAATCGGTCCACGCGGTGCCGCCGAGCAGCAGGACCGCGCTGACCAGCCTGGGCTTCCTGTTCATCAGCCTGGTGGCCGTGGTGCTGCTCGCCAAGCTGCTGTCGCCGGCGGTCGAGCGCGGCGTGGCGCAACTGGGCGCGCCCGAGGCCACGGTCGGCATCGTGATCGCCGCGCTGGTGCTGTTGCCCGAAGGGCTGGCAGCGGTCGGCGCGGCCGGCGCGAACCGGCTGCAGACCAGCCTCAACCTGGCACTGGGCTCCGCGCTCGCCAGCATCGGCCTGACCATCCCCACCGTGGCCGCCGTGTTCGTCTGGACCGGCCAGCCGCTGACGCTCGGCGTCGGCCCGATGGAAACCGCCCTGCTCGCGCTCACGCTGCTGGTCAGCACGCTCACGCTCGGCACCGGCCGCACCACGGTGCTGCAGGGCGTGGTCCACCTGTCGCTGTTCGCGGCCTATCTGTTCCTGTCGATCACGCACTGAACCCGCAAGCGGCGGCGCGGCGTTCCCGCGCCGCCGCGTTCCTCAGGCGCCCGTCGCGACGGGGCTGGCCAGGCGCTCCAGTTCGACCAGGTCGTGGGCGAGCGCCGGCGTCAGGGTGGTGCGCAGGTGGTCGAGAAAGGTCCGCGTCTTGGCGTCGAGGTAGCGACGCGAGGCGTAGACGGCATATACGTGGATGGTGTGCAGCCGGTAGTTCGGCAGCACGCGCACCAGGCGCCCCGAGCGCAGGTCGTCGATTGCCGTGTACAGCGCGATCGAGCCGATCCCTCGTCCCGAACGCAGCGCCACCGCCAGCGCATCCGGCACGTTCACCTGGAACGGCGAGGGCGGCAGGTCGAAATGCTGCTCCTCGCCGTCGTTGCGCTCCAGCCGCCACTCGCCGCCCGGCGAGGACGGCGTGTCGAGCCGCAGGCACACATGCTTGCGCAGGTCGTCGGGCGTCTTCGGCGTGCCGTGGCGTGCCAGGTAATCGCGCGAGGCCACCAGCACGCTGCAACTCTCCCCGCAGGTCTGCGCCACGTATCCCGAATCCGGCAGTTGCGCGGCGGTCACGATCGACACGTCGTAGCCTTCCTCGACCAGGTTCGGCATGCGCTGCGCGAGCGTCAGGTCCACCGATACCTCGGGATTGTCGTCCTGGTAGCGGACCACCGCCGGTACCACGTGGCTCTGCCCCAGCCCCGTCATCGCGTGGATGCGCATCCTGCCGCTCGGCTTGAGCAGCGCGTTGCGCGCCTCGGCATTGGCGTGGTCGATCTCGGCGAGGATCGATTTCGAGCGCTCGAAATAGCGCTGCCCGCTTTCGGTCAGGCCGAGATGGCGCGTGGTCCGATGCAGCAGGCGCGTCTGAACGTGCGCCTCGAGATTCGAAACGGCGCGGGATACCTGCGCTGTGGTGGCGGCGATTTCCTTGGCGACGGCGGTGAAGCTGCCGGCCTCGACGACGCGCACGAACAGCCGCATGTTTTCGAGCATGTCCATGGGGGGATCAGGGAAACGAGGGATCGAGCAAAGCCGCGACGGCCGAGGCCGCGCGGCACGTCCGGCGATGGCTCGACCTCGGCCGGTGAAGCAGGCTGGGGATCGGGATCGCGGGCGGCATGTTTATGGAATTTGATCTGAAACAATCGAAGTTGGCGCGAATTGTACGCCTGAGCAGGTGAAATCGTGCGCGGGTTCATCACGATTTCATTGTGTTCAGCTAGGCGACAGGACCGTGCCGAGTGCGTCGGCCATCGTCACGATACGCACCATCATGGCCGTATGGTGCCTCGAATCGGCACATATCCGCACCACAACCACCCGTCGCGCACCATGATAAATATCATATTGCGATATAATTCGCGGCTACCGATCGCCGCCCTTCGCCTGACTCATGCCACCCGCTTCCCTGCCGCCATCGCCGCCCTCACCGTCCCCGTCGTTCGCCGCCCGCCTGCGCGCCTGGTTGCTGGCTTTCGCGCCCTCGCCGGTCACGCTCGGCGCGCGCGAGCGGCTGCGCTCCTGCCTCGGCGCGCTGGTCGGGATCGCCTGCGTGGGCATCAGCATGCGCCTGCTGCCCGGTATCCCCGAGGCGGTGCCGCTGCTGGTCGCGCCGATGGGCGCCTCGGCCGTGCTGCTGTTCGCGGTGCCGGCCAGCCCGCTGGCGCAGCCGTGGTCGCTGATGGGCGGCAACCTGGTGGCGGCGACGGTCGGCGTGGCCTGCGCGCGCTGGATCGCGGACCCGGTGCTGGCCGCCTCGCTGGCGATCGCCCTCGCGATCGGCGCGATGCTGGCCTTGCGCTGCGTGCATCCGCCCTCGGGCGCGGTGGCCCTGACGGCGGTGGTCGGCGGCCCCTCGGTGCATGCGCTCGGCTTCGGCTTCGTGCTCGAGCCGATCGCCGTGCAATCGGCCGCGCTGCTGGCCGCTGCGCTGGTCTATCACGCGCTCACCGGCCATCGTTATCCGCATCGCGCGGCAGCCCCGCGTGATGCCCGGCGGCCATCGGCGCGCGGCTTCTCGCGCGAGGACCTGGAGGCGGTCCTGAAGCGTCGCACCGAATGGCTCGACGTCTCCACCGACGATCTCGACGCGCTGCTGCGCGAAACCGAGCTGCACGCCTACGCGCGCACCTTCGGCGCCATGAGCTGCGCCGACCTGGTGGCCCGGCCGGCGGCGAGCCTCGGCCCGGAAACCCGCGTGTCGAGCGCGCTCGCCATGTTCGATCGACACGGCACCGAGACGCTGCCGGTGGTCGACGCCGCGCGCCGGGTGCTCGGCATCGTCACCCGCGCGCGGCTGGCCCCGCTCGCCGCGGCCGCGAGCCCGGCATCCCGGCGCGATCCGGCCATCCTCGACGCGAAATGCGACCCGGCCATCCAGCAGGCGATCCTCACCGGCGTGCCGAGCATCCTCTCGACCGAGCCGGTCACCGACCTGGTGCCGCTGTTCGCCGAGGCCGGCGAGCCGGTGATCGTGGTGGTCGACGCCGCGGCGCGCCTGGTCGGGCTGGTCACGCAGGCCGACCTGATCTCGGCGCTGTACCGGCGCACCCAGGTCCTGCAGGCCGCCTGAGCGGCAAGCCGATCCTTCATATCGTGTTTCCCCGTTTCCAGCCCGGATTTCGGCCGCATATATCATGTCGTGATATATTCGCCGATTCTTTACTGACCAGAGCTTCGATGACCGATCCGAACCACGTCCTGCACAAGCGCGACTTCGAGCAGTTGTCCGAATTCCGCTACCAGATGCGCCGCTTCGAGCGCTTCTCCGAGCGCGCCGCGCAGAGCGAAGGCGTGACGCCGCTGCAATACCTGCTGCTGCTCCACATCAAGGGCTTCCCCGCGCGCGCCTGGGCGACCATCGGCGAGCTGGCCGAGCGGCTGCAGGCCCAGCATCACGGCGTGGTCGCGCTGGTGTCGCGTTGCGAGGCCGCCGGCCTGGTCGAGCGGCGCAGCAGCGCGAGCGACCGCCGCCAGGTCGAGGTCCATCTGCTGGAGGCCGGCGAAGCGGTGCTGACGCGGCTGGCCGCGCTGCACCGCGCCGAGCTGAAATCCCTGCGCGGCGCCTTCCAGGTACCGCGGATCGACTACTGATCACCCCTTTCTTCTCCTGCCCGCCATGCACCTCGCCGCCCCGCACAAGCGCGATTTCGCGCCGAATGCCCGCCTGCCCCGCATCGCCCTGCTCGCGGCCGTGATCGGCGTGACCAGCACGCTCGCGGCCGTGGTGCTGCTGAACCTGATACACCTGTTCACCAACCTGTTCTTCTTCGGCCACTGGTCCTTCGCCGACCGCTCGCCGGCCGGCAATACGCTCGGCGCCTGGGTGATCGCGGTGCCGGTGGCGGGTGGCCTGATGGTCGGCCTGATCGCGCGCTTCGGCTCGGAGAAGATCCGCGGACACGGCATCCCCGAGGCGATCGAGGCGATCCTGTTCGGCAAGAGCCGCATGTCGCCGAAGGTGGCCGTGCTCAAGCCGCTGTCCTCGGGGATCGTGATCGGCAGCGGCGGGCCGTTCGGCGCCGAAGGCCCGATCATCATGACCGGCGGCGCGCTTGGCTCGCTGATCGCGCAATGCTTCAAGCTCACCGCGGCCGAGCGCAAGACGCTGCTGGTGGCCGGCGCCGCGGCCGGCATGACCGCCGTGTTCGGCACTCCGGTGGCGGCCGTGCTGCTGGCCGTCGAGCTGCTGCTGTTCGAATGGCGCCCGCGCAGCTTCCTGCCGGTGGCGCTGGCCTGCGCCGTGGCCGGCTTCGCGCGCGCGCTCTGCTTCGGCGGCGAACCGCTGTTCCCGCTCGTCACCGCCGCGCCGTCCACCTCGGCGCTCGGCGTCTGCCTGCTGGCGGGCCTGTTGTCCGGCGCGCTGGCCAGCGGCCTGTCGGCCGCGCTCTATCGCACCGAGGACGCGTTCGGCAAGCTGCCGCTGCACTGGATGTGGTGGCCCGCGCTGGGCGGCATCGTGGTCGGCGTCGGCGGCTGGCTGGAGCCGCGCGCGCTGGGCGTCGGCTACGACGTGATCGGCGATCTGCTGCACGGCCACCTGGCCTTGCAGGTGGTGGCCGCGATCCTGGCGGTGAAGGCGGTGATCTGGGTGGTCGCGCTCGGCTCGGGCACCTCGGGCGGCGTGCTGGCGCCGCTGCTGATGCTCGGCGCCGGGCTCGGCACCCTGCTCGGCGCGGCGCTGCCCGGCACCGATCCGGCGCTGTGGCCGCTGGTGTGCATGGCCGCCACCTTGGGCGCCACGCTCGGCGCGCCGCTGACGGCCGTGGTGTTCGCCTTCGGCCTCACCCACGACGCCAACGCGCTGCTGCCGCTCCTGGCCGCCACCCTGGTGGCGCACGGCTTCTCCGCGCTGGTGATGCGGCGCTCGATCATGACCGAGAAAATCGCGCGACGCGGTTATCACATCTACCGCGAATACGGCGTCGATCCGCTCGAACGCCACGACGTGGCCGAGGTGATGACGCGCGATGCCGCCGCGATCGATGCGCACGCAACGATCGCCGCGACGCGCCTGGCCCAGTTCGGCGCCGACCAGCGCCATCGCGCCTATCCGGTGCTGCGCGACGGCGTGCTGCTGGCCATGCTCGACCGCGCGCGGCTCGACGCGCTGGACGCCGCCCATGGCGGGCAAGCCACGCTCGAGGCCGCGCTGCGCGGCGTCTCGCCCGGCGCCTGCGCGCAGCCGAACGAAACCTGCCGGCTGGTGGCCACGCGGCTGGCCGTGCACGGGCTCGAGCGGCTGCCGGTGCTCGACGATCCGGTTTCGCGGCGCCTGCTCGGCATCGTCTCGCGCAGCGACCTGGTCAAGCCGGCCCTGCGCCATTTCGACGAGGAGCACAAGCGCGAGCGCTTCCATGCGATGCGCCCGATGCGCCCCGCGCGCCGCGCCGCACGGGCGCGATGAACGGCGCGCGAGCGGCCTGGCCGGGCACGCGACGCGCCGCGCGAAAATCCCGTCCGGCCCCGAGCACGAAGCGTCACAATCGACGTGATGGATTTAAATGTGCTTAACAATCCTCCCTGCGTTTTTTTGCGATCATGCAGTCAAACGCGACGGGGCCACCGTTCAGCACCGACACTACGCCAGCGATCCCAGAACCGCGGCGTAGGCTGACGGCCACCTCGCTTCCCTCGATCGATCGCGCCGGCGCAGCCGCTGCCGAGCCGATCGTCACCGCCGGTTCGACGCAGCATCCCCACCGGCCCTCCATGCCACTTCGCAAGACCAGCGACCAGGGCACCCCGTTTTCCGAAACACCTGGAAACGTCTCGTCACGTTTCGGCAAGCAACTTAACAAACTGTTGCGCAATCGACCGGAACATGATGGGAAACTGGCGATCTGACACTTTCGTAGTCCCTGCCGACATCGACGTACAAGATGCCCGGCATGTCCCAACGACCGAACAAGGAGAGAACATGAAGAAACTGCTGCCGCTCATCGCCCTGACCGTCGCCGCTTCCGCCTTTGCGCAACAGCAACCGCAATGGACCATCCAGAACGTCGGTCAGAGCCAGAAGCCCGCGAACCAGGTGGCCGCCTGCATCGCCAAGACCTGGGCCGACAAGTCCCAGCAGCAAGTGATCTCGCAGGACGTGCTCGCCAACGACATGGCGATGGACGTCTACGTGCCGGGCCAGCAGCCGCCGAACGGCGCCGCCGCGATGGTGCGTCCGGCCCGCGTCTCGGGCGCCGCGACCTGGGTGGGCTTCCGCTCGGTGGGCGATGCCGCGAATCCGGCCGCCGCGGATCTCAGCACCTGCCTGTAAGCCGCATCGGCTTCGCCGGGCGCCGGGTGTTCCGGGGCGCCCGCGCCCGGCACTCGAAAACCTCGCTTCGGCGAGGTTTTTTGTTTTGGCGCGTAGCATCACGCGTGCCCGCCCCTCACATTCATGAGGATTCCGATCATTTTCACGATGCCGGCGCAGGCGGCGGGGCCAACCCGGCACGGCGCGCCGCATCGCGCAGGCAGTCGATCAGCATCGCGGCGGCCGGCGTGAGCGGCGTATCGCGCCGCCGCACCACCTGGATCGACAGCGCCGGAATCGTCTCGCGCACCGCCAACTCGACGAAACGCTCGCGCGCCAGCGGCGCATCGAGCAGTTGCACGGGCAGCGCGGCCACCAGGTCGGTGCCGGCCATCAGGGTCTGCGCGACACCGAAGCTCGGGCATTCGACGATCCGCGCCGGCACCGGCAGGCGGTTCGCGCTGAAGCAGTCGCAAAGCATCTGCGAGGAGCTTTCCGGAGAGGGATTGAGCAGCCACTCGGCCTCGACGAGCTGGGCCAGCGAGGTGGCGCCCGCCAGCGGATGGCCGCGGCGCGTGGCGATCGCCAGGCGGCTGGTGTAGAGGGTGTCGTGGTCGAACTCGGCGGCCAGCAGCTCGGGCACCACCACCGCCACCGCGAAATCGAGCGTGCCGTCGTGCAGCCTGGGCAGCGCCACGCCCGGGAAACCTTCCTGCAGGCTCACGCGCGTGAGCGGGAAGCGGCGCCGGAATGCCCGGTAGGCATCGGGCAGCAGGGACAGCGCCACCGCCGGCGTGATCGCGGCCGCCACCGAGCCATGGCTCGCGCCGAGCGCCTGCTCGATGTCCTCGCGGGCGCGCTGCATCTCGGCCACGATCAACCGCGCGCGCACCAGCAGGCGCTGGCCGAAGTCGGTCAACTGCACGCCGCGCGCGGTGCGCAGCACCAGCGAGACGCCCAGCGCCTGCTCCAGTTCCTTCAGCGATTTGGTCAGCGCGGCCGGCGACAGGTTCTGGCTGCGCGCGGCGGCGCGGATGCTGCCTTCGTCGGCCACCGAGAGGAAGGCCTTGAGCTGATGATATTTCATGGCGGGGAGGCGGGTCCGGCGGTTGGGCCGGCGCGTGTATCGAGGGTTTTCCCGAGGCAACCACGGGTTGTCATCGACGCAATTTATCAGCTTATGGTGAGCGACGGAAATCCCTATGCTTGAGCGCGATCGTTCGATATTTCGCCTGATCCGAGCCCGCCGCCGGACGGCTTCCAGGCGCTCACCCACGGAGTTTCCATGACCGCCACCGAGCCCATCCTCGCCGGCATCGCCGACCTCGCCCCCGAGTTCGTCGAGATCCGCCGCCGCATCCATGCCCATCCCGAACTCGCCTTCGAGGAAACCGGCACCAGCGAGCTGGTGGCCGGGCTGCTCGACCAATGGGGCTACGAGGTGCATCGCGGGATCGGCCGCACCGGGCTGGTTGGCGTGCTGCGGGCCGGTGACGGCCGGCGCACGCTGGGGCTGCGCGCCGACATGGACGCGCTGCCGATCCACGAAGCCACCGGCCTGCCCTACGCGAGCCGCCGCGCCGGCCAGATGCACGCCTGTGGTCACGACGGGCACACGGCGATGCTGCTCTGCGCGGCGCGCCACCTGGCCGCCACGCGGCGCTTCTCGGGCACCCTGAACCTGATCTTCCAGCCCGCCGAGGAAAATTTCGGCGGCGGCAAGGCGATGATGGACGACGGCCTGTTCGAGCGCTTTCCCTGCGACGCGATCTTCGCGCTCCACAACATGCCGGGCCGCGCGGCCGGCGAGATGGCGTTCCGCAGCGGCCCCGCGATGGCCTCCTGCGATCGCGTCACGATCCGCCTGAAGGGCGTGGGCGGCCACGGCGCGATGCCGCACATGGCGCGCGACCCGATGTCGGCGGCCGGCAGCCTGATGCTGGCCCTGCAGACCGTCGTCGCGCGCGAGATCGACGCGCAGCAGGCGGCCGTGATCACGGTCGGCAGCGTGCAGGCCGGCGAGACCTTCAACATCATTCCCGAGACCGTGGTGATGAAACTCTCGGTGCGCGCGCTCGACGCCGCCGTGCGCGCGCAGCTCGAAACGCGGATCGGCGAACTGGTGCGCGGCCACGCTGCCGCCTACGGGCTCGGCGTCGAGATCGACTACGACCGCGGCTACCCGGTGCTCGTCAACCACGAGGCGCCGACCGAATTCGCGGCGAGCATCGCGCGCGCGATGCTCGGCGAGGCGCGCGTCGAGATGGACGCGGCCCCGCTGATGGGCAGCGAGGATTTCGCCTACATGCTGGAGCAGCGCCCCGGCTGTTACGCGCTGCTCGGCAACGGTACCGGCAGCCATGGCGGCTGCATGGTCCACAACCCCGGCTACGACTTCAACGACGCGATCCTGCCGATCGGCGCGAGCTACTGGGTGCGCGTCGCCGAGGGCTGGCTGGTCGACTGAGCGAGCAAGGCGCGCGACGCCGCTTGCTCCCGCTTCGCCGCGGGATGACAGGCCGAGGCGCCGCGAGCCGTTTGCCTTGCGCGCCTGCTCCGCGGCTTCTCCAGTGCTGCTGCACTGCTTCTCCGTTCCTTCCCCCGCTTCCGTTCCCGCTCCGAGGTGCCGATGGAATCGCCCGCCGTCGAAGTCGCCCTGCCCGCCGCCCGCGCCTCGCGCCGCCAGGCCCGCCGCCTGATCGCGGCGGCCGCCGTCGGCAATGCGCTCGAGTTCTACGATTTCACCGTCTACAGCTATTTCGCGCTGCTGATCGGCCGGCTGTTCTTCCCGGTCGGCTCGGCCTTCGGCGAGTTGATGCTGGCGGTGGCCAGCTTCGGCGTGGGTTTCGTGACGCGCCCGCTGGGCGGCATCGTGATCGGCATCTACGCCGATCGGGCGGGCCGCCGCAGCGCGATGATCCTGACCTTGCTGCTGATGGCGCTGGGTACCGCGATGATCGCGGCGGCGCCCACCTACGCGCAGGCGGGCCTGGCCGCGCCGGTGATTCTGGTGCTCGCGCGCCTGCTGCAGGGCTTCGCCTCGGGCGGCGAGGTGGGCGCCTCCACCACGCTGCTGATCGAGCAGGCGCCGCCGCACCGGCGCGGCTTCTACGCCTCATTCCAGTTCTCCAGCCAGGGGCTGGCGGCGCTGGCCGGCGCGCTGACCGGCGCGGTGCTGAACGCGACGCTGAGCGCGCCGCAACTGGACAGCTGGGGCTGGCGCGTGCCCTTCGTGATCGGCACCCTGTTCGTACCGCTCGGCTACTGGCTGCGGCGCGGCATCGACGAGGCGCATCGGCCCGCCGCGAGCGGCAGCGGCAGCAGCGCCGGCGATGCTCCCGCGCCGCTGCCGCTGGCGGCGGTACTGCGCCGCCATCGCCGCGCGCTGTTCGCGGGCCTGGGCCTGACCATCGGCGGCACCGCCACGCACTACATCATCGTCTTCTACATGGCGATCTACGGCGTGCGCACGCTGCACCTGCCGGCCTGGATCGCCATGCTGGCCGGCTGCGTGGCCGGCATGGCGCTGATGCTGGTCTCGCCGCTGGGCGGCGCGCTGGCCGATCGCATCGGCCGCAAGCCGGTGGCGGGCTGGTCGCGCCTGGCGCTGACGCTGGCGATCTACCCGGCCTTCGTCGCGCTGAACCGCTGGCCCGGCGCCGCCTCGCTGCTCGGCGCCATCGCCGTGCTGAGCGTCGTGCATGCGCTCTATTGCGGCGCCACCGCGCCGATGCTCGGCGAGCTGTTCCCGCGCGCGGTGCGCGCCACCGGCGGGGCCCTGGTCTACAGCCTCGGCGTGGCGATCTTCGGCGGCTTCGCGCAGTTCATCGTGACCTGGCTGATCGCCGCCACCGGCGATCCGACCGCGCCGGCCTGGTACGCGATCGCCTGCGGCATGCTCAGCTTCGCCGCGCTCGCGAGCATCGAGGAACGTGCCGGCAAGCGGCTCGATTGAGGGGATGCGACGCAGCGCCGATCAGGTCGATCGGCGTCTTCCGCAAGGGGTCGGAACCGCAGGCCGGCCCGCGCCGCGCCCGGGGCCGCCGGGCAGCGATTGCGCGCGCCCCTGCGTCGAAACGATGGCATGATACGAACCTTGCGCCATCTCTCATTCCAAACGCGCCGAACCATGTCGAATCTGCTAGTCCACGGCGGCACCCCGCTTCGCGGGGAAATCACGCCGTCCGCCAACAAGAACGCCGTCCTCCCGATCCTCTGCTCGACCCTGCTGACCGACCAGCCGCTGAAGCTGATCGGCGTGCCCGACATCACCGACGTGCGCAAGATCCTCGACATCTTCCGCACGCTCGGCAGCGATGTGTCGATGGACTACACCACCGGCGTGCTCGACCTGCATCATCGCGCCACCCAGTTCGACCCGGCCGTGCACCGCCTGCCCGAGGAAATGCGCTCCTCGATCATGCTGGTGCCGCCGCTGCTGGCCCGCTTCGGCGTGGCGCGGCTCGAGAGCGACGTGACCGGCTGCACGCTCGGCGTGCGCGAGATCGACCCGCACGTGGAAGTGTTCGAGCGCTTCGGCGCGACGCTGGAGCAGACCTCCGATTCGCTGATCCTGCGCGTGGCCGGCCCGCTCCAGGCCAACGACCACTGGCTCGACTACGCCTCGGTCACCACCACCGAGAACTTCGTGCTGTGCGCGACCGCCGCCGGCGGCGTCTCGACGCTCGTGAATGCCGCCTCCGAGCCGCACGTGCAGGAGTTCTGCCGCTTCCTGACGATGCTCGGCGTGCCGATCGAGGGGATCGGCACCTCGCATATCCGGGTCCAGGGCGGCGGCAAACTGGGCGGCGGCGAGCACCGCTTCGCCGAGGATTTCCACGAGATCGCCACCTTCCTCGCGCTCGGCGCGATCACCGGCGGCGACATCGCGGTGCGCAACAGCGGCCCCGAGATGTTCCCGCTGATCGACCGCACCTTCGCCAAGCTCGGCGTGCAGGTCACGCACGAGAACGGCTGGTCGCGCGCGGTGCGCGACGGCGTGATGCGCGTGCGCAAGCCCTTCACGCAGAACATCCTGACCAAGATCGAGGCGGCGCCCTGGCCCTACCTGCCGGTCGACCTGCTGCCGATCTTCATCGCGCTCGGCGTGAAGGCCGAGGGCAGCGTGATGTTCTGGAACAAGGTCTATGACGGCGCGATGGGCTGGACCGGCGAGCTCTCGAAGTTCGGCGCGCACGTGTTCCAGTCCGACCCGCATCGCCTGATCACCTTCGGCGGCCTGCCGCTGTCGCCGGCCCGCGTCGAGAGCCCCTACATCATCCGCGTGGCGATCGCGCTGCTGATGGTGGCCGCCAGCATCGAGGGCCGCTCCGAGATCCTCAACGCCCAGCCGATCCGCCGCGCGCATCCGCACTTCGTCGAGAACCTGCGTTCGGTCGGCGCCAACGTGGAGTGGACCGCCGGCGACTGAAGCACGGCGCCGCGCCCAAAAACAATCAGCCCGGCATGGTCGACACCATGCCGGGCTGATTGGCATTCGCGCCGAGCGAACCGGCTCGAACCGAGCCGGCCGTCCCGCCGCTTAGAAGTTGTGCATGATGCCGACGTAGGCGCCGGTCTGCGATTCGCCCGTCAGCGGGTTGGTGCCGTTGGTGGCGTCGCGCGAGGAGGCGATCAGCGAGAAGTTCGAGTTGCCGCTGTTGCGCATGTAGGCCACCGTGCCGTACAGGAAGGTGCGCTTGGACAGGTTGTAGGTGGTGCCGAGCACGTACATGATCGCGTGGCCCGACGCGTCGTGCGTCGCGTCGCCGTTGCCGCTGCCGACCCGCACGTAGTAGCCGCCGCCCGTCACCGCCCAGGCCGGCGTGGCCGTGTAGGTCGCGCCCAGCCAGACGTGGTCGGCGCGGTCGGCCAGGCCCTGCGGCGTGTCCGGTGCCTGGTAGTGCGTGTAGGCGGCCTGGATCTTGAACTTCTGCACGTAGATGTTGGTGCCGACGAAGTATTCGCGCGAGGCGGTGAAGATGTTGTCCATCTTGCCGTTGTTGTTGCGCAGCTCGTCATAGATGCCGCGCACGTCGAACAGCGCCGAGTGATACGACAGCATGATGCCGTCCGAACGACCGAAGTCGTTGGCCGGGCCGGTGTTGAAGCTGGTCTGGTTGCCGAAGGCATACTGCCCCTGCACGTCGAAGCCGTTCCACACCGGGCTGTGATACTCGATGTTGTTGCTGGTCTGCTGCCAATTGCGGCCGCGCACCAGCGAGGCCGACGAGAACGCCTGCTGCACGAACGGATCGAATTCCCACACGCCGTCGCTGTCGATGAACAGGTTGCGACCGGCCTGCAGCGTGCCCCACTCGTTGTTCTTCAAGCCCACGTAGGCGCGGCGCGAGAACATCCGGCCGCCGCCGGTGGTGCCGTTCATCACCTGGAACGCGGTCTCGAGGTCGAAGATCGCGGTGTTGCCGCCGCCCAGGTCCTCGGTGCCCTTCAGGCCGAACATGCTGGTGCCCCAGTCGCCGCTCTCGGCGCTCCAGCGCGTCGCGCTGCCGGTGCGCGTCGCGTTCGCGACGTGGTTGAGGTACTCGACGCCGCCGTCGATACGGCCATAGAGCGTGACGCTCGATTGCGCGAAGGCCGCGGCCGGCACGGCCACGCTCAGCGCCGCGATGGTTTTGATTCGAAGTTTCATATCCCCTGCCTGTAGATCTCTCTCAGATTTGACTGGCACTTTCCGTGCGGCCCGCTTGTGGTTCGCGACCGGCAAGGAAGGTGCCCCGGGCCACGCATGGCGCGTGGCGCGAAACGGTTCGCGCACGCGCGGTTGTTGTTCAGTCGTCGACGATCCGGCCGTTTCGTCGATTTCCCGGCGGCGCGAGGGCGGCAGGCGCCTCGCGTCCGGCATCGGGTGCCGTTCCGGCCCCGCGCGTCGACGCGGACCGGAAATGTACGCGTTTGCGAGCCGCCGGACAATGTCTTTATAGGATATGAATTCTTACGCTCTCCTCGATAAACGGAATCGACGCACAGTCTGTCGGCTGTAAGCCACAGTGCTTCCCGCGACGACGCAATCATGCTATGGCTGGCGCCGTCGCGCGCCATGGACAGGCGCCAGGACAGGACAAAATCGCTCCTGACCGATGTAAGGGCTCGGTTAGAATCGCAGGCATTCCGAAAAGCATCTCTCCGAGGGCGGGCGAGCGATGAAGCAAAGCACATCAAAAAAAATCCTGTATTGGAGTGCCGTGTCGGCGCTCGCGGCGGTCATGATCGGCGGCGCCGGCTGGCCGGCCGACGCGGCGAAGATCGTCAGCGTCTCGCCGCAAGGCTCGGTGCCCGAGATCCGGCAGGTGACGCTCAAGTTCGACGAACCGATGGTGGCCTTCGGCTCGCCCTCGCTGCCCGCCCCGGCCCGCCTGCAATGCGATAACCCCGCGGCCGCGAAATTCGACGCGGTCTGGAACGACGATCGCACCTGGTTGGCCCAGTTCCAGCAAGCCCTGCCGGCCGGCACGCGCTGCACGCTGACGCTCGAGGACGGCCTGAAGTCCTCGGCCGGCCACGCCGTGACGGGCCCGCGCCGCTTCGCCTTCCAGACCAGCGGCCCCTACCCGGTCGAGATCCGCCCGGGCCGCAGCGAAATCGAGGAACGCCAGTTGTTCGTGCTGAAGCTGACCGGCCCGGCCACCGAGGACTCGTTGCGCGAGCACATCTGGTGCGAGGCGACCGGGGTCGGCAACCGCATCCCGATCACCTTCGCCAATGCCGCCACGCGCGCGCAATTGCTCGATCATTTCCACTGGAAGGCCGACGCGGCGCGCGTGCTGACGCTCGGCTGCGCGCAGACCCTGCCGCCCGGCCAGCCGGTGCAACTGGTCTACGGCGCCGGCGTGCAGAGCCCCAGCGGGGTGGCCAACGGCAGCGAGAAGCGCTTCGACTTCCGCGTGCGCGAGCCCTTCGCGGCCTCCTTCAGTTGCGAGCGCGAGAACGCCAAGGCGCCCTGCACGCCGCTGCGTCCGCTGCGCATCGAATTCAACGCGCCGATCTCGCGCGCCAACGCCGAGAAGCTGCGCCTCCAGGGCCCCGACGGCGCGATCTCGCCGAGCTTCAAGCCCGACGACAAATCGAGCGACACGCGCACGGTCGAGTTCGCCGCGCCGCTGCCGGCCAGCGCCGAGCTCAGCGTCACCCTGCCCGACGGCCTGACCGACGACAGCGGCCGCCCGCTGTCCAACGCCGACCTGTTCCCGCTCAAGACGCGCACCGCCTCGATGCCGCCGCTGGCGAAATTCTCCTCCTCGACCTTCGGCATCATCGAGCGCTACGCCGAGCCCGATTCGCCGGCCCTGGTGCCGGTCACGCTGCGCAACGTCGAGGCCGACCTGAAGATCGCCGGGCTCAACGCCGGCCAGGCCGAGTTCTCGAACATCCGCGTCGAGGACGACAGCGCGATCCGCGAATGGATGCGCGTGGTCGACCAGATGGACGGCATCGGCATGTCGGTGGCCAGCATCGACGCACTGCGCCCGGGCCTGTTCGAGCGCGCCAAGCACCCGGTGTTCGTGCCGCCCGCGGCCGGCGAGAAGCCGCCGGTGGGGGTGCACCGGATCGTCGACGTGCGTTCGCTGTCCTTGCTGGACGGCCAGCAGCACGTCGAGCGGCTGGTGCTGCCCAAGGCCGACCCGGCCACGCTGCGCCCCTTCGAGGTGGTCGGCGTGCCGATCGCCAAGCCGGGCTTCTACGTGCTGGAACTCGCCTCGCCGGCGCTGGGCCGCTCGCTGATGGCCAAGCCCGGTTCGATGTACGTGCGCACCACGGTGCTGGTCACCAATCTCGGCGTGCACTTCAAGCGCGGCCGCGACAACAGCCTGGTGTGGGTCACCACGCTCGACAAGGGCAAGCCGGTGCCGAACGCCGAGATCCGCGTGTCCGACTGCAACGGCGAGCCGCTCGCCTCGGGGCGCACCGATGCGCAAGGGCTGCTGAAGATCGACGGGCCGCTGGCCGAGCATCGCCGCTGCGACTACGAAACCGGCTATCGCAACACCTTCGTGTCGGCGCGCGTCAACGATCCCGTTACCGGCCCCGACATGGCCTTCGTGGTGGACGACTGGAACCGCGGCATCGAGTCCTGGCGCTTCGACGTGCCGAGCGACTACGGCACGCGCCCCGGCACGATCGCGCATACCGTGTTCGACCGCACCCTGGTGCGGGCCGGCGAGACGGTCTCGATGAAGCACTACCTGCGCGTCGAGAAGCTCGACGGCCTGGCGTTCCCGAAGCAATACCCCAACCGGGTGACGATCCGCCATGAAGGCAGCGGCGACGTCTACCGGCAGCCGCTCGTGTGGGCGGCCGACCACACGGCCGATTCGAGCTTCACGCTGCCGCCGGGCGCCAAGCTCGGCGAATACACCGTCACGCTGGACACCGGCAAGGCTGGCGACAAATCCGACGATGCCGAAGCCAACAACGGCGACGACGACCAGGACGACTCGAGCAGCGGCTCGGGCGCCAGCTACGGCAGCGGCTCGTTCCGCGTCGAGGCGTTCCGCCTGCCCGTCTTCAAGGGCAGCGTGAACGTGCGCGATACCAGGACCAGCCCGCTGGTGGGCGCCAGCGAGGCCGCGGTGGCGGTCCAGCTCGACTACCTGTCGGGCGGGCCGGCCGCCAACCAGCCGGTGCGCGTCTCGGCGCTGCTGCGCCCCACCTCGCCGGCCTTCGGCGACCGTTATCCCGACTTCTCCTTCACGCCCTGGCGCGCCGAGCAGCCCGGCTCGGATGCCGGCGCCAGCGACGACGAGGACGACAGCGGCGACACAGCCGCCTCCAGCGCCGACCCCGACGCGCCGAAGCTGGTGGCCGACAAGCTGCCCGTCACGCTCGATCGCAACGGCAGCGGCACCGTCTCGCTGAAATCGCTGCCCAAGGTGGATGCGCCCAAGCGCCTCGCGCTGGAGGCGACCTTCGCCGACCCGAACGGCGAGATCCAGACGATCCGCGGCGACACCACGCTGTGGCCCGCCGCGCTGGCGGCCGGGATCAAGGCCGGGCACTGGGTGGCGGTCGGCGATTCGGTGCCGGTCACGGCGCTGGCGGTCGACCTCGACGGCAAGCCGCACGCGGGCGCCGAGATCGAGGTGCATGGCTACGCGCGCGTCACCACCTCCTCGCGCAAGCGCATGGTGGGCGGCTTCTACGCCTACGACAACCGCAGCGAGACGCGCGACCTGGGTGCGCTGTGCAGCGGCAAGACCGACGACAAGGGGCGCCTGGCCTGCGACGCCAAGCTCAAGGAAGCGGGCGAAGTCACCCTGGTGGCCCAGGTCAAGGACGGCTCGGGCCGCGCCGCCACCGGCAGCACCTCGATCTGGGTGGTGCGCGAGGACGAGCTCTGGTTCGGCGGCAACAATACCAATCGCATCGACCTGATTCCCGAGAAACCGTCCTACGAGCCGGGCGAGACCGCCCGCTTCCAGGTGCGCATGCCGTTCCGGCAGGCCACCGCGCTGGTCGCCGTCGAGCGTTCGGGCGTGATGGAAACCCACGTGGTGCAGTTGAACGGACGCGACCCGAGCATCGAGCTGAAGGTGGACGCGAGCTGGGGGCCGAACGTCTATGTGTCGGTGCTGGCGCTGCGCGGCCGGCTGCGCGAGGTGCCCTGGTACTCGTTCTTCACCTGGGGCTGGAAGACGCCGGTCGAATGGGCCCGCGCCTTCTGGAACGAAGGGCGCCGCTACGTGCCGCCCACCCCGCTGGTCGACCTGTCGAAACCTGCCTTCCGCTACGGCCTGACCGAGATCAAGGTCGGCACCGCGCCGCACAAGCTCGCGGTGAGCGTCACGCCCGACGCGGGCAGCTACCCGGTGCGCGGTACCGCCCACGTGCGGATCGCCGTGAAGCTGCCCGACGGCAAGCCCGCGCCGGCCGGCACCGAGGTGGCGGTGGCCGCGGTCGACGAGGCCCTGCTCGAGCTGATGCCGAACGACAGCTGGGACCTGCTGGGCGCGATGCTGCAACGGCGCGGCTACGGCGTGGAAACCGCCACCGCGCAGATGGAGATCGTCGGGCGCCGTCACTTCGGCCGCAAGGCCGTGCCGGCCGGCGGCGGGGGCGGCACCGCGCCGACCCGCGAGCTGTTCGACACCCTGCTGCTGTGGAACCCGCGCGTCGCGCTCGATGCGAACGGCGAGGCGCGCGTCGACGTCAAGCTCAACGATGCGCTGACGCGCTTCAGCATCGTGGCGATCGCCTCGGTCGGCGCCGATCGCTTCGGCACCGGCCGCGCCAGCGTGCGCAGCACCCAGGACCTGCAGCTGATCTCGGGCCTGCCGCCGCTGGCGCGCGAGGGCGACGCGCTGGTCGCGCCGTTCACGCTGCGCAACACCACCTCGCGCGCGATGAAGGTGCTGGTCACGCCGAACGCGCCAGGGCTCGCGCTGGCGGCCCAGACCGTCGAGCTGGCGGCCGGCGCCTCGCGCGAGCTGAGCTGGCGCGTCGCGATCCCGGTGGGCGCGGCCGACGGCGGCGGCGCGCTGCCGTGGTCGATCTCGGCCGCCGAACAGGGCGGCGCGCACGCGGCCGATGCGCTGAAGATCACCCAGAAGATCGTGCCGGCCGTGCCCGTCACGGTCCAGCAGGCCACCCTCACGCAAGTCGACGGCAGCTTCTCGCTGCCGGTCGCGGCGCCGGCCGACGCGGCCGCCGATCGCGCCGGCCTGCCGCGCGGCGGCATCTCGGTCGCCCTGCAGTCGAAGCTGGCCGACGGCCTGCCCGGCGTCACGCGCTGGTTCCAGCAGTATCCGTATCGCTGCCTGGAGCAGCAGACCTCGCGCGCGCTCGGCCTGCACGACGCGGCGCTGTGGCAGTCGGTGATCGCGCAGATGCCGTCCTATCTCGATGCCGACGGCCTGGCCGGCTACTTCCCGCTGTCGGCCGACAGCGGCGAGAAGGGCAGCACCGCGCTGACCGCCTACCTGCTGTCGGTGACCGACGAGGCCGGCAAGCTCGACCCGCGCTTCGCCCTGCCCGACGCGCTGCGCACGCAGCTCGAGGCCGGGCTGGCCAGCTTCGTCGACGGCCGCATCACGCGCGACAGCTGGGCGCCGCGCGAGGATCGCGACCTGCGCAAGCTGTCGGCGCTGGAAGCGCTGTCGCGCCACGACGCGGCCCAGGCGCGCATGCTCGGCTCGATCGCGATCACGCCGGAGCGCTGGCCGACCTCGGCCCTGCTCGACTACTACGCGATCCTGTCGCGCGTGGCCGACATCCCGCAGCGCGAGGACAAACGCGCCCAGGTCGAGCAACTGCTGCGCGCGCGGCTGGCCTACCAGGGCACCCAGCTGGTGTTCTCGACCGCGCGCGACGACGACCTCTGGTGGCTGATGAGCGGCAACGACAGCAATGCCGCGCGGCTCGCCCTGGCCTTCAACGGCAACCCGGCCTGGAAGGACGAGATGCCGAGGATCGTGGCCGGGCTGCTGGCGCTGCAACGCAATGGCGCCTGGCAGACCACCACCTCGAACCTGCTCGGCGAACTGGCCGTCGAACGCTTCTCGCGCACCTACGAGACCACGCCGGTCACCGGGCGCACCACGCTGCGCCTGGGCGATGCGGAACGCAGCATCGCCTGGGGCGGCGGCGCGGCGGCGGCAGCACCGGCCAGCGCCGCATCACCGGTCGCGACGGTGGCCGCCGCGCCCTCGGCGGCCGCCTCGACGCCGGCCGCCACGCGCAACGCGACGGCACGTTCGACCCTGCTGCCCTGGCCGGCCGCGCCGCATGCGCCGCTCACGCTGTCGCTGACCCAGGACGGCACCGGCAAGCCCTGGGCGACGATCCAGAGCCTCGCGGCGGTGCCGCTCAAGCGCCCGGTGGTGTCCGGCTACCGGATCACCAAGACGCTCACCCCGGTCGAGCCGGCCGTGAAGGGCGCCTACACGCGCGGCGACCTGGTGCGCGTGCATCTCGACATCGACGCGCAGGCGGCCATGACCTGGGTGGTGATCAACGATCCGGTGCCGGCCGGCACCAGCATCATGGGCTCGGGCCTGGGCCGCGATTCCGAAACCGCCACGCAGGGCGAGAACAATCGCGACGGCGCCTGGCCGAGCTTCATCGAGCGCGACTTCGACGGCTACCGCGCCTATTACAGCTACCTGCCGGCCGGCAAGACCTCGATCGAGTACACCATGCGGCTCAACGCGGTCGGCAGCTTCGGCCTGCCGCCGACGCGCGTGGAAGCGCTCTATGCGCCGTCCGCCTACGGCATGCTGCCGAACGCGCCGATCGTGGTGCAGCCGGTGGCGGGCCAGCAGCCATGAGCATCGGCATGCCGCCGCGGCCCGCGCGCCTCGCCCTGCTCTGCTTGCGGCGCGCGCCGGGCGCGCTGCGCCTGCTGCTGGCCGGCGCCCTGCTCGGCACCGCCTGCACCGCGCAGGCGGTGCCGAGCTACGACAGCGTGCGGCGCGACTTTCGCAGCTCCGACTGGGTCCTGCTGGCACGCGACGGCACGCCCTTGCAGCGCACCCGCGTCGACACCGGCGAACGGCGCGGCGACTGGGTCGCGCTGGCCGACGTCTCGCCAGCGCTGCGCGAGGCGATCGTGGTGTCCGAGGACAAGCGCTTCTACGAGCACAGCGGCGTGGACTGGCGCGGCATCGCCGGCGCAGCCTGGGCCAACCTGTGGAACTCGCGCACGCGCGGCGCCTCGACCGTCACCATGCAGCTGGCCGGCCTGCTCGGCGACAGCTCGCGCCATTCAGGCCAGCGCTCGCTGCCGCAGAAGGCGGGCCAGGCGATCGACGCGCTGTGGCTCGAACGGACCTGGCGCAAGGACCGGATCCTCGAGGCCTATCTGAACCTGGTGCCGTTCCGCGGCGAGACGGTGGGCCTCTCGGCGCTGTCCTGGTCGCTGTTCGGCAAGGCGCCCTCGGGACTCGACGAGCGCGAATCGGCGGTGGCCGCCGCGCTGATCCGCGCGCCCAACGCCAGCTATCCGAAGGTGGCCGAGCGCGCCTGCCGGATCCTGCGCGACATGCAGCAGGGCAGCGCCGGCTGCAAGGGCCTGGACGGCTTCGTGCAACTGGCCTTCGCACGGCCCGCGCCGCCCTCCTCGGCGTTCCAGGACGGCGAATCGCTGGCGCCGCACTTCGCGCGCCGCGTGGCCGCCGAAACCCATCCCCAGCCCGGCGCGCGAATCCGCTCCACGCTCGACGCGGGACTGCAGCGCTATGCGCGCGACACGCTCACGCGCGCCCTGACCGAGCTGAACGCGCCGCCGCAGTCGCGCAACGTGCAGGACGGCGCGGCGGTGGTAATCGACAACGCCAGCGGCGAGATCCGCGCCTGGGTGGGTTCCTCGGGTGCGCTGTCGGCGGCGCGCGAGGTCGATTCGGTGCTGGCGCTGCGCCAGGCCGGCTCGACGCTCAAGCCCTTCCTCTATGCGCAGGCGATCGACGAGCGACGCCTGACCGGCGCCACCCTGCTCGACGATTCGCCGGTCGACCTGGCCGCCGGCGGCGGCCTCTACGTGCCGCAGAACTACGATCACGACTTCAAGGGCTGGGTCAGCGTGCGCAGCGCGCTCGGCTCCTCGCTGAACGTGCCGGCGGTGCGCACCCTGGTGCTGGTCACCCCGCATCGCTTCTCGCGCACCCTCACCTCGCTGGGCCTGCCGCTGACCGAGGAAGGCGACTACTACGGCTACAGCCTCGCGCTGGGCAGCGCCGACGTGTCGCTGCTGACGCTCGCCAATGCCTATCGCGCGCTGGCCGACGGCGGCCTCGCGCTGCCCACCTACGACCTGCCGCGCGACCCCGCGCAGGCGGCCTCCAAAGCGACGCCGCAAGCGGCTTCACGAGCGGCCACGCAAGCGGGCGCGAGCCAGGCGGCCAGGCGTGTGTTCAGCCCCGAGGCCAGCTTCATCGTCACCGACATGCTGGCCGACAACAACGCGCGCACGCGCACCTTCGGCTTCGACAGCCCGCTCGCCACGCACGTGTTCTCGGCCGTCAAGACCGGCACCAGCAAGGACATGCGCGACAACTGGGCGGTCGGCTTCACCTCGCGCTACACGATCGGCGTCTGGGTCGGCAACGCCGACGGCTCGCCGATGCGCGAGGTATCGGGCGTGACAGGCGCCGCGCCCGTATGGGCGGCGCTGGTCGCTCGCCTGCATCGCGACGGCGGCAGCGTCGCGCCGCGGCCGCCGGCCGGCGTGGTGCGCGAGCGCGTGGACTTCGAGCGCGCGATCGAGCCTTCGCGCGACGAGTGGTTCGTGCGCGGCACCGAAACCAGCCAGGTACGGCTGGCGGCCGGCGCGGGCGGCTCGCCCGCCACGGCCGCTCAGTCACGCGCAGGCACGGCGCGGATCCGCAACGTCTCGACCGGCGCCGGTTCGAACGCGCGTGCGCCGCTGGCGATTGCCGCGCCGACCGACGGCACCATCTTCGCGCTCGACCCCGACATCCCGCCGCACAACCAGCGCGTCTGGTTCGAGCGGGTAACGGGTAACGGGGGGCGCGGCAGCTGGCGGCTCGACGGCCGCGTGATCGGCCATGGCGAGCGCCTGGCCTGGCTGCCCTGGCCGGGGCGGCATCAGTTGGAATTGCTCGACGCGGGCGGCAAGCCGGTCGACCAGGTGGCCTTCGAGGTACGTGGCGCGGTGGCCCGGCCCGGCGCGAACGCACGCGGCAGCCGTTGAACGAGGCAAGCCGGCGCGGCGAGGCTCGGCCGCGCCGCCCGGCATCGAGCGACGCGGCTCCACGCGAACCAGCCCTGACCAGCCGGAATCAGCGCCGGTTGCGAGCCGCGCGCCCCCGGATCAGCCGCCCGGCCATCACGCCGATCACCACGGTCGCGCCATAACCGGCCGCCAGCACCACGGACGTATCGATATCGGGCCGCCGCGCGGCGACCAGCGCCGTGCCGAGCAGCACGATCAGCAGTCCTGTCAGCCATCTCATCCCGGCCCTCCCCCGTGCGAACGTCGATTCGCCCGTTATAGCGGCTCGACGCGACTTGCGCAGGACGGGAAAACACGGGATCGCGCCGATTCCGCGCGTCGCGGGCCGCGCGCCGGCGCGGCACGAAACCTGCGTCGGCGCGAGCGTTCATGTCTGAGGAATCGATGCCTGCGATGGTTGCGCGCGCATCGAGCACGACGCGGTCAGCGCCGCGTCGTGTCGGCTCGTCGTGTCGGCTAGCCTTGTCGGCTTTTACCCGCCGCCGTGCCTCACGACCCGCCCATCGCCACCACGCCGCGGCTCCCCGCCCGCGCGACGGTCGGCATCGTCACCGCCTGCGGCCCCGACGAGGCCTGCCACCAGAACTTGCCGGCGCGCGTGCCGGGATCCTGGATCGCCAGGTAGGTGGTGCTCCAGAGCTGGGCGGCATTGGCCTCGGTCGCGTCGGCGCTGCGCGTGCCGAACGCGTCGGCCTGGTACTGGCCGTTGGCCCAGGACCAGGTCCACATCTCCGAGGTCCGCATCTCGCGCGCATTCGAGATCACCTGCCAGATTCGTTGCCGCGCCTGGCTCAGCAGCGTGCGCGTGGCGTCCGACAGATCCTGGCGTGCCAGTTGCCGGTCGAGTCCGGCCACCCACATCGCCTGCTGCCAGGACCAGATCACCGTACCGTGATAGGCCGAGCTGGTGAACTTCGGCCAGAGCGCGGGATCGGCATAGGCGGGGTTGGCGATCAGCATGCCGACGTCGGTGATCAGGCCGTTCGGGAACGGCTGGATCGCATCGGTGACGATGCGCTGTAGTTCGTCCTCGGGTGGCGTGCCGAGCAGCAGCGCGAAACCGCCGTCCGAGTTCATCACAGGGATCGGCTTGCCCTGCGCGTCGAGCGACAGCGCATAGAAATCGAGCGGCGCGGCCGGCGCGGTGCCGGCCGGCACGCCCGCCGAGGCGGCATAGCTCGAGGCGTCGCTGGCGGCCTGGGCCACCGGCACGCCGACCCGGAACAGCGGCGGCGCCTGCTGCTCCCAGGCGTTCGCCTGGTTGGCGGCGTTCTGCAGGATCGCGCGCTGGTCGGCGCTCAGGTAGGGATCGAGCAGGCCGCGCGCCAGAAAATTGCTGGCGGCGCGCAACGCGGCCGGCACCAGCACCGCGTTGACGTCGAACGGCACCACGCCGCCTGCCAGGCCGTCGGTGCTGTCGCGCCAGTTGCCGACGATCTCGCCGCTCCTCAGGTGGATCAGGTTGGCGGCCGTGGGCTGCTGCACGAAGGGCTGCGCGGTGCTGGCCACATGCAGCAGGTTGCTCACGAACAGGCTGCCGTTGGTCGCGCCGGCGCCCGCCGACTGCGCCAGGAAGGCCGCCGCGCGCGCCTGCCCGCGCGTGTCGTCGAGCAGCCAGGCGGCCATCACCGGCGCGAGCAGGTAGTCGCCGTCGATCATCTTGTAGTCGTAGGTGGGCGTCGCATCGTTGGGCCGGCCGTTCTTCGCGTTGTCGATCAGCGCGAATTCGCCGATGCCCTCCTCGTGCGCCACCTTGCCGTCAGGCGAGAGCCGATTCAGCACCGAGCGCAGGCCGGCCTCGATGGCCGGCGCCTTGAGCACCGGCATCAGCATCTGCACCGAGATCAGCGTGTCGCGGCCGAAGTAGGTGTCGTATTGCCAGGAGCCGGCCAGCAGCTTGTCGTTGAAGCTCAGGAACTCGACCACGTCCTGGCTGACCGGATCGGCGCCCACCGAGGCCTCGAACAGATCGTCGTGGCCGATCGCCGAGAGCGGCGTCTCGCCGGTCAGCGCCTCGACGTGCAGCCGCAGCCGCTGGCTGCCGGCCGGCGCCTGCAGCACCAGCTTGCCGTCGGCCGTCGTATTGATGCTGCCGCCGTCGCGCAGCGTGATCCGCAGCGCCTGGCCCGGCGCGCCATCCACGCGGTCGCGCTGCCATTGCGCGGTGCTGCCCTGCACGCCCGGCGCCACCACGATCTGCGCCGGCACCGTGGCGCCGCCGTTGTAGTCACGCAGGAAACGCACGTTGCTCAGCAGGCCCTGGCGGATCGTCAGCGTGCCGGTGTCGACCGACACGTCGGACGCGATCCCGTACAAGGGCCGGCCGAGATGGTCCTGGTTCGAGATCGCCGAGGGCGCGGTGTCGAGGTTCCAGTTGACGGCCTGCGCCGTGTCGTCGAACCACAGCCCGGTGCCGCTGTTGCCGGCCGGGAACACCACCAGCAGGCGCGGCTTGGTCGACGAGCGCACCAACAGGTGCGCGGCCACCTTGTCCTGGCGGAAGAATGCGTTGATCTGGCCGCCGGCATCCATCCGGAACGCCAGCGCGGCGGCGCCCGGCTGGCTGCCGATGCCCTCCGACTGCGTGCCGTCGTCGTTGCACGCGGCCAGCAGGCCCGCGCACAGACAGGATGCGATCAGCGATTTCACGAAACGACGTGCTGCGCGATGTGTTGCCCGATGTGTTGCCATGTCCCCCTCCAGTTCTGATGATGTTTTTCAAGCGGACTGACGCACGCAGGCGACGTGCGGATGCCGGCTGCCTCGGATTGCCGGCGCGTCGCCTTGCGGCGGATGCGGGAAGCCATGCGATGTGGCCCGGTTATTGATCGCGTGAGCGTAAAGCAAACGGAAGCGCGCTGTAATGCGCGAACTGACAGGGGGATGGCCGGGCGACGATGGCAGGGGCGCGACGGCGGACGTGGGGGTTCGGCGCGATTCGAGCGCGCGTGGCCTCGCGCAAGGCGCTCGCGCGGCCGATGGCGAAGCGCAAGGCGGCCGAGCGATCCGGCGGCGCGATGCCAGCCAGAGCAAGCCATGTGCCGCGATCGCCTGCGCGCAATCACGTCGGGCTGGCCAGGACGCGGCTATGCGCAACCGCGGCAACCGGCGAGGTACACTGCGCGACGCCGGCCGCATTTCCCGCCGGCGGGCGGCGCCGCGACGCGCCGCCCGCATCCGACGCGCCACGCATGGACCACACCTCGCCCCCTGCCCCCCGATCCAGCAGCCAGTTGCATGCGCACGCGGCCGCCCGCCAGCTCGACGCGGCGCTGCAATCGCGCCGTTATCCGCTCGCGCAGGGCGAAGCCGACCTCGATCGCGCCGCGCTGCTGCTGCTCAGCGGCCGCGCCGAGATTGCCGCCGGCCGGCAGCTCCATCGATTGCAGGCGCCCGCGCTGCTGTGGACGCCCGCCACACCGGACGATCATCTGCGCCTCGCGCCCGGCTCGACCGGCATCCTGCTGGCGGTATCGGGCGAACTCGCCCGCGAGGCGCTCGGCCAGAACGCCGAGGCCGTGCAACTGCGCTACCTGGCCGACCGGACGACGGCGATCGAGACGATCGGCTCGGCCGAGGCGCTGGGCGACCTGCGCCACAGCTTCGACGCGTTGCTGCGCGAGATCCGCCGCGAGGAACGCGGCTCGTGGAACCTGCTGTCGGCGCATCTCGCGCTGATCCTGATCCAGTGCTGGCGCCTGACCGGCTGCGAGGACCTGAGCCAGCAGGGCCAGGGCGCGGGCGCCTCGCTGCTGTTGCGCTTCCGGCACCTGGTCGAGCTGCATTTCCGCGCGCACTGGACCGTCGAGCACTATGCGCGGCAGCTCGGCATCTCCGCCGACCGGCTGCACGATCTCTGCACGCGCAGCCTCGGCCGCACGCCGCTCGCCCTGCTGCACGAACGGGTGGTGCACGAATCGCGGTTGCGGCTGGTGCGCTCGGGCCTGAGCATCGAGCAGGTGGCCGACCACCTCGGCTTCAAGTCGACCACGCACTTCAGCCGCTTCTTCCGCCGCAAGACCGGCCTCACGCCGGCCGGTTTTCGCCGCCAGGCGCAGGACGGGCCGGATGTCGCCCACGACGCGACACGCAGCTACGCCGACTGGCCCTGACGCCGGCGGCCCGGGCGGCGTTGGCGACAGGCAAGGCGCGTCGCCTGCCGCCGCCGCATGCCGACCTCGACCTCAGATCGGATACGCGAGCGGCCCCGACTGGACCGTGATCCAGCGCAGCTCGGTGAATTCGTCGATCGCCGCGGTGCCGCCGAAGCGGCCGTAACCGCTCGCCTTGACCCCGCCGAAGGGCATCTGCGCCTCGTCGTGGACGGTGGCGCCGTTGATATGGCAGATCCCGGCCTCGATGCGCCGGCCGACCGCCAGCGCGCGCTGCACGTCGCGCCCGAACACGGCCGAGGACAGGCCGTACTCCGAATCGTTGGCGATCGAGATCGCCTCCTCGATATCGCTGAAACGCGTCACGGCCGCCACCGGGCCGAACGATTCCTCGCCGTAGAGCCGCATCGCCGGCGTCACGCGGTCGACCACCGCCGGCTGCATGACGCTGCCCTGCAACTGCCCGCCGGCCGCCAGCACGGCACCCTTGCCCAGCGCGTCGTCGATCAGCTGGCGCACGCGCGAGGCCGCCTCGGCGCCGATCATCGAGCCCAGCACCGCGCCCGGCTCGCCCGGCAACCCGGCCTTGAGCGCCGTCGCCCGCGCGGCGAGCCGCTCGACGAAATCGTCGGCCAGCCTGGCATCGACGATCACGCGCTCGGTCGACATGCAGATCTGCCCCTGGTTGAAGAAAGCGCCGAAGGCGGCCGCCTTCACCGCCTCGTCGAGATCGGCGTCGTCGAGCACCACGAAGGGCGCCTTGCCGCCCAGCTCGAGCAGGCAGCGCTTGAGATGCCGCGCGGCGAGTTCGGCGATGCGGCGGCCGACCCGCGTCGAGCCGGTGAAGTTGATGCGCCGCACCGCCGGATGCGCGATCAGCGCTTCCACCACCGGCGCGGCATCCTCGGGCGCGTTGAACACCACGTTCAGCACGCCGGGCGGCAGGCCCGCGTCGCGCAGCGCCTCGCCGATCAGCCAGTGCGTCATCGGGCACAGCTCGGAACCCTTGAGGACCACGGTATTGCCGCAGGCCAGCGCCATCGCCAGCGCGCGCACGCCGAGGATCACCGGTGCGTTCCAGGGAGCGATGCCGAGCACCACGCCGGCCGGCTGCCGCAGCGCCATCGCCATCGTGTTCGGCAGGTTCGAGGGAATCACCTCGCCGACGATGCGGGTGGTGATCGCGCCGGCCTCGCGCAGCATGTCGGCCGCGATCCGGCAATTGAAATGCGCCCAGCTCGCGGCCGCGCCGGTCTCGGCCGCCATCGCCTCGGCGAAACGCTCGCCGCGCGCGTCGATCAGCTCGGCCGCGCGGAACAGGATCGCGCGCCGCTCGCCCGGCGTGGTGGCGGACCAGCCGGCGAACGCGGCCGCCGCGCTGTTGGCGGCGTCCAGCGCATCCTGCACGGTGGCCGCGGCGGCCTCGGTGCGCGCCTCGCCGGTGACGGGATTGGCGCGCGTGAAGCTCGCGCCGTTGGCGGCCTGGCGGTCCTGGTTGTCGATCAGTAGTGAAGCTCGCAGCATCGGGTTGTCTCCTTGGATTGGGCATGGCCTCGCGATTCGCGCCAGCGCCGGACGGCGCGGCGGATCGGACCGGGCAAGCCAGTCTAGAAGCATGGGCGCGCGGCCTCAATGCACGAAAACGGGAAAATCTGTCACGTTTCTGGGCGGGGCGCGTGCCTGGAAATGGCGGGGTGCGGGCGGGGGCGCTGGTGTCGCGCGATATCGTGGTAGCGCGTCGGCCGGGCGGGCGCCGGCTGCGCTTCGGCGCCGGTGGTTTCGCGCCGGATCGACGCCGGGAACCTCAATTCGATCGATTCAGGCGAGGCGCAAACGTTTGACCTGTCATTCGAAAAAAAATCCGGCGCGCGAATCGCACCGAAACCTCACCTGCAGCGTCGATTACCTCTTGCCCGCCGTCGTTCGACTGACAGCCGCCGCGGCGGGACGGCGGAACGCTGCCGCCGCATCATCCGCCACGGCAGCGGGCGCGCCCGCCGGCGCCGCTCAGGAAATCAGGAAGCGCTCGCGATCCTGCCCGGCGATCCAGCCCGGCACGCGGCCGCGGCCGGTCCAGGTGGCGCCCGTTTCCGGGTCGCGATAGCGCGGCTTCGGCTTCTGGTCTTCCTTGCGCGGCCGGCCCAGGCGCGGCGGGAACAGGTCGCGTTCGGTCAGCCCGTATTCGGCGATCGCGCGACGGATATCGGCGATCACGATCTTGAGCTCGGCCTCGCGGGCCTCGCCGGCCTGGCGGGTCAGCTCGTTCAGTTGAGCGAGCAGCTCGTGGTAATTCGACATGACAGCTTCCTCGTAGAACACCGTCGTCCCCGCTCGCCCTGTATGGGTTGTGTCGAGTCGATGCGCGCGCGACGGTTGGTAATGCTCAAACAGGTCTCAATCCACTATTTTGAGATAGTGGCTCGCTTTTTTACATGCTCCTGTCCCCGCCCCCCTGTGATGCCGATGCGGGAATTGCCGGGTCGATCCGGCCACCTCGATGCCGCAACCGCGCACGCGATGCGACGCCACGTGAAGGCAGACGGTCGGCCCCGCCCGCGACGCGCCTGTCTGCGCGACGCGAGCCCGACCACGGCGGCCGGCGCGATTATCCGCCGGCGCCGTCCTCGCTGCCGCGAACTGGCGAAACCGTGTACGACCGACCCGAACTGTTCGCGAAAACGGGACGCGCGGCGCGCGGCGAATGCGTCGATCGCCGTACGTCACGCGTCGAACCACGGTATTGCCGCGGGCTCGGCCGCCCGTTTTCGCGCGGGCGACGGCCGTGGCACCCGGCATCGCCCGGCTCGCGCCGAACCCGTTGATCTCTTGTCCTGCATCGCAAGCGCATCGCGATGCCTCATGTCTGCATCATGTCCGGCTCGTGACGCCCACCTAGCCACGCGGCGGCACCTCGCCGGTACATCGCGCCGGCATCGCCGACCGCTTCACGCCACGCGGAATCGCGCCACCGTCGCCGCCAGCGCGCCGGCCTGGCTCTGCAAGGCGGCGGCCGCCGCCGTCGACTGCTCCACCAGGGCCGCGTTCTGCTGGACCATCTCGTCGAGCTGCGTGACGGCGTGATTGACCTCCTGGATCCCGCGCGTCTGCTCGTTGGCGGCGTGGCGGATCTCCGAGATGATGGTCGTCACGTTCGCCACGTTGCCGACGATCTCGTCCATCGTCGCGCCGGCCGAGCGCACCTGCGAGGCGCCGTCGCCGACCCGCTCCACGGTGGTCTCGACCAGCGCCTTGACCTCGCGCGCGGCCTGCGCGCTGCGCTGCGCGAGGCTGCGCACCTCCTGCGCGACCACCGCGAAACCACGCCCCTGCTCGCCCGCGCGCGCCGCCTCGACCGCCGCGTTCAGCGCCAGGATATTGGTCTGGAACGCGATCCCGTCGATCACCCCGATGATGTCGCCGATCCGGCTCGAGGCCTGCTCGATCTTCTCCATCGTCGCCACCACGCGCGACACCGCCTCGCCGCCGTGGGTGGCGATCCGCGAGGCCTCGCCGGCCCGTTCGTCGGCCTGCGTGGCGGCGCTCGCCGACTGGCCCACGGTGGCCGTGATCTGCTCCATCGAGGCCGCCGTCTGCTGCAGGCTGGCCGCCGCCGATTCGGTACGCGACGACAGGTCGGCATTGCCGGCCGCGATCTCGTCGGCCGCCGCGCGCACCGATTCGCTGGCATCGCGCACCTCGCGCATCACGTCGTGCAGCTTGCCGACGAAGGCGTTGAACGAACGCGCGATGTCGGCCACCTCGTCGCGCCCCTCGGCCGGCAGGCGCTGCGTCAGGTCGCCCGAGCCCGAGCCGATCGCGGCCATCGCCTCGCGCACCTGCGAGAGCCGGCGAAACGCCGTGCCCGTCAGGGCCACCACCACCGCCGAGGCCAGCAGCACGATCGCGACGAACACGATCGCGAAGGTCACCAGCAGCGAGCGGATCCCCGCCATCGCCTCGGCCTCGTCGATCGCCACCACCAGCCGCCAGTCGGTGCCCGCGATCGGTTGCGCGCGCAACAACTTGTTGGCGCCGCCGATGCGTGCCACGAACGGCTTGTCGGTCGCGTCGAGCGCGGCCAGCGGCAGGTTCGCGAGATCGGGCGACAGCGTCGACAAGGCCTTGCCGGTCAGCGCCGCATCGGGATGCGCGACGATCTGGCCGCTGCCGTCGACCAGCATCGCGAAGCTGCCCGGCGTCGGCCGGATCGACTTCACGTTCGCGATCACGTTGTCCATCGTCACATCGCCGCTGACCACCGCCTTCAACTGGCCGTCGCGCATCACCGGCACCGCGAAGGTCACCACCACCTTGCCGGTGCGCGCATCGGCATAGGGCGTGGTCACCACCGAGCGGCCGGCCTCGGCCGCCTGCCGGTACCAGGGGCGCGCGGTCGGGTCGTAGCCGTCCGGGATGCCGGTCGGGTCCGAGAACTTCGAGGTCTTGTCGGGGTAGCCGGCATAGACGTTCAGGAAGCTGCCGGCCGCCGCCATCTGCAGGAAGCCCGGCACCGGATCGGCCGACAGCGCGGTGTCGCCGAGCGACTCGATCATCCGGCGTTTCGAGGCGACCCAGTCGCGTATGCCGTTGCCGTTGCCGAGCGCGGTAGCGCTCAGGTTGCGGTTCAGGTCCTCGAGGTTCGCCGCGCGGGTGACGACATAACCGATCACGGTGCTCGCGCAAAGCGCGAACACCACGATGGCGACACAGGCGGCGACGATACGGGCGCGCAGGGACGAAAGCATGGTGAAAGCTCAGTCTGACATTAACGGGCTTGTGGCCCGGTTGATCGATGGACCGGTAAACGGATGGGGGTGGATAAAACTTGAGGGTTGCTGCCAAAAATTGAGAGTTGGCTCTGGAAAGTGATGAGCGAATCGCGGTTATCGCGCCTCGTGCACCGGGTTGGCGCGATGGATCCGATTTGATCCGATGATTGCGTGCCCGCGGGTCGACACTTTTGCCCTTGTCGCGCAACGAAACGTCGAGGCCCTGTCGCGCCGACGCCCGCCCGGCAAAGAACTTTCAGTCGATCGGGACGAAACCGGGCGCCGGGCTGCTACAATCGCCGTCCAACCTGAATGATCGTGCGAAATGGGTTTCGAACAACTCGCAGAATTGAAGAAGCAGCTCGCCAAACAGCGAGCCGACGCCAAGCCGCAAGGCAAGTCCTCCACCCAAGCTCCCGCCAAGTCGTCCGGCAAGCCGGCGCACAAGCCGGGCGGGCGGCCTGCCGCTGCCGGCGGCAAGCCGTCGTCGGGCAAGCCCGCGCACGCGCAGACGCGCCGGCCGGCACCCGCCGCCGACGCGAAGCCGGTCAACCCGACCGTGCTGGCCATCGGCAAGCTGCAGCGCCGCTTTCCCGCGGCCTTCCCCAAGAGTCCCGCGCCGAAGCTGCCGCTCAAGATCGGCATCTTCAAGGACCTGGTCGCGCATACCGCCGAGCTCGGCCTGGACGAAGCGCAACTGCGCGACGCCATCAAGGAATGGTGCCGCGGCAGCCGCTACTGGGCCTGCCTGGTCGACGGCGCGAAGCGGGTCGACCTGAACGGTGCCGAAGCCGGTGACGTGACGGCCCAGCAGGCCGCCGGCGCCGTACGCCTGGACCAGGCACGACGCTCGCGCGCGGCCGCGAAGGCCAAGGCCGGCGACGCCGCCAAGCGCGGCGAAGCGGGCAAGGACGGCGACGCCGCCAAGGACGCAGCGGCCGGCGACGAAGCCGGCGCGGCTCAAGCCGTGGCGGCACAGGATCAGGCCGGCACGCCGGCCTTGGTCGAGGCATCGGCGGCAGCGGATGAGGCCCAGGCGGCAGCGCCGGCGGCCACCGAGGCGGCGCCGGCAGCCGATGCCGGCGAGCCCGCGCCCGCCGCGCCCGAAGCAACCGAACCGAAGTAAGGACGTCGCCCTGCTGGCCTCTTCCGAGGCCAGCAGGAACGACAAGGCCCCGGCGCCGTTTCCGGCCGACCGGGGCCCTGCCCGAACGTCCCACGACGCGCCCACGGCGAAAGCCGTCGGCGCGTCGTCGTTTTCGCCTCAGCGGAACATGGTCGTCGCCAGCTCCACCACCTCGTTGCCCTTCGCGTTCAGCACGGCCTTCAGCATGTAGAGGCTGAAGCCCTTCGCCTGCGCCCATTCGATCTTCGGCGGCAGCGCGATCTCCTGGCGCGCGATGCGCACGTCCACCAGCACCGGATGCGGGCGCGAGAACGCATCCTTCAGCGCCGCCTCCAGTTCGTCCGAACGCTCGACGCGAATCCCGTCGATGCCGGCGCCGCGCGCGATCGCCGCGTAGTCGGTATCGGCCAGCCGCGTATCGTCGTCGAGGTAACCGCCGGCCTTCATCTCCATCGATACGAAGCCCAGCGAGCTGTTGTTGAACACCACCAGCGTGAGCGGCAGCTT